>NZ_CP126969.1:1283698-1925547 GCF_030252165.1 Corynebacterium breve | reverse complement strand
GGATTCCTAGATCTTTCTCTGTGATGTCAACCTGGGACCAGAAAATCATCTTCTGTAGAAAGTCCACGAAAGGCTCGAAGATGTAGGAGGGCATATCTAGATAGAAAGTGTCGCCCGCGCGAGTCACGGAGCACTGGTGCAGGATATGACCCTGGATATTGAGATCGAGCGCATCAGCGGAGAATCCGTCGGCGGCATTGTCGAGCTTTTGGGTGAGCAGGTTGTTCAGGAAAGTAGCGGCGTCGTCGCCGGTAATGGCGACAACGCGTCGGTGTGACCGGTCGATGACTGCCGCTCCACCGTCGATTGCGCGCTGTTCACCCAGGGGATCGCCATAGTGCCAGGCGACACCCTGGGAATCGACGAGGGAGTCGTCGGCAAGCGGGGCGGCTCCTGGTCGCTTCAAAAGGGGAGATGTATAGGACGGGGTTTGAGAGATCGAGTTGGTCACAGGTTCGATCGTAGCCCGAACAAACTAGGAAGAACTAGGCATAATAGGGGGTCATGGGCATAAGTCAGCTTCCTCCGCAGCCAGTCATCTACATCATTGAGCCTTTCGGGGGATCCGTGCGCAGGCAAAACGCCAACCTGCCTCATATCTTCTGGGACGATGCCGCGGTGACTCGGGGCGACGGTGTATTCGAGACCGTGCTCGTCCGAGGTGGACGCCCCGCAAATCTAGACGCGCATTTTAAACGGTTCGCCCGGTCGGCCCGGTTGCTCGACTTGCCGGAGCCGAAAAAAGAACAGTGGATCGATGCCACTCGGGAAGCGATCAATGATTTCATCCACGACCGTGGGATCTCCCAAGGAAAGGAACTGCCTGATGCAAAATGTACGTGGACGTACACGCGCGGTCGGCAATCGACCGGTGTGCCCACTGCCTGGCTGACGCTTCGCGACATTGATGCGGAGGTTATCGATCAGCGCAAACGCGGAGTCAAAGTGATGACAGCTCCTCGGGGATATTCGATCACGCAGGATGTCTCCGAGGCGGGGAAGTCGTCGGAAAGCGCTCCCTGGATGGCCGTGGGAGCCAAGACTTTGAACTATGCGGCAAACATGGCCGCGCTGCGGTGGGCAAAGCAGCATGATTTTGATGATGTGATCTACATCGACCCGAAAACGAGCCAAGTCCTTGAGGGTGCGACGTCGACGGTGATCGTGGTGAAAAAGGGCGAACGGCTACGCACTCCAACTGCAGGGGGCCAAGTGCTTCAAGGTACAACTCAGAAAGCGATCTTTGACTACGCCACTGAAAAGGGCTGGCGCTGCAAGATGCGCGACGTGTACTTGGATGACCTACTCAAAGCAGAGTCGGTGTGGTTGGTCAGCTCGGTGCGCATGGCGGTGCGGATGACGCGGATCGACGATGAAAAAATGCCCGCACCCAGCAATGAAGCAGAGATACGAGCACTGATCAATGCCGCTATGGACGCGAAGCTGTCCTAGGCGCCATCCAGCCTAGCCCGCGATGCGTTTGAGTTGGGCAGACATATATGGGGTGAGCTCGCCGTCGACTACGCGCTCGTCGACCCAGCCGAGGCTGTTATCTGGCATCAAGCCGTAGAGTCGCTTGCCAGGGCCGTGGGCTTCGGGGCCGGACGCTGTCACAATGGTGGAAGCGCTCTCGAGCTGCCAGGCGCGCTCATTCATCGGCTCGCCGTAGAGGATCTCGACTAGACCGCGAGTGTTAGTCAAGGTGACCTCGATTTCATCTTTGAGGTTGATGCGCCAGAATCCGGTTTCGCGCTGGTCGGCACCGGTGGAGGCGCCGTTATCGTCCATCCGCCAAATGCGGGAATCGAAGCGCAAATAGTTCTCACCGTCGTGGGCGATCACAAGTTGCTGGCCAAAGGAGTAGTCCTTGCCGTCTTCGTTGCCCTGACCGGTACCTTGCCATACGCCTACGAGCGGAAGGAGGGCTAAAAGGCCGTCATGCAGGCTCGGGCCTTGGCGGAGGTTTGCAGTGTCGTCGTGCAATGGAAGCTCGTCGAGACCCAGTGCGGGGATGTTGCGATGTGCAGTGCCCTGGGATTGCTCGGCGGCGAGGTTGACGGCGTCATTTCCATTCAAGGGTTGGGATTCGTCAGAAGTATTGCTTGTTGTTCCATCACTCATGTTCACTAGCGTAGTCGGTGAACTCAGAATGCCCAGTTTCCACCGGCGTTAAATCGCTCGATTGCAATGTGACGTTGCGTCGCTCTGCTTCAAATTTAATGGAGCCTCCTGAAAGCTCGACTAAGCTTGCCTTTGTGGCCAATGGAAGCTCACGGGTATCGAACTCCAGCGTGTAGCCCTTCTGTACTAAGCTGGCGGGCTCTTCAGACTCGACGATTTCTACCGGCTCCATCCTGAACTTTGAGCCATCGAGACGCAGCGTCACGATGACTGTTGACTTCGTGTTGGTGCCCGGCAGCGTACCCGCTAGTTGTGCCTCGCTAGCAACGCCACCACCTGGGGAAATATCGTACGGATTGGAGATATCCAAGTCTGTCATACCCAGAAATTGACCCATAGCCACCCCATCGAGGCTAATTGTGCGTTTGATCAGCTCCGCCTGGCGTCCGACGATATCGCCAGCGTATGCCTTGGAAGCGGGGATGTCCACGTTATAGATCGAGGTAGAGGCATTGACGATTCCCAAGTCCTTAATATCAACGTCCAGCGCATCGACGCTAATATTCGGGATCTTGTTCGTCAGCAGCACCTGGGCAAAGGGGTGCCCGCCCACATAGACCTTGGGCGTGGCTACCAGCTGCGAATCCTCTACGACGGACTTGGCCAGGCGAGACTCCACTCGAGCAGCTGTCACACTATCGACGAGCCACAGCGCGCACACTACGACTACTACGGTCAAGAGGGTTCCGTAGAAGCGCGCTGATCGACGAAGGAATGTTTCTGGCTTCACTCTTCTATTTGTACCGTAACCTGGGTGCATGACGAATTCCGAGATCCTTTCCCTTCAGCTTCCGCAGCATGCAGATCAGCGTCAGCGGGCTCTCGCGCTCATTGAACGGGCGGAGTGCCACGATAAGGTTGCGCCCTTTTCCGAGGCGTTTTTGCGCGGGCTTGGCGACGAAGCGTTGGCCCACCAGCACCTTGTGGTAGAAGACAAGGCCGTGGCGGCCCTCGCACCGGATGGGGGAGTGGAGCTGGTAGTCGCGCCTGATGCTCGTCGTCAAGGCCTAGCGAGTGAGATCCTTAGTCGGGTGCTGGAACAGCGTTCCGATGCTTCGGTCTGGGCGCACGGCAATTTGCCGGCTGCTGCGGCGACTGCTCGTAAGCATGGGCTCGAAGTGGCACGACGATTGCTGGTTATGGCAGTTGACGGCCCCGCATTCGACGCGGCAGCAGAGATGCCCGGACTGTCCGATGGTTTTGAAGCGCTTGACTATCCCGCGGCAGTCAAACGGTGGGGCGTGGAGGCCGTGGATAATGCCTGGTTGAATACGAACAACGAGGCATTCTCGTGGCACCCGGAACAAGGTGGCTGGGATATCGCGCGCCTGCACCAAGGGATGGACACTGACTGGTTTGATCCTCACGGTGTCCTCTTCCTCTATCAGGGTAGCGAGTTAGCGGGATTCCACTGGACAAAGCAGCATCCAGGTGGTGTCGGTGAGGTGTACGTTGTGGGATTGTCCAGCGCCTTTCGGGGGAAAGGGCTCGGGGATCCGCTGTTGCGAATGGGCTTGAGTCATCTTAAAAAGGATGGGGCAACGCGAGTGATTCTCTATGTTGAGGCCGACAACGCTCCGGCGGTCGCGCGCTATGAAGACTTAGGCTTCAAGATTGCGGAAGACCATGTGGCGTATCAACTAAATGCGTAACAATTTCCACACTAGTAACCAAATGCCCCCGAAAATCACCCCCAAAACCTATGAATAATATGTGAAAATAGGGGCGGGGGGCGCTTTCGCCACTTCGGTTACCTACCGTGCTTCGGGTGTGCAAGCTGGCTTTTCGGTGACACTGCAAAAAAGTTAACCAGTTGTTAACCTCCTTGGACACGTACGGTTCATGTCGCTCCCGTAGCTTTGCCCATTGTGAGCAATCGGACGGTTGTGTCTGTGGCCTGAGCGGGCGATAGCAAGACCTCCTCCCGAGCTGGGAACCGATGCTCAGACTTTAATCTGACAACTGCACCGGAAAGGTTTCCCGTGATCCGTAATTTCAAGCGTTCTTTCGCAATCCTTGGCGTCGTAGCCGCTACCTCCGCAACCCTGGTTGCTTGTGGCGACTCTGGCAATGAAGAAGGCACCACCACCGAGGGTGGCGACAACGGCGCAGTCGCAACCGACGGTCTGTCTGGCACCGCTGGCGAGCTCGTCGGCGAGGGTGCATCCTCCCAGAAGAACGCAATGGAGTTCTTCGGCCAGCAGTACTCTGCAAACGTAGATGGCGCATCCCTGGCATACACCTCCTCTGGTTCCGGCTCCGGCCGCAAGAACTTCATTGCAGGTCAGGTTGACTTTGCAGGTTCTGACTCCCCACTGTCCGACGATCAGGTTGAGCCAGCTAAGGAGCGTTGCGAGGGCAACGACGCATGGCACCTTCCATTCGTCATCGGCCCAGTTGCAATCGCTTACAACCTTGAGGGCGTAGACGAGATCAACCTCTCCGTTGACTCCGTCGTCAAGATCTTCAAGGGCGAGATTACCAACTGGAACGACGAGCAGATCGCTTCCGAGAACGAGGGCGTAGAGCTTCCAGACCAGGAGATCGGTGTTGTTTACCGCTCCGACGAGTCCGGTACCTCCGACAACTTCCAGAAGTTCCTTGCAGCTGCTTCTGAGGGCGCTTGGGAGACCGAGGGCCAGCAGTTCCCACGCGAGGTTGGCGAGGGTGCTGAGGGTTCCGGTGGCGTTTCCACCCAGGTTTCCAACGTTCCTGGTGGCATCACCTACGTTGAGGCTGGCTACGCAGATCAGCAGGGTCTGGGCATTGCAAACATCGACTTCGGTGCAGGCCCAACCGAGCTTTCCAAGGAGACCGTTGGTGCAGCACTGGACGCACTCGAGTTCACCTCTGAGGGCCACGACATGGTTGTCGACGCTGACGCACTGTTCTCCCAGAACCAGGAAGGTTCTTACCCACTGATCCTCACCACCTACGAGATCGTTTGCTCCGCAGGTTACGACGAGGAGACCAAGAACCAGGTTAAGGACTTCCTGAGCGTTGCTCTGGATTCCCAGAACGAAACCCTTGAGGGCCTCGGCTTCATCCCAGTCGAAGGCACCCACGCTGAGCGTCTGAAGGAAGCTGTCGACGCAATCGCGTAAGCACTCCACCCAGTGTAAGTAGCTGCCCCCGAAAGTCTTGCAGATTGTCGGGGGCGCTCTTATGCACCGGCGCACTTTTGCGCTGTCAAGCAGTAGCGCCACTTAGCGCTAACCCGCTTCCGGGCACCATCATCTTCAAAATCACTAAGGATTCGTGAAATGGCTAGCAACAACTTGCCTGACGCAGAGCAGGAACAGCTCCACGCAGGGGTAACCACGACATCCGATGCACCTGAACCTTCTTCTGCGGGCATCCCAGTTTCCGCGGGTGATGATAAGGCAACTGCGACAACGACACCAGCAAAGGGCGCCGGCGTAAAGCGTCCGGGCGACCGTGTCTTCGAGTTCCTTTCCGTTGCATCGGCGACTTTGATCACCATTCTGATTGCTGCGATCGGTATCTTCCTTCTGATCCAGGCAACCCCACCGTTGATGCGTAACGAAAACGGCATCCTCGGCTTCTTCACTTACCGTGGCCCATGGCAGACCAACGACTTGGAGAACATGAAGTTCGGTATTCCGAACATGTTCATGTCCACTCTGACCATCTCGCTGATCGCTTTGATCATCGCGATGCCGATCGCTCTGGGTATTGCAATCTTCCTGTCCAACTACGCACCGAAGCAGCTCGTCCGCCCGCTGGGCACCCTGGTCGATATGCTCGCCGCGGTTCCTTCGATCGTTTACGGTCTGTGGGGTTGGCAGGTTCTGGGTCCATTCCTTTCGCCACTGTACGAGTGGATTCACTCTTGGGCTGGAAACTTCTTCCTGTTCGCGACCTTCTCCAACACCCCTTCGTTTGCAACCGGCCGTAACATGCTCACCGGTGGCATCGTGCTTGCAGTGATGATTCTCCCGGTTATCGCCGCTACCGCACGCGAGGTTTTCGTGCAGACTCCTCCGGGACAGATCGAGTCCGCTCTGGCGCTCGGCGCAACCCGTTGGGAAGTTGTTCGTATGACCGTTTTGCCGTTCGGTCTTTCCGGTTACATCTCCGGTTCCATGCTCGGTCTTGGCCGTGCGCTGGGTGAGACCATGGCACTGTACATGGTTGTATCGCCTTCCTCGGCGTTCCGTGGATCCCTGTTCGACGGTGGTACCACCTTCGCAACGGCGATTGCTTCCGCGGCCGCAGAGTTTAACAACCCAATCTCAGCAGGTGCCTACATCGCTGCAGGTCTGGTTCTGTTCTTGCTCACATTCATCGTCAACTCGATCGCTCGTGCGATCGTGAACAAGAAGTAAGGGGAAGGAGCGAACAATGACTACTGTTACCCCTACTAACGAAAAGGTCTCCGGCGCAGGCGAGCCGATCTTCACTCACATCTCCGGAAGCCGCAAGACCACCAACACCGTCATGTCGGTTCTCATGTGGACCTGCATGATCGTGGCAATGATTCCACTTGTCTGGGTTCTCTGGACAGTAATTTCCCGAGGAATCGGTCCAGTCCTGTCTCCTGAATGGTGGACCATGGACCAGTCTTCCACCATCGCACTGCTTCCTGGCGGTGGCGCCGCACACGCCATCATCGGTACGTTGATGCAGACCCTGGTTGCATCCATCATCTCGATCCCGGTGGGTATCTTCACCGCCATCTACTTGGTTGAGTATGCACACGGCTCCAAGTTGGGCAAGATGACCACCTTCATGGTTGACATCCTTTCCGGTGTTCCTTCCATCGTTGCTGCACTGTTCATCTACGCACTGTGGATCACCATCCTCGGCCAGGGCCGTTCCGGTCTTGCCGTGGCATTGTCCCTGATCCTTCTGATGATCCCGATCGTTGTTCGTAACACCGAGGAAATGCTCCGCGTTGTTCCGATGGATCTTCGTGAGGCGTCATATGCACTTGGCGTTCCTAAGTGGAAGACCATTGCACGAATCGTTCTGCCAACCGCCCTTTCCGGTATCGTCACCGGCATCATGCTGGCAGTTGCTCGTGTCATGGGTGAATCCGCACCGGTACTGATCCTGGTGGGCTCCACTTCTTCTGTGAACTGGGACCCAACCGGTGGACCACAGTCCTCCCTTCCTTTGATGATGCTGGACATGTACAAGTCCGGTACCGCACAGCCAATTATGGACAAGCTGTGGGGCGCTGCTCTCACTCTGGTGATCCTGGTTGTCGTCATCAACCTTGTAGCTCGTCTCATCTCTGCCCGCTTCGCGATTAAGAAGTAAGTCGCCACACCTACTCACTCTGAGGAGAATCTAATGTCTAAGCTCGTACTCAACGACGTTGATATTTACTACGGCGACTTCCACGCCGTTCAAAGCGTTAACCTTGACATCCCAGCACAGGCTGTGACCGCATTCATCGGTCCATCCGGCTGTGGTAAGTCCACCGTTCTTCGTACCCTGAACCGCATGCACGAGGTCATCCCTGGTGCTTCCGTCAAGGGCGAGATCCTGCTCGACGGCAAAAACATCTACGACCGCGACGTCGATCCAGTGTCGGTTCGCAATACCATCGGCATGGTTTTCCAAAAGGCAAACCCATTCCCAACCATGTCCATCGAGGACAACGTTGTTGCAGGCCTGAAGCTCTCCGGCGAGAAGAACAAGAAGAAGCTCAAGGAAGTTGCAGAGAAGTCCCTCCGCGGCGCAAACCTCTGGGAAGAGGTCAAGGACCGTCTGGACAAGCCAGGTGGCGGCCTCTCCGGTGGTCAGCAGCAGCGTCTGTGCATCGCTCGTGCGATCGCAGTTGAGCCAGAAGTTCTGCTCATGGACGAGCCTTGCTCCGCTCTTGACCCAATTTCCACCCTTGCAGTCGAGGACCTGATCCACGAGCTGAAGGAAGAGTTCACCATCGTTATCGTGACCCACAACATGCAGCAGGCTGCACGTGTGTCCGATAAGACCGCGTTCTACTCCCTCGAGGCAACCGGCAAGCCGGGTCAGCTCATCGAGTTCAACGACACCCAGAAGATCTTCGAGAACCCTGACAAGAAGGAAACCGAAGACTACATCGCGGGTCGATTCGGCTAAACGCCATTTTCAACGAATCCTTAAGTTGGCCCCCTCGCTGCAAGGTGAGGGGGCCAACTTCCTGCCTTGGCAAGAAGCCTTCTGGCATTGACGACGAAGCCTCACCACAGGGAAACCCAGTGGTGAGGCTTATCGGTGTCTCCAACGCCTGCTATTCGGGGCGGAAACCTCGGCGGAACTGCCGTTCCAATGCCTCGAAACGCTTCGCGAGCTCAGCCTCCTCACGATCAGACTCGCGCTTTCGCAGGTACTCCTCCGGCTGTAAGCCAGTGGTGAGGTACACGATTCGAGCAGCCACGTTGACACAGTGGTCTGCGTAGCGCTCGTAGAAACGAGTGAGTCCAGCAAGATCTACCGCCTGGCGGATCGAGTGCTTCCACTCGCGCTGAGTCATCAACTCAAGAAGGAAACTGTTGAGGTCGTCAACGGCATCGTCATCCTCATTCAGAATCATGGCTACGTCAGCGTCAGGGTCGACAAGGAGATCGTGAGTCTTCTCGCCCATTTCCTGAACCAAGCGAGCCATCTCCTCGACGTACCCCACCATGTCATCAGACAGGACTGGATCTGGGTGACGGCGTCGCGCCGTATTCGCAACGTGCATCGCCAGGGCAGCCATGCGGTTGAAATCCTCAACGATATAAATCGACGAGACAACCTGGCGCAAATCAGATGCCACAGGGTTTTCTAGCGCCAATAATTGGACAGCGCGCTCTTCGCAACGCACACGGATTTCCTCGAGTGGGTCAGCCAAGGACAAGGCATCCTCGGCTTTCTCCAACGAAGTGGTGAGAAGGGCTTCGGATGCCTTATCCATGATCGATCGGACGGAGTCGCACATGACCAACAGATCGTGCGCGAAAGCGTCAAGATGTTCACGGTAGACAGTTCGCATGCGAGCAATCATAGGGCACGGACAAGAAAATTGCGCAACATGTGAAACTACAATGGCCAAACAAATGGTTAACGTGAAGGAAACTAGCCGCCGTTATTCTCTATCTCTGCACCTACTGGAACGGTCTCATCTTCAGGGTCGTCGAGCCAGCCGTCGGGGAGTGCCACTTTCGACGAAGAACCCTGGCGGCCCCGGGCCCCGTCCGAGTCGTCCGCCAAAACCTCAGAGTCTTCCCAAGGCGCCAGTTCGTCGGCAAGCTGCTTGAGAGTTGACACCTTTGCTAAACGCGCACGGAGCTCGCCGCCTACTGGGAAGCCGCGCAGGTACCAACCAGTGTGTTTGCGAAGTTCGCGGCATGCCCGGTCCTCGCCGTCGTGCTCTGCGAGCAATTCGGCGTGACGGTAGATGATGCGGGTGACCTGCCCAAAAGTAGGCTCGGGAGGCACCGCCTCACCACGCAGCTGCGCGCCGATTTCCGCGAAGAGCCATGGCCGGCCGAGGCAGCCACGCCCCACCTGCACGCCTGCGCACCCTGTCTGTTCCATCATTGCTTGGGCATCAGATGCTGCAAAGATGTCGCCATTTCCCAATACTGGGATGCCGGAGCCATCCATGTGCTCGACGAGGCGAGTGATCTCATCCCAGTGAGCCTCGCCGGAGTAGCGTTCGGCAGCGGTCCTCGCATGCAGCGTAACGGCGGAAGCTCCCTCTTCGGCAGCAATCCGGCCGGCATCGAGATGGGTGTGGTTGTCGTCGTCAATGCCGATGCGGAACTTCACCGTGATCGGAATGCCGGAACCTTCCGCGGCGCGCACGGCGGCAGCAACGATGTTTGCGTAGAGGCGGCGCTTGTAGGGGATCGCTGAACCGCCTCCGCGACGAGTCACCTTGGGTACTGGGCAGCCGAAGTTCATGTCGACGTGGTCTGCCTTGTTTTCATCGACGATCATTTTGACGGCTTTATATGTGTACTCGGGGTCCACAGTATAAAGCTGCATCGAGCGCGGGTTTTCAGACTCGGCGAAGGTAGTCATGTGGAGAGTTTTCTCGTTGCCTTCGACAAGTGCGCGGGCGGTGATCATCTCACACACGTAGAGCCCGGAGGTTGTGCCCGTTAGCTCCTGTTCAATCTCGCGACACAAAACGCGAAACGGCATGTTTGTTACGCCAGCCATGGGGGCGAGGATGACTGGCGAGGAAAGATCCATGTTGCCGATGCGTAGACGAGGTTGATTCACGCACGCCATTGTCCCAGTAGGAGTAAAGAACTCCAAAAAATGAACGGTTCACGTGACGGGGGTGACTGGAGGGGGTGAAAGTACAGGCCCCTAGATTGGGGTTTGTGGAGGTAGTGAACGCAGGACTGTCTGATTTAACCTGCAAAATTAACATCGTTGCGAAGATCGTCCCCAAGGACCGTGAATCTTGTGGCGTGCAATAGATTTTTGGGCCACAATATGCTGGAACACACATTTATTGTCCTACGTAATAGAAGGTGAATGAAAGCATGAGCGAGCGCATCGCAAAAGCTGACCTGAAATCCAAGGTTATGACCGCGGCAGAGGCCGCTGAGTTTGTAAACAACGGCGACAAGGTCGGCGTTTCCGGCTTTACCGGCTCGGGCTACCCAAAGGCACTGCCAACCGCCATCGCTGAAAAGGCGAAGGCTGCTCACGCTCGCGGCGAAGAGTTCGCAATCGATGTGTTCTCCGGCGCATCCACCGCTCCTGACTGCGATGGCGTCCTCGCCGAGGCGGATGCAATCCGCTACCGCATGCCATACCAGTCCGATCCGACCATGCGTAACAAGATCAACGCTGGCGAGATGAAGTACCAGGACATTCACCTTTCCCAGTCCGGTCTCTACGTTGAGCAGGGTTTCTTCGGCAAGGTCAACGTTGCAATCGTCGAGGCGATTCGTATCGACGAAAATGGCAACATCGTGCCGTCCTCCTCCGTGGGTAACTCCGTCGAGTACATCAACGCGGCTGACAAGGTCATCGTTGAGATCAACAACTGGCAGTCCCTGGATCTTGAAGGCATGCACGACATCTGGTCTGTGCCGGCGCTGCCGAACCGCGTTGCCGTGCCGATCAATAAGCCTGGTGATCGCATCGGTGTCGGGTACATCGAGGTTGACCCAGCAAAGATCGTCGCAATCGTCGAGACCGATGAGGCAGACCGCAACGCACCGTTCAAGGAGCCAGACGAGGTTTCCAAGCAGATTGCTGCCAACTTCCTCCAGTTCCTCGAAGACGAGGTTGCTGCTGGTCGCTTGAGCTACGACGGCTACATCATGCAGTCCGGTGTGGGCAACGTTCCAAACGCAGTGATGGCCGGTCTGCTGGACTCCAAGTTTGAGAACATCCAGGCATACACCGAGGTTATCCAGGACGGCATGGTCGACCT
Source organism: Corynebacterium breve (assembly GCF_030252165.1). Taxonomy (NCBI): domain Bacteria; kingdom Bacillati; phylum Actinomycetota; class Actinomycetes; order Mycobacteriales; family Corynebacteriaceae; genus Corynebacterium; species Corynebacterium breve. The sequence goes on along the minus strand of NZ_CP126969.1, from coordinate 1,913,969 downwards.
GATCGATGCCGGCAAGATGACTGTGGCTTCTGCAACCGCGTTCTCGCTGTCTCCTGAGTATGCAGAAAAGATGAACGACGAGGCGAAGCGTTACCGCGAGCACATCATCCTCCGTCCACAGCAGATCTCGAACCACCCAGAGGTCATTCGCCGCGTGGGTCTGATCGCGACCAATGGCATGATCGAGGCCGACATCTACGGCAACATCAACTCCACTCACGTCAACGGCACCCGCGTGATGAACGGCATCGGCGGTTCTGGCGATTTCACCCGTAACGCCTTCGTCTCATCCTTCATCTCCGGTTCGGAGGCTAAGGGCGGCGCGATCTCCACCATCGTTCCTTTCGCTTCCCACATTGACCACACCGAGCACGACGCAATGGTCATCATCACCGAGCGTGGCTACGCCGACCTCCGCGGCCTTGCTCCACGCGACCGCGTGGCGAAGATGATCGAGATCGCTCACCCGAACTACCAGCCAGCTCTGCAGGAGTACTTTGAGCGTGCACAGTCGGTACAGCCGCATCTGTCCACTCCTCATGATCTGAAGACCGCGTTCGACTTCCACGTTCGCATGCTGGAAAACGGCTCCATGATGCCATAGAAGCGGTTTTTCGCTTAACGACGAACTCTCTGCCCCAGTTTCAGACTGGGGAAGGGGAGTCAAGGGCCCGGCCCCGATATTCCATCGGGGCCGGGCCCTTTTTGTTGTCTTTGGATACGGAGATCGGACATGCGTAATTCCGTAAGACGGAATCATGCTAGTCGCCACATTCCGCAAAAGGCCCATTGTGGAAGTAAACGGGCATCCAATTTTGAAACTTTGCAATCATTATGAATGTTTATAAAAGGCGATGTGACCAGCGCCATTGTGGGGCTGCGGGGAGTGGAAGGGGTGTTAATGGCTGTTAATGGTCAGATTTCCGCCCCTGTTGGGGGGTAATTCTCTGCGGAAACGTCTAAACCATTTGTTTGTAGTCTGGCTCACGTATAGCGTCCATCTTGTAACGCCGAACACAACTCGGCGCTAAAGGCGTATTAGGACACGAATCCCCAAGGAAGGGGCGGACGCAATGACAAGCACTGTTAACGACATGATTAACCAGGTCAACGAGGCTGGCCAGGTTAATGAACCAAACGCGGCGGAATCCAAGTGCCCATACCTCAACGGTGAGAACACCTCTCTCACCCGCGAAGAGGCTCTCGAGATTTTCGGCACCCCGGGCGAAGGCGCAGACGCGAACTTCGACTTCTTGGGCCAAGAGTTCGTAGATGATCCATGGAAGCACTCCGAGTGGGCATTCGAACACCAGCCCGTGTTCTACTCTCACAAGTCCGGCTACTGGGTAGTTACCCGCTACGAAGACTGCCTAGCTGTTTTCAAGGACCAGGAGAACTTCACCGCTCATACCGCTTTGGAGAAGGCAGTTCCAATGTCCCCTGAGAACCAGAAGGTTCTCGACGACTACGGCTACGACTTCCGCGACACCATCGTCAACACCGATGAGCCAATCCACAACCCACGTCGCCGTGCACTCGAGCAGCCATTCATGGTTGACGAGCTGCGCAAGCTGGAAGGCACCGTCCGCGACACCGTAGATTCATACATCGACAAGTTCATCGATAAGGGCGAAGTAGACATCTTCCGCGAGCTGCTCTACATCTCCCCGCTGACCGTCGCGCTGCAGTTCATGGGTGTTCCAGCGGACGACATGGAAAAGATCCACCAGTTCTCCATGGGCCACGCAACCGCTACCTGGGGCAAGACTACCCCTGAGACCCAGGCGAAGGTCGCCGAGACCAACGGTAAGTTCTGGCAGCACTCCCAGCGCGTTCTGAACAAGCTAATGATGGCTGAAGAGACCGAGCCAGGTACTGGTTGGGTACCTCACTCCATCCGCGCGCACCGCGAAGACCCAGAGTCCGTCCCGATGTACTACCTGCGCTCTAAGACCATGTCTGCGGTGACCGCAGCGCACGACACCACAGCGAACTCGGTATCCAACCTGTTCATCTACCTGTTCACCGAGCGTCCAGACATCTGGAACCTGCTCAAGGACAAGCCAGAGCTCATTCCGAACGCAATCGAAGAGTCCTTCCGTCTTAATGGTGGCTCCCACGCATGGCGTCGTCGCACGCTTAACGACGTAGAAATTCGCGGCGTGAAGATCCCAGCTGGCGAGCGCGTTCTTTTGGTCACCTCCGCTGCTAACCGCGACCCAGAGGTGTTCCCGGATCCACACACCTTCGACCTGTACCGCGATAACGTCACCAAGCACCTGCTTTTCGGCTACGGCATCCACCAGTGCATGGGCCGTAACCTCGCTCGTCTGCAAATGCAGATGATCTTGCAGCAGCTGCTTAAGCGTCTGCCACACATGGAGATGGACAAGACTCAGGACTTCGGTCGTCTGCCTTCCGTTTCCTTCCGCGGCCCTCAGACCATCAAGGTCACCTGGGACCCAGAGAAGAACCCTGAGCGTCTTGGCGAGCTGCCAAAGGACAACCCAGAGATCATCTACAACGGCCCATCCCGTGAGCTGAAGACCCGTCAGATGAAGGTTGTTACCGCTGAGAAGGTCACCGACAAGGTTATGAAGATCGTCCTCGAGCCAGTCGAAGACATCGACCTGCCACAGGCTTTCGCAGGTGCCCACATCGAGATCAGCGCCGGCGACCTGAACCGCCAGTACTCCCTGGTCCGCATGACCCCACGTTCCTGGGAAATCGCAGTCCAGCTCGAAGACGAGTCCCGTGGTGGCTCCAAGTGGATCCACGACAACGTCCACGAAGGCGCAATTATCGATGTGCGTGGCCCTCGCAACAACTTCCGCTTTGACAAGGATGCAAAGAAGCTCATCCTGGTCGGCGCAGGTATCGGTATCACCCCGATGCTCGCAATGGCGGACGAAGCCAAGCGCGAAGGCATCGACTACGAGCTGCATTACTCCGGTTCTTCTAAGACCAAGATGAGCTACCTGGAAGAGATCGTGCAAAACCACGGTGCCAATGCTCACCTGTACATTTCCGACGAGAAGAACCGCATGGATATCTCCCAGTTCGCGGATCGTTACGAAGAAGGCGTGCAGCTGCTCACCTGTGGTCCAGACCGCTTCACCAACGAAGTTCTCGAGGTCACCAAGGATTGGCCAGAAGACACCGTTCGCCGTGAGTCCTTCACCGCGTCCACTCTGCTTGACCCATCCAAGAACGATGAGTTCAAGGTGAAGCTCAACTCCACCGGCGTTGAGTACGACGTTCCTGCAACCATGACTCTGCTAGAGACCCTGGAAAACGCTGGCGTTGACCTCTACGCCGAGTGCCGCGAAGGTCTTTGTGGCACCTGTGAGGTTGGCATCATCGAGGGCGAAGCGGAGCACCGCGACCAGGTTCTCACCGCCAAGGAAAAGAAGGCACAGACCTCGATGATGGCGTGTGTCTCCCGTGGCTGCAAGGGCCAGACCCTGGTTCTTGACGTCTAAGAACCGTCCCACTACATCTACTTAAAGGAGCACCACACCATGGCACACGTTGATCTCTGGGACATCTTCAAGGACGTTCCACAGGAGAAGCTCGTCGGTCACTTCAAGACCTACATGGCTGATCAGCCAGACAACAACCTCATCGAGAACAAGTCCACCGAGGAGCTCGCTGAGCTTCTAGTCACCGCTTCCACAGGTGCTGAGGACGACTTCTGCGTCACCAAGGTCTTTGACTACGCGATGAAGTTCATCCGACACGACGGCTAACCTCATCCTGTTCAATTGCCCCCGCCGAGCACGCTAGGCGGGGGCAATCGTCGTTAAGCGCGGCTTGCAACACCTACTGAACCTCGTAGCCCACAGGCCCATCAGTATGAGACACGACGATGATAGTGCGCTCCGGCTTCGGGCCTGGCAAGGGGGCGTGCAAAAGCATGTTCAGGATCTCGTCGGCGGCATCGGGGGAGAGGTGTTCGGTGGGTTCGTCGAGAAGCAGCACGTCGGCATCGCTGCAGAGCGCTCGGGCGAGCAGTAATCGGCGGCGCTGCCCCGACGAGAGCGAGTCGGCACCGTCGGCCAAGAGGAAATCGAGGTCGAAATCAAACCCGACCGCTTGGAGCACCTGGTGCATCATCTCGTCGGTGGCGCAGGGTGATGCGACCCGGATGTTCTCCCGCACTGTAGTGGAAAACAGCCAGGCATCCTCGGCGAAGTAACGCGCACCTTCAGGCATGGTCACCTCACCTGCTGCAGGCGGAAGCAAGCCCGCGACGGTGGCCAACATCGTCGACTTTCCGCATCCAGATGGCCCGCGCACGACCATGCGCTCGCCAGGTGCTAGATCGAAATCCCACACGGTATCACCGTAGATGGTGTGCAGGTTATTCGCACGCACCCGAGTTGTTTGCTCGCGATGAGGTGCAGCCTCTTTTGGCTTATCGACGATTTCGCGTAGCCTCCGCGCGGCTAGCTTCGCATCTTCTGCGTGGATTGCGGCGGTGGACAGCGGTCCGTGGGCCTCAAAAGCTGCCAGCGGGATCATGATGAGCATACCCAGCCAGACAGGATTGCCGGTGTAGTTGGTCACCGCGATCCAGGTAACAAACAGTGCGGTGAGACCGGTGGCCCAGGCCTGGATCCCCTCGGCGAGGGCTTCTGGGCGCTGGGCCAGGATGCTCGCGCGGGTGGAGCGGGCAGAGGCATCGATGGTGCGGCGGATGTGATCGTCGTGAAGCCCTGCGGACTGGAATTCTGCGCGGTGCTCCAGGACTGCATCGAGTCGAGTTTGGAACTCGTCGGTCGCTTCGACGTGGCCGGTGTCGCGGTTGGCACGGACGGACAACCGGGGGATCACGATGCCGGTGAGGAGAAATCCGCCGGCCAAAACCACCGCCGCCAAGGGATGGAGTAGTGCCGCAAAGACCAGCGCGGCAATAGACAGCACGACTGCAACACCGGCGGGGACGACGGTGCGCACGATGAGGTCTGTGACGCGCTCGGTGTCTGAAACGAGCCGGACGTGGCCCTCGCCCCGGGAGACCGGCGAGGAAGAGAAAGCCATCGCGTCGTAGACGCGGGCGCGCAGCGTTGTAAGCGCGGTGAAGGCCAGTTTGTGCGAAATCAGGCGGTCAAGGTAGCGAAATACGGCGCGGGAGATACCCAAAGCGCGCACGCCTGTGATGGCTACGGAGAGGTCGAGGACCGGTGGCATCTGCCAAGCGCGGGTGATCAGCCAGCCAGACAGGATTGTGAGCGTCAGTGCCGAAAGCAACGTGATCGAGCCAGCGGTGACCGCCCAGACGATGTCGCGGGTGCGCACGCCGGCAAGCTGCAGCAGATAACGAAGATCTCTCACAGGTGAATCACCTCGTCGGCGATGTCGTAAATACGGCGATCATGAGAGGCAATAACCACGGTGTGGCCAGCGTCAGCCAGCGCAGAGAGCGTGCGCAACGACTGCTCGGTGAGCTCGGGGGAGAGATGGGCGGTGGGTTCGTCGAGAAGCAAAATGTCTTCGTTGGCTGCGATCGTGCGGGCAAGCCCGATACGTTGCAGCTGACCTGCGGACACGCCGGTTCCTGCCGGGCCTACGGCATGATCGAGGGGAACGTCGAGGCCAACGGCAGCGATCGCCCGTGGCGATGCCGCGGCACCGAGAAGTTCCACGTTGTCCTGGACCGTCCCAGGGGTGGTTGCGGGGCGCGCCGGGAGGTAGGCCACCGAACCTCCGACGGCGATAGTCCCGGTGACATCCTTGTCGGGCAGCACCCCGAGGGCCGCAAGAAAGACCGTCGACTTGCCGGAACCATTGGGACCTGCAAGAACAGTGATACGGCCGGGTTGGGCGGTGAAGGTGAGATTGTGGGGGCGGACTCCGTCACGGCCTTGGACCGAGAGGCTCACGGCCTGAATACCCGCTGAAGAACTACGCAGATAAGCGCCGGTGGTGTGGGGAGGATCTTCGAGAAGCTCGAAGATGGTCTCGGCAGATTCGAGACCATCGACCGCCGCATGGAAATTCGTGCCCACCTGGCGCACGGGGTTGAACACCTCCGGGACGATGATCAGCACGACGAGGCCGGCGAGGAGATCCATGTCACCGTAGACCAAGCGCAGGCCAATGTTTACCGCGACAAGGGCCACCGACAAGGTGGCAAGGAACTCCAACGCAAAGGACGACAAAAACGCCAGCCGAAGGACACCCATCGTGGCTTTTTGGTGGCGGGTTCCGGTTTCACGTACTTGGCGCGCGGGCTGCTCGGTGGCGCGTAGTGCCCGCAAGGTCGGCGCGCCTGCCAGGAGGTCAGCGAGCTGATTGCCAAGCCCGGAAGTCACGCGCAGGCGTCGCTCGGTGTGGGCTGCGGTGAGCTTACCGATCAAGATCATAAATGCGGGGATCAACGGCAGCGTGACCAAGGCGAAAATGCCGGAAATCCAGTCGAACACGAAGATGGTGATCAAAGCGGCCGGCGTGGCGATACACAGCGCGACCAAAGATGGCAAAAACTCTGACAGGTAGGGGCGGAAGTCTTCTAGTCCCTTGGTCAAGACGTGGCGCCACGTCGCGGATTGCTCCTGAACCTGGCGCGGGTCGCGTTGCGATAAAGCACGCAAAGACTTTTCACGCAGCGTTTCGATGGTGGCCCCAACGGAGTCGTCGGAAAGCCTTTGCGCAGCCCAAGAAACCGCACCATGCGTGACGACGACCACCGCGAGCGCTACCAACAACCAGGCGTACGGTACATCGCGGCCCTCGACGGCGCTGGCGCCGAGAATACCAATGAGCACTCCGCGGGCGATGAGCAGAGCAGTGGTCAGTCCTTGCGCAACGCCGGTGCGCACAATAAGCGTGCGGACCGGCGGGACGAGCTTGATCAAACGCGGATCAATAGGGGAAGCCAATAGTTAGACTTTCACCCTCTTGCGGAACGACCAGTACGTCCAGCCCTGCGTGATTAGCACGGCTGGGAGGAAGATAACCGCAGCCCACGTCATGACCTTCAAGGTGTACGGGCTGGACGATGCGTTGTAGATATCCCAGCCAGCAAAGGCCGTGCTTGTCGACGGCATCACGTCTGGGAACAGCGAGCCAAACAGGAGCAGGCCAACGCCGAGGATCGTGAAGGCGGTGAGCGCGAATGCCCAGCCGTCGTGTTCCTTGAAAAGCGCGACGATCGCGGCGAGCAAGAACACAACGGTGAGTGCAAGCACGACCCAGGTCCACCCTGCACCCAGTGTTAGCTGTACCCAGATCAGGTACACGGCACCGACAAGGACAGTAGGGACGACCAGCCACTTCTTGGCAAACGCGTGCATGTGGCTGCGCAGTGGATCTTCTGACTTGAAGCCTAGGAACAGCGCGCCGTGCAGCATAAACACGAGCATGAAGGCGAACCCACCCAAGAGGCCGAGTGGGTTGAGCAGGCCGATGAAGCCGTCGGTGAAGGAGTTGATGCGACCGTCCTCGTTCATCGGAACACCAGCAACGATATTGGTAAACGCCACTCCCCAGAGGATCGCGGGGAGGTAGGAACCGAATACGGTGCCGATGTCTAGTTTCTTGCGCCACGCCACGGTATCGACTTTGACGCGCCACTCAATGGACACACCGCGAACAATCAGTGCGATCAGAATCAAAACTAGCGGCAGGTAGAAGCCGGAGAAGAGGGTGGCGTACCACTCAGGAAATGCTGCGAAAATAGCCGCTCCGCCCGTGATCAGCCAGACCTCGTTACCGTCCCAGATCGGACCAATTGTCTTGATGGACGCGGTGCGACGACGGTCATTCGCCTCGGCGTTCTCGCCACCAACGAAAGGAAGCAACATGCCGACGCCAAAGTCGAAGCCTTCCAGGATGAAGTAGCCCACGAAGAAAAAGGCAATAACGAAAAACCAAAGAATGTTCAGATCCATTTACTTGCCCTCTTCTTCGTCGTCAAGCGAAGCAACCTTCGTCTCAGTTTTCACTGCCGTAGTGCCCGTTGCGCTGGCATCGTCGCTAAAAGAGAGCGGGGCAAGCTCGGTGTCTTCGTCCGGGCCGTAAGTGACTTCAGCAACGTTGTCGGCATCGCCTCGCTGGATACCTGGCTGGTCCAGTCCGTGGAGGACGTAGCGGCGCATGAGCCAGAACCAAATCACGGCAAGGATGCCGTAGAGCAGGGTAAACAGCACCATGCTGAGTAGGACTTGCCACGCGGCGTGGTCGGAGACGCCGAAGTCCACGAGCATGTGGATGTTTTGCTCCCCACCTGGTGACTCCGTGCCCTGGTGCGCAGGATTCGGGTGCACAATCCAGGGCTGGCGACCCATCTCGGTGAAGATCCAGCCCGAGAAGTTGGAAATCCACGGCGCGGGCAATGCCAAGAGGGCACCGATGCCGAGCCACTTGTTCGTCGGCACGCGCTTTTTGCGGGTGACCCACAGGGCGACAACAGCCATGATCATTGGGACAACCATGAAACCGATCATGAGACGGAATGCCCAATAGGTGACGAACAAATTCGGGGTGTAGTTGCCGGGGCCATAGAGCAACTCATACTGCGCGTTGAGCTCCATGGCGCCCTGCAACTCGACTCCGGTGAACTTGCCCTCGGCGAGGAACGGCAAAACGTAAGGCACACCGATGAGCTGCACGGCACTTTCACAGTCGTTCATCGTAGAGATGGAAAGGACAGAAAACTTCGGATCCATCTCCGTGTGACAGAGGGCCTCCGCCGAGGCCATCTTCATTGGCTGCTGGACGAACATCAGCTTGGCCAGGAAGTCACCGGTCAGAGACACACCCACCGTAGCCACGAGGATGACCCATGAACCGAAGCGTGTGCACGTACGCCAAATGGTCGCCGCCTCGCCGTTCGGATCGCCCTTGCGGTTCTCGCGGATCATCCACCAGCCTGCAATACCGGCGACGAACGTGCCAGCGAGCATCCACGAGCCGAAGACAGCGTGCGGGAATGCCTGCAGTGCGGTTGGATTAGTGAGCAGTGCCCAGAAATCGACCAGCTCGGCGCGGTCAGTTTCGGGGTTGTACACGGCACCTACTGGGTGTTGCATAAACGAGTTGGCCACGATGATGAAGTACGCGGACAAATTAACCGCCACGCTGACTATCCAGATAGATGCGAGGTGCGCCCACTTGGGGACGCGCCCCCAACCAAAAATCCACACCCCGAGGAAGATGGATTCGAAGAAGAATGCGGCTAAGCCCTCGAAAGCGAGAGGGGCGCCAAACACATCGCCGACAAAACTGGAGTATTCAGACCAGTTCATACCGAACTGGAACTCCTGCACGATGCCGGTAACCACGCCTGTGGCGAAGTTGATCAGAAACAGATTTCCAAAGAACCTGGTTGCACGATACCAGCGTTCATCATTGGTTTTGTGCCACATGGTTTGCATGATCGCAACCATGGGCGCCAAACCAATCGTCATTGGGACGAAAATATAGTGGTAGACGGTTGTGATGCCGAACTGCCACCTTGATAGGTCGACTAAGTCGAGCTCCATGAGAAAGCTCCTCAAACTCTCAAAACCGGATTGCACGGCCCTGGATCGAAAGTAGGACAATAAAAAGTATGCCCTCTCTATCCTTAGTCGGAAGTGGATGAATAAAAGTTCCCCCGACATGAAACGCCCTCAAAAGGGGTGACGAAAGTCCGATTTTTAGTCTGGCGGACATTAGCGCTACGATATTGCGCACGGGCCTTTAGCTCAGTTGGTAGAGCTACGGACTTTTAATCCGCAGGTCGCGGGTTCGATCCCCGCAGGGCCCACAATTTACCCCGCTTACTTAATGTAAGCGGGGTTTTCTTTTTCTCGACGAGGCGTGGAATCTACGGCTGGAGGAAACAATTGCTGCTGCTGCGGCCTTTCACATATAAGGAAAGGCGGTTGTGTTGAATAACTTGGCAACATTAAAACTGCAGTTGCAGGCGCTAGGGGAGGTGAATCTTCATCTAGGGATCCGGTGGGCAGCAGAAATGCTCTTGATCGCTGTGTTTGGTTGCGGAAGTCTGGCATTTGGCGGGGCGATGGCGTGGAATGGAATCTTGGGTAATCTTCCTCAAGACGCGCCGAACCAAGAGGGAGGTTTCGGAATGGCTGAGCGTCCGATGATGGTTCTGATGGGTGCCTTCTTCTTCCTTCTTGGTGTCTTGATGATTTTGGGTTTGGCCCCAAGTCTTCGGCCCTCGTATCTGCGTGCTCATTGGCTGAAGGTGAACTGGACAGGGATTTACATGGCCGGGGTGTTAGTTCCTTGGCAAATGATTCGTGAAATCGATCTCTATCGCGTTTCCCACGGAAGGCTGGATAAGTTGCACATGCAGTTCGTTCTCGCGTCGTCTGAAGAGGGAGTGCAAGCAGTGTGGCCCGACGATACAAGGTACGGGCGAGTCTTAGCGCAAGCAGTTAACGAAAAACGAACTCTGTTTCTGTATACCCACAGTCTCAATGTGCGACCCAAGGTGCTTCTGGCCTTCTTGCTGTGGGTGCAAGAGGCTGTTGGGGATCGCTCAGGGCCCCACGCCTCAGATTCCACGCCGCTATCATGACACCATGAGTGAAAAACCTTCGTCTATCGTCCGGTTTGCTCTCGGGGTTCTACTAATTGTCACCGCCGGAGTCATCGTCTACCTCGGAGAAATCGACGATTCGCCAGGACTCGGAGGGATCGGCCTGATTCTCGGCCTCGTTGCCGCAGCAATGTGTGTCAAGGCAGTGCTTGCTTATCGACGAGCGCACCGTTCCGAACAGTAATCTACGATTTGACCATGCGCTTCACGGCGGCCATCGCTTCGGTGATCTTGTCGTCGGCAAGCTCGCCCCCATCTGCCACTGCATCTGCAACGCAGTGGTGAAGGTGGTCTTCAAGCAGTGCAAGCCCAACGTTTTCCAGTGCTGATGTAATCGCGGAGATTTGGGTAAGAATATCGATGCAATACTGATCCTCATCGATCATGCGGTGCACTCCGCCGACCTGGCCGGCGATGCGGTTCAGTCTGGTGAGGTAGCGAGCCTTGTCGGAGCTGTAGCCGTACGGACCGTGGCAATCGGGCAATGCGTGTGAAGAAGCTTCGTCTGACATGCTTTCATAGTATACCCATTGGGGGTATCACTGATAGAAGATGCGTCGCTTCAAAAGGCGCTGTCTTCCAGCCGTTTTGCCAAAGTGATGGTTGGTCGTATACCTTTAACAAAGTCGCCAGCCTGCTTCGGTAGTCGGGAAGACACGTTCTAGCTCCCATCGTCTAGAGGCCTAGGACTCCGCCCTTTCACGGCGGCAACACGGGTTCGAATCCCGTTGGGAGTACGAAGAGTTTTGCTCTTTCAATCGAATACGGCCCTGTGGCGCAGTTGGTTAGCGCGCCGCCCTGTCACGGCGGAGGTCGCGGGTTCAAGTCCCGTCAGGGTCGCCACGTATTCCTTAGCACCGGTGTTGTTACGCCGGTGCTTTTTCTATTGGTTGGTCTGCTTTTACGTGCCTTGCGCTCAACGGACTTAAGACAAAGTCGATGGGTTGTTGAAGAGCCAGTGCGCAGCAGCAGGGCGCGAAGATGAGAAAGGCGCCACCTTCCCAAGTGCTAGGAAAGTGGCGCCAAGACCCGCGAGAACTATTTGCCAGCCACGTAGCTCACGGCGTTAGCAAAGATGTCCTGCACCGTGACACCCGGGATATTGCGCATGAGACCTTCCCGGAAGCGCTCTGGGTGGCCCATCTTGCCCAAGATGCGTCCGCAAGGAGAGATCACGCCCTCAATTGCATACGACGAACCATTCGGGTTCGCTGGTGCGGCCATGGTCGGCGCGCCGGTTTCATCGACATATTGGAACGCAACCTGGCCCGCCTCAAACAGTGCCCTTGCATCGTCCTCGGAGACGACGAAGCGTCCCTCCCCGTGTGAGACCGGTACCAAGTGGGTCTCTCCCGGCTCGAACGTAGCAAGCCAAGGGGAAGCTGCAGGGCTCGTCGCCATGCGGGTGGTGGCGATGCGTGAAACGTGGCGCAGCTGGCGGTTGTGCGTCAGGGTAGGGGACTCATCGGTCACCTTGGCGGGGTCGCCGTAAGGGAGGAAACCGGCCTTCACCAAGGCCTGGAAGCCGTTGCAGATGCCCAGTACCAGCCCGTCGCGAGCAGTAAACGCCTTGATCGCTTCGGCCACCTCGGCGGAGCTCAAAAACGCCGCCATAAACTTTGCAGAGCCGTCGGGTTCGTCGCCAAGCGAGAAACCACCGGAGAACGCAAGGATCGACGTTGCAGGATCATTGAGCTTATCGACGAACGCCTGCGTATCTTCCTCCAGCATCTCCGGCGTAAGGTTGCGCAGCAGATGGAACTCAGTGGTAGCTCCTGCGGCTTGGAAGGCCTCGGCCATGTCGTACTCGGAGTTGGTGCCCGGGAAGACCGGGAGCAGAACGTGGACCCCGGACACCCCGGCCGCTTCTGTGACCTGCTTGGTCACTGCCTCTCCGGTAGGAAGCGCGGTAGCGAAATCCGGTAGGGACTCAGCCTCTGCGATATTCAGCGGGTACACAGCGCGGTAGCCCGACTCCAGTGCTTCAAGCGCTTCTGCGACTGTGAAGGATTCGAAGCCGAAATCCAACACCGCCGTTTCATTCGTCGTGCCCAGTAGTACGCCACCGTCTACTACTGTGCCTGGCTCAACAGCGACCAAAACAGTACCGATTGAAGCGTCGAACGAATCCTGCGCTGCTGTAGCGGTGAACCCAACTACGTTGCCAAGCGCCATATTCACCAGCGCTGCCGGCAGACCCGACTCGGTCACCGCAGTGGCAGCAATGATCGATTCCGCCGCAGCCATGGCGCGTACGGTCGCGAAATTAGCGTTGAGCTGCTCGTAGTTTGGCTCGCCGGAATCCAGCGGTGTGTGCGCGATGCTGTAGATCTCAAAGGTGCCTGCTGGAAGCGCGGCACTGATGGTCTCGCGGGCATCCATCGCGGCCACGGCGAAAGTGACCAGGGTTGGTGGCACGTGCAGATCGTCTCCGTAGGTGCCGCTCATGGAGTCCTTGCCGCCAATCGCAGCAACTTGGAATCCGTTCTGCGCCTCCAGCAAACCAAGAAGCGCCTGGGTAACCTCGCCCCACAGCTGTGGATTCTGATCGAGTCGCTGGAAATACTCCTGCACGGAGAGCCACGCCCCGCGTGGGTCCGCACCCGTGGCGGTCAGGCGGGCGAGCGCCTCCACTACGGAATAGGCACCCATGAGGTAGGGGGATTCGTCGGCAAGCTGTGGCGAGTAGCCGTAGGACATGACCGAGGCGGTGTTGGTGCCACCGGGTACGGGAAGGGTCTGTACCGATGCGACTTCGTCAGTCTTTTGGGTGCGGCCACCATAGGGCATGAGCACGGTGGAACGGCCGACAGTGGAGTCGAATTGCTCGACCATGCCTTCCTGGGAACCCGCACGTGCATGGGCAAGGGCTTCCAAAATTGAGGCAGGAGCAGCAGGCGCTGCTGCGGCAGGCGCAGCCACCATTTCTACTTCTTGTGCGCGATCGGCACCGTTGGTGTCGATGAACTCGCGAGAGAGGTCGAACACCAGCTCGTCGCCGAGGAACATGCGCATCCGGCCGGTGTCGGTGATCTCAGCGAGTTCGACGGCCTCGATATTCTCGGTCGCGGCGGCATCGATGAACGCCTGTGCGTCAGCATGTCGCACCACAACAGCCATGCGCTCTTGGGACTCGGAGATGGCGATCTCGCGGGCGTTGAGACCGGAGTACTTGAGCGGCACGCGATCCAGGTGGATATCAATGGAATCAGCAAGTTCACCAACCGCAACTGAGACGCCACCGGCACCGAAATCGTTGCAGCGCACGATCATCTGCGCGACCTCGGGGCGGCGGAATAGGCGCTGGATCTTGCGCTCATTGACAGGGTTGCCTTTTTGTACCTCTGCTCCAGACCGTGCCACGGATTCCTCGTCGTGAGCCTTAGAGGACCCGGTAGCCCCGCCAACACCATCGCGGCCGGTGCGGCCGCCCAAGATAATGACTACGTCGCCTGCTTCAGGCTCGAGGCGTTTCACGTTCTCTACCGGCGCGGCTGCTACTACGGCTCCCAGCTCCATGCGCTTTGCAACATAGCCCGGGTGGAAAAGCTCGCGAACGCCGGTTGTAGCCAAGCCGATCTGGTTGCCGTAAGAGGAATACCCTTCGGCGGCTCGGGTGGAAATATCCGCCTGAGGTAGCTTGCCCTCTAGGGTTTCCGAGCGGGGAGTGTTGATATCGCCAGCACCGGATAGGCGCATTGCCTGGTAAACCCAGGAACGACCCGAAAGAGGGTCACGGATTGCTCCACCAAGACACGTAGACGCCCCACCGAAGGGCTCGATTTCGGTTGGGTGGTTGTGAGTCTCGTTTTTGAACATGAGCAACCATTGCTCTTCGCCACCCTTCGCTGGGGTATCCACGTCGACGTACACAGAGCAGGCGTTGATCTCCTCGGATACTTCCTGATCATCCATGACCCCGGTGCGGCGTAGTTCGCGGCCCATGATCGTACCCATGTCCATGAGGCTGCGTGGCTTAGCGGTTCGGCCGTTGGCTTCTCGGAGCTCCTCGTACAACTCCAATGCGCGGTCCAGCTGCGCGCCGAAACGTGGTTCCGAATTTTTGATCGATGTCAGCTCGGTATTAAACGTGGTGTGGCGGCAGTGGTCAGACCAGTAGGTATCCAAAGCGGACAGTTCGACCTCGGTGGGAGTGCGTCCCTCGGCGATGAAGTACTCCTGTGTCACCTTCAGATCGCCCAGGCTCATGGCCATACCGTCGCGCGCGATCATGGCGGCGAGGCCTTCGTCGTCAAGCTCGAGGAAGTCTGGGTACTGCTTGAGTGGTTCGGCTTGGCCGACAGCCGGCTGGCGCAGCACTGCAAGGTCCTTCTCGCAGGACTCCACGGGGTTAATCAGATAGCCACGGATCGCAGCAAGCGCCTCGGTGCTCTGGGACGGCTCAAAGAGATATGCCTGTCCGGTGTAAATTGCGGCCTTAGACTCTGGGCGAAGCAAACGAAGCGCTTGCTCAGCCGCGTCGGCGCGCTGGTCATACTGGCCCGGCAACGGCTCTACGCCCAACGTCGACGACGCCTGTGAGACCACGGCGTCGAGCTCGTCGTGGGTGAGCATGTCGTCGACACGCGCGTCTGCGATGACAGAGGAAGTAAGGGCCCGTGTGTCCTCGTCGGTGGCGTCGAAAACATCGTAGAGATTAATAATCGCGATGGAGTCCACTGCGACGCCATCGAGATTATTAAGGGTATCGCGTAACGCGGTCTCCTCATTGCGGAACTGAAGCTTGCGACGAACGCCGTGACGTGTGTCCATGAAGTTGGTGGACCTTCCTCGAACTAGTGGGACAGAATGCGACGCGAAAAACATGAGCTCCGAAATTACCGTGGTGCTCGTATTGACCCGCGCTGGATTTCCTTGCTAAGTCTATTGCATTCACCCAGCGTTTCCATTTCCGCAAACTTTGCTGGTGTCTAGTAAGCGTCGCGGCACGGCAGCGCTTGGGGTGCGCCGTGAATTGCGCTCGAATCTGAGGCCACGTTATCCGGCAGGAAACACCGCTTGAGGTTGTGATTTGTCGTTCAACGTCCCCTCTGTGTAAGGTATTAATTCGTGCGAAAGACAGCCCGCAAGGGAAGTCCGGAGCATGAGGATAAATCAATAAGGCCCTGTGGCGCAGTTGGTTAGCGCGCCGCCCTGTCACGGCGGAGGTCGCGGGTTCAAGTCCCGTCAGGGTCGCAGAAGCACTGAAAAGCGCTTCTTGGCCAGATAGCTCAGTCGGTAGAGCACACGCCTGAAAAGTGTGGGGTCGCCAGTTCGATCCTGGCTCTGGCCACATCCTCGTAGAACCCCCTTACCCCCGGTAAGGGGGTTCTACACTTTTACACAGGCATCGTTGGAATACTTGGTGACATTCCGAATTCACTCTCACAACCCCCGCAATCGCTGTGGTTGCGGGCGACACCAGGAATGGAGGAGTCGATGTCGGGGAACACTGAAATTGACCACCAGCCAGAGAAGTTGCGTTACATCATCAAGGTCGACGGTCGCGAGGCCGGCTATGCCGAATACGTGCCACTTGGCGACGAAGTCCTGGACTTCAACCACACCGTCATCGACCAGGCGTACCGTGGCCACGGTCTGTCGAGCATTTTGCTGACGGAGGTGCTCACGGATGTCCGTCGCGCGGGCAAAAAAGTACGCCCAACCTGCAGTGCGGTTGAGCGCTTCTTCGAGAAGAACGAGGCCTTCCAGGACCTGCGAGAGCAGTAGCTAGATCTTGTAGTTGCCGGGGTCGACGAGGGGTTCGTTCTCCTCTTTGAGGCGAGGACGGTTCTTCGCCGGGATCCCCATGGCGATGTGATGCGCCGGGACATCCTTGGTCACGACCGCATTCGCGCCCACCGCGGAGCCTTCGCCGATCACGACTGGCCCGAGAATCTTGGCACCCGCCCCGATCGTGACGTTGTCCTCGATCGTCGGGTGGCGCTTCGTCTGGGTGAGCACCTGCCCGCCGAGGGTGACTCCGTGGTAAAGCATGACCCCGTCGCCGATTTCGGTGGTTTCGCCGATGACGATGCCCATTCCATGGTCGATGAAGAACCTTCGGCCAATTTTCGCACCTGGGTGGATTTCGATGCCGGTCAGTGCGCGGTTAATCTGGGCGAGGATGCGCGCGGGGCCCTTGAGCCCTCGGTTCCACAGCGCGTGACACCCGCGATGCAGCCAGATGGCGTGCAGTCCGGAATAGACAAGAGCGTTTTCCAGATCGCCACGTGCGGCGGGGTCGTGCGTCTTGGCGTTGGCCAGATCCTCGCGGATCATCTTCACCAGTTTGATCATGGTGCCAAAGTCTAGCAGCGCTCTTTGGTTTAACCTTTGACAGTTCTGATTTTCATGCGATGTCTCGCTTAACGACGACAAAACCGCCCCTTCCCACGACATTTCTGTGTGGGAAGGGGCGGTCGTCGTTAAGCCTGCGATTAGTCGCGGATGTCCTCGTAGAGGATGGTGGAGACGTAGCGCTCGCCGAAGTCAGGAATGATAACGACGATGGTCTTGCCGTTGTTTTCCTCACGGTTGGCCAGCTCGAGAGCCGCCTTGACGTTTGCGCCGGCAGAGATGCCACCGAGGATGCCGTCCTTCACCGCGAGCGCGCGGGAAGTGGAGATCGCGTCCTCGTTGGAAACGGTGAGGATTTCATCGACGACGTTGCGATCGAAGGTTCCCGGGATGAAGTTTGCGCCGAGGCCCTGAATCTTGTGCGCGCCTGCCTGGCCGGTGGACAGAAGTGGGGAAGCCGCAGGTTCGACTGCGACAGCCTTGAAATCAGCCTTCTGCTCCTTGAGGTACTTGCTGGCGCCGGAGATGGTGCCGCCGGTGCCCACACCTGCAACGAGGATGTCTACCTGGCCGTCGGTGTCGTTCCAGACTTCTGGTCCAGTGGTCTCGTAGTGAATCTTTGGGTTGGCCTGGTTTTCAAACTGGGACGCGAGGATGGCGTTGTCAGTGGTTTCGACGAGCTCGTTCGCCTTGTCCACTGCTCCCTGCATGCCTGCGGAACCGGGGGTCAGGATGATCTCGGCGCCGAATGCGCGGAGCACGACGCGGCGCTCATTGGACATGGTTTCGGGCATGGTCAAGATGACCTTGTATCCGCGTGCCGCTCCTGCGAGTGCCAATGCGATACCGGTGTTGCCCGATGTCGCCTCGACAATGGTGCCGCCTGGCTTGAGATCCCCGGATGCTTCTGCAGCGTCGACGATGGCCTTGCCGATGCGGTCTTTGACCGAGTTCGCCGGGTTGAAGAACTCCAGCTTTGCTAAGACGCGAGCGCCAGCACCTTCGGTGATGCCTTTCAGCTCGACCAGTGGGGTGTTGCCGATTGTTTCGAGGATGTTGTCATACACCTTTGCCATGGAAGGGTGTGCTCCTTTTCTAGTGATTTTCTCTTATCTATGCCTCTTGCGGAGCGATCCGCAATGCTTGACGGCTACTGTACACCGGACAAGTAGACCGTTCAGTATGGAGGGGGTAGACAGGTGTGTTTTAGCAGGTGGGTGCAGATTTTTTCGGGGGTAACTTGGGGGTGGTGGCTTGTCCGGTGTGAACCGAGCGGTTTGCTCGGCGGAAATAATTAGCGAGTTGACTTTTCCCTACCCCCAAAATCAGGGTATGATGCGTATGTGTTTAAGCAGGCCCACGTTGTGGGTGCCCCCCAGCGGGTGCCCTCTAACGGGGTGGTAGTCGACAGGAGAGAAAATGGATTCGCAACGGATCAAAGACGACGATGACGCTATCCGCGCAGCTCTAACGTCTCTGAAGACCGCTACAGGGATCCCGGTAACGATGTACGGCACACTGTTGGCAGACAACCGTCTGCAGGTGACACAGTGGATTGGGCTTCGTACCCCCGCGTTGCAAAATCTCATCATCGACCAGGGTGCTGGTGTGGGGGGTCGTGTCGTTGCCACGCGCCGTGCGGTCGGCGTTTCCGA
This sequence comes from Corynebacterium breve, assembly GCF_030252165.1. Lineage (NCBI taxonomy): Bacteria > Bacillati > Actinomycetota > Actinomycetes > Mycobacteriales > Corynebacteriaceae > Corynebacterium > Corynebacterium breve. Next base: position 1,895,459 of record NZ_CP126969.1, on the reverse strand, counting down.
CTACGCCCGCGCGAACGTGATCTCCCACGAATATGACCGTGCGATCCAGGACGAAGGCCTGCATTCAATCGTCGCTGTGCCAGTGATCGTGCAGCGGGAGATCCGTGGTGTGCTTTATGTGGGGGTGCATTCGCCAGTCCGCCTTGGAGATAAGGTCATCGAGGAAGTCACCATGACTGCCCGCACCCTTGAGCAAGATCTGGCTGTGAATTCTGCTTTGCGACGAACCGAGGGCGGCAAGACCGGCGCAAAAACTGGCCGCGTTATGAATGGTGCGGAGTGGGAACAGGTGCGCTCCACGCACTCGAAGCTGCGCATGCTGGCCAATCGGGTCGAAGACGAAACATTGCGCAAGGAGCTTGAGCAGCTCTGCGACCAGATGGTCTCGCCGGTACGCGTGAAGCAGTCGACCAAGCTTTCTGCACGTGAACTCGATGTTCTGTCGTGCGTTGCACTGGGGCACACCAACGTCGAAGCAGCTGAAGAGATGGGCATCGGCGCGGAAACTGTGAAATCTTATCTGCGAAGCGTCATGCGTAAGCTCGGCGCACACACCCGTTATGAGGCTGTCAATGCAGCTCGGCGCATTGGCGCGCTGCCTTAGTCCAAGTTGGGTACCCTGGGGAATGTGAAAGATCGTTTCCTTGTAACAGGTGGAGCCCGACTCGAAGGCTCCGTAAGAGTCGATGGGGCTAAGAACAGTGTCCTGAAGTTGATGGCTGCGTCCCTTCTCGCGGAGGGCACGACCACTCTCAATAACTGCCCAGAGATCCTCGATGTCCCTCTGATGAAAGACGTGCTTGAGGGCTTGGGCTGTTCTGTCACTATCGACGGACCAACCGTAACCATCAACACCCCGGCCGTCGTTTCTTCTCGCGCCGACTTTGACGCTGTGCGACAGTTCCGTGCGTCTGTCGCAGTGCTCGGGCCATTGACCGCCCGTTGCGGCGAAGCGATCGTTGCTCTGCCAGGGGGCGACGCGATCGGTTCTCGCCCTCTTGACATGCACCAATCCGGCCTGGAGAAACTCGGCGCCACCACCCATATCGAGCACGGCGCTGTTGTCGCCCGTGCGGACAAACTTGTTGGCGCTGAAATCAGCCTTGACTTCCCTTCGGTGGGAGCGACCGAGAACATTCTCGCAGCGGCCGTCCTTGCTGAAGGCACTACTACTTTGGATAACGCTGCGCGCGAACCCGAAATCATGGACCTGTGCGACATGCTCAATTCCATGGGTGCGCGCATTTCTGGTGCCGGCACCTCCACCTTGACTATTGAAGGCGTTTCCAAGCTGGAACCAACCACACACACCGTGATCGGCGACCGCATTGTGGCAGGTACCTGGGCCTACGCAGCCGCTATGACACAAGGCGACATTACTGTCGGTGGGATCGCACCACGTCACCTGCATCTTGCGCTGGAAAAGCTCAAGATTGCGGGAGCCGAAGTTGAAACTTACGAACAAGGGTTCCGAGTGCGCATGAACTCTCGGCCGAAGGCAGTGGATTACCAGACCCTGCCGTTCCCAGGTTTCCCGACTGATTTGCAGCCGATGGCAATCGGGATCGCTACCATCGCCGACGGCGTCAGCGTGATCACCGAGAACGTCTTCGAGTCACGCTTCCGCTTTGTCGACGAGATGCTGCGCCTCGGCGCCGACGCAACTGTTGACGGCCACCATGTTGTGCTTCGTGGTGTCGATACCTTGTCTTCGACCGATGTCTGGGCTTCCGACATCCGTGCGGGGGCTGGCCTAGTCCTTGCCGGCCTTGTTGCTGACGGTGAAACCACGGTGCACGATGTCTATCACATCGATCGCGGCTACCCGAAGTTTGTTGAGCGACTCAACGCCTTGGGTGCCAATATTGTGCGACTGACTGACTAGTCATTTTAGTGCCTTGGCCTGGGGGTTTGTGTTGTTGGTTGGTTGTGTGTAACTTTATGTGAGTCAGCGAGACCGACAACGCCCCGCCGAGATGTACCGAGTGTATCGGGTCTGGTGAGATGGTGGTCAGGAAAACTACCGCTGGTCAATCAAAATTGTGATGTTTCTGGTTCTGCGTGTTTGTGGGGCTGGGGGTGTTGCGGGCTGCCTTCCGTGAGGTTAACCGTGGGTTAATTGTGGTGGGTGTGTCAATGTTGTGTGAGAACTCGATAGTGTGCCAATGTACTTTTGTTTGTGGATTGGTGTGTGGCTTTTGTGTGTGCCGGCTGCGTGATCCTGTTGTGGGGTTGTGTGGTGGGTGTGTGCCGGTGATGCGTGCTTTTTCGTGGGGTGCGTGTTGTTTTTTGATAGCGGTACAAGATGCATGATTGTTGCGGACTGGTTTGTGAATGAAGACATTTTATTTTTGTTTTTGTTGATGGACTTTTTAGTTTGTTGATGATTGTTTGCTGGCCCTTTGTTTTGTTCCTCGTCAAGGGATGGGGGTCAGTGTTGTTTTGTAATTTTTTGGACAATTGGCGAATGATATTTTTTGTTGTTTGTCAGTGTTGTTTTGGTTGGGTTTTCGGGCTTTTTGCTTGATGTTTCTTCTGAAATGTTTTTGTGGAGAGTTTGATCCTGGCTCAGGATGAACGCTGGCGGCGTGCTTAACACATGCAAGTCGAACGGAAAGGCCCTGCTTGCAGGGTACTCGAGTGGCGAACGGGTGAGTAACACGTGGGTTATCTGCCCTGTACTTCGGGATAAGCTTGGGAAACTGGGTCTAATACCGGATATTCACGTAAGTGGAAAGCTTTTGCGGTACGGGATGAGCTTGCGGCCTATCAGCTTGTTGGTGGGGTAATGGCCTACCAAGGCGTCGACGGGTAGCCGGCCTGAGAGGGTGTACGGCCACATTGGGACTGAGATACGGCCCAGACTCCTACGGGAGGCAGCAGTGGGGAATATTGCACAATGGGCGGAAGCCTGATGCAGCGACGCCGCGTGGGGGATGACGGCCTTCGGGTTGTAAACTCCTTTCGCTAGGGACGAAGCGTAAGTGACGGTACCTAGATAAGAAGCACCGGCTAACTACGTGCCAGCAGCCGCGGTAATACGTAGGGTGCGAGCGTTGTCCGGAATTACTGGGCGTAAAGAGCTCGTAGGTGGTTTGTCGCGTCGTCTGTGGAAGTCCGGGGCTTAACTCCGGGAGTGCAGGCGATACGGGCATAACTTGAGTGCTGTAGGGGAGACTGGAATTCCTGGTGTAGCGGTGAAATGCGCAGATATCAGGAGGAACACCGATGGCGAAGGCAGGTCTCTGGGCAGTGACTGACGCTGAGGAGCGAAAGCATGGGTAGCGAACAGGATTAGATACCCTGGTAGTCCATGCTGTAAACGGTGGGCGCTAGGTGTGAGGGACTTCCACGTTTCTTGTGCCGTAGCTAACGCATTAAGCGCCCCGCCTGGGGAGTACGGCCGCAAGGCTAAAACTCAAAGGAATTGACGGGGGCCCGCACAAGCGGCGGAGCATGTGGATTAATTCGATGCAACGCGAAGAACCTTACCTGGGCTTGACATATATGAGATCGCCATAGAGATATGGTTTCCCTTGTGGCTTGTATACAGGTGGTGCATGGTTGTCGTCAGCTCGTGTCGTGAGATGTTGGGTTAAGTCCCGCAACGAGCGCAACCCTTGTCTTATGTTGCCAGCACGTGATGGTGGGGACTCATGAGAGACTGCCGGGGTTAACTCGGAGGAAGGTGGGGATGACGTCAAATCATCATGCCCCTTATGTCCAGGGCTTCACACATGCTACAATGGTCGGTACAGCGCGTTGCGACACTGTGAGGTGGAGCTAATCGCACAAAGCCGGCCTCAGTTCGGATTGGGGTCTGCAACTCGACCCCATGAAGTCGGAGTCGCTAGTAATCGCAGATCAGCATTGCTGCGGTGAATACGTTCCCGGGCCTTGTACACACCGCCCGTCACGTCATGAAAGTTGGTAACACCCGAAGCCAGTGGCCTATCCTTGTGAGGGAGCTGTCGAAGGTGGGATCGGCGATTGGGACGAAGTCGTAACAAGGTAGCCGTACCGGAAGGTGCGGCTGGATCACCTCCTTTCTAAGGAGTTTGTTTTTTCCATCAACAGTTGTTGGTGAAGGCAGTTAAGTGACCGGATGTGTTGCTGCTGTGTTTTTTTAAAAATCCGGGTGGAGGCATACCGATACGCGTTGTTGTGTGTTCGGGTGCATGCTGGGTTAGATGTCTTTCCATGAATGTGCATGCTGCGGTGTTGTGTCGTGGTGTGGGGTATGTTGGTGCGCTGTTGGGTGTCTGGGGCAGCATTGTCCTTGTGTGTGACTGTCATGTCGTGGGGTGATCGTGTTGTGTGGTTGCTTCCGTGTGGTGGTTGTGTTGTGTGAGAACTGTATAGTGGACGCGAGCATCTTTATTCTTTTTTGTGTTTTTTGTTTGTTGTGTTCATCCATTGACTGTTTGTTGGTGGTTGTGTGTGTTTTTTATGGGCACATGGTGGATGCCTTGGCATGCTAAGCCGATGAAGGACGTGTGAGGCTGCGTTATGCCTCGGGGAGTTGCCAACTAAGCGTTGATCCGAGGATGTCCGAATGGGGAAACCCAGCACCAGTTATGTGGTGTTACCTGCCGGTGAATTCATAGTCGGTGTGGGGGTGACGCGGGGAAGTGAAACATCTCAGTACCCGTAGGAAGAGAAAATAATGTAATGATTCTGCTAGTAGCGGCGAGCGAACGTGGATGATGGCTAAACCGTATGCGTGTGATACCTGACAGGGGTTGCGTGTGTGGTGTTGTGGGATGCAACTGTTCAGGGCTGTTGACCTGGAGCGTGCGCGAAGCGTTAGTGGAAGTGGTCTGGGATGGCCTACGGAACAAGGTGAGAGTCCTGTACATGAAGGCGTGGTTGTGTGTGTTGTTGTTGTCCCGAGTAGCAGCGGGCTCGTGGAATCTGCTGTGAATCTGCCGGGACCACCCGGTAAGCCTGAATACTTAGTGTGACCGATAGCGGATAGTACCGTGAGGGAATGGTGAAAAGTACCCCGGGAGGGGAGTGAAATAGTTCCTGAAACCGTGTGTTTACAATCCGTCAGAGCACTTCTTATGTGCGATGGCGTGCCTTTTGAAGAATGAGCCTGCGAGTCAGCGGCATGTCGCGAGGTTAACCCGTGTGGGGTAGTCGTAGCGAAAGCGAATACTAAATTTGTGTGTTTCAGTGGCATGTCCTGGACCCGAAGCGGGGTGATCTACCCATGGCCAGTGTGAAGCAGAGGTAAGACTTTGTGGAGGCGCGAACCCACTTAGGTTGAAAACTGAGGGGATGAGTTGTGGGTAGGGGTGAAAGGCCAATCAAACTCCGTGATAGCTGGTTCTCCCCGAAATGCATTTAGGTGCAGCGTTGTGTTAGCTTGCCGGAGGTAGAGCTACTGGTTGGTTGAGCGGGACTATTATCTTAGCAATGTCAGCCAAACTCCGAATGCCGGTGAAGTGTTGCATGGCAGTGAGACTGCGGGGGATAAGCTTCGTAGTCGAGAGGGAAACAGCCCAGATCGCCGGTTAAGGCCCCTAAGGGTGTACTAAGTGGAAAAGGATGTGGGATCGCGAAGACAGCCAGGAGGTTGGCTTAGAAGCAGCCATCCTTGAAAGAGTGCGTAATAGCTCACTGGTCGAGTGGTTCTGCGCCGACAATGTAGTGGGGCTCAAGTACACCGCCGAAGCCGCGGCAATATTTTGTATTGGGTAGGGGAGCGTCGTGCATGGGGTGAAGCATTACCGTGAGGGGGTGTGGACTGTGTGCGAGTGAGAATGCAGGCATGAGTAACGAGTGGTAAGTGAGAATCTTATCCGCCGAATGACTAAGGGTTCCTGGGTCAAGTTCGTCTTCCCAGGGTGAGTCGGGTCCTAAGGCGAGGCCGACAGGCGTAGTCGATGGTTAACGGGTTGATATTCCCGTACCCGTTCATGTGCGTTCAAGAGTGAGGCAGTGATACTAACTACCCATAATCTGATCATGTGCCTTCGGGTGTGTGGTTGGTGCGTGCGTAGGGCCTGATCTGTAGTAGTTCAGTGATGGGGTGACGCAGGAAGGTAGCCGAGCCACCTAATGGTGTGTGGTGTAAGCGTGTGGCACGAGTGCTTGGTAAATCCGGTGCTTTTTTGTGTGAGGCGTGATGCGTAGCCCTTTGGGGTGATGTTGGTGATCCTATGCTGTCGAGAAAAGCCTCTAGCGAGTGCGTGGACGGCCCGTACCCTAAACCGACACAGGTAGTCAGGTAGAGAATACTAAGGCGGTCGGGTGAACTGTGGTTAAGGAACTCGGCAAAATGCCCCCGTAACTTCGGGAGAAGGGGGACCATCGCATGTGATCAGATTTTCTTTGTTGAGCGTGTGGTGGTCGCAGAGAATAGAGGGAAGCGACTGTTTATCAAAAACACAGGTCCGTGCGAAGACGTTGAAGTTGATGTATACGGACTGACGCCTGCCCGGTGCTGGAAGGTTAAGAGGACCTGTTAGGACTTTGTGTTCGAAGCGGAGAATTTAAGCCCCAGTAAACGGCGGTGGTAACTATAACCATCCTAAGGTAGCGAAATTCCTTGTCGGGTAAGTTCCGACCTGCACGAATGGCGTAACGACTTCCCTGCTGTCTCAACCACAGGCCCGGTGAAATTGCAGTACGAGTAAAGATGCTCGTTTCGCGCGGCAGGACGAAAAGACCCCGGGACCTTCACTATAGCTTGGTATTGGTGTTCGATGCGGTTTGTGTAGGATAGGTGGGAGACTGTGAAGCGGCCACGCTAGTGGTGGTGGAGTCGTTGTTGAAATACCACTCTGACTGTATTGGATACCTGAACCTTGGCCCATGATCTGGGTTGGGGACAGTGCCTGGTGGGTAGTTTAACTGGGGCGGTTGCCTCCTAAAATGTAACGGAGGCGCCCAAAGGTTCCCTCAGCCTGGTTGGCAATCAGGTGGTGAGTGTAAGTGCACAAGGGAGCTTGACTGCGAGACTGACAGGTCGAGCAGGGACGAAAGTCGGGACTAGTGATCCGGCACCTACTTGTGGATGTGGTGTCGCTCAACGGATAAAAGGTACCCCGGGGATAACAGGCTGATCTTCCCCAAGAGTCCATATCGACGGGATGGTTTGGCACCTCGATGTCGGCTCGTCGCATCCTGGGGCTGGAGTAGGTCCCAAGGGTTGGGCTGTTCGCCCATTAAAGCGGCACGCGAGCTGGGTTCAGAACGTCGTGAGACAGTTCGGTCTCTATCCGCCGCGCGCGTTGAAACTTGAAGAAGGCTGTCCCTAGTACGAGAGGACCGGGACGGACGTACCTCTGGTGTGCCAGTTGTCCTACCAAGGGCATAGCTGGTTGGCTACGTACGGGAGGGATAACCGCTGAAAGCATCTAAGCGGGAAGCCTGTTTTGAGATGAGGTTTCTTTTGAGGTTCCCTAGAGACTATGGGGTTGATAGGCCAGATCTGGAAGCATCGTAAGGTGTGGAGGTGACTGGTACTAATATGCCGACAAACACATACCCGCACTTTTGTGTGTGGTGATGCAGCGAAAAAATATTGTTTGATCACTGATTAGGTTTGGTGTTCGCGTCCACTGTGCAGTGTCTGACACAATACGTGTCAGGCGCATCTAAATGATTATGTGCATGGCATGCACCGCGTTGTGTGGTGTGTGTTGTGTGGTCCACTTGTTCGCTGGATTGATCGATGTGCCGTTTTTAGGTGTGTCGGTGGTTGATGGCGGCGGGGAAACGCCCGGTCCCATTCCGAACCCGGAAGCTAAGCCCGCCCGCGCTGATGGTACTGCACCTGGGAGGGTGTGGGAGAGTAAGTTACCGCCGGCCTATATGTAAATAGGATAATTGAATAGTGTTTGTGTGTGGAGGGTATGTTCTTCCCACACCCCGTGTGAGCGCCCCTGCTGTGTGTGGTGGGTGCTTGGGGGTGTGGGGGGAATGTGCCCTCCTTTTTCTTGTCGTGGTGCCCGGGTGGTGTGGTGGTGAACAATGATGCACGTTTTACCACCTGCCGGGGTACCGACACCACCTGAAACGGGCACCACTGTACGGTGGTAGCGGTCAAAGGGGGGCACGGTGTCTGAACAGTCATGCACGTTTTACCACCTGCCGGGGTACCGACACCACCTGAAACGGGCACCGTTGTACGGGTGCGATCACCGCAACGAACCATCACCCCCACACACCTCAGGGTTTTCCCGTAGATGGACTGAGACGAAGATCAGGTTGATACCTGATGCGGAAAGTGTGCGCTTCTAGAGACAATTGAGGTAGAAGGTTTCAACGAATGTGACCTCACTTCTGCTCCGCAAAGGATCCGCCATGCCGTCCTCTATCTCTCCAATCTCTGAATCATCAAACTCCCGTGCTGCAGCCAGTGCAATCGACCTCCGCAAGACATACGGCGAAGGAAATACCGCCGTGCATGCGCTAGACGGCGTCACTGTTGACTTGGAGGAGGGTAAGTTCACCGCGATCATGGGGCCGTCCGGCTCGGGGAAGTCGACCTTGATGCATTGCATGGCCGGATTAGATGAACCAACCAGCGGTCAAACGTATCTCGGCACGACTGACTTGTCGCAGCTCAACGATGGTGAGATGACTGCTCTGCGACGCGATCGAATCGGTTTTATTTTCCAGTCGTTCAATTTGGTGCCCACACTAACCGCCGAGGAGAACATCACTTTGCCTGCAAGAATTGCTGGCGAGGCAACTGACGCCGCATGGTTTGACGAAGTCACTCGACGGTTTGGCATCGCTGATCGGTTGGACCACCGTCCGGCTGAGCTCTCCGGCGGTCAACAGCAGCGCGTGGCGTGTGCACGGGCGATCGTCGGCAAGCCTGAGGTCATCTTTGGCGACGAGCCGACCGGCAACTTGGACTCGAACGCATCGACTGAGGTTTTGACTCTGTTACGCAACTCTGTGGATGAAATGGGACAGACAGTTGTCATCGTGACACATGACGCGATGGCCGCGAGCTATGCGGATCGGGTCATTTTCCTGGCGGACGGGAAACTTGTTCACGAACTTGCAGATCCAACGACAGAAGACATTTTGGCTGTGATGGCGGGGTTTGATCAGTAATGGACAACATACTCGTTTTCCTTAGTTGGAAGAACATTAAATCGAATGTCACGCGACTGATACTGTCGGTGATCGCGGTGGTCTTGGGGACGAGTTTCGTTGCTGGTGGCTTTATTTTGACGGCTTCGCTGTCCAAGGCGTTCGACGAAATATTGAAGGCGGGCTACGAAGGGGTCGACGTCACTGTGAGCTCCGAGGGGCCAGTCCCGCTCGTGCGAGGTGAGATATTGCCGGAGCTGGAGCAGATGAAAGAAGTCGCCAAAGTTGAGGCCTTGGACCAGCAAAGCATTGTCTTGATTGTCGATGACGAGCCCGTGCAGACGGGCGGCGCCGGGGCGTGGGTGATTCCTTACGTGGGTGCCAATGAACGCGTCGGCTTCTTGGACGAACGCATCGTGGATGGGCATGAGCCGACGCAGCCGAACCACGCAACACTGAACTCTTCGACGGCTGAACAATACGGAGTTGGCGTTGGAGACAAGGTCGAGATCATTGATCGTGAAGGTCGTCGCGAGATCACCATCGATGCGATTTCTGAAATGGGGATGTCGGTCGGCGACTGGGCGGGCATCCAGATTCCTGCCAGCCAGTACTGGCGCGAATTTGCTGTAGGGGATACAGCATCGTCGTTTAGCTTGAAAGCTGCGGAGGGCACAACCGCGGAGGAGCTTGCCACCCAAGTGCAGTCGAAGCTTCCCGACACCCAGGTGCGCACGGGCGAAGCCGCAATGAAGGAGGAATCGAAGGGGCTGCGGAAGCAACTGTCGTTCGTATCCTACATAATGCTTGGGTTCGGCCTCATTGCATTGCTGGTGGGCACATTTATCATCTCTAATACGTTCTCAATGATTGTCGCGCAACGCACCAGGGATTTCGCCTTGCTGCGCGCACTTGGCCTCTCGCGGAAGCAGTTAACCGGCTCAGTGGTGATGGAAGCAGCGATCATCGGGCTCGTGGGATCCTTCTTCGGAATCCTGCTCGGTATGGGTCTGGTTGCAGCAATCGTTTGGGGCATTGAACAGGGTGGATTGGGCTTTCCTAACGCCGGTATCGGATTGGACTGGAAATCGACGGTAATTCCCATCCTGGTTGGTGTGGGCGTGACTATCTGGGGAGCATGGGCACCAGCCCGTCGCGCAGGGTCCATCCGCCCAGTCGAAGCGATGCGCTCAGGCGATCAATCTACCGCTCAACCGCTGAAAGCGCGTTCGCTAACCGGTGTTCTGCTCTTCCTCGTAGGGCTCGCCTTGACCAGTGCAGCATTGCTTGTCGACGACACCACCGCCGTTCGTGCGTCCCTGCTGGGCGCGGGCGCAGTCGGGTTGGTTCTGGGGTGGTGGCTGTTGTCGGCTTGGGTCGTTCGGGCAGTATTTAGCAAGTCGCCTCCGACGAAGAACGCAGTGGTGACTCTCGCTGGAACGAACCTCGCGCGCAACCCACGGCGTACCGCCTCGACGGCGTTTGCGTTGATGCTGGGAGTAACTCTCGTGTCCACGGTCGGAATCCTGGGCGCGACCATGAAGAACTCAGTCTTCGGCGCCATCGACCAGTACTTGATCGCGGATGCGGTTGTGTCAACCGGGTACATGCCTAACCAGGAGTACCCGAAGGGGGCACTAGAGGACATCGAGGCGATGGACGAAGTCGCTGGCACGCTGACCACGACTTGGGCCCCCGTTACGGTAAACGGCAAGGGCGCTACTTCGGACGGGACTAATCAAGTGACCACGGTTGCAGAAAGCGACCCTACGGTGGCTCTTGCTATCGAGGTCACGGGCGGATCGTTTGAGGATCTTGCTGCGAAACCAGGTGTTGGCATGCGCACTAGCTACGCGGAAGAGCAGGGCGTGAAAATCGGCGACATGGTCCAAGCGGAATCGCCGATGCACCCCGAGCCGATTAGCGTTCCATTGGTAGTGACCTGGGACGACGAAAGCACATACACCAGCATGTCGGTTTCGGCGGCTACGGTCCGCGAATTAGTCCCCGAAGAGTCCATGTGGATGCGGCAGCAAACCTACGTCACTTTCAACGACGGCGTGGACACTCAGGCGGCCCTGAACAAGCTCAAAGACACCGTCTCGCCTTATGAAGTGCTGCAGGTCATGGACCGCGCAGAGTTCCGCGAGGGTGGTGCGACGCAAGTCAACGGCTTGCTTGCAATCGTGTATGCATTGCTTGCCCTTTCGGTAATCATTGCGGTGCTAGGAATTATCAACACGCTGGCTCTATCGATCACGGAGCGCCGCCACGAGTTCGGCATGCTGCGAGCCGTGGGCATGCAAAGGGGTCAGATGCGCCGGATGATCACGCTGGAGTCTGCAGGCATCGCATTGCTTGGAGCGTTCGCCGGCACAGGACTAGGCGTGTGGTTGGGTTATGTATTCGTCAGCGTGCTTAGCGACGATGGCCTCGACCGCCTGTTGATCCCTTGGGGACAGTTGGCCATACTCGTTGCCGGTGCCCTGGTTGTAGGCATGATCGCCGCTATCGCCCCGGCACAGAAGGCCGCGAGGACGCACCCGCTTGCAGCTGTCGAGTAAAAGGCCAGGCAGGGGGTAGTCCTCCCCGGTGAATGTCCCAATGTCGGAGGAGCAAAGTACCATGTACGAAACAGATAGTTCAAGGGAGTTGCACCATCATGGGGAGACATCGTGCCGTAGAAGACGAACCTGAGGACATCGCCGCGCGCGCTATTGCTTTGTACAAGCAGTACGGCGAAGGCGAGACCGCGGTTGTTGCGCTTGATCATGTGTTTGTTGAGTTCGGACGCAACGAGTTCACCGCGATCATGGGGCCCTCAGGCTCTGGTAAGTCGACGCTTATGCACACGATGGCAGGGCTGGATTCGGCGACTTCCGGCTCGGCTTTCATCGGCGATACCGATTTGACGCGTCTCGACGACAAGGCGATGACCAAACTACGTCGCGACCGCCTTGGCTTCATCTTCCAGTCTTTTAACCTGGTGCCTACTTTGACGGCGGCGGAAAACATTACTCTCCCTTCAGATATTGCTGGTCAAAAGATTGACCAGAAGTGGTTTAACGAGATCACGTATCGCCTTGGCTTGACTCGCCGTTTGAATCACCGTCCGGCGGAGTTGTCGGGTGGACAGCAGCAGCGTGTGGCCTGTGCCCGAGCGCTAGTTTCCCGACCCGAGATCATCTTTGGCGACGAGCCCACGGGTAACCTTGATTCAAACTCGTCGCGTGAGGTGCTTGATATCTTGCGTCATGCTGTCGATTACGACGACCAGACCGTGGTCATCGTGACCCATGATGCGCGTGCCGCGTCTTATGCCGACCGCGTGATTTTCCTTGCCGATGGTCAAATCGTAAGCGAGCTTCGTGATCCAACCATTGACTCCATCTTGGCCTTGATGGCGGGATTCGATCAGTAATGGCTTCTACGATGCGAAAGGTGTCGCTGAGAAATATTGCGGCACATAAGCTTCGCCTGGCATTGACCGTCCTCGCCGTGGTGTTGGGCACGGCGTTTATCGCCGGCTCGTTCATGTTTACAAATTCCTTGTCGAACACTTTCGACTCGGCCGTAAACAATGCGTACAAGGGCGTCGATGTCGTGGTGGAGCCTGGACAGGGCAATCCGGGAGTGCCCCGCGATGTTGTCGACCAAGTGATTGCCGATCCCGAGGTTGCAAATGTCAACATTGCTGGGTCGACCACGGTCGTTGTGGCCAACGAGGACCGCGAAGCTTTCCAAACCGGCGGTGGCGCTTCGACGGTGACAACGTATTATTCCGGTGACGCGGTCGTCGGTAAGGCTGTCGAGTTGGTTGAAGGCAGCGCTCCAGCCGGCCCTGAAGAGGTTATTGCGAACAAGAAGGCCGCAGACAAGTTTGATCTCAGTGTTGGCCAGCGCATCATCATCGTTGATCCGGCGACGCAACGCGAGGCCACTGTTGTCGGGCTTTACGACGATGACCTGGACCAAGGCAGCTCGCTGAATTTACGCATGGCTGAGCCGGACTACATCGAAGCGTTTACCGACGGAATTTTCTTACCGTCGTTGTCGGTTGCTGCCGCGGAGGGCACCGAGGCGGAAGAGCTGGTGACGCATTTGTCACAGGCCTACCCCGATATGCGCGTGGAAACTGGCCAAAAGCTAGCCGACGATGCTTCGAAATCCATCGAAGAGGCGCTGAGTTTTGTCAACTACTTCTTGATTGCGTTCGGCCTCGTTGGCTTGCTGGTGGGAACGTTCTTGATCGCGAATACATTCTCGATGATCGTTGCGCAGCGATCCAAAGAATTTGCTCTGTTGCGTGCACTGGGTGCTGCGAAAGGCCAGATTACGCGTTCGGTGGTGGGGGAATCCATCATCGTGGGCTTGATTGGCTCAGCGCTCGGCGTGGCTGCTGGTGTGGGACTTGTGGCCGGCATCAAAATGCTGCTCGCCGCTTTCGGAACCCCACTGCCTGATTCCGGGTTGGGATTATCCACTAGCGCGGTTGCTGTGCCGATGGTGGTAGGCACTCTTGTCACAGTGATTTCGGCTTGGACCCCTGCGCGCCGTGCTGGCCAAGTCGAGCCCGTTGAGGCTATGCGATCGACCGAATCTTCATCGCCGCAGCCGTTGAAAAAGCGCACCATCTTCGGCATCGTGCTCATCGCAGTCGGCGTAGCACTGACCGCCGGGGCGATGTTCTGGGAAGACGGTTCGACTGGGAACCGCGCTTCACTCATTGGTGTGGCTACTGTCGCGGTAGTTATTGGCGTTTTCCTCGCGGGTCCTGCGCTCTCGCTGCCGCTGGTGCCGACGTTTGGTGCGCTAATCGGTTTGCCTTTCCGCGCGGTCGGCCGATTGGCTGCGACCAACTCCAAGCGCAATCCACGGCGCACTTCAGCCACAGCTTTCGCGTTGACATTGGGCATCGCTTTGGTCACCGCGATCGGCATGTTCGGCGCGACGACAAAAGCCTCGATCTCCAGTCTCGTAGAAAACGACATCAGCGCCGATTATGTTCTATCTGGCCCTGATTCCGGCGGGTTCCCTGTGCCCAACGACGTGCCGGAAGCAATCCGCGGGACCAGTGGCGTGGACAACGTCGTGTTTTACGCACAGGCCCCAGTGGCTGTCAATGGACAATTTGCCTACCAAGCTGGACCCCACAGCACCACAGACGTGATGAGCGGGGACCCGAGCCAACTGATTGCCCTAGAAGTCGAAGAAGGCACGGCGGACCTCACAGGCAACACAATCATTGCTCCGCGTGGAGTGGCAGATGCCCAAGGCTGGAACGTGGGCGACACCGTAGAGCTTTCCGCCCCCGCAGTGAGCACGGAAACATTGCAGCTCACCGTTGGCGGCATCTTCACCGAATCTCCGGTATTTCCGAGCTACCTGGTGTCCTACGATGCAGTTCAGGAACTAGTGCGGCCGCAAATGTCGTCGATCATGATGGTCGGAGTGAACAATGACGGCAGCGTCGACGACGATACTTTGCGCGCAAACCTCGAGGCTGCGGTGAAGGATTTCATCGTGGTGCAGGTACGCAGCACCGAGGAAATGTCCGGCTTGGCGTCAGTAGCGGTCGACCAAATGCTGTCGATTCTGTATGCGCTGCTAGCGTTAGCAATCGTCATCGCGATCCTAGGCATCGTCAACACCCTGACCCTTTCGGTGATTGAGCGACGCCAAGAAATCGGCATGCTACGGGCAGTAGGAACTCAGCGCAGGCAGATCCAGACGATGATTATCCTTGAATCCGTCCAGATCGCGGTATTCGGTACCGTCATCGGCATGGCAATCGGGCTCGGCTTGGGGTGGGCCTTCCTCACCGTCCTAGGCGATTCTGGCCTTGAAACCATCACGATTCCATGGACCCTATTGGTCATAATGCTGATTGGTTCGGTGGCAATCGGAGTACTCGCGGCGCTGTGGCCGGCGCGTCGCGCAGCCAAAACTCCGCCACTGGACGCGATTGCTGACTAATTCAACTACAGGTAGCCCCAAATTCGTGCGCCCCAAATCGTCCCACGCCATGCCGCAACCATGCCGACGGCCATCGTCGCAACAAAGTAGGTGGCAAGCATTGTCCATCGACGGGCAAGAACCAATTCACCGAACTGCTTGGCAAGCGTTGACCACGTGGACAGCGCGCCTGCGCAACCTGTCCCCAGCGCCAGTGGGACTATTCCGGGCCCGGTGATTGCCACACCGAGGATTACGCAGGCCACCATGTTTGCTGTCCAGGTTCCGACGAACTCACCGGGGATCTTCGCCAACGCCCAGCGTCCTAAACCTCCGAGGAACCCGCCGGCGACCACCGTGACAACGGCCAGCACCGCGGTCATAGGGTCCTGCCTCGGCGGTAGGCTTCGTCGCCAAGCAAAAATGCGCCTGTGCAGGCAACAAACGTCAATATCACGATGCTCGCGGCGCTCGGTGCGCTTGATTGGGAGGCGACGAGCGCCATGGCGGAGAAAGTTGTAAAGCCGCCGAGGACTCCGGTGCCCCAAAAAGCGCCGGGGCGCAGCAGCCCCATGGCGAAGCAGCCGAGGATGTTGATGGTGAGCGTGGCCCAGAGGTCGTCGATAAGCGGGGCGGAGAATAAAGAAAGCCCGTAGCGTGCCAAGGCGCCGAGAGCGGCGCCGGCACCTACGAGCAGGCCTTCTTTTGCTTGGGCGTTGATCACTTACATGATCTTACTTCCAGTCCATCTGCTGCTTTTCGACGAACGCGCGGACCTCTTCAGGGGAGCGGTTGAGCTTCGGGTCGAACTTGAGGTACTCGCGGGTTTCGCGGGCGACCAATCCAGAAAGGATCAGGAGACCGATGAGGTTTGGCAGTGCCATGAGGCCGTTTGCCAAGTCGGAGAAGGTCCAAGCGAGCTCGAGCTCGGTGGTTGCGCCGATGAAAACGACCATGGTGAAGAACAGGCGGTACGGCAGGGATGCCCACTGACCCAGCAGGGAGATGATGGAACGCTCGCCGTAGTATGACCAGCCGATGATGGTGGAAAACGCGAAGAAGATCAGCGAGACGGAGACGATGGTTCCGCCCCATTGCTCGCCGAGGACGGAAGAGAAGCCTGCCGCGGTCATCGTTGCAGCGTGGTCGGCGCCCTGATCCCAGACGCCGGAGGTGACGATGACTAGGCCGGTGATGGAGACGACGATCATGGTGTCGATGAAGGTCTGGGTCATGGAGACCAACGCCTGGCGGGTGGGGTGGGAAGTCTTCGCAGCGGCTGCAGCGATCGCAGCGGAACCCATGCCGGATTCGTTGGAGAAGATACCGCGGGCGACACCGTAGCGAACAACGGTCATGATGGCGGCTCCGACGAAGCCTCCAGCAGCGGAGGTTCCAGTGAATGCGTCGGTGAAGATGAGTCCCAGGGCGGCCGGGATTTCTCCTGCCATCAGGGCCAGCGCGATGAGGCCACCGGTGACGTAAACGAAGATCATCAGTGGTACGAACGCAGCGGTGATTTTACCGATCGCCTGGATTCCACCGAGCAAGGTCGCGCCGACAGCGACGAACATGATAATGCCGGAGATCCATGGATCGACGCCGAACGTGTCTTCCATGCCCGCTGCCACGGAGTTGCCCTGAGTCAAGTTGCCGATGCCAAACGAGGCGATGACGGCGAAGACGGTGAAGGAAAAAGCGAGGATCTGGCCGGTTGGGCCAGGAATGCCGCGACGCAGGTACTCCTGCGGGCCGCCAGCCTGTTCGCCGTTGGCATCGGTGGTGCGGAAGCGCACACCAAGATACGCCTCGGTGTACTTAGAGGCCATGCCGACTAGGCCGGTGAACCAGACCCAAAACAGTGCGCCTGGGCCACCGATGCTGATTGCGGTGGCAACGCCGACGATGTTACCGGTACCAACGGTGGCGGCGAGTGCGGTAGTTAGTGCCTGGTAGTTGGAGATATCGCCTTCGCCGGATTCGCGATCGTTGTCTACAAACGCGTGGCGCATGGCGCGGCCCAGCGTGCGGAACTGGATGCCGGACAGGCGGAAAGTGAGGAACAGACCGGTGCCCAAAAGAAGTGGGATCAAAAGCCACGGTCCCCACACGAAGGAGGACATGGCACCCAAGACGCTATTTAATGACTCAACCATGTGAAAAAACGTAGTGTGCCGTAGGCCACATCAACAATTAATGTCGACTGGTGGCACTAATGGCACCCCCTCATGAGGGTGGGGCGACGTATCACTCGGATCTCAATAGCGAATCGGGGGAGTGATCTGGGGTGAGCTGCGCGCGGATCACCCGCTTCCGTGGATAAAAGTAGGAAAAGCGACCAAAATGGGAAGAGAGCACTTTTTGTGACCCAACCATCTGGAACCACAGATCCCCATCATTGCCCAAGGAGCAGAGTCATGGCACACGAACGCGCAGGTCAAATTGCACAACCGGAAGATCTCATCGATATCGCCGAATTGGTTACCGCTTACTACACCCGTGACATCGATCCGAACAACCCTGACCAACAAGTGGCGTTTGGTACCTCCGGCCACCGTGGATCCTCGCTAGACAACGCATTCAATGAGCAGCACATTTGGGCAACCACCCAGGCAATCGTCGATTACCGCCGTGACAACAACATCGGTGGCCCTGTTTACGTGGGTCGCGATCCGCACGCGCTTTCCGAGCCTGCAATGGTCTCCGCGCTCGAGGTTCTCTTTGCTAATGACATCGCAGTGCTTGTCGACGACCGCGGTCGCTACACCCCAACCCCAGCGGTCTCGCACGCGATCCTGGCTCATAATGCGAAGCTGGATGGGGGAGTAACCGGCACCGATCCAAAGCGTGCCGACGGCATCGTGATCACCCCGTCCCACAACCCGCCACGCGATGGCGGGTTCAAGTACAACCCGCCATCAGGTGGCCCTGCGGATACCGACGCCACCGATTGGATCGCAGCACGCGCAAACGAGTATCTGCAGAAGGGCCTGGACGGCGTTCAGCGCACCCCGGTGACCGGCGTACTGGATGACCGTGCGACCAAGCACAACTTCATGGACAACTACGTGGCCGATCTGCCCAACGTTGTCGATATCGCAGCAATCCGCGAATCCGGCCTCTCCATCGGCGCAGACCCAATGGGCGGCGCATCCGTGGACTACTGGGGCGCAATCGCGGAGGCACACAAGTTGAACCTCACCGTGGTTAACCCGCTTGTCGACGCCACCTGGCGCTTCATGACTCTTGATACCGACGGCAAGATCCGCATGGACTGCTCCAGCCCGAACGCGATGGCGTCCCTGATCCACAACCGCGACAAGTACGACATTGCAACTGGCAACGACGCGGATGCTGACCGCCACGGAATCGTCACCCCGGATCACGGTCTGATGAACCCGAACCACTACCTGGCAGTAGCAATCGAGTACCTCTTTGCTAACCGCCCAGGTTGGGGCGAGGGCACAGCGGTGGGCAAGACCCTGGTGTCTTCTTCCATGATTGACAACGTGGTCGCATCGCTGGGTAAGAAGCTCGTCGAGGTGCCAGTTGGGTTCAAGTGGTTCGTCCCTGGCTTGATCGATGGCTCCGTGGGATTCGGTGGCGAGGAGTCCGCAGGCGCGTCCTTCCTTCGACTTGACGGCACCGTCTGGTCGACCGACAAGGACGGTCTTATTCTTGATTTGCTCGCGGCAGAGATCACCGCGAAGACCGGCAAGACTCCATCTCAGCGTTACGCGGAACTGGCGCAGGAATTCGGCGCGCCGTCCTACGCTCGTACCGATGCGGCGGCGAACCGTGAGCAGAAGGCAAAGCTCAAGGCTCTCTCGCCTGATGATGTGACCGCGACTGAGCTTGCTGGAGAGCCGATCGTCGCCAAGCTGACGAACGCGCCGGGCAACGATGCACCGATCGGTGGCCTGAAGGTTACCACCGAGAGCGCATGGTTTGCGGCGCGTCCTTCTGGCACTGAGGACAAGTACAAGATCTACGCGGAATCCTTCAAGGGCGAGGAGCACCTGGCGCAGGTCCAGAAGGAAGCTCAAGAGGTAGTTTCCGCAGTTTTGGGTCAGTAAGATACGCCTGCCATTCGGGCCGAAACAGGGGCTCCCTGGAAGAACACAATAGTTGACATGTAACCTTCCAGGGAGTTCACAGCGTGTGGAATGTTGCGATTACGAGACGTCGGCTAGAGTTTTCTGGGTGACCACGATGGAAAGTAACAGTAGCCAGAACGCTGGATCTGAAGTCTTCTTGGATGAGAAACCGGAGACGAATCCGGAGACCAAGAAGGATCGAATCCTCGACATTATCGCGGCGCTGTGCCGGTTTATCCTCGGTGGTGCGTGGGTTTATGCAGGCGCGACCAAGCTGGGCAACCACATGGTGATGACCCAGACGATCGAAGCCTATGAGATTTTCACCCCGTATTGGTCGAACATCCTGGCCCAGCTCATCGGGCCACTCGAAATCGCCGGTGGTCTCTTGTTGCTGGCAGGTTTGTGGATTCGCCCAGCAGGGATCGTGTCACTAGTCGTGCTGGCGCTATTTATGATCGGAATCAGCCAAGCGTGGTCGCGCGGACTCGTGATCGACTGTGGTTGCTTCAACCCAGCGCAATCCGAAGGCGGTATGGATTACCTCTTAACGCTACTGCGTGACGCGGTGTACGTGGTGATGACGGCGTTCATGATCTATCGCCCCTTCAAGCGGTGGGCGATTTACCCTTAAACCTATAATTAACGTATCTACTCCTCGAATTGCGCAAGGTGAAATATAAATGAGCAAGAAGGTTCAAAACCCGAATCAGAGCAGCAGCGCTGGCTTTATTTGGGCAATCGTTGCTGTCGTTGTAATCGCGGCAGTGGTTATCGGCATCTTCGTCTACAACAGCCGGAGTGAGAAAGCGGAAGCGCTAGCCGAGAACATGACGCCCGTCGAGGGCGTTGCGATGGAATACAACAAGGAAGAGGGCACCATCCACCTCATCGCAGAAGATGGTGCGGAGGATTTGCCTTCCGGTTCGGTTTTCGAAGACTTCTCCTGTGTTTATTGTGCTGAACTCTCTCAAGCAACCGACGCGGACATGCTTGAGAAGATCCAGGAAGGAAAGTTGCAGGCCGAGATCCGCCCCCTGAACTTCCTGGACCGCGGCTCCGAGGGTAACTCGACCAAGATTCTGGCTGCGGCGCTCGCGATCGCTGATTCCGGCGACGCGGAGGCTTACTGGAACTTCCGCGACACCATGATGGCGCAGCAGGCAGAGGTCTACAACAAGTGGTCCAATGAGGAGTTCGCTGACCTTGCTAAGAACTTCGGCGTCGAAAGCAAGACTGTCGACGCTATCATCAACGGCGATTACCTCGAAGAAGCCAAGTCCGTTGGCCAGGTCAACTACGACTTCTTGGATAGGGAGACCGGTTCGGTTTCCTCCCCACGTGTTCTCGTCGATGGTGAGGATCTTGAAGGCGAGAAGATGCAGAACTGGGTTAACGAGACTGCACTGCCGTAAAACAACTGGTCAATCCCCTGACACGGATGCCTCAGCGTTTCGTGTCAGGGGATTTTCGCGATTTGGAGGGCGTTTCGCCGGCGGGGTATAGTGTTCAAAGTCGCAAAACAAGTGGCCATAGGTAGGCACACAAGTTGACGCGGGGCATTGGCGCAGTTGGTAGCGCACCACAATGGCATTGTGGGGGTCAGGGGTTCAAATCCCCTATGCTCCACTCGATCAATTTCATACTTCCAAGACTTGGGGCATTGGCGCAGTTGGTAGCGCACCACAATGGCATTGTGGGGGTCAGGGGTTCAAATCCCCTATGCTCCACCCCGCGAAGACCTCGAATTGGGCCAGGTAACACGGCACCAGCTCGGGGTCTTTTTCATGTCTTCGTCCAATCCCGCACGTATCCTGGCCACATGGCAGCTTCGACGTTTACAAAAACTGGCACTAGCCCACACGCGGCCGCAGCGGAGGCAGCTGGCTTAGCCTGGCTGCGCGAAGGCTCCGAGTGCGTGGTCGAAGTCTTCGCAGTCGACGACGATGCCAACACGCTGACGATCCCACGTATCCCGTCCGCCCGCCCCACTCCCGAGGCGGCTTTTCGTGCCGGCGTAGAGCTGGCACAAGTCCATGCCACCGGTGCAACGGCGTTCGGAGCGCCCCCAGCAGGGTGGGAGGGGCCCAACTTCATCGGCCGAGTGCAGCAAGATTGCGTGCCGACGACCAACTGGGCCGATTTCTACGTCCACCAACGGGTGCTGCCTTTCGCATCTCAGGCGCTTCGCCGCGGGACGCTCGATGAAGCCGGATACGCGGTCGTCGATAAGGCGTGCCAAGCGCTGCTTGCGGAGGGGCAGTCTGCACCCGTGTCGAGGATTCATGGCGATCTGTGGGCTGGGAATCTCTTGTTTGGCCCCGATGGCCCGCACTTCATCGACCCGGCGGCACACGGTGGGCACGCGCTCACGGACATCGCGATGCTGGCATTGTTCGGGGCACCATACTTTGAGGAGATCGTTGCAGGCTACCAGTCACGTGGCGAACTTAGCGACGATTGGCGCGCCCGGATTCCCATTCACCAGCTGCACCCGCTGGCCGTGCACACGTTGACACATGGCAGTGGATACGCCGGCGAGCTGGTGCAGGCAGCGCAGCGTACGTTAGCGCTGCTTGGCTAGTCGCGCCACCACTGGTCGGTAGGTTCGACGGGAAGGTGACGCTTGTGCTGGCCGATGCGCCAGAGGTGTTCTAGGCGCTCGCGTGCCGCAACGGGCACCTCCTTGCCTTCGAGATAGTCGTCGATGTGCTCGTAGGTTACTCCGAGCGCCTCTTCGTCGGGAAGCGCTGGACGGTCGTCTTCCAGGTCTGCGGTGGGAACCTTGGCGTAGAGCTCGGGTGGGCAGTCGAGGTAGGCAAGTAGCTGGGCACCTTGGCGTTTGTTGAGGCCTCCCAGCGGCATGATGTCAGCGGCACCGTCGCCGAACTTAGTGAAGAAGCCAGTGATGTTCTCTGCCGCGTGGT
This sequence comes from Corynebacterium breve, assembly GCF_030252165.1. Taxonomy (NCBI): domain Bacteria; kingdom Bacillati; phylum Actinomycetota; class Actinomycetes; order Mycobacteriales; family Corynebacteriaceae; genus Corynebacterium; species Corynebacterium breve. The sequence goes on along the minus strand of NZ_CP126969.1, from coordinate 1,873,420 downwards.
CGGTGCCTAGGACTAGTAGTCCGTATTCGCCGGCGATGGCGTATTGAGCGATCATGCGCTGGCGTGCCTTGATGTTGCCCTTGTTAAAGTCGTTGAGTTCATCGGTGCCCAACGCTGCTGCTACGGCTGAGTCCATTGCGGTGGTGGCTGGCTCGATGTTGACGGTAACGCGCTTGTCAGGCTTGATAAAGTCCAGGGCTGCTTGGGCGTCGTCCTCGTCAAACTGCACGCCATGGGGGAGCCGGACAGCGTAAAAGACTGCGTCTGCACCTTGGGAGCGTCGCTTTTCCACTGCAAGCTGGGCAAGTTTTCCACCCAAGGTGGAATCTTGTCCGCCAGAGATCCCGAGCACGTAGCCTTTGGTGCCCGTTGCCGCTAGGTAATCCGCGAGAAAAGTCACACGTTTGTTTACTTCTTCTTCTGGATCGATCAAGGGGCGGGTATCCAGGGATTTTATGATCAGTTCTTGGGTGCGGTCGAGGTTATGGGACATGACTTTCATCGTAATAAGGGGGAAAGATGGTGCCCATGACATCTTCATCAATCACCCCCGCTGGGCCCCCTTCCCAAGAGAATCAGCGGTCACAGTCGACGTACGTGCGCATGGTTGCCGCGATCGCTGCGTTTGGCGGATTGCTGTTTGGCTACGACACCGGTGTGATGAGTGGCGCCCTATTGTTCATCAGTCCCGAATTTGGGATGACTGCAGCCGAGGAAGGTTTTGTCACCTCAATGCTGCTGGTCGGTGCGGCGGTAGGTGCGTTGACAGGCTCCGCGGTGGCGGATCGGATCGGGCGCAAGGCCACCCTGATAGTTGGTGGATTCATCTTTGTCGTCGGTTCGATCTGGTGTGCGCTCGCTGGTTCGGTGCACATGCTCGCGGCAGCCCGCACATTCCTCGGCGTGGCGGTGGGCGCGGTCAGCATTGTGTCGCCGATGTACATCTCCGAGATGGTCCCGGCAAAGGTGCGCGGCAAGTTGGTCTCCCTTAATACCTTGATGATCGTCGTCGGCCAGCTGTTGGCCTATCTTGTTAATTCGTTGCTGGCTCCGACCGGCAACTGGCACCTCATGTTGGGGCTGGCCGCGGTTCCGGGCGCGATCCTGATGTTCAGCATGATGTTCTTGTCGGACACGCCGGTATGGTTGGCGCGCCGAGGTCGGATCGACCAAGCTCGCGCCACGGCGCAACGCTCCGGGATGGAACTTAACGAGCTTACAGCGATCACTGCCACCGACACCGCGGAACGCCAAGCCCAGCAAGGGCAGTGGCGTGCCCTGCTCTCGCAGCGGTGGCTGCGGATTACCGTGGTCGTGGCGGCGGCGCTCGGCGTGACACAGCAGATCACAGGTGTTAATGCCATTGTGTATTTTGCTCCGACCATGATGAACCAAGTTGGTCTTTCAACCGAAAATTCTGTGTACACCTCGATCGTGATCGGCCTTGTCAGCGTCGTTGCTTGTTGGGTTGGGCTGCAGGTGATCGACCGAATTGGGCGCAAGAACCTGTTGACCATCGGTTTGACGGGCAATGTCATTTCCCTGTTGGTCTTGGCGCCGGTCTATGGTGCCGCTCACGGAAACCCAGCGCTTGCATTCGTGTCGTTAGGGCTAATGGCTGTGTTTATCGCCTTCCAGCAGGCGGCCGTTTCGCCGACGACGTGGCTGCTGATCTCCGAGCTCATTCCCACGCGAATCCGCGGGCTGGGGATGGGGCTTGCCGGCCTGGCCCTGTGGATGGCCAACTGGGCCGTGGCACAATTCTTCTTGCCGCTTGTGGAATCGCTCGGTGCTACCAACACCTTTGTCATGTTCGCCGCGCTCGGCGTGGTGGCATTGGGATTCGTTCGCGTGTGGGTTCCGGAGACGATGGGGCGCAGCCTGGAACAGGTCAGCGAGGATCTCCGTGGCCGTTACTCGAAGCAGTAGACCTAGGGAGGTTTTGTTCCTGTAGGGGTTTCGGGTAAAGTAACCCCTCGTGTCACGACTTGGCTCGTATGTTTTGCTCTGTACGGCCTGTTGTTGCGGAGATTTGTACCGTGCAAATCGTCCATTAATAACTCATTGAAAAGAAAGGAGCGCCCGATGAAGGTTCGCAAGTCGCTTCGGTCGCTGAAGAACAAGCCGGGCGCCCAGGTTGTGCGTCGCCGTGGCAAGGTCTACGTCATCAACAAGAAGGAGCCACGCTTCAAGGCTCGCCAGGGCTAAAGCTTCGGTTTCTAGCTACCCCGCGCTGTTTCGCTTCTCGACGAAATGGCGCGGGGTAGTTTTCTTTCTGTATTCTTTTCGGCGCGTCGGAAATGTTTAGGCATGACTACCCCCAATTTGGGGATCTATAATGATAAACCAGTAAGCCAAGGCTGAGTAGGCTATAAGAAATCGCACTGTTGTAACTCTGGGTGCTGTGCCCATGGTTGAAAGGCGAACTACATGTAGGTGATTCTGAAGATCCATCCTGGGAATTCCACGCGTGTAACTACTAGATGTTGTGTCTGTTGCTGAAATCTGACACAAAGTATAGTGTCGTTTCTTGTCAGTCGGAAGGACGCTCAACACTCCGAAACATCCCGGAATGAGCGCGTGGAAGACGCAAGAATTAAGTCGGCGACAACCGTAGTTGCCGCGAGTACACCAGATCAATTGAGAAATCTGACGAGAAGAAGAAAAGAAGGGTTGAGAAATGTCCATCACCGTTTACACCAAGCCAGCCTGTGTCCAGTGCAACGCAACCAAGAAGGCACTGGATAAAGCCGGCCTGGATTACAACCTTGTTGACATCAGCCTTGACGACGAAGCACGCGACTACGTTCTGGCACTCGGCTACCTGCAGGCACCAGTAGTAGAGGTAGACGGTGACCACTGGTCCGGTTTCCGTCCTGACCGCATCCGTGGTCTCGCTGCACTGGCTGCATAACTCGCAGCTACACCACTTCCTCGAAACATACTCGAAACCTACTTGCGATCAAGTAAGTTTCACTTCTTTTCCTTGGCCGCCCGACTAGTTAGCTGGCGGCCTTTCTCATGTGCGGGGAACCTTTCAAGATCCACCGCTAGAAAAGTACATCCAGAAGGGACGTGAGTCGCGCGTGCTCGTCGTGTATTTCTCCTCTGTTACGGAGAACACCCGTCGGTTCGTCGACAAGCTGGGGCTTCCCAGCAAAAGAATTCCGCTGTACCGCAACGATGCGCCGATTCGGATCGACGAACCGTACGTGTTGATCTGCCCGACGTATGGTGGGGGAGCGTCCATGAGCCACCAGAACACTCGACCCGTGCCAAAGCAGGTCATCCGCTTTCTCAATGATGAACACAACCGCGGTCTAATTCGTGGCGTCATCGCAGCGGGGAACTCCAACTTTGGCACCGACTATTGCCTTTCCGGAGACATAATCGCGCGCAAATGCAAGGTCCCGTACCTGTACCGCTTCGAGCTCATGGGGACTCATGAAGATGTCGAACACGTCCGCGCAGAACTGCTTGACAACGCCGAGGCTTTGGGGCTGAAACCGATGGACACCGCGGGGCTTGTAGATGTCCAGCGGAAGCAGGAGGAACAGCGCCAAGCGGCTTCCGATCGCCTTGCCCAGTTGCGTGCCCGTTACGACAATCGTGTGCGGGCCTAGTTCCGCACACGAATCCGCATAAGATCGATCTCCAGACTTAATTCTCAAAATACTTTCAACAATCAGATTAGAAAGGCCTGCACCTGTGTCCTCTCAGACTTTGGGTAAGAACGTAGCTGAACCAGTAAAGAAGGAAGACCAGCTGGATTACCACGCGCTGAACGCGCTGCTGAACCTTTACGACGAAAACGGCCAGATCCAATTTGATAAAGACCGTGAGGCTGCAAACCAGTTCTTCCTGCAGCACGTTAACCAGAACACTGTCTACTTCCACGACCTGGAAGAAAAGATCAAGTACCTGATTGACAACAAGTACTACGAGCCAGAGGTTATCGAGCAGTACGACTGGGAGTTTGTCAAAGAAACCTTCAAGCGTGCCTACGCATTCAAGTTCCGCTTCAAGTCGTTCTTGGGCGCTTACAAGTACTACACCTCGTACACCCTGAAGACCTTCGACGGAAAGCGTTACCTTGAGCGCTTTGAGGACCGCGTGTCCATGACAGCGTTGTTCCTTGCGCAGGGCAATACCGAGCTCGTCGGCGCACTTGTCGACGAAATCATGACCGGCCGCTTCCAGCCGGCAACCCCGACCTTCCTCAACGCGGGCAAGGCGCAGCGCGGCGAGCTGGTTTCCTGCTTCCTGCTGCGCATCGAAGACAACATGGAGTCCATCGGACGAGCGATTAACTCCTCCCTGCAGCTGTCCAAACGTGGCGGTGGCGTGGCACTCCTGCTGTCGAACATCCGTGAGTCTGGTGCGCCGATCAAGCACATCGAGAACCAGTCCTCCGGCGTTATCCCGGTAATGAAATTGCTGGAAGACTCCTTCTCCTACGCTAACCAGCTTGGCGCCCGTCAGGGCGCAGGTGCTGTGTATTTGAACGCACACCACCCGGACATCATGAGCTTCTTGGACACCAAGCGCGAGAATGCCGATGAGAAGATCCGCATCAAGACCCTTTCTTTGGGTGTTGTCATCCCAGATATCACGTTCGATTTGGCAAAGCGCAATGACGATATGTACTTGTTCTCTCCGTATGACGTCGAACGCGTTTACGGCGTACCATTCGCCGACATCTCTGTCACCGAGAAGTACGAGGAGATGGTCGAAGACCCACGCATCCGCAAGACCAAGATCAACGCACGCCAGTTCTTCCAGACGATCGCCGAGATCCAGTTCGAGTCCGGCTACCCGTACATCATGTACGAAGACACCGCGAACAAGGCGAACCCAGTCAAGACCGGTCGCATCAACATGTCCAACCTGTGCTCTGAAATCCTCCAGGTCAACACGCCGTCAGTGCTCAACGACGATCTCTCCTACGACACCATCGGCGAAGACATCTCCTGCAACCTCGGTTCTCTCAACATCGCGATGACCATGGACTCTGATAACTTCTCGCGCACGGTCGAGACCGCGATCCGTGGTCTGACCTCCGTGGCTGATCAGACCTCCATCGACTCGGTACCATCGATCCGCGAGGGTAACGACGCTTCCCACGCAATTGGCTTGGGACAGATGAACCTGCACGGCTACCTCGGCCGCGAGCACATCCATTACGGCTCCGAAGAAGGCTTGGACTTTACCAACGCCTATTTCGCAGCGATCATGTACGAATCCATTCGCGCTTCCCACAAGATCGCCGTAGAGACCGGCCAGAAGTTCAAGGACTTTGACAAATCCGAGTACGCAACTGGCGAATTCTTCGACCGCTACAACCCGGCGGACTTCCAGCCGAAGACCGACCGTGTGAAGGAGCTCTTTGCTAACTCCACGGCTCACATCCCAACCGAAGAGGACTGGGCGAAGCTGAAGGAAGAGGTCGCGCGCGACGGCATCTATAACCGATACCTGCAGGCCGTTCCGCCAACCGGCTCAATTTCCTACATCAACAACTCCACTTCGTCGATCCACCCGATCGCGTCCAAGATCGAGATCCGCAAGGAAGGCAAGATCGGTCGCGTGTACTATCCGGCCCCGCACCTGGACAACGACAACCTGGAGTACTTCGACGACGCCTACGAGATCGGCTTTGAGAAGATCATCGACACTTACGCGGTTGCCACCAAGTACGTCGACCAGGGCCTGTCCCTGACCCTGTTCTTCAAGGACACCGTGACTACCCGCGATATCAACCGTGCGCAGATTTACGCATGGACCAAGGGCATCAAGTCCCTCTACTACATCCGCCTGCGCCAGATGGCGCTGGAGGGCACGGAAGTTGAAGGCTGCGTCTCCTGCATGCTCTAAGAAACGTGCTTAACGACGAAGCCCTGGCAACCATTGTGGTGGCCAGGGCTTCGTCGTCAAGCGGAGAAGGACTAATTCTCGTAGAGTGCGGTGCGCACCTCGCTGAGGATGTCGCGCGCGGCGTTTTCGGCAGCTTGAGCATCCCCATCGACGATCGCTTGGGCGACAGCCTTGTGGCTGGCAAGGGCTTCTTGGGCCGGCTCGTCGGGCTGTAGGCCATAGCGGGTGCGCCCCTCTAGCGCGTACATCAACGAGGGGGCGAGGTCCATGATCATCTCGTTGCCAGATGCCAAGAAGATCATGGTGTGGAACTGCATGTCCGCTTCCAAGAATTCGTCGGTTGCGCCACGCGAGCTGGAACCGAGCTCGATGAGTTCGTCGGCAAGCTGGGCGATCTTCGCCTTTTGCTCTTTCGTGGCAAAAGTGGCCGCGTTGTAGGCCGCGATCGGTTCAATCGCGACGCGCAACTCGGTGAGTGAACGCAGCTGGCGCGGGCGCTGCTCCTCGGCTGCAAGGCGCCAGCGGATCACCGACTGGTCGAACACGGCCCACGAAGTCTCGGGAAGCACCGTGATGCCAACCCGACGCGAAGAAGCGACGAGGCCAAGCTGTTCGAGCGCGCGCATTGCCTCGCGCGCAACAGTGCGAGAAATCCCGAAGCGAGCGGAGATATCTTGCAACGTAAAGGTGCGCCCCTCCGACAAGGTGCCAGCAACGATTTCTCCACCGAGTTGATCGAGTACGGACGTCAGCAGGGGAGCTGCAGGTGACTCATTGGGAGTGGTCATAGTCGGTATTGTCCTTGTAGTTGGGGAACCGAAAGGTGCAACTATTAGTTTAATATCATTTGTCAACGGCGACCCAAGCATGGCCTTTTATGGGGGTAACCGACCATTCCGATTTTACGGCCAAAACCACACAAATTACGTGTGTTTCGGGGGTGTAACTGTGGGATTTGAGGGAGTTTTCACTATGGAGATCAGCAAGCTTTGACAGACTTAACCGGCGGGTGACTCGGCAGGTGGACTGAGATAGTAACTGCGGTAACATGGGTATTTATCATTATGAAACCAACAAGCTAGGAAATGATGACTGGTGTCTGAAGCTCACGAATACGATGCTTACCTCGAATCCCATCCTCAACCGATTAAAGCAATCAACTGGAACGAAATCCCAGATGAAAAGGATCTAGAGGTATGGGATCGCCTCACCGGTAACTTTTGGTTGCCAGAGAAGATCCCAGTGTCCAATGACATCCCAAGCTGGAAGACGCTCAACGAGGCCGAGCAGCTAGCGACCATGCGCGTCTTCGCTAACCTGACACTGCTGGACACTATCCAGGGCACTGTTGGCGCAGTCTCGCTGATCCCTGATGCCCGCACCCTCCACGAAGAGGCGGTCTACACCAACATCGCGTTTATGGAGTCGGTTCACGCGAAGAGCTACTCGAATATTTACATGACGTTGGCATCCACTCCGCAGATCAACGATGCTTTCCGTTGGACCGAAGAAAACGAAGAGGTTCAGCGCAAGGCGAAGATTATCCAGAGCTACTACAAGGGTGACGATCCGTTAAAGAAGAAGGTCGCCTCCACGCTGTTGGAGTCATTCCTCTTCTACTCTGGTTTCTACCTCCCATTGAACTGGTCCGTTCATTCCAAGCTGACCAATACCGCCGACATCATCCGTCTCATCATCCGCGACGAGGCGGTGCACGGCTACTACATCGGCTACAAGTACCAGGTCGGCGTGGCTCAGGAAACACCGGAGCGCCGCGAAGAGCTCAAGGAGTACACGTTCGACCTCCTCTACGATCTGTACGAGAATGAGACCCAGTACACCGAAGATATCTACGACCCACTGGGCTGGACCGAAGATGTGAAGCGCTTCTTGCGTTACAACGCCAACAAGGCGCTGAACAACTTGGGCTACGAGGGGCTGTTCCCAGCGGACGAAACTCGTGTCTCTCCGGCGATCCTGGCATCCCTATCTCCAAACGCAGACGAGAACCACGACTTCTTCTCTGGCTCTGGTTCCTCGTATGTCATCGGTAAGGCCGAAGACACCACTGACGACGACTGGGACTTCTAGATTTCACCAAAGCTGCAGAACTGCCCCCCGATGCGAGGGGCAGTTTTTGCTTTTTGTGGGCAGAGTAAATTCGGCGTGTCGGTCCCTTGGGGCGGGGGAGGATTGGGCTAGGGGAGGGCTCAGTTCGCCCGTAAAACTTGTCCATCGAAAGTTTGAACCAGATAAGGGGGTGAGTCGGACTTTCCCGTGTGCTGCAATGTAAGGACCATTGCATGGGAAGCTAGCAAAGTGCCTGTTCGCAACCTTTTCATTCGGGCATTCTGATGACTTGAAGATAGAAACATAGGAGTATTCGGGGAAACGGGCTACACTCATTTCTGTTACTGGCCCAAAGTGGCTGGAAATAACCTATACCCATCATCTATGATATTGCGGTATGAAAAATGACGCTTACGCAGAGGCCTGCGTAAACGTCGATAGTCAGGAGGATCGCATGACAGCAGTGGCACCACGGCTAGACGACTACGTCGTGCCGGAACGACCACAACCCACCGGTCATGACCGGAAGGGTGCAAAGCTTTACAAGCTTCTCGCTACAACGGACCACAAGACGCTTGGTGTTTGGTACATCATCTTGTCCTTCATCTGGTTCTTTGTCGGCGGACTTATGGCACTTCTGATCCGTACGGAGCTCTTCTCCCCGGGTCTGCAGTTCCTTTCCAACGAGCAGTTCAACCAGCTGTTCACCATGCACGGCACCATCATGCTGCTGGCCTTCGGTACGCCAGTTGTGTGGGGCTTTGCAAACTACGTCTTGCCACTGCAGATCGGTGCACCGGACGTGTCCTTCCCACGCCTCAACGCATTCGGCTTCTGGATCACCCAGGTCGGCGTTGTAGCGATGCTCGCAGGCTTCCTCACCCTGGTGGCGCAGCTGACTTCGGCTGGACAATGTACGTTCCACTATCCGACCAGGTTCACACGCCAGGCGTTGGCGCTGACCTGTGGATCATGGGCGTAGGCATGACCGGTATCGGTACCATCGCATCTGCGATCAACATGCTCACCACCGTCCTCACGATGCGTGCGCCGGGCATGACCATGTTCCGCGTTCCTGTCTTCACCTGGACCATCCTCGCGGGCTCCATCATCGCGCTGATGATTTTCCCGCTGCTGACCGCAGCTGCTCTTGGCGTCCTGTACGACCGTAAGCTGGGCGGACACATCTTCGACACCGCAAACGGTGGCGCAATCCTGTGGCAGCACCTGTTCTGGTTCTTCGGACACCCTGAGGTCTACGTTCTCGCACTGCCATTCTTCGGCATCATCTCCGAGGTCATCCCAGTCTTCTCCCGTAAGCCAATCTTCGGCTACATCGGTCTGATCTTCGCTACCCTCGCGATTGCTGGTCTCTCCATGGCTGTGTGGGCTCACCACATGTACGTCACCGGTGCAGTCCTGCTTCCGTTCTTCTCGTTCATGACCTTCCTGATCGCGGTTCCAACCGGCGTTAAGTTCTTCAACTGGGTCGGTACCATGTGGAACGGTCACATCACCTGGCAGTCTCCGATGATCTGGTCCATGGGCTTCATGTCCACGTTCCTCTTCGGTGGTCTTACCGGCATCATGCTGGCATCCCCACCACTGGACTTCCACCTCGCTGACTCCTACTTCCTGATCGCGCACTTCCACTACACCCTGTTCGGTACCGTGGTGTTCGCATCCTTCGCTGGTGTCTACTTCTGGTTCCCTAAGATGACCGGCCGTATGGCAGACGAGGGGCTGGCAAAGTGGCACTTCTGGTTGACCTTCATCGGCTTCCACACCACCTTCCTGGTTCAGCACTGGGTCGGCAACATGGGTATGCCACGTCGCTACGCGGACTACCTCGACTCCGACGGTTTCACCCTGCTTAACCAGATCTCCACCGTTGGTACCTTCATCCTCGGCGCATCGGTTATCCCACTGGTCTGGAACATCTTCAAGTCTTGGCGTTACGGCGAAGTTGTCACTGTCGACGACCCATGGGGTTATGGCAACTCCCTTGAGTGGGCAACCTCTTGCCCTCCTCCACGCCACAACTTCACCTCGCTGCCACGTATCCGCTCCGAGCGTCCAGCTTTCGAGCTGCACTACCCACACATGGTGGAGCGCATGCGCAAGGAAGCACACACCTAAAGAAGCTCTCACAGGCTCCCTTTAGAGCGAGCTTCTGTTCAGCGTCATTCTGACTACTTGAAACCCCCGGGGCTTAACTCAGTTAAGCAACCGGGGGTTTTCAAATCCCACTTACTTTCACCACAAGGATGTGAACCTACGCCGTGACCAACCACGTCGTTGACCTACAACCAGGTCTCACACACGCAGTTATTTCTGTGACCGGTCCGGATCGGCCGGGTGTCTCTGCTGCAACATTCCGAGTTCTCAGCGCGCACGGCGTTCAGCTTCTCGATGTCGAGCAGGCAAACTTTCGCGGCAGCATGTACCTCGCAGCATTCGTTGGCATCGAAGCCGATGGGCTTGATCGCTTAAAGCAAGGCCTCACCGACACCCTGAAAGGTTACGGACAGCGGGTCACAATCGAGATGGGAGAGCAGGTCGCTGCGAGTGGCCGTCCACGTTCCACCCATGTCGTCGTCATGTTGGGAAATCCAGTTAATGCCCAAGATGTTTCCGAGGTTGGTCGCACGCTGGCAAACTTCAACGCGAATATCGACCGCATCCGTGGTATTTCTGACTACCCGGTCACCGGTCTTGAACTGTATGTGACAATCCCGGACTACACCCCTGGTGACGGGGCGACAATCCGCAAGGCGTTGGCAGAGCTGACCCCACGTCTCGGCGTAGATCTCGCTATCGAGGGCGCAGGCCTAGCGCGCCGTTCAAAGCGCCTAGTTTGCTTCGACTGTGACTCGACTCTGATCACCGGCGAGGTCATTGAAATGCTCGCTGCCCACGCGGGCAAGGAAGCTGAAGTGGCTGAGGTAACCGAGCGCGCGATGCGTGGTGAACTCGACTTTGAGGAATCCCTCCGCGAACGTGTGAAAACTCTTGCTGGACTAGACGCGTCTGTCATCGATGAAGTCGCCGCCGACATCGTGCTCACTCCGGGGGCCCGGACTACGATCCGCACCCTGAAGAAGATGGGATACCGCACCGCGGTTGTCTCCGGCGGGTTTATCCAGGTGTTGGAGGACCTTGCAAAGGAACTCGAGCTTGATTACGTCGAAGCCAACACCCTCGAGATTGTTGACGGCAAGCTGACTGGCAATGTCATCGGCAAGATCGTCGATCGCAAGGCAAAGGCCGAATTCTTAGGTGAGTTTGCAGCTGATTCCGGGCTGACGATGAATCAGACTGTGGCCGTAGGCGACGGTGCAAATGACATCGACATGCTCTCCGCCGCGGGTCTTGGAATTGCGTTCAACGCTAAGCCAGCTCTGAAGGAAATCGCGGACACTTCGGTTAACTACCCATTCCTTGATTCCGTTCTGCACATCCTGGGTATCCCACGCAGCGAGATCGACTTCTCTGACCTGGAAGACGGCACATACCACCGGGTCGCGCTGCACAACTAATGTCCACTGAGCACATCGCCCAAGCGCACGCATTTCTTGCCAGCAGTGTGGCAGTGGACCGAGGTGAGCGAACCGAAGATCCCTCTGACCCGGCAACCGTGCAGGCGATGCAAATCGCATTGCACATCCCAAAGACTGATCCGCCCCGGCGAAACGACCTCCTTGTTGCCGCGGCGCAGTCTGTGGTTGCGGTGTGCTTAGCTCCCGAGGCGGTGACTGATTCGCAGTGGCACGCGCGCCTTGAGCAGTGGTACGGCCACTTAATCCGCAAGATCGCGCGCCGCGGTCGCAACCTGGCCTGGCGTGCAGTGCAATCGACTCCAGGAATCACAGCGCAGTGGGGCAGTGCAGAGGCTCGTGCGTTTCTCCCGTCCGCAGTTAGCGAGGTTCCCACCGAGGTGCGCAAGCTGCAAATCCAAGGCACAGACCTGCCTCTTCACGAGGACAGCGACATCAATCCAACCTGGCCGACCATCGCAGTCAACCGGGCTTTGTCGATGACCGTAGGAAAAGCTGCTGCTCAGGTGGGGCATGCCAGCATGCTCTACGCCGCTCGGATGCCAGCCACGATCATCGTCCCATGGGCGGAACAAGGCTTTCCCCTTAACGTTGTTGAAGCCGCGCCAGAGCTTTTCGACGACGCGGTCAACCACCCCCAATCAGTAGTGGTACGGGACGCCGGATTCACAGAGATCGCACCGAATTCGATCACAACTGCAACTTTTCCACCGGCTGCGAGCATTTAACCGGCAGAGCGCATTTCCAGAGCGCTGACGAAAACACTCGCACCGTTTATTGTTGACTGCATAATCAGGAAACCACTTGGTGTTTCCGGTTGCAGGATTGAAAAGGAGAACCGCCGTGGCTCACACCTCTGAAAAACGACACCGTCAAGGATCAATTCCCGTCCTTGTACCCTTCATCGCCATCCTCGCGGTGCTTGCGTTGATTGCTGCGATGGTCTTTTTCACTAAGGCTGAAACCCCGGTTGCGCAACAGGGTGCAGTCTCTGCAACTGGCGACGATCAATTGGTCGCGGCTCCCGAGGAGACAGCAGGTTCCGAAGACCCACATGCAGGACTTCCCGAGGAACCGAAAATTGAAGAGGGAGGCACCGAGGCTGAGCACTTTTGGTCGGATGCTCCCGTTGATCCAGCGGTAGAGGAGCTGTTGGACAGTGAACTCATCACCGACACCTCCTTCACCGTGCACAAAAACACCTTCGTCGGTGACTACAGCCGAGTTACGCTGAATGGATCATTCGGTGTCAGGGCGAATAAGGATGCTGAAGAACTGTTCGACTTGGTGGAAAAACTCACTCAAGAGTTCTGCTTTAACTCGATTAACCTTTCGAACCTTGACGGCCCGAGCGTGAATTTTGAAAAGGCCTGCGGCAATGAAGGGCTTGCCGACGATTACTTCGCGGTATGGGAGCAAGTGAAGTCCTTCAACGGCAGCAACGTGGTGTACAACTACGGTCGAATCAACGTGGCTCACCGAGTACAGCAAGACGGCGTATTCATCCCGCAAGTTGCCGAGCAGATCAAGGACTTCACCGCCCCAAACAACCCCGAAATCCCGCACACGATCGTTTCCGTTGGTGACAGGTATGGCGCGAAGGAGTTCATCCTCGAACCAGGGGAAGTGCTTGGCGACGTCGTAGCGCGCGAGGCCGATTGGATGCAGGAAGCACCCGCACCAGACGCACCCGCACCCGCGCTGTAACTAGTCGCTAGTAGGTGGCGCGACGAGTCGTCGTAAAGCGCCACGCACGACATCAGGGTCAGTAGTCTCCCAAAAGTCCGGCAGACTGCGTCGCAGAAACGAACCGTAGCGCTTGGTGACCAGGCGATTGTCCAAGACTGCTACTACCCCTCGGTCGTCCACGCTGCGTAAGAGGCGTCCCGCGCCCTGAGCCATGAGCAATGCCGCGTGAGTAGCCGAAACATCCATGAAACCCGAACGTCCCGCGGCATCGGCCGCCTGCGCGCGTGCCTGCAACAGGGGATCATCGGGGCGAGGAAAAGGAATTCTGTCGATGATCACCAGCGACAGGGAACGGCCTGGAACATCCACGCCCTGCCACAAGGTCAAAGTGCCGAATAGGCAGACGTTCTCGCTAACCGCGAACTTCTCGACGAGCGCCCCGGTGGAATCCTCACCTTGGACAAGGATGTCGAAAGGCAGGCGAGTGCGCATCGCTTCTGCGGCCTGTTGAGCTGCTCGGCGCGACGAAAATAGTCCAAGGGTGCGACCGCCAGCCACGGTAATGAGACCGGCGATTTCATCAAGTGTCTCCTGTGCAAGACCGTCGCGGCCAGGAGGAGGGAGGTGCTTCGCGGTGTAAAGAATGCCTGCTTTACGCGGGTCGAATGGTGTTCCGGCGTCGAGTGAATCCCACGAGTCTTTCGGAAGACCCCAGCTTGCCGCCATCGCGTTGAAATTGCCACCGACATTCAACGTCGCTGAAGTAAGCACGACGGTTTGCTCACCAAAAAGTCGGTCGTGGAGGAGACCTGCAACAGACAACGGCGCCACGGCCACGGTATCGCCGTATCTTTCGGAACGCTCCAGCCAGACCACGTCGTCGTGAGCCGCGGGATCATCTTCGTCGAAGACCTCCAGGATGCGCACGATGGCATCGTGCTGTTCTTGCAGGTGATTCTTCAGATTCTCACGTTCAGCGAAGCGCTCCGGATCGTTGGTGGACTCGCCTTCGGGGGTTCGTGCGATGGCATCGCGGGTCCGCCAGAGAGCGTCACGCACGGCGACGAATCCACCGCGCGCGGAATCGGAGATGTTTTCCCACCGTCCGGGTTCTTCTAAGTCCACGGCGGCAGTGAAATCGTCAATGACGTCCTGGAGCTTGTCTTTCTCAGTTGTGGCTCCAAGCTTTCCGGCGCGTCGAGCGGACATCGAGAGGGTGCGGGCTGACACCTCAGAAGTTGCCACCGAAGTGATGCGGCCATCGAGCTCGTGGGCCTCATCAACGATGACCACATCGTGTTCAGGGAGGACGTTGATATCGGCAAGGGCATCAATGGCGAGCAAGGCGTGGTTGGTAACAACAACATCGACATCCCTAGTGCGTCGTTTGGCTACCTCCGCAAAGCATTCCTCGCCGTGGGGGCAGCGCGTTGCACCGAGACATTCGGCAGATGTTACCGACACCTGTCGCCACACTGTGTCGGGTACGCCGGGTTCTAGGTCGTCGCGGTCGCCGGTCTCGGTATCTTGGGCCCATTCGTGCACTCGGGCTACTTGCTGGCCGAGCCAGGATGTGGCGCCGGAGTCGTCGAAAAGCGATTCGGGTGCTTCCTCATCGATGGAGAGTTTATGCAAGCACACGTAGTTGGAACGACCCTTTTGGATAGCAAAGGTGGGACGGCGTTCCATGACTGGCTCTAGTGCGTCGGCGAGGCGGGGGAGGTCGCGTTCGACAAGTTGTCGTTGCAGGGCAATTGTCGCGGTGGACACGATCACGGTCGTGTCATTGGCTTGCGCATAGCGCAGAGCCGGAACCAAGTAGGCAAGAGACTTGCCCGTACCGGTTCCGGCTTGAACAGCGAGGTGACGCTCCTTGTCTAACGCCTGGGTTACGGCTTTTGCCATGGCCACCTGGCCAGGACGCTCAGCGCCGCCGAGGGATTCCACGGCGGCGCTGAGAAGGTCAGTTGTTGTCTGCGTCAGGGGCTGGTCACTCACACTCGAAAGTGTATCTGCTCCAGCTTTACAGAGTTATCCGAGGGCTTACGCGAGGTCGGTCGCAGAGTCGTCGGCACCGGAGAAGTCAGCATCGAAGCCTGCAGAGCTGTCTGGCATATCGGTGATCTCCTGGGTGTTGGCTTCGTCCGCGTAGGAGTCGTAGAAGCCGTCACCGTCGGTGTCTAGGCCGATGGAATCGATCATGCCGTCGCCATCGAGATCTAGGTGAACCTTGTCGGTGATGTCATCCTCATCGGTGAAGACGTGCGCTTCGTCGGTCTGGCCGTCGCCGTCAAGGTCCACCAGTACCTGGTCTTCGATGCCGTCGCCGTCGAGGTCAACGCGGACTTCATCTGCAACTCCGTCGCCGTCGAGGTCGATTGCTGCGGTGTCGATGATGCCGTCACCGGTGGTGTCCATGTACACCTCGTCTGCCTGGCCGTCACCGTCAAGATCAACTGCGACGGTGTCGATTACGCCATCGCCATCGGTATCCAGCTCGACCTCGGTTGCGCCGGTCTCTGGGTTCACGATTGGGTTGGTAGCAGGTGCGTCTGCTGGGGCTTCTGCAGGATCCTCAGCTGGGGCTTCTTCCGGAGCCTCCGTGGTGTCTTCTTCGAGCTCGACATCCTCAGGGGCAGGGGTAGTTCCGGCGTTGCTGTCCATAGCAAGGTCGATGAGTTCCTGCTGCGCTGCGCTCGGGGTTGCAGTGCCCTCGCCGTCGATGCTGGTGGAGTCGATGACGCCGTCGCCGTCGAAGTCGTACTGGCGGAAGTCGTCGATGCCGTCGCCGTCGGTATCAACTACCACTGCGTCTACTAGGCCGTCGCCGTCGAAGTCGTAGATTACTGTGTCGCCCTCGCCGTCGCCGTCGGTGTCTACCTCGACGGTAGTTGGGTTGCCCTCGGAGTCGAAGTCACGCAGCTCCATCTCTGCGACACCGTCGTTGTCTGCGTCAACGTAGCCAGTATCCAGCTTTCCGTCACCGTCGCGGTCGATGAAGATCTGGTTGTGCACCCCGTCGCCGTCGGTGTCGATGTGCAGCTCGTCTGCAGTGCCGTCGCCGTCGGTGTCTACCACTGCGGTTTCTGCGTAGCCGTCGCCGTCGGTGTCAAACTGCTCGATGTTGTCAACGCCGTCGCCGTCGGTGTCAAAGCCACCCATCTTGGTGCCGTCTACGAACTGGGTGTTGTCTGCGGTTGCGTTCTCGTCGCTGGAAACTGGGTTCTGGTTGTTCTCTGGTGTGGTCATGGTGGAGCCCTTTCGTGAGTGATTGAAGCCTTGAGTTGAAGTATTAAGGACTTTGTTCCGTTTGTCCTTTCATCAATTAAATGCGGGGGGCTTTGAAATGTTCCCGACCGTTGTAGAGTTCTTAAGAGAGCCAACTCAGAATGCGTATTGTGGCTGGACAATGTAACTTTCGTGTGGACGATGATCGATTCAATCCGCCCACCGACGAGGAAGAGAGGACCCCTTGGCAGATACACCCGCACGCCCAGCAGGTCGGACTGCACAGGAATCTGTCGAGCGAGCAGCTGACATCGCAAGTCGGTACGGACTCAAAGATGCAGCTAACCATGCGACAAGTCTGGTGAAGGCACAGTTCAAGACAGGTAGCGTCGTCGTCATTGGCGAGATTAAGCGCGGCAAATCCAGCCTCGTTTCGGCGCTTGCCGGCCAGCGCAACCTGCTACCTTCCGACGCAGTAAATTCAACTTCGGTGCCGATGCGCGTGCGTTTCGACGACACACTCGCCCCCGACGCCACGCCGGTATACAAGATGCTGCGTGGCGACGACTACGTGGTCATCGACCGCGATGAGGTGGATAAGTGGGGCACCCAAGATGAGGTCACACGGATCTACGAGTCAGGCAACACGGAAGAGATCGATCAGCTTCCAAGTGCTATCGAGATCACTGTTCCGTCGCGCGATATGGGGACAATGACTGTCGTCGACACGCCCGGTGTTGGTGGCTTGGACAAGTACGCTATTGATGCCGCGATCGCCGAATCCAAGGGTGCGGGTGTGCTGTTGATGGTCTGCGACGCTTCGACACCCATTACTGCCCCGGAGATCGACATTCTCAAGCGGGGATCCGCATCTGCTGGTGCCGTGATCGTGGTGGTGACAAAGACGGATAAGAACATTCGACGGTTCCGCGACATCGTTGCCGATGATGCCCGGTTGATTCGCGAGCACCTTGGCGCCGAGGTTCCTGTCGTGGGTGTCTCTAGTTTGCGCGCACTCGATGCCACTGACATCGACGATCCCCTCCGACGCGGAGAAATCGAGCGCCGTAGTGGTATCACCGAGCTGCGCCACCTGATTTTGAGCCATTCGGAAGATGTGGAGACCCAGGGCGTGCTGCGCGCTGTGGAATCTATTGGCACCACCATGACAACGCTCTTAGAAAGCATCGAGCGCGACCTGCTGATTCATACCCAGACGTCCGAGGCTGTGGAGAGGCTTGAGAACGAGCGAGCAGAACTGGAAAAGGTTCGTGACCAGGCGAGCGAGTGGGAGCAGCTGTTCCAGCGCGACATGTCGGTGCTGAGAAACCAGATGACAGAACAGCTCGATCTCCAGCTGGATTCTCTGCGGCAGACTTGGACCACCAGAATTAGTTCGGAGGGCATGCGTGTTTTGCGCAGCAAGCCGCAGGTCTTTACCTCCCAGATGGAGGTCGACGTCCGTCAGATCATGGAGCAGACTATCGGCGCGTTGATCCAGGAAATTCGTGGACATGCTGCAGCGATGTTCCCGAATAACCCCGAGGTGGTTGACGCAATCACTCAGGAACTCATGCGTTCCGTGGGTAATCCGGCCGTGTCCGAGCGTGACGTGGAGAAGAAGTCCAAGGACCTTTTCGATCCACAGCTGCTGACCCTCGGCGTGGTGGGAGCGGGTGTGTTGAGTGCGATTGTCCCGATCGCTCCCTTGGCCGGTGCCGCCTGGATTGGCGTTAACTTGGCCTATCGTGCGATGCGCAATGGCAAGCAGCACCTGTTGTCGTGGTTGCGTGACACAACGATGACCGTGCGTGGATCGACCACTCGCATGATGGATACGCTCATGACAACCGCGCGGACTGAGATCATGCTGCGCCACCGCGCGAACTTGCGTGAGCAGATCCGCCAACTGCAAGCAGCAATCGAGGAGGCACGCGATGTCGCCCGCTCATCGGAGCAAGATCGCAAGCAAAAGGTCGCTCGACTGACGAAGAACCGTGACATCGTCCAGGCAATGCGCGACGAGTTGAACACTCACGCCGAGCGCGTCAGCGCACGAAAGGTATACGCATGATGAATTCGAGCCGCGTCAACGTCGTCGGCGCATTGAACACTTTGCTCTTGCAAGCTGCAGATGCGTTGCAACAGGGCGGTGGCGACATGGTAAACCAAGCAGAGACTGTTCGGACGATCGTTAACCGCCCGCCGCAGGTTGCCGTTGCAGGTCGCCTGAAGTCAGGCAAATCGACACTGGTCAACGCACTTACGCAGCACAAGATCGCCGCGACTGGTTCCCTGGAGTGCACAATGGCAGTGTCCATTTACTCCGATGGGGCGCCAGCACGCGCGGAGATCCACGATCTCGATGGCGGGGTGCGCCGTATCTCACTTGCTGATGGCCCGCTGACCGGTCTTGGCCGCCCACTGGATGAAATCGATTACATCCATCAGTACCTGCCCAACCGTGAGCTGCGCCAACTTGGCCTCATCGATACACCAGGTACCGCGACGTTGACCGTGGAAAACGAGCAGCGCACCCGGCGCGTGCTCGTCGATGGCCAAAAAGACACTGCGCGTGCATCCGCATGGGCCGATTCCGTCGTCTTCCTCTCGGATTCCACCCCGCGTGACGACGAACGTGAGTTCCTCGCAACTTTGGGAATGACCCCTTTGACGCTGGTGGGTGTTTTGTCGCGCGCGGACTCGTTTGGCGCGGGTGCCTTTGGCGATCGCGATCCGATCGAACACGCGGCCTCACATTCACAGCGCATCGTTCGCGAACTCGGTGGCGCGGTGTCTGCTGTCTTGCCATTGTCGGGCCTACTCGCCGAATCGGCATTGACCGGCCAAATCACGGAGGACTTCGCACGCATGCTTGCAGCACTCGCTCCGCTGAGCCGTACTGAGTTGCTTGATGTCCTCGAATTGCCGGACCCATCCAGTGTTGGTCCGGGTTTGAATGCCCAACAGCGAGACTGGCTGTTGGACACTGTCGGCGAATACGGCATCTTTATCGGACGTAATGTTGCCGCGCAAAGTGGAGCAGTGGGCCTGATGCGTTGGATGGTAGAGGCCAGCGGCCTGCAGAATCTGACCAACTTGCTCACCGGTGACTTGACCTATTACTCGCTGCTTCAGCGTGCAGCCCGGGTGCTTGACATTCTGGACGAATTGGCGGGCACGCATGCCCAGCGCGATCACGCACGCTGGGTGCAATCGGTCACTGTCACTCAACCCGCAATGCAGCAAGTTTTGTTGTACCGTTCTTTCCAACGCACTTATCGTTCTTCGCCGATGTCGCGCCTTGTTCCGATGCTGCACCAGGCCATCACCGCAACCTCTCCAGCAGGTGTGGCGGGTCTCACAGAAAACGCTCCGGAATCCGAGGTGCGCGACGCATTGAACAATAAAATCGTCGAGCTCCAGCAGATGGCTATGGCACCGCTATCAGCCGCTGAAGAAGAAGCTCGCACGCGTCTCGTGGTGGCACACCAGGAGGCACTGAACGTAATTGGAGGATAAATAACCATGACTGCCTGGCATCTCGCGGTGGACTTCGGAACCAGCAATACCGCGGCCGCACACTGCGAAACCGATGGGCACATTGATGTTGTCCAGCTAGGCACTCGAAGTCCTCTGATGCCCTCGGCGGTGTATGACAACAATGGCGAACTTGTCGTCGGCGATGAAGCGTTGTCTCTGGCGGTGGCTGATCCTTCAGGGCTTGTGTCTAGTCCAAAGCGTCTCATCGGACACGACCACATCGATATCCGTGGAACTCGGTTTCCTACGGATTCTGTCGTCGGCGCCGTTTTCACTCACATTTTAGACTGTGCCAAGGCCTTACACGCTGGAACGATGCCGGAATCTGTGACGCTGACTTACCCGGAGGCGTGGGACCAGTACGCGATCAATCAGCTGATCAAAGGCGTCGAGCACGCGGGGATTGAGAAGCATCGCGTGCGTAGCCTATCCGAGCCTCGCGCGGCGGCGGTGCACTACGCACGGGAGGGGAAGATCGCGCCAGGCAGCAACGTGGGTGTTTTCGACTTCGGCGGGGGCACCTTGGATGTTGCGGTTCTTCGGGCGCAGGACAAGGGCGACTTCCAAGTGATCGCGACGCGCGGCGACAACTCAGTGGGTGGACGCACTGTGGATTCCCTGATGTATCAGTGGGTCGTTGACAAGATCGGTCACGACGACCCAGATCTGGCGGACAGCTTGCACAGCGCCACCCCCACCGTGATGCATAACTTGCAGATGAGCATCCGACGCGCCAAAGAGATGCTGTCAGAAACCTCATCGGCAACGATCGAGGTTTCTACCCCTGAGGGCGAAGAGCACATCCTGATCACCCGAAGCGAGTTCAACGACTTGATCCAGGGCGTTTGCGATCGCTCCCGTGAACTCATGGCCGCGGCCTTGCAGGAAGCTGGCGCGCCGGCTCAGTCCACTCCGATCTTCATGACTGGTGGGTCTTCGCGCATTCCGCATATGCAAAACGAGCTTGCCCACGTTGGTTACGTGATGACGCTCGACGACCCGAAAACCGTGGTCTGCCGGGGTGCTCTCCGCGCCAATACCTTGGGTGTCACCAACACCCACGGTAAACCGCCCGCGCCAAAGACGCACGTGAAGCCTGCGACCCAGAAGGCGGCATTTGCGCCAGGGGTGTCGTCGACAAGCAAAAAGGCTTCGAACAAAACGAAAGTCATCGCGGCAGTGTCGGTAGTGGCTCTAGCAGCCGTGGGCATTGGTGCGGCGGCATTGCTGGGAGGTGGCGAGGACACACCGACCAACGTTGCTGGGCCGAATGCGACGACGAGTACTGGGGAGCCGGCGAGCACACAAACCACGGGGGCGCCCAGCGAGGCAGACGGTGGCAACAGCGAAGTGGTGAAGAGCGATGACCCAGGGCACGTGACCAACATGATCCCCGGAATCGCCGATATCGCACCTGCGCCGTTGCTAAATCGGTTGAATCGTTGCAGCTGGGTGCAGCCCGGATCCCTAGGAGTGAAGGCTGTGGACGGGGCGCCGGAAGCAATGCTGAATTGCGTCGTGCGTGTCGACGACCGCCCGGAGACGGGTCGTGCCCTGTACGAGAATCGCCTAGTGGCATTTGGAAAGTCCGCGGAAAAGAATTACGAATTTGCTGTTGACGAGGCAGAAAAACGCAGCGTGTGGATGATGCAAGCGCCATCCGAGGGCAAGCCGGAGGTGCAAATTTTCAATTTCGACGAAGGGAAGGGCTGGTCCGCGTACTATCCAGACGACGAAATCCTGATCATTGCTGATGCCCCGACCTCCGATGAATGGCAGGTACAGCAAGTCCTTCGTGAAGAAGGCTTGATCAAATAGAAAAAGGAGCCTAAGCCCAACGTCGGCTTAGGCGTGCTCAACTCCGCGGGCAATTAACGCCTCTTTCAGGCGTGTACGACCGCGATTGATGCGGCTTTTCACGGTTTGCAGGTTGATACCTTGGTGCTCCGCGATTTCCGCATAACTCATTCCCGCATATTCGCGGAGTACGAGGGCTTCGCGGAACTCATCGCTGAGAGTTTCCATCGCTTCGCGCACAACAATCGTCGCAGTTACCGACGAGTCGACGGCAACATCAGTCGATGCTTCGGCCACGCCGGTGTCTTCTTCCGGGTACTCGCGACGACGCCGCACGACCTGCAGGGCAGCGTTGGAGGCGATCCGGTAAGCCCAAGTGGAAAAACGCGCCCGGGGAACGAAAGAATCGAAGTTCTTCCAGATCGCCGTTAGCGCGTCCTGCATCGCGTCTTCGGCGTCATGCTGATTTCCACACACAGAGTAGGCCACAGCCCACATGCGACGGGACGCATCCTCGACCAGGGTGGCGAATGCTTTTTGGTCGCCACCCTGGGCCTTCTCGATGAGTTCTAATTCAAACGAATGCTCGAGTGTCATGGGAAGGCTGCTCCTTTCTAAAATGCGTCGGACGAGTCGTCGAAAAGATCGGTTTCGTCCGCATCCGCCCCAGAGGTGGGTGCATCAGAAAGCTCGTCCGCTCCGAAATCGGTCGACTCGAAATCATCAAATCCATTCAGATCGTCAGAATCCGTCGCATCATCGGGGAACAACTCTTCGTCGCTAAGCGGTTCGACGAAGAATTCGTCAGAAGCCTCGGGAATGAGGTCGCCTTCCGGCTCGGGAGTCGCAGGATCGAATGCTACGTTTAGCATATGTTCCAAGAGTCCCTCCCGCATGTCGGGAACGGAGTCGAGCGGAGGCAGCACCGACGTGTCTACCTCCGACGCTGCTAGATCGTCCGCGTGATCAGAAAGGTCTGGGTGTGGTGCATCGTGCATCTAGTTTCACCTCCTTTGTATGCCCGTGTAATGCGCGAGCATACAATTTTGTTCCTGAGTGAATTTCTGTTGCTTCGTACTCTAGCGGTGGGGCTTTTCGTACGCAGTTTCTGGGAAGCCAGTAAAGCGGGTGTTGATCGCCGGTTCATCACGGGACAGTGCGAGGCCTTCCCACGGTAGGGTCTCGATTTGAGCAGCCAGGTAATCGCGGGATTCATCAAGCGTGAACTCTTGGTCGGTGCGCTCGCCGTCACGGACGAATGGATAGACCAAACTGCGGGTGGTGAGGCCGTTGACCTTAGGTTCTTCAGCGTCAAATGGGTAGACGATTTCTTCTACCGCAACGCCGGTTTCGCGGTAGGCGCGCACCGCACACTTGGTGCCGCCGGTCATCGCCTTGCCGCGCGAGCGCTTGAACACTGGGTGGCCGTCAACCTCAACGAGCTTGTACACCATTCCCGCTGTCGGAGCACCGGAGCCGGTAACTACCGAGGTACCCACGCCGTAGACGTCGACAGGGTCGCCTCGCAGGCCAGCGATAGCGAACTCGTCAAGGTCAGAGGAGACTACGATCTTAGTGTTGTAGGCACCGAGGTCATCTAGCTGTTTGCGCACGCGGCGAGTAAGCGCGCCTAAATCTCCGGAGTCGATTCGTACACCACCGAGTTCAGGTCCAGCGACCTCGACGGCGGTCTGGACCCCCTGGGTGATGTCGTAGGTATCAACCAACAAGGTGGTGCTTGGCCCCAAGGAGTCGACCTGTGCTTGGAAAGCTGCCTTCTCGTTGGGGGTGCCATCTTCGTTGATGTGCAGCAAGGTCCACGCGTGAGCGGACGTGCCGGAAGCCGGGATTCCGTAACGGAAAGAAGCCTCCATGTTGGATGTTGCCTGGAACCCGGCGAGGTAGGCAGCGCGTGCGGCGGTCACAGCCGCGTACTCGTGGGTGCGACGCGAACCCATCTCGATAATCGGGCGACCGTCTGCGGCAGTGACCATGCGTGCGGCAGCGGAGGCGACTGCGGAGTCGGCGTTCATAATCGACAAAATGACCGTCTCTAAAATGACGCACTCTGCGAAAGTGCCTCGCACGGTCAGGATCGGAGAATAAGGGAAGTACAGATCGCCCTCGCGGTAACCGTCGATTTGGCCGGAGAACTTGTAATTGCGCAGGTAATCCAACGCTTGTTCATCCAGGAAGTCCATTGTTGCCAGCTGCTCTTCTGTAAAGCGGAAATCGCGAACCGCGCGCAGTACACGTTCGGTGCCCGCGACTACACCGTAACGTCGTTCATTTGGCAGTTTGCGGGAGAACACTTCGAAGGTGCATTGGCGATTTGCGGTGCCGTCGCGAAGTGCGGCCTGCAGCATTGTTAATTCGTACTTGTCGGTAAGAAATGACGTCGTGCGAGTCGCGGAAGGGGAATTGTCGGAAGTCATAGTCCTCAAGCTTAACGCAGGAAAGCGCAGAGCTGTGCGACATCACTGGGAAAACGCGACGACGACCCACACTCGATCATGCCCTTGAGCCACGCCGATGCCGATGTTTTCGTGACGTGGGTCAAGTAGAACACGCGTGTGTGCGGGGGAGTGGAGGAAGTCGTCGAGAAGCACGTAGGCGTTTGCGCGGTAGGCAGGTTTGTTGTTTTGCACCATAGCCACGGGTGCATCGATGCGTGCCTCTTCGTTGGTGACGGCGTTGCCTTCGGCGTGCTCCTGGGCGACCCGCTGCAAATTGAAATCGAGGTGAACCGGGCCAATGCCTGGCTCATTGGCGCGCAGATCAAGCACCGCTGTGAAGAAATCCGCCCGGATTTTTTCTAGCTCTTCTGCTTCATCAAAGCTGGGCGCAACATAGCCTTCGGCGCGGGTGCTGCCGGAATCGGGCGTCGCGGGTGGCGGAGGCGGTGTGGTTTCGGCGGTGACGAAGGTCGTGACGAGCGCATACACCACTGCCAGGACAGCGGCGAAGGGTTGCAACAGTGCCAGCGCATCGGAAAGCGTCCGAGGAAACGATGACATGGTTTCTCCTTGTGCTTCCTGTGTTGACCCAATATAGCTAGTGAAAACTGTTGCTAATAGGATTTGCGGTGTGATTGTAGGCTATCCAACTTGCAGGGTTTGTGCCCAGAAAAGAGCAAAATGAGTACTCTAGGTGGCATGAACGGATCACCACACATGGGCTCCCCGATGGCAACGCCTGAACTCGACGAGGAACTAGAAGTCGATGTTGCCACCGCAGAAAACCTGCCGTGGATGTGCATCGTTTGGGACGACCCCGTCAACCTGATGAGTTACGTCACCTACGTGTTCCAGACCGTGCTGGGGTATGACCGCAAGCGCGCAACAGAACTCATGATGCAGGTTCACACCGAGGGTAAAGCTGTTGTCTCCACTGGCGAGAAAGACAAAGTGGAAGGCGACGTAAAGAAGTTACACACCGCAGGCCTGTGGGCCACGATGCAGCAAGCGGGCTAAGCGCTCCCTGGCGGGTTCGAACATTACTGATACGAGAAAGAGGGCTTTTAATGGAGGCGTGGCGCAGAAAAAAGGGACTCATGAGAGCCCCGAAGTTCACCACCATCTTTGATCCGATGGAACGTGAGGTCTTAGGCGACCTCACTGCAACAGTTGCCGAGGCGCTCATCCAGCGAGCGCAATCCGCCCCCAAAGACCCGTTGGCTGAGATGATCGACATGCCTACCGGCCACAAGGACGCTCCTGAAGATCCTTCGCTCGCACGGCTCCTGCCTGATTTTGAGCGCGAAGATGACGAGGAATTCGAGGGTGACCGCGCCATGCTGCGCAGTTTCCACGAAACCGACATCATTAAAGCCAAGCTGGAAAACCTGCAGTTAATCAACACGGTTCTTGGGCCGACTGGTGGCGTCGAAGTCACCCTCGACGAGGCTGAAGCTCACCAGTTCGTCGCGGCGCTCAATGACCTTCGCCTATATGTTGCAGCGGAAGAACACGGCGGCGAGGGCGCAGAGATGGACCGAAAGAACCTTGTCGAGTGGATGGGCTTTTGCCAGGAGAGCCTGCTCGAAGCTCTCATGGGGGCATAATGCAAGGCGCGCTTATCGACGTCCCCGGCCTCCGCGTCGGGCACGCCTCCCTCGGGGATACTGGAGTGACCGCTATTGTCTCCCACGACCCGCGAGGCATGGTGTGCGCGGTAGACGTTCGTGGAGGTGGCCCAGGTACTCGTGAGACCGACCTATTGGCACCACATAACACTGTCGAGCGGGTCCACGCAGTCATGCTGGCCGGAGGCTCTGCGTTTGGCCTTGCAGCAGCCGACGGAGCGATGTCCGCACTCGAAGAGCGAGGCATCGGTTTCCCCGTCTTAGGCGAAGAGGCTCCAGGACCCCGCGTACCGATTGTCCCGGCGGCCGTAATCTTCGACCTCATCGTGGGCGATCACAATCATCGGCCACAGCCGGTCGATGGGGCAGCAGCCATAAAGGCAGCGCTTGACGACGACCCCGACCGGTCGTCGGGAAGCGTCGGTGCAGGCTGCGGGGCAACCGCCGGGGTGCTGCGCGGTGGGTACGGCCAGGCTTCAGTTGTGGTGGGTGAATACACCGTAGCTGCTGGGGTAGTAGCGAACCCAGTGGGCAATGTCATCGACGAAAGCACGGGAGAATTCTTCGGCGCACCGGGAGAAGGCAAGGTGGACGCTGTGGCTTTTCAAAAGCTTGAGCGCCCGATGCCTAAGCTCAACACGACGATAGGTGTTATCGCAACGGATGCGCCTCTGCCGGTGGCACAGCTCCAACGACTGGCCATGACAGGCCATGACGGGCTGGCTCGGTCGGTGCGTCCGGCGCACTCCCCACTGGATGGGGACACACTTTTCTCCGTTTCCACGGCTGAAAACACCACGGCCGTGGATGTTGATCTGCTTTCTAGGCTATGCCAGGCGGCGGCAGACGTTGTGCAATTCGCAATCGTCGATGCAGTGCGCTCGGCCCGCGCGGACTTTGGCATTACAGCATGGCAGGAAATCGCACAGTAAACTCATCCTACGATGACTTACTTGCCACCTTCATACAACAATCCCAACATGCCTCAGGGGCCGCGCGAGCCGCAGGGGCCTACGCCTGGCGTGCCCTCGCGCAGCCCGGTTCCCAACACCGGTTACCCCGCCCAGCATGCAAAGAGCTACGGCGCCAAGACCGGCCTGCTCTATGCGGCCGGCTACGTCGTTGTGATTTGGACTGTCCACCTAGTCAACCTGATTTTTTATAACGGCCGCCTAATCGGTTACGGAATTCATCCGCTGGATCCCTCCGGGCTGCTGCATATTTTTACGTCACCCTTGTTGCACGGCAGCTTTGAGCATCTGATCTCAAATACCGTGCCGGGC
This sequence comes from Corynebacterium breve, assembly GCF_030252165.1. NCBI lineage: Bacteria > Bacillati > Actinomycetota > Actinomycetes > Mycobacteriales > Corynebacteriaceae > Corynebacterium > Corynebacterium breve. The sequence goes on along the minus strand of NZ_CP126969.1, from coordinate 1,846,295 downwards.
GCGATCTTTTGCTTCATTATCGGCTTTTCTGGACATCGGGTCTTTTGGGAAGTCACGATGATCGCAATGATCGTTGGCGGGGTGGGCGTGTGGCTCTTTGGCGGTGTCGGCACCAACCACATCGGGGCTTCGGGCCTTGTCTACGGCTGGTTGGCGTACCTGTTGATACGCGGTATTTTTAATCGCTCTGGCCGACAAATCCTTTTGGGGCTTGGGTTGGGCTTTATTTACTCAGGTTTCGTCTGGGGAGTGCTTCCGGGCACGCCTGGGGTGAGTTGGCAGGCCCATCTTTTCGGTGCTTTGGGTGGTTTCGGGGCAGGTGTATTTATTACTTCCGACGACCCTCCTGCGCTGCGTGCTCGTCGTGACGCGAAGAAGTTGCAGCGGTAAATCTAAGTAATTTTCCGCATTAAAGTATATGCACCCCCATAATCCTGTCAGTTACCTGGGTAACTAAGAATATCTCGCTGGATATTCGAAATCTGAGGGGGTGGGGGGAAATGCATAAGTGCAGGTAGGTTGGGGTGCCGGGGGATAGTTTCCCGTGAACCTAAGTGTGTCTGAGTTTCTTTTCTTAGGTTGTTGCGTATTATAAAGACCATGACCGAGAATATGAATACCTGGTTGACCGAAGAAGAGAACAAGACGTGGGAAAATGTGTGGTCTTTCTACGTTGGATTGCCTTCTAAGTTGGACGCGCAGCTGAAGCGCGATGCTGGTATTAGTCACTTTGACTACTACGCAATGGCACAAATCTCCGAAACCGAAGAGGGCTCCCTACGAATGAGCGAGCTTGCTCAGGCAGCCGACATGTCCCTGTCCCACCTGTCGCGAGTGATCACCCGTCTGGAGAAGAAGGGGTTGGTGAAGCGCGTTCCGGATCCTAATGATGGCCGCTCTACCTTGGCTGAGCTCACCCCAGAAGGCTGGGAAGTTGTGCGCAAGGCAGCGCCGGGACACGTCTCTGAAGTCCGCCGTTTGGTGTTTGACAACCTCACTCCCGAGGAAACTCGCGCGATCAGTTCCGCAATGGCCAAGATCGTGAATGTCATGAACCCGGAGCACGCAGCGTAATATCAGCTGGGTGACTACACTTCGCAGTTCGAACATCGTCGACAACAATTCGCCCATTGGAGTTTTTGACTCCGGCGTAGGCGGGCTCACCGTAGCCCGTACGATCATGGACCAACTACCGGGTGAGTCCATTACATACATCGGTGATACCGCAAACGGGCCTTATGGCCCGTTGTCCATTGCGGAAGTAAGAAACCACGCCATGCGCATTGCCGACGACCTCGTCGAGCGTGGCTGCAAAATGCTGGTCATCGCCTGCAACACGGCGACGGCCGCTTTTTTGCATGATGCCCGCGAGCGCTATGAAATCCCCGTAGTCGAGGTCATCCGTCCCGCAGTCCGGCGTGCGATCACCACCACCCGTAACGGCAAGGTTGGTGTCATCGGCACTTCGGGAACCATCAACTCCGGTGCCTATCAGGACCTATTCTCCTTAAACCCGGGCATCGAAGTCACCGCCGCCGCGTGCCCAGTGTTCGTTGAATTCGTCGAACGCGGCATCACCTCTGGGCGCCAGATTCTCGGGATCGCCCAAGGATACGTCGAACCACTCCAGGCAGCTGGGGTAGATACATTAGTTCTCGGCTGCACCCACTATCCACTGCTGTCCGGCGTGATCCAGCTTGCGATTGGCGACGACGTCACCCTCGTCTCATCAGCCGAGGAAACCGCCAAAGACGTGCTCCGCGTTCTTACGGAATCAGACATGCTGGCCGATGAAGACCACAATCCGATCCTTACCTTTGAGGCTACGGGCGATCCGAAGGTGTTCGAACAGCTCTCCGCCCGCTTCCTTGGCCCGCGGGTCACACACGTGGAACACGTAGAACCACACGAAAGTTTGTAAGTTAAGGAATAATTGGAGACAAAATCTTTTTAGTCGAACAAGTAATGGGGCAGTGATCTTATGCAATTGACAATTCTTGGCTGTTCCGGTTCCCTCGCGGCTCCGGGCAATCCAGGTTCGTCGTACTTGGTCACTCTCGCTGATTCCACTTCCATCGTGATGGATTTGGGGCCGGGCTCCCTCGCTGCACTAGAAGGCGCACAGAATCCTTCTGACGCGCACGTCGTATTCAGTCATCTGCACGCAGACCACTGCTCAGACTTCATCTCGTTGCTGATCTGGCGCCAGTATCACCCTGAAATGGCTGCGCGCAGCCGCAACTTGATGTTCGGACCGACCTACGCGCCGGAACACTTCGGGCGCATGGGCGGTAACGGCCCGTCCGATATCATCGACTTCTCTGACACCCTAGCTTTCGGTCCATGGGTGCCACATCAAAAGGAGCTCCTCGGCTCCGCGACTATCACGCCGTTTCCGGTTCTCCATCCGGCGCAAGAGTCCTACGCGCTGCGCGTCGAAGAATCAAACACCGGAAAGGTGCTGACCTATTCCGGCGATACCGCGTACACTCAAGAGCTCGTCGACGCAGCACGCGGTGCAGACGTATTCCTGTGCGAAGCAGCATGGGGCCCAAGTAGCGAAGGCATGGCCCCAGATATGCACATGTCCGGCGGAGAAGCAGGCCGCGTCGCCCGAGAAGCAGGAGTCAACACCCTGGTCCTCGTCCACATTCAGCCATGGGCCGACAAGGAGGAGACTGCCGCTGCTGCCGCGAAGGAATTCGACGGCGACATCATCGTCGGCTACCCAGGACAGGTGCTCGACGTTTAGGTTCTCCCGGCAGGTACGCTGAGAACCATGACTGAATCTTTCCAGCGCGCCGATGGCCGCGAACTTGACCAACTCCGTGCCGTCCGCATCACACGTGGATTTACCGACAATCCCGCAGGCAGCGTCCTCGTCGAATTCGGCAACACACGAGTCATGTGCACCGCGAGTGTCGAAGAAGGCGTGCCCCGCTTCAAGCGCGATTCCGGCGAAGGCTGGCTGACCGCCGAATACGCCATGTTGCCATCAGCTACTCATGAGCGCATGCCGCGCGAATCCATGCGCGGTAAGGTCAAGGGCCGCACCCACGAGATTTCCCGCCTTGTAGGGCGAGCGCTGCGCGCCGCCGTTGATCTGTCGCAGCTTGGCGAGAACACCATCCAGCTCGATTGCGATGTCCTGCAGGCAGACGGCGGTACCCGCACCGCGTCGATAACCGGTGCGTACGTTGCGCTTGCCGACGCCATTGCAGTTCTGAAGGATCGTGGAGTTGTTCCAGGCGAGCCACTGTTGGATCCAGTCGCAGCGATCTCCGTTGGTATCGTCGACGGCAACGTGTGCCTCGACCTGCCATACGAAGAGGATTCTCGCGCAGAGGTCGACCTCAACGTGGTTATGAACGCCTCCGGCAACTTTGTTGAGATCCAGGGCACTGGCGAGAATGGCCTCTTCGGGCGCGACGAGCTCAATGACATGCTCGACGTAGCCCAGAAAGGGTGCTTTGAACTCATCGAGGCGCAAAAGGCAGCACTGGGATGGTAAAACTGCTCGTGGCCTCGGGGAACGCGAAGAAGCTCCTTGAGCTGGAGGCAGTACTCAAGGAATCGTCGATAAGCGGGGTCGAGCTTCTTTCGCTGAAAGACATCGCTCCCTATCCCGAACCTGTAGAAGACGGCCTTACTTTTGCCGAGAACGCCTTGATCAAAGCGCGCGCCGGTGTACGTGAGACCGGGCTAGCGTGCATTGCCGACGATTCCGGGCTGGCCGTCGAGGCATTGAACGGGATGCCGGGAGTGCTGTCGGCGCGTTGGTCGGGCAGGCACGGCGACGATCAGGCAAACAACGACCTGCTTCTGGCACAGATGTCTGACATTAAGCAGCGTGCGGCGGCTTTTGTGTCGTGTTGTGCGCTGGTGACTCCAACCGGTGAAGCATTCACCGCCGAGGGACGCTGGGAGGGTACTGTGTTGCCCGAACCTCGTGGCGAAAACGGTTTCGGTTACGACCCGCTTTTTGAGCCGGAGGACGCACCTGGTCGCTCGAGTGCCGAACTAACGCCGGAAGAGAAAAACGCCCGCTCCCATCGGGGGCAGGCGCTTCGTCGATTAGCTCCGCATATTGCGCAGCTGGCAGCAGGCGCTTAGGCGGCGTTGAGCTGGAACTTCTCGGTGACTTCGTCGCGACGCCACTTCTCAACAAAGAAGGACAGAAGTGGCACCACGCCGGCGATGACGGTGACGATCCACTGTGGCATAGACCAGCGCGCCTTGAGACCCAAGTTCAGTGCCGCAATGAAGAACGCCAGGTAGCACCAGCCGTGGACGATCGCGACCCAGCCGAGCATCGAGACGTCCATATGCAACAGGTACTGCATGACCATGCGTACGACGAGAAGCAGCAGCATGATGCCCGTAATCCACGCGGTAATCGAGAAGAAGGTCAAAGCCTGCTTTACGCGACGTTTGCGTTCGGGGTGGATCTGCTTCGGTGCTGAAGGGGAGGATGGGGTAGTCATCTAATCACTTTCTACATCTCGGGGGCGCTGGCGACGAGGCTTGTTAAGTTCGTTGAATTCGTCGATATCTAGTTCGGGGCGACTCGGCAAGAAATCCTCGTCGATCTCGGTGATTTCCGGTTCGCTGTTGTCGCCGGTGGCATCACCGTATTTGGCAAGGTCAGCTTGGTAGAGGTAGTCCAAATCATCCACGGCATTTTCTGCGTCGATCTTCTCATTCTCCATCTTGATACCCATGCGGTAGGCATAGACGAAAAAGAAACCAAACAATGGCCACTGTAGGGCATAGCCAAGATTCTGAAAGGTGCCGGTGCCGGACTGGAAGCGAGTCCACTGCCACCAGGCCAGAAGGATCGTGCACACCACAGCGACTGCCAGGAGGATGACGTGCCAGGCCCTGACCTTGATCCGCTTCCTCTTGTGCGGTGCGGAGCCAGGGGAGTGCGTCTCGTCCTCAAGATTGTGTAAATCGCCTTGATTGTCAGTTACCTCGCTCACGACAAATGAGTCTAGCAAGTCCATCGAAAGTTTGAACAATACCCACGATTTTGTACTGAGCGATTCGTAGGTAAAATAGTTCGGGCGCGGGCTTGTGGCGGAATTGGCAGACGCGCTGGATTTAGGTTCCAGTGTCTACGGACGTGAGAGTTCAAGTCTCTCCAGGCCCACCGAGCGAAAGGCCCCCTACCAGTAGGTAGGGGGCCTTTTTCTTGCTCCTTTTGCTCGTGGAGTACAAGTCGGGACGAGCATTGCGCAAATCCGTTCGGCTGGTGGTACGGATTTGCGCAATGCTCGCTCAGACACACCTGGGCCTTGGAATGGTTAGCGTGGACACGTGCGATGTCTCCACCCATCCCGGTCCCACAGAGCCCGTACAAGCGCATCTGGGTGGTCAATATCGACGACTAGGAGGTTGCTCACCGCGTCCGGGTTCGCTTCGACGTATCGCTTGCCCATCGCCTTCGTGCGACTGGTGCGGTAGATACCGTTGCGCAGCTCGTCGCTCGCCAGTGGCCATAGGGGCGGCCATGTCCAGGATTTCGGCTCGATCGAAGACTGCCTTTTGTCCAGTTACATCAATAACTGCGATGGTTCGGTCGGGACTTGGTGATAATCCATTTGTGGATTGACCTGGCGATATGGTCAACCCCGGTGGTCGGCAGCGGCTCTATGAACATCTCGACGTTGATCGCTTGTGCCGCAGTTACGGCCTAAGCCGACCGGGTTTTTACGCCTGGTTTGCTTCCGGGACTTCGGTGGCATGAAGCTAGTTTCGTCAAGCCAGAACGCGAGTTTGTCCAACGAGGAGAGATGGTCAGTGGCCCAGTGACTATCCCAGTGCTCGGGGTTCTTTGTTGTCGGGCCGGAGTAGCCACGGTCATCGTCGACGCTGCGGCGTAGTCCCTCGGTGCGGGCAAGGGTGCCTGGGGCGCCCACACGGCGTGTGCGTGGCCGTTAGACGGGTTTTAACCACCGCGTTAGGTGTACTTACCGTCAAGTTTGGGTGGCGAAATGACCGGACGGTGTCCGACAGAGTAGAATTCTGCCTCACGAGCAAAAGGTGACGCTTTCCTCATGATTGTGTGGGGAGTCAACCGTCGTAAGTCCCCGATCCACTGTTAGTAGGAGCCCTCACACTGTGACTATTACGAGCATTTACTCAGGTCAAGAACGTTTGATTAGCCGGCTTGGGAATGGAGATCAGAAAGAGGGCTTCGCGCTGTCGTTCTCTGGCCAAGGGTATGACTGGCTGGGCACGCTGCGGACTACTCTCGCGGCCGGTGTCGCACCGGCCTTGAACGCAATTGTCGACGAAGCCTCCGCGCAGTTAGCCCCACTAGAGAACTCACTCGCGCCTTACCGTCCCTACGGGTTCCAGCCGATTGCGTGGGCGGAATCGTCGGAAAGCCCAGCGTTTGATGCCTTTGATGCAGCCGTAAGCGTGCCGGGCATCTTGATTGCGCAGCTTGCGGTCTTGGAATCGGCGCAGCAACAGGGGCTGGATGTGAGCCAGCGTGTGGCGGCAATTGGGCATTCTCAAGGCGTACTTGGTGTCGCGGCGTTGGAGAATGATCCAGCGACTGTGCTTGCCATTGCGCAGCTGATCGGTGCAGCGATCACTCGTACGGGTCGGATGGCCGGTTTGGTCCGCGACCACGATTCCAGCCCGATGATGGCGCTGGCCAAGGTTACCGAGGTACAAGTTGTGCAGGCCCTAGCAGGCACCAACGCGGTGATTGGGCTACGCAATTCTCGCGATTCCTTTGTCGTATGCGGCGCTCCGGCAGAGCTGGAAATGGTCGCGGCGCGGCTTGAGGGCGCTTCGGCCAAAGACAGGAAGGCCGTAGAAAACAAGGAGCGTGGTGGCCTCCCGTTTGCGCCGATTATCAATCCATTGTCGGTGCAGGCTGCATTCCACCACCCGGCGATGCAGCCGGCGGTAGAACAGGTCGTTGAGTGGGCTGAGCAAGTAGGCATCGACGCCGATCTGGCGCGCGACCTCGCGGAGCATGTCTTGACCGAAAGTATCGATTGGCTTGCGGAAACTCGCCAGCTCGCGGACCAGAATGTGCGCTGGGTGCTGGAGATCGGACCATCCGGTGGCGTGGCTAAGCTCACTCGCGCCAACGTCGCTGGCCTCGGCATCGGTGTGCTGACGATCTGCGATAACGAAGGCCAAGCACAGCTTTTCGACGTCGGCCTCGCCCCCCAGACTCCTGGGAAGTATGAAAAGTACCAGCCGGTCGTCGTCAAGCGTGGCGAGAGCACCCGCTTGTCGACGCGCCTGACCGAGGTCACGGGGCGCAGCCCGATCATGCTCGCGGGAATGACTCCGAGCACTGTTGACCCCGAGATTGTGGCAGCAGCGGCTAATGCCGGCCACTGGGCGGAACTCGCCGGAGGCGGCCAAGTCACCGACCAGATCCTTGAGGAAAACCTGCAGCGCTTGGCCGACATGCTCGAGCCAGGCGTCAACGCGCAGTTCAACTCAATGTTCTTAAACCCTCAACAGTGGCGCAGCCAGATCGAAGGCAAGCGATTAGTCCCGCGTGCCCGGGCCAACGGCGCCCCGATTGATGGCGTTGTGGTCTCCGCAGGTTTCCCACCGCACGATGAAGCTGTCGCGCTCGTGGAATCTCTCCGCGCTGAAGGTATCCCATGGGTGGCGTTCAAGCCGGGTGCGATCAGCCAGATCCGCAAGGCCTTCAAGCTTGCCGACGCCCTGCCGGATACTCCGATTATCATGCAGGTCGAAGGCGGCAAGGCAGGCGGGCACCACTCGTGGGAGGACTTGGACGAACTCCTCATTGCCACCTACGAGGAGGCTCGTCAACGCGACAACATCATTTTGGCCGTGGGTGGCGGCATCGGGTCGCCGGAAATCGCCGCGCAGTATCTCACCGGTGAGTGGGCGAAGAAGCACGACCTGCCGGCGATGCCCGTCGACGGCATCCTCGTGGGTACCGCAGCAATGGCGACCAAGGAATCAACCGCCAGCGAATCTGTCAAGCGGCTCCTTGTGGAAACCAAGGGCATTGAAGGCTGGGTCGGCGCGGGTGAGGGTCGTGACGGGATGGCATCCGGTCGTTCCCAGCTCGGCGCGGACCTCTACGAGATTGACAATGCGTGGGCGCGCGCCGGCCGTATCCTGGACGAGGTTGCTGGGGACCAGGAGCTCGTCGAAAAGCGTCGCGACGACATCATCGAAGCGATCTCCCACACCTGCAAGCCATATTTCGGCGACACTCAGTCCATGACCTACGAGGCGTGGCTGCGTCGCTACGCTGAACTCGCCGCGCCGTGGGTGGACATCACGTGGTTCACGCGCTTTGCCGAGATGCTCACCCGCGCCGAAGCCCGCCTCATCGACCAAGACCACGGCGAATTTGCTCCGGTCATCGCCGCAACCTTCGACGACGACCCTGCCGCGCTTATCGACGCGCTCGTTACCGCATACCCAGCCGCGGCAACCGACCTCCTTCACCCAGCCGACCGCGACTGGTTTGTTCGACTCTGCCTACGCCCGGGCAAGCCGGTTCCATTTGTGCCGGTCATCGACAAGGACGTCCGCCGCACGTGGCGCAGCGACTCGCTGTGGCAAGCTCACGACGAACGATACGATGCCGACGAAGTCTGCATCATCCCGGGCATCGTCGCTGTCAGCGGCATCGAGCGCGCCAACGAACCCGTCGCGGAACTACTCGGACGATTCGAGCAGGCGGGCATCGAGGCTGTGAGCACCGAGCCGCTTATCGACGACTCCACCGCCTCCCAACGCATCCTCCGCGCGCCGGGAATCAACTGGGTAGGACGCGAACAGACCAACCTTGTCGCTCGCCTTGGCGATTCCGACTACCAGCTGGTCGATATCGACCAGACCACCGCGGAGCTTGTGGTCAACGTGGGCCAGACTGACCTGGCCATCCGCATTACCGCTCCTGTGGATCCAGCGCTGAGCCCATATGTCACGCAAGAAGACGCTGAACAGGCGATGCTCGAACTCACCCGCGTTGCCGCTGGTGGGGAACTAGCGCCAGTTACTGATGGCATCGCTACCTGGACTGTTCCACTGACCACTGCTGATCGCGCCGACTACGACAATGTCACCGCCGGCTACCTGCCGGGTGCGCGTGGGGGAGCGCCGGACGTGCTCGTCGGCAAGGCATGGCCTGCAGTATTTGCAGCCGTGGCGGATGCGAAGATCCCGGGGACCGAAGCACTGGTCGTTGAAGGCATGCTTTCGTTGGTTCATTTAGAGCACCACGTGACCATGTTGGCACCTTTGCCTAGCGACGACGTCACCTTGACGATCACAGCCCATACCGACGAGGTAGCCGATACGGATCTCGGCCGCCTTGTCATCGTGCGCGCCGAAATCACCGCCGACGGCGAAGACTTGGCGACACTGTCCGAGCGCTTTGCTATCCGCGGTCGTGCTGGTAAGACCACCGCACGCACGAACACCTCGGCGCTGCCGAGCGTGGTGGATACCCCTCGTTCGCATCGCGGTTATGCGCGGGTTATCACGCCGGAATCAATGGTGCCGTTTGCAGTGGTGTCTGGTGACCGCAACCCGATTCACGTTTCTGACAACGCGGCGCGGCTTGCCGGCCTCGATGGCGGCGTGATCGTGCACGGGATGTGGACTTCGGCGATTGGTCAGCTCATGGCCGCACAAGCCGGGGGAGAGGTAGTCGAGTACACCGCCACGATGCTCGCGATGATCCTGCCTGGTCAAGAGGTCGAGATCGATGTCGAGCGCACTGGTATCGACAACCGCGCGGGCCGCGGGGAGGTCCGCACCGTAACGGTGACCGCTGATGGTCAGCTCGCGGTGACGGCCACCGCCGTGATGCGCGAGAAGACAACTTTCTACGGCTTCCCAGGCCAAGGTATCCAGTCACAGGGGATGGGCATGGAGGCCTACGCGTCCTCGGCAGCTGCCCGTAAAGTCTGGGACCGCGCCGATCAACACACCCGCGAGAAGCTGGGCTTTTCCATCCTGGAGATCGTGCGCAATAACCCACACGAGGTTGTTGTCGATGGCGAAAAGTTCCATCACCCGGACGGCGCGCTCTTCCTCACCCAGTTCACCCAAGTGGCGATGGCAACCCTGGGCTGTGCGCAGATCGCTGAAATGCGCGAAGCCGGTGTGCTCAACGAGCAGGCGTACTTCGCGGGCCACTCTGTAGGCGAGTACAACGCGCTCGCCGCGTACGCCGAAGTGCTCTCGTTGGAAGGCGTCGTGGAGATTGTCTACCGACGTGGACTTACCATGCACCGCCTAGTCGAACGCGACCTTGATGGCACCTCCAACTATGCGCTCGCTGCCCTGCGCCCGTACAAGATGGGGCTTTCCGGCGCAGATGTCGAAGAGTACATCTCCGAGCTCTCACAGGCCACGGGCGAGTTCTTAGAGATCGTCAACTACAACATCGACGGCCGCCAGTACGCCGTCGCTGGAACCTTGGCCGGTTTGCGTGCCCTCGCAGCCGACGCGGAGCGTCGTGGCCCTGGCCAGCGCGCACTCGTGATGATCCCGGGCATCGACGTGCCATTCCACTCCTCCAGACTCCTCGGCGGTGTGGACGACTTCCGCGCGCACCTGGACTCCCTGATCCCAGCGGAGTTCAACCTTGACGTTCTTGACGGACACTACATCCCAAACCTTGTGGCCCGCCCGTTCGAACTCACACAGGACTTCGTTGCAGCTATCGCCGAGGTCGTTGAGTCTCCCTATATCGCAGAGATTCTCGCTGACTTTGACGCGGCCGCACAAGACCGCATGAAGCTCGGCCGCACAGTGCTAATCGAGCTGCTCGCATGGCAGTTTGCTTCTCCGGTGCGTTGGATCGAGACCCAAGAGCTGCTGCTCACTGCCCTTGGCATCGAATCCTTCGTCGAGGTGGGCGTTGGTGCTTCGCCGACCCTGGCCAACATGCTGGGCCAAACCCTGTTGTTGCCAAAATTCCGCGGCGCCGAATTGTCCGTGCTCAACCTCGAACGCGATCGTGCACTGGTGTTCGCCACCGACGAGGTTGTCCGCGAGGTCGAAGAACTTGTCGACGATTCTCCTGCCGAAGTAGTCCAAGCCGTCAACCCAGCCCCAACCGAGCAACCAGCCCCTGCGCCCGTGTCCTCGGGAAGCGGTGAACGCCCGGCCGACATCGCGTTCACCCCAGCTGATGCCACTGAAATGCTGGTGAGCGTGTGGACCAAGGTCCGCCCAGATCAGATGGGCACCACCGACTCCATCGAGACGTTGGTGGAAGGCGTGTCGTCGCGACGCAACCAGTTGCTGCTGGACCTTGGCGTCGAATTCGGTCTGGGCGCGATCGATGGTGCCGCCGACGCAGCCCTCGACGAGCTAAAAGCCACCGTGACCAAGATGGCCAAGGGCTACAAGGCCTTCGGGCCTGTGCTCGGTGACTCCGTAGCAGACGCGCTGCGCCGTATCACCGGCCCGACCGGGAAGAAACCGGCCTACATCGCCGAGCGCGTAACCAACGCGTGGCAGCTCGGCCAAGGCTGGGCTGACCACGTCACCGCGGCGATTGTCATGGGTACCCGCGAGGGCGCATCGCTGCGGGGAGGTGAGCTTGCTACCCTGCCTGAGGCCTCCACCGCCGCAGAACTCGACGCACTGATCGATGCCGCGGTGCAGTCCGTGGCTCAATCCCGTGGCATCTCCGTCGCTCTGCCTTCCGCTGGTGGTGCGGCTGGCGGAGTGGTTGACTCCGCCGCCCTCGGTGAATTCGCCGAGCAGCTCACCGGTGAAGCAGGCGTGCTTGCCGAAACTGCCCGTGAACTGCTGCGACGCCTAGGCCATGAGCACATCGTGGCGGAATCCTTCGACGAACCCGAGCAGGATCTCATGGAGCTTGTGACGCGCGAGCTCGGCTCCGATTGGCCTCGACAGGTAGCGCCAAGCTTCGACGCTCACCAAGCAGTGCTTCTCGACGACCGGTGGGCCTCAGCCCGCGAAGACATCGCACGCGGTCTCGACATCGACATCACCGGTGCCGGCGAGGAAGCAGCTCGCATCGCTGAGTTCTTTGGCAACACCACGCAGGCCGACCAGGCCCGCGACATGGACCCACTCGAGTTCGCTGACGACATCGCCGTGGTCACCGGCGCTTCCCCCAACGGCATTGGCGCAGCGGTCACCGGCCAACTTCTCGCAGGTGGCGCGACTGTCATCGTGACCACCTCGCACCTAGGCCACAAGCGCCTTGAGTTCTACAAGGACCTCTACCGTACCCACGCCCGCGGCAACGCTGCGCTGTGGGTTGTGCCGGCGAATCTTAGCGCGATGCATGACCTTGACCAGCTGATCGAGTGGATCGGCGCGGAGCAATCCGCCACTGTGGGTGGCGCGAAGAAGGTAACAAAGCCCGCGATGGTGCCGACACTGCTGTTCCCGTTCGCTGCTCCGCGCGTCACGGGCACCCTTGCTGACGCTGGCCCGAGCGCCGAATCTCAGATGCGCTTGCTGCTGTGGGCAGTGGAGCGTCTCATTGCCGGACTATCTCAACTTGGTGTTGATACGCATGTGGGCAATCGCCTCCACGTTGTCCTGCCGGGTAGCCCGAACCGCGGTCGCTTTGGTGGCGACGGCGCTTATGGCGAAGCCAAGGCAGCCCTGGACGCGATGGTGACCCGTTGGCACGCCGAGCCGGTCTGGGGCGATCGCACCAGTGTGGTCCATGCACTAATCGGCTGGGTGCGTGGCACCGGATTGATGGGTGGCAATGACCCGCTCGTTGATGCCGTCGAGGCGAAGGGCGTGACCACTTACTCCACCGAAGAGATGGCACAGCTGCTCATCAGCCAAGCCGCCGCCGAGGTCCGGGCCCAGGCGGCCGAGTCCCCGGTCACCGCTGATTTCACCGGCGGACTGGGGCAGGCTGACATCAACCTCCCTGAACTGGCGCGAGAATTGCAGGGCGGGGGCATCGTCGACAAGCTTGACGACGAGCCCGCGACCGCGCAGGCTCTGCCGACCCCGTATAAGCGCATCGAGTGGACGAAGCCGGACTTCGACGTCACGATCGACCCGAAGGACATGGTTGTCATTGTTGGCGCCGCGGAGATCGGACCGTATGGATCGTCGCGCACTCGCTTCGACGTGGAACTCTCCGGCGATCTCACCGCCGCAGGGGTGACCGAGTTGGCTTGGTCCATGGGGCTGATCGCCTACGAGGACGGCCAGTGGGTCGATGCCGAGGGCAACGACGTGGCCGAAGAGGACATTTTTGAAAAGTACCACGACGAGGTGCTGGCGCGCGTGGGCGTGCGACGCTTCCACGATGACTTCCACATGGTAGACAACCTTGCGCCTGAGCTGACCACCATCTACTTAGAGCACGACATGAGCTTCACGGTGGGAGATCGGGAAACGGCGCGTTCGTTTGTCGAATCCGATCCAGAACACACCGTGGCATCTTTCGATGGTGCGGAGTGGACAGTGACTCGCAAGGCCGGTACCCCGGTGCGGGTGCCTCGTCGCGTGGCGATGACCAGGTTTGTCGGCGGGCAGATCCCAGAGGATTTCGATCCGGCTCTGTGGGGCATCCCGGCTGACATGATTGACAACCTGGATCGTGTTGCGCAGTGGAACCTGATCGCCACCGTGGATGCGTTCTTGAGCTCCGGATTTAGCCCCGCTGAACTGCTGGGCAGCGTGCATCCGGCGCGTGTTTCCTCCACGATGGGTACCGGTATGGGCGGCGTCGAGTCGCTGCGTGCGCTCTACATTGACGGGCTGCTTGCGGAGCCTCGCCCGAACGACATCCTCCAAGAGTCGCTGCCCAACGTTGTCGCGGCCCACGTCATGCAGGACTATGTCGGTGGTTATGGCCAAATGATCCACCCGGTTGCCGCTTGTGCAACCGCGGCGGTGTCGGTGGAAGAGGGCATGGACAAGATCCGGCTGGGCAAGGCCGACGTGGTTGTGGCCGGCGGTATCGACGACCTCTCCATCGAAGGCATCACTGGCTTCGGCGACATGGCCGCTACGGCCGATTCCGCCGAGATGGAGGCCAAGGGCATCGAGCACCGCTTCTTCTCCCGCGCGAACGATCGTCGCCGGGGAGGCTTTGTCGAGTCGGAGGGCGGCGGTGTGCTGATCCTCGCGCGTGGTTCCGTCGCCTACGAGCTTGGCCTGCCTGTCCTGGGCGTGGTCGGGTTTGCGGAGTCGTTCGCTGATGGCGCGCACACCTCGATCCCTGCCCCAGGTCTGGGCGCGCTGTCCGCAGCACGCGGCGGGGTGGACTCGCGTCTTGCTACCGCTTTGCGCGAGCTGGACGTCACGCCCGACGAAATCGCAATTGTCTCCAAGCACGACACCTCCACCAATGCTAACGATCCGAACGAGTCTGACCTGCACGAACGCATCGCAGCGTCCCTGGGGCGTGCCGCTGGCAACCCCTTGTATGTAATCTCGCAGAAGACGCTCACCGGGCACGCCAAGGGTGGTGCTGCGGCGTTCCAGCTGGTGGGGCTGACCCAGGTGCTGCGCTCAGGGATGATTCCGGCGAACCGCTCGCTCGACTGTGTTGACCCTGCGCTGCGTGAGGACTCCCACATGGTCTGGCTGCGTTCTCCGCTCGCCTGCGAAGCGAAGGCCGGCCTAGTCACTTCGTTGGGCTTCGGCCACGTGTCGGCGCTGGTTGCAGTGGTGCACCCAGAGGCGTTTGTTGCGGCGTTGCGCTCTGCGGGGCTCGACGCAGACAGGTGGCTGGCGGAGTCGTCGGTACGCGAAACAGCTGGCTTGGCGCGGATCAATGATGCCATCCACGGCGGCCCGGCGCCTTACGAGCGTCCCGCCGACCGCAACCTTGGCCACGGCGGCAAGGAGCTCGAGGCAGCAGTGCTTCTCGACGACTCCGCCCGCCTAGTCAACGGCGTGCTGAAGCCGGGAGTTGCTGAGTAATGCATATCGGCGTAGATCTGGTCTGCATCTCCGACTTCCGGACGCAGCTCGAGGTGCCCGGATCGACCTTTGAGCAGGTCTTCACCTCGCGTGAGTTGCGCGTGGCAGGGGGAAAACCGGATCGCGCCGAGCACCTCGCGGGGCGATGGGCTGCGAAAGAGGCGTTTATTAAGGCTTGGTCGCAGTCGCTTTACGGGCTGCCGCCGGTGATTGAACCGGATCGGGTGGATTTCGCGGAGATCGAAGTGGTCGCTGACCGGTTCGGGCGTGTCGCAGTGCAGTTGCATGGTGCGGTGGCTGCGGTGGCTCCGGTGGCGCAGTCGCTTTCCATTAGCCACGACGGTGATTACGCCATGGCGACTTGTTTGGTGATGTAGGCGAGGGGCTCGTCGTCAAGCGCACAATGGTTACCGTTTATTGGGTGGCAGCAGAGCTATCCGGGCGACAAACGGTAACCGTTGTTCGAAAATCCCGCAGAAAGGGCTTGCAAAAGTGGAAAGTGCTTTCCTGTACTTTGGTTGCAACGTTCGGAAGCTCCACCTAGACCTTGTAAGGCGGTCGCACCACATGGATAAGCACGACGCACAACAACTTCTCGAACAAGCAAACTCTCTCACCAGCAAGGTGGCCACGTTCTCCCCGAGCTGGTTGGCATACATCTTCTATTGCGCAGCCGGAGCTGTGTACTCCGTCGGGCGACCTGGCGCTAGCGCGGAAGAATCCATGCTAATCATGGGTGGCTCGATTGCGTGGGTCATCGTCGGCATGGTGTTCATTCCGCTGGCCGTGTCCCACAGCACGCCAACTCGTCGGGGATTCACCAAGCGTTGGGGGATCGCCATGTTTGTATGGGCAATACCGTGGGCTGCCACGATGATTGTTGGTCCTCAGCTCACCGAAGCGCAGGGTGTCGCGCTGAGCTTCGTCTACATGGCGCTGGCCGCGATCGGCCCGATGTGGGAGCTCACCGCCTTGCGACGAAATGCAAAGTAACATGGCGCACCCTCGGCATCAGCTCAACCCGCATTTCAATAATCCGCTGCGATTCTCCCTTATGGCCAGTCTCGCGGGCGCTGAATCCATGACATTTCAGCAGGCCAAAGATTACCTTGGCACCACAGACTCCACCTTGTCCAAGCACGCATCGGCCCTGGAGAAGGAAGGGTATGTGAAGATTGACAAGCACTTCGTAGGAAAGAAAGCCCAGACAAAATTTTCGCTGTCCAAGGAGGGCTTGCGCGCTTGGAATGATCACCTCGCTGCGCTGAAGGCGATTGCCGAGGGCCCCTAGGCCTGAGCCACGGCGAAGAGATACGCGATCAACATGCGCTTGATCTCAGGGACCACGCGCACAAACGAGTCTTCGCCCGCGTCAAGGTCACTTACTGCGTAGTTGAGCAGCGAGGAAACGGTGTGGACCAAAAGTCCAGCAAGGTTATAGCGGGCGTCGTAAGAGGCATGCGAGTTGAGCGGCTCCAGTGCGTCCGCGATGATCTCAAGCATTTCGCGCTCGGTGACCGAGGCGGTGTAGCGTGTCGCCGGGGTCGATTGGACCGCGTGCCAAACGGCGCGGCGCGAAGGGTCTTCGTGCCACATTCGGGCGAGGTGGTCGATGAATTCGTCGAGAATATCGGGCCACTGGAGTGCAGGAACTTGTTCGGAGAAACGGCGTAGTTCAGCAACGGCTTCGGCTGTGTCAACGCGGTCAAGCTCGCAGATCAGCACGTATTTATTAGCAAAGAACTGGTACAAAGTGCCGATCGGCACTTCAGAGCGCTTGGCCACTTCGTCGAAAGTGAAGGATTCGAATCCGACATCGACAAGGACGCTTCGGGCCGCCACCAAAATACGGTCGAAGCGTTCCCGCGAGCGGGCCTGGGCGGGCCGGCGGCGGGGGACAAGCAGTTCCTGTTCGTCGGTCATTCTTACAGCGGCAGATCCCGCAGCAGGCGACCAACGTGGCCGGTGGCCTTGACGTTGTACTGGGCCGATTCAATGGTGCCATCGGTACCGACGAGGAAGGTGGACCGGATGACTCCCTGGACGATCTTGCCGTAGTTCTTCTTTTCACCAAACGCGCCCCAAGCGGTCATGACCTCTTTGGACTCGTCGGAAAGCAGCGGGAACGTAAGTTCGTGGTCGTCTCGGAACTTGGCCAACTTCTCTACTGGGTCAGGGCTGATGCCGAGAACAGCGGTGTCGGAGTCATTAAATTGTGCCAAGTTATCGCGAAAATCGCAGGCTTCCTTGGTGCAACCTGGGGTGTTGGCGCGCGGGTAGAAGTACACGATCACACGCTTGCCGGCGTAATCGGAAAGTGAGACATCCTTGCCGGAATCGCTAGGCAGAGTAAATGCTGGGGCGGTATCGCCAACATTGAGTCGCGAGGGTTCAGTCATGGCTTTTAGCTTACCGGCACACAAATTTTGCGACTACACTACTGTGGAGGCAAAGCATTACGTTTACTCAATACCAACACGGGAGTATTTAAAGTGGCACGAGACATCAACGATATTCAGCGCGACATCGCCCGCACCCGTAGCCAGTTGGCTAGCACCCTGGATGAGCTGGCGAACCGCACCCAGCCAAACAATCTGGTTGCTGATGCGAAGGTGCAGGCGAACGAGAAGCTTAACGATCCACAGGTGCAGAACATTCTTGCCGGCGTCGGCGCAGTGGTTGTTGGTCTGATCGCTTTGACTGTTGCTCGTAACCGGAAGAAGAAAAACGAGCTCAAGGAAATCAAGCGCATGCTCGCAGCTCGCGCATAAAAATCGGCTGGTCAAGCCCCGACGGCGCTATACTTTCCTCCAGTCCCATCGATACCCCCTGGAGGTATAAGTGTTGCGTCGTCTTTTCGTATCCCTAAGCGCTGTGAGCATCGCCTTAGGCGCCGCGAGTTGTACCGCTGAAGACACCCCTCGGTACAACGCCACGGACGTGCATTTCCTTGGAATGATGGTGCCGCACCACGAACAAGCCATCGAGATGAGCGACATTTTGTTGGACAGCCCCGATGCTGATCCCCAAGTGCGTGATCTAGCCCAGCGCATCCGCGACGGCCAGGCACGCGAAAACGACCAGATGCGCACGTGGGCGGACGAGTGGGGCGAGCACGAGGCAATGGAATTTCATTCACAGCACATCGCCAACGGCATGGTGATGCCCGACGAGCTCGAAGCGCTAAAAACATTGCGTGGTGACGAGCTGGAGACGCAATTCTTGGAGCTCATGCACATCCACCACGCGGATGTCATCGCAATGACTCAAGGCGAGGTGGATGAGGGGGAGTACGCACCGTTGCAGGAAATGGCTGAGGACATGATCGAGGTGCAGACAGCCGAGATGGGCGAAATGGAAGACATGCTCGGCTTTGTTCCCAGGCCCGCTGCCTAAATGAGGTCGGCGCCTGCCTCGTCCATTTCATTTAATGCGCGGTCACCGCGGGCGTTGTCTACTGCAGCGCACAGTCCTGACAGCACGCGGACCTTGAAGCCTACTTTCAATCCGTCGAGCGCTGTTGCTCGCACACAATGGTCGGTAGCGATCCCGCATACATCGATGGAGTCGATGTCGTTGTGGCGCAGCCACTCTGCGAGCAGGACGCCGTCGGCTTTGCCTTCGAAGCCGGAATAAGCAGCCTCGTACTCGCCCTTGCGGAAAAAGGCTTCGATCTTTTCCAGATCGATTTTTTCATGCATGGCCGCGCCGTTGGTGTTGGCTTTGCAATGGACTGGCCAGGAATCGACAAAGTCTGGTTCGTCAGAAAAGTGGCTGCCGGGGTCGATATGCCAATCTTGGGTGGCGACGACGTGAGAGTAGTTGTTGAGTCGGAAGACGTCAGACTCCATAAAAGACGCGATCTCAGCTGCTACTTCGGAGCCTCGTTCAGTGGCAAGCGAGCCGCCAGGGCAGAAATCGTTCTGGACATCGACAAGAATCAGTGCTCGGTTAGACATGCCTCTAAGCCTAGTAAAAACACAACGCCACCACGGTCGTGATGAACCACAGACCGGGGTGGCGCGATGTTACGCGTGGCTACAGGTTACGCAACCAAGTAGCGGCGTCGTCGACAATGTCTTGGGGCGAGTTGGCGATGTCAAAGACTCTGCCGGACTCGTCATCTTGCAGGGGCTCCAGAGTCTCTAGCTGGGAGTCGAGGAGCGATGCCGGCATGAAATGGCCTGGGCGCTCCGACATGCGGGAGTACAGCAGATCGCGGTCGCCGTGGACGTGGACGAACACAGCATCGGGCGCAGATTCTCGGATCTTGTCGCGGTAGGAACGCTTCAAGGAGCTGCAACCCAGGATTGCGCCCTCGGGGCGAGCTTCAAGCCATTCTCCAATGAGCTGGAGCCACGGCCAGCGGTCTTCGTCGTTAAGCGGAATGCCTTCAGCCATTTTATCGATGTTTGCCTGTGGGTGAAGGTCGTCGCCATCCTTGTAGGGCAGGTCGAGCGCCTCGCCGAGCATTTCGCCGATGGTGGACTTGCCGGAGCCGGAGACACCCATCACAATGATCTTCTTATCCATGGAGATCACCAAGAGCGGCACGTCGTCGAGTGGAGGACATCGAACAGTCCTTTCTAGTTGAATTCTTGGAAAATACAGGGCACCTTGAGCCAATAGATCCAGGGTACCTAACGTAGAAGATGCCCCGGAACCGGCAGGTTGCAGGTTCCATTGGGGCACACTTTCTACTGCCGTTAGTTATTCATCACCAGGCGCGGCCTCGCGGGAGGCGGCATTTGGCTTGGATTCTGGGTACTTGGAACGGAAGCAGTAGGCGATGAACTCTGCGACCTGTTCGTAGGTAACGGACGCGGTGTTGATCACCAGGTCGTAATCCGAATCGTGGTTTGGGTTCCAGTTGTACAAGCGGTCGGACATCTCTGCGCGAATGCGGTCCTCAGTGATGCACTGTTCACGTGCCTCGGCCTCAGAGAGCCCGGTTTGTTGCATGACTCGCTCAACGCGCTTGTCAATCGGTGCGACCAAGCGGACGTGGTAAGCACCCACAACATCACCCAAGACGAGAGCACCGTTGCGGCCCAAGAGCACGCCACCGTTTTCCACTGCGTTGAGTACGTAGTTGGTGTTTTCGGCGGCGATATTGTGGTTCGCCGATTGCTCAGAAGCAGTAGCCAGGTCACCGTCTTGCAGGCCACCGGAGGACACTGCGCGCATCCAGCGGTCGAAGGTGGAGTCGGAAATGAGATCCTTCTTGTCCACCTGAGACAGCTCGGTGGAGCTGAAGCGCTGGCCGATGTATTCAACACCGAGTTCCTTAGCCAGGATCGGAGCGATATCAGTTGCGCCAGAGCCACGCAGACCGAACAGGGTAACGATTGGTGGGTGGTTTGCATCCGCCTTGCGCAGCAGGGTGGAACGACCGTCACCGACGTTGGCAGGGTTGACTGTGCGTTCGACATCGACGCCCTTTGCCTTACCGATGGCGCTTTGAGTGCGGCGCTCGTTGAGATCGGTAATGATCTTTTCGTGCTGCTGCAGGGTCAGTGGGTAGAGGACCATGACCAAAACAGCGAGCAGGGCGAAGACTGCAGGTGCAACACCGGCTGCTACGCGAATACCGCGTAGCGCTTCTTCGGACTGAGCGGCCGCACCAGAGGCATAGCCGAAGGCGCCGATAATGGCACCGCCTGCCCAACCGCCGACACCCTGTCCAACTTTTCGGACGAAGGAGAGGATCGAGTAGGAACCGCCCTCGGAGCGAATGCCAGTCTTCCACTCGCCGTAGTCGACGGTGTCAGCCTGCATCGAGAACATCATGGCGTTGGTACCGCCAGAGCCTGCGCCGTAGAGGAACCAAGCGATAAGGGCAGGGACCAAGCTGGCGGAAGGCAGGAAGAAGATCAGTGTGAAAGCGACTGCAATGAGGATTCCGAAGGCGATGTAGCCGTTGCGCTTGCCAAAACGGGCGGTGATCGTCGGGACAAAGGAGGCCGCCAAAATGGTGCCCAAAGTCTGGGCGAGCATCAGGAAGGTGAACCACTTGGCGTTGCCCAGAACGTCGCGGGCAAAGTACAAGCCCACGGCGTTCATGATGAAGATCGAAGTCAGCAGGAAGAACGCACCGGAGCACAGCACCAGCAGAGGCTTGTTCTGCTTGACCATCTTCAAAGTGTTCTTCAAAGAGATCTGGCCTTGGCCGCGAGGGACAACCTCACGCGAGTTAGCAAAACAGATCAGGTACAAGATGACAGCAAGTACGCCTAGGGCGATACAGGTGAGGGTGAACTTCATGCGGATGCCGTCAGCTTGGGTGTCCTGGAACTGTGGGGCAACCACAGCGGAGAGGATGACACCGGTCAGCGACGATGCGATGGAGCGCGCGCCCGACAGCTTGGAGCGGTCGACTGGGTCCTGGGTCATTGCAGCAGACAGGGAGCCGTATGGAATGTTCACAAAGGAGTATGCCAGCTGGAATGCTGCGTCAAACAGGAAGATCCAGGCGATCGTCGCTGTTGGGCCCAAGCCGGCTGGGGTAGAAAACAGCAGGACGAAGACGATCGCCAGTGGAGTGGAGCCGAAGAGGATCCACGGGCGAAGTCGTCCCCACCTGGTATCAAAGCGGTCAACTGTCTGGCCTGCGATGAGGTCAGCGAAGCCCGCCCAGATCTTGGTAATGCCGTAAATAGCGCCAGCGACACCTGCGGTGAGGCCTGCGATATCCGTCATGTAGACCATGAGGAACATCGAGGTCATCATGAAGGACAGGTTGTTTGCGACGTCGCCAAACGTGTACGTCAGGACCCGGTGGTTCGGCATCCTTCCGGTGGCTGGGGGCGCCGCTTGGGTTGTGGTGGACATTGTTTTCTCCTATTCATGTCCAAGGTGAATTTGTTATGTAGTTTTTGAGTCTCATGTGCGCTGTATTACAGCGCCTTTACTTCGTCGTGAAAACCGCGAATACGCTCGACGGCATCCTCGTTGGCAGCAAGTTCCTCATCCAGGGCAGCGATGAGAGCCTTGACTGGATCGTCGGACTTGCGCGCTGCTTCGAGGTCATCAGCGCGGGTGTCTTGGATTTCGTCGGCGCGCAGGATGTACTCGATCCAGGCAGCAATGGACAGTGCTGCACCGTTGCCGGGGCGGCCATCTGCAAGCTCAGATTTCATGATTGGTACGGCGCGCATACGTTGCTTGGTACCTCCGTCGATGGCGATCTGGGCCAAATTGTGGCGGATGCGCGGATTCTCAAAACGCTCGATCAGGTCGTCGCGGTAACCAGGAATGTCCAGGCCGTCAGCGGTAAGGTGGTTGGCTGCCTCGTCCCAGAGAGCTTCGACACGGGCGCGCACGTCGGGGTCGTTGATCGCCTCGTCGACAGTTGCATGGCCCTTGAGCTGGGCGTAGTACGCCATCAGGGAGTGCGAACCGTTGAGAAGCCACAGCTTGCGACGCTCGAACTGCTCGATATCGTCGACGAATACCACACCGGCCTTCTCCCATTCGGGACGCCCAGCAGGGAATTCTCCCTCGATGACCCACGAGGCGAAAGGCTCGGTGACTACCGGGGAAGCATCCTCGAAGCCGGTCTCGCGCTTGACATCCTCGATGAGTTCATCGGTGGTGGCAGGCGTGATGCGGTCGATGGAAGTTGAAGGGAAGGTGACGTTGGATTCGATCCAGGAAGCAAGCTCAGAGTCAATCTCCTTGGCCAAACCGATCACGGAGTTGCGGGTCAAAGGACCATTATCGGCGACGTTGTCGCAGCTCATGACCGCTAGGCCACCGTATCCGGCAGCCATACGTGCTTTCAGACCGTAGATGATGCGGCCAGCGGCGGTTTCCAGCTTCTCCGGTGTGTCCTTCTGCAGTTCTGAGATGTCGAACTTCACATCATCGTCGTGCAGCAGTGAGCCGTCCTCGGCCAAGTGGTAGCCGGCTTCGGTGACGGTGAGAGTGACAACCGAGACGTTTTCGTCGCCAAGCAGCTCGCGGAAGCGCTCCAAGTTGTAGGAAGGTTGTGCTTCGACCAGTGACGTAATGACCTCGGGGCTATCCCCGTCGCCGGAGCGTGTGACCAGGGTGTAGAGGCCGTCCTGGGGTTCTAGCTGGTCAGAGACGCGACCGGAGCGACCAGTAAAGGATGCGTAGCCCCAGTTGGGATCGGCTTTCTGCGTGTACCAAACCTGGTGGGCGCGGTGGAAAGCGCCGAGGCCTAGGTGGACTAGGCGGATCGGGGCAGCGGGGGCGTCGTAGTTAGTGCGGTTCAGTTTCTGAGTCATAGCTTGAACACCCTCCTTGGGGATGCATCGATGAGGTCGACGATGATTTCTGCGGCGCGGTCTTCTGTGATGCGGTGCTCTGCGACGAGGCGAGCGAGGTAGCCAGCTTCCACGCGACGGGACGTGTTGTGGCGCGCCGGGATGGAGCAGTAGGCGCGGGTGTCGTCGATGAAGCCGGAGTAGCGGGAGAAGCCGGTGGTGCCGGAGGTGTAGGAGCGGAATCGTGCCATGGCGTCGATCTCGTCGATGAACCACCACGGTGCACCGGCATAGACGGATGGGTAGTAGCCAGCCAGCGGTGCGATCTCGCGAGAGAATGTGGTCTCGTCCATGGTGAAGAGGACGAAGTGGAAGTCTTTGTTCTCGCCGAAGTCCTTCAGCAGTGGCTGCAGGGCGTTGGTGTATTCCATCTGGAATGGAATGTCGTGGCCAACGTCGGCGCCGTACTTTTCAAAAGCGCTGGTGGAGTGGTTGCGGTACACGCCTGGGTGCAGGGTCATGGTTAGGCCGTCGTCCTGGGCCATCTCTGCCATGCGGTAGGTCATGTTCGCCTCGAAGGCCAGGGCCTCGTCCATGGTCCAGTCACCGCTGCGGCCCTTGTCAAAGAGGCGCTGGGCTTCTTCGGCCGGGAGGGGGTGGATTCTGCGTTGTGCGTGCCGTGGTCGGTCGAGGTTGCGCCAGCGTCCTTGAAATACTGACGACGATTGCGCATTGCCTCCAAATAGCCCTCGTAGCCGGTCTTTCCGTCGCCGGCTTCGTCGATAAGCTTTTCTACGTTGGAGGCAAAGTTGACGTTGTAGAACTTGGTGTACCCGTCGGGGCGGAAGGTCGGCAGAATGCGCGGCGCAAACGATGGGTCGTTGGTCAAGGTCTTGTGCGCAGCAAGGTCATCGAGCGGATCGTCGGTGGTGGCAAGAACTTCAAGGTTGAATGAATCAGCCAGCGCGCGGGGGCGAAACTCTGGGCGTGCGAGGATCTCATTGAGCTCGTCGTAGATGGCATCGGATTGTTCGGCCGAGATGCGGCCAGGGTCGATACCGAAGACGTGCTCGAATTCCTGCTCCACCCAGTATCCGGTGGCGGTGCCGGTGTACAGAGGCCAGTTGGAGCAGAAGATGCGCCAAGCTTCGCGTGGGTCAGCTTCGTGGCCACCAACGCCAAGTTGGGATAGTTCGTAGCCTGCGGAGTGCAGCATTCGGGTGAGGTAGTGGTCGGGGGAGATCAGCAATTCAGTGGGGTTGGGAAATGGATCGTCGTCAACGAACATTTGCGGGTCTAGATGACCGTGGGGAGAGATGATCGGCAGATCTTCTACATTCGCGAGAAGCCTGCGAGCGATGTCTCGCGTGCCCGGGTCAGCCGGCAGAAGGCGGTCGGGGTGGGATGCATGTGAGCTACTCATAGCATCATTGTGTGTGACGCGAATGGTCACAATCAAGTAGTTGCCGGATGTTGCATCACAGTATTTCACGCCCAGTGACGGGCATCGCGTGAATATAAATGACTTATGCAAGGGCGTTGCAAATTCAATAGATAGTACGAAAGTATGGGGTAGATAACGGCCAACTGATAAGTGCTGCGTGGGTCATATATTTTTGAAAGGAACGCACAATGGAATGGCTCCATATCGTGTGGGTAGTGCTCGGAATTGCGCTGATGCTGCTGCTCAATATCAAATGGAAAATTAACGCAATGATTGCGCTGCTGCTCGCTGCGCTGCTCATTGGCCTTCTTGAGGGTTTCCCTCTGATGGACCTTCTCGACACAATCCAATCCGGGTTCGGGTCGACGCTCGGTTCGCTGGCGATCATCGTCGTTTTTGGTTCGGTGATCGGCAAACTCATGGTCGATTCAGGAGCCGCCGATCGCATCGCAGACACATTGATCGAACGGCTCGGGATCAAAAGGGTAAAGATCGCAATGGTCATCGCTGGCACCATTTTCGGGTTAGCGATGTTTTACGAGGTTGCTTTCATTATTATGGCGCCTCTCATTGTCGCCGTGGCAAGCCGAGCAAATATCCCGTTTATGAAGATCGCTATCCCCGCGGTCGCCGCCACGACTACTGCTCACTCGTTGTTTCCGCCGCAGCCTGGACCTGTGGCTCTGGTCGATGCCTACGGTGCCGACATGGGCATGGTGTATATCTACGGCGCCTTAGTCGCCATCCCGACGGTGATTATTACTGGTTGGGTACTGCCGAGGTTTCTCGGTGATTTGAACTACCCGACCCCAACTTTGCTCCGCGCCGACGAACCGGTACCCGAAGATGAGCGCCCCTCGTTTGCCATCTCCATGTTCGTGCCATTGATTCCGGCGATTCTGATGATTACCGCTACGGTGGCCAACGTCTGGTTGGCTGAAGGATCGACGACGTTCAGCGTGGTCAACTTCTTCGGTTCTTCGGTGGTGTCGGTGACTTTGGCGATGTTCGCTGCGATCTACTTCTATGCCATTAGGACAGGCCACGGCATCAAGTGGGGGATGGATTCGTTTGAAAATGCTGTCAAAGGCATCGCGATGGTCGTCCTCATTATCGGTGCGGGCGGTGCGCTAAAGCAGGTAATTATTGACACCGGCATCGGCGATTACATTGGCTCGTTGATGACGGCGTCGTCGGTAAGTCCTTACATCATGGCGTGGCTAATTACCGTCTTGATCCGCCTAGCGACGGGGCAGGGAGTTGTCTCGGCGATGACGGCTGCGGGCATCATTGCCGCAGCACTGATGGACCCCACCACAGGAACGCTGACCGGAGTGGACCCAGCCTTGTTGGTCATGGCCACGGCTGCGGGCTCCAATACACTAACCCATGTCAACGATGCATCGTTCTGGCTGTTCAAGGGCTATTTTGATCTCTCTGTCAAGGACACCTTGAAAACGTGGGGCCTGCTTCAGTTGTGCAACTCCCTGGTTGGTCTCGGAGTAGTGATGCTGCTCTCGCTGGTGATCCCCGGCGCATAAGACGCTTTACGACGACCTCTTCCGCGGCACCGGCACAGTGCGGGAGGTGGACTCGCGGACAATGAGTCGCGTCGGAAGCACGCGTGGCTTCACCATTGGCTTTTTCAATCCCCGTACAAGGGCGATCAGGTTCGCAGCCGCAACTCGCCCCACGGAGCGCAACGGTCCCGCGACTGTTGTGAGGCTCGGGGTCGAGAGGGTAGCTACGCTGTTGTTGTCGTAGCCCGCGATGAGCAAATCTCGCGGGGCGGTCCAGCCTTCGGCTTGGGCTTGGCTGATGAATCCGCGTGCCACTAAGTCGTTGTAGCAGATGACTGCATCGGTAGGGGCGGATTTCCATTGTGTGAATGCATTGCGACCACCCTTGACGGTTGGGGAGATGACAGTAACCTTGCTGACCTGCATGTGGGACATCGTGGCCAGCTTCTCCTGAGGCAGTGGCATATGGCGCGTGATGATCTCGGTCTTGTCCGGCGCAGTGCCACTGGATGCGTCGAGAAGTGCCCGCCACCGGACCGCGTCGGTCCACGACTCCTCCGGCCAAGATAAATAAGACACAGTGGTTGCCCCCTGCTCCGCCAGGTGCGAAATCAAGTTCGTGGTTCCGTCGTAGTTATCAACCAACACGCTGGGGACTCCCGGCACGGGGCGATTAACGACGACAGTAGGTTTGGTGCGAGCCACCTTTTGAATCTCCGAATTACTCAACCGGGCCGAAACCAAAATGAACCCATCGACTTGGCCGGAAAGCTTGTCGATGGCGGCGAGGGACTTCTGTGGTGATTCCTGGACATCGCTCGCGGTGATCCATACGTCTTCGACCCAACCCGCATGGGCCGCGCCCCGCAGGATCTCGATGTAGTATTCGTTGCTTAGATCCGCGCCGATAAGACCAACGAGGTCTTTGGTTTCACGTAGCGTGCTGCGCGTTTCTAGCTTAGTGCCGTAGCCCAGTTGTGTGGCCACCGCGCGGATCTTCTCGGCTGTTTTGAAACTCACTCGATCTGGTCGTGAGAAGGCTCGAGAAACAGTTGATGGCGATACTCCGGCCACCTCGGCGATGTCGTAAATGGTGACGGAAGGGTTCGGTGTTTCTGGCGACGAGGATTCACCCGAGTTCATATTTCACCACTGTAGTCGGCCGGGCGAGTGAAAAAAGGGGAATGGTAACACCCAAGGTGACGAGGTGGTGCAACTCGCAAGGGGTCACCTAAGCGACGCAATGGTGCCCAGCAGGATAATCTAAGGAGATGAGAAGACCCTTTTGGCGCGGACACGTCCGCGGAACCAACCGTGGAGGTAACTAGATGCTGCGACCAAGGCACACCGTACACCTTGGGGGAGCGGTACTTTCAACACTGCTGCTAGCTTCCTGCGCAAGTTCGGAGCCCCATGCTCCGCTCCAGCTCGAAGAACTACAAGAAACGCTCGTCGAGGCGGAAGATATCGGCGTGGCGGGTATCGTTCAGGAAAACGAGTGGCTCACCGAGGCGACCAAGCTTCAGCCGGGAATGGCGCAGCTGCAGGAAGTGGAGAATAACCGCCAGTGCTCCGACGCGATCAAGCGTGGCAACAGCATGAAGATTCCCGCCATCGCAGCCGCCTCGAGGACTTTCCAAGAGGGCGTTGACCAGATCGCAGTGGGCATATATACAGTCAGCGATACGGAATCCAATGAAGTTGAGCGGATCTATAGTGACATCCTGACTCACTGTGGGGACAACCCGACCAACCCATACAGTAAGGACGAGTTCACAATCAGTGAGCTAAGTAGCCCAGAGCCTGAGGTTACCGGCCTGGTTGTTGAGACCCGAACGATTTGGGGCGATGCCACCACAACCGTTGTGATGCAGCGTCAAATCGGGCACCACGTTGTCACTGCGGGGGCGATCGGTTTCATGGAACCAACACTGGCTCAAGTTTTCAATGAGCAGGTTGCCCGCCTCGAATCCACGCTGGGGAATGACGAAGGGTTACTCGATCGATTCCGGAATAGCTAGGTCGAAGGCGGATCGTCGATAAGCGGAAAAGAAACTGGGGTAGAAGCGGAATGCTTCTACCCCAGTTAGCTGGTGCGCCATCAAGGGATCGAACCTTGGACCCACTGATTAAGAGTCAGTTGCTCTACCATCTGAGCTAATGGCGCCTATCAAGTTGTTCCCCTCTGGGAGGCGTTGTTGCTGTTTAAGCAACGAAGAAGAGAATAACACCATGTGTTGGTGAATGTGAAATTGGCAGGTCAGTGCCCATTTCTGTGTTCTGCAACGAATTCATTGCGATGTATGTGGGCAAGTGGAGATAGGTCACCGTAACGCTTAGTATGTGTTGAAACGATAACTAAGCAGGTGATCAAAATCTGCATAAAGAAAATACAGGGTGATTGTGGGAGCATTCTTCGCCGCTAAGCGTTGGGGCGCGTTGGCCCTGGTTTTTGCTGTTGGAGCGGCAACGGTTGGTTGTACCATCGATGGCGGTTCCGGAGTCTCGCCCGCTGTAGATTCCAGGCCTGCAGCAGACGCTGCGCAGGAGGAAATCGAAGCCCCGCCGAAAGTCTCCGTTGCAGACGAAGCGGAAGATATAAGCCCGCGCGAACCCGTAGTGGTGACCTCTAAAGCCGGTCTAGAATCGGTGGAGATGGTCAACGAAAATGGCAAAGTTGTCCAAGCGGAGATGAACGATGACTCCACCGAATGGACCACTGCAGAAGTTCTCGGTTACAACCGGACCTACACCATCGAAGCGACCGATGTGAACGGCGAAACCACAAAGACCACTTTTTACACCGCAACACCGGACTACACCACGGGTGTGGCGCTTGGACCGCTGCAGGATTCCGTAGTTGGTGTGGGACAAGCAGTGACGTTCCGTTTTACCAACGCGCCGAGTGACCGAGAAGCTGTCGAGAAAGCCATCACCGTCGAGACCTCCAATGACACCGAGGGCGGTTTCTACTGGATCGACCCGAACGAGCTGCGCTGGCGCCCGAAGGAATTCTGGGAGCCTGGAACCACCGTCACCGTCAAGGCCGACATCTACGGCCTCGACATGGGCAAAGGCCTCTACGGCAACGACGACAACGAAACATCTTTCACCATTGGCGATGACATCCGAGCCACCGTGGACGATTCCGCCAAGACATTGACGGTGACATCTAACGGCGAGGTGCTGCGCACAATTCCTGTCTCGCTAGGCAAAGACGGCGGACGGTGGGCCACACCGAACGGAATCTACGTGGTCGGCGACGAGCACCAGTCCCTGACCATGGACTCCGCGACATTCGGCTACTCCATCGAAGACGGCGGCTACAAAACCGATGTCAAGTACGCCACGCAGCTGTCCTACTCCGGCATCTACGTGCACGGAGCACCCTGGGCCACAGGGGCGCTGGGTAGCTACAATCAGTCCCACGGCTGCATCAACATGACCAACAGCGATGCGCAGTGGTTCCAAGAAACCGTCAAGCGCGGCGACCCCGTCACCGTGGAGAACTCCACCGGCGAAACCCTCGCGGGTTGGGACGGCCTAGGCTACTGGAACATCGACTGGGAGACTTGGCAAGCCGGCAACACCGAGACCGGATCTGCGTTCTAACCGTGATTTTCTCCCGCCTCGACCGCGCTCAGTCCATCGCCGGTGAAAGCGATGCAGTTGCTTTACGACGAACAGTTGACCACGCGCGGTTTCTCGAAGAAATCGGCTTCCACCGTTTCTTCGTTGCCGAACATCACGGAGTTCCTGGAATTCCTGGTTCAGCGCCGACTGTTCTTGCCGCTGCCGTTGCTGCGGCGACGTCGTCGATCCAAGTAGGGACTGCGGGAATCATGCTGCCAGCGCACCAACCCTTGATTGCTGCGGAGCAGATAGGGGTGCTGGAGGCTCTCTACCCAGGCCGGGTTGATGCCGGGATTGGCAACTCGGTGGGTTTCACTCCACCCGTACGCGAGGCGTTGGGCCAAGGCGATCCCGCGGAGCTGAAACAAGAGTTCCCCAGGAGAGTTGCCGAGCTGTTGGCTTTTCTGCGCGGCGACGCACCAGTAACAGCGAGGCCAGCGAATGCTGGCGTCACCCCAGTGTGGCTGCTGGCGGGATTCAAGTCCGTTCTTACGGCGGCTGAGCTTGGAATTAACGTGATCGTGGGCGGGCCAAGTTTGTTTGCTCGTGACAGTGATTCTCATCCTTACTTGGACCGTTTTCGCGAGATTCACCCCGCGGGCCACGTCATTGTGGCTGTCGACATAGCCGTTGCTGATACCCGCGAGGGGGCGCGCGAACTCCTGCTGCCTCAGGTGGTGACAGAAGTGAGATCCCGGACTACGGGTTCGTTCGAAGCTCTGCGGGCGGATTGGACTTTGACCCCGCGAGAACAACAGCGGGTGGAAGAGGGGCTCGGCATGACTATTTATGGCACCCCGGACGAGGTGTATGCCCAGTTACAAGAGTTGCAGAAATTCACCGGCGCAGATGATTTTCTGGTCACCGGGGGCATGGCGGACCTGGTGGGGCAGGCGCGCAGCGAACAGTACTTGGCGGAAATGCAAGGATAGTTCGGTAGTCAGTCAATCTTGCTCGGCCTTTTCAGTTTCTCTTTGAAAAGTATCAGCCTGGTATTATCTAGCGGTCCGTAGATCATCAATTGGAAGCTATATTTATGTCGAATCAAGATCACAGTGACAACTCGAAAGATCTGAAGCTAGAAAATGACGAGCTCATCGTCAAGAGAGGCAGAAGTACTGTTCGGCGATCGAACACTCGAATCGAACAGGCCCTACGGAATCGTGCGACTGGGCGCCAGTCAATACACCCAGGATTGATCCCTGGAATCAGTGTGGAGGATACGGGGCGAAAATTCCCTACGAATATCCCTGTGTTTGTTATTGCATTCATTGTGACGGTGCTTGTTATCGTGTGGGCGTTCATTAGCCCAGAGAGCCTCAAAATGACTGGCACCACGATGCAGAATTGGGTAGTTAACAATGTTTCGTGGGGCTACACCACTCTCATGATCGGCACGCTGATCTTCATGCTGGTCATCGGCTTTGGACCCACTGGTCGAATTCGTCTTGGAGCAGATGATGCTGAGCCGGAGTTCTCTACGGCCTCGTGGGTGTCGATGCTTTTCGCGGCGGGGTTGGGTATTGGCCTTATCTTCTATGGCCCGATGGAGCCACTCACACACTATCTGAATGGATCACCTGCGTTTGATCACCTAGAGCCAGGCACGCCAGAGATGATCCAGCCCGCGATGGCACAAGCCGTTCTGCACCAAGCGTCGCTCCCGTGGGTGGTCTACGCGCTGGTAGGTGCAGCCTTGGCGTATTCTTCGTATCGTCGTGGTCGTCTTCCATTGATCTCTGCAGCGTTTGAACCAGTGTTTCCTGACGGTTCCAACCGGATTCTTGGCAAGATCATTGACGTGTTCTCGGTGCTTGTGACACTGTTCGGTACCGCGACTTCTTTGGGCGTCGGTGCGCTGCAGATTCGTACAGGAACATCGATCGTCACCGGCCGGGACCTTGAGGGCAACACATTCACCGTCATCGCGATGTCAGTGTTGACTGTGCTCTTTGTGCTTTCTGCTGTTTCGGGCGTGAAAACGGGCATCCGGCTACTGTCGAACGCAAACATGTTCCTGGTCATTGGCATAGGCGTTTTCGTTCTTGTTGCTGGCCCCACCGTTTTTCTTCTCGACCTCATCCCCGGAACACTCTTGGCCTTTTGGGATAGTTTCGCGTCGATGATGGCAGTCACTCCAACGACAGGTGCTGAAGAGGCCGAATGGCTCACGAGCTGGACGACTCTCTTCTGGGCATGGTGGATCTCTTGGTCACCTTTCGTTGGCACTTTCATCGCGAAGATTTCCAAAGGTCGTACACTTCGAGAATTTGTCACGGTTGTGTTGTTCGTTCCATCAGGCATTTCGATCTTGTGGTTTGTCATCATGGGTGGCACGACGATTTGGCAGAATCAGAACGGTACGGGAATTTCTATTGAAGGTTCCGGTGAAAACGTCTTGTTCGACATGTTCGCCGAGCTTCCATTTAGCCCAGTCATGACAATTGCTGGGCTCCTAGCGATTATTATTTTCTTCGTCACCGCGGCTGATTCCTCGACCAACGTCATGGGGTCGATGTCCCAATCTGGTCGTCCGCTTCCGTCCGCTCCGGTGACGTTGGTGTGGGGAATTTCCCTGGGACTTGTTTCCATTGCTCTGCTTCTTGCTGGTGGGCGCGACGCGCTTTCAGGGTTGCAATCAATCATGGTCGCGATGTCGCTCCCGTTCTCTGTGATTCTGGTCGGACTGGCTGTATCTCTAGGTAAAGACCTGTTTAATGATCCGGCGATGATCCGCCTGCGTTACGCACGGGTGGCGATTCGACGCGGTGTCAAGGCCGGAATCGAAGAGCACGGTGATGACTTTGTCTTTGATGTAACCGAGGTCGACGAAGCCGAGGGCGCCGGTGCTGAGTTTGACTCAGAAAACCCAGCCCACACCGAGTGGTACACCGATGTCGCCACGGAGGACAAAGAGAAAACAGAATAGTGGCGATGACCACCGTGAAATGAAAGGACCCCTCTCGCGAAAGCGAAAGGGGTCCTAATTCTTTGGGGTGGCTGACGGGACTCGAACCCGCGACACCCAGGATCACAACCTGGTGCTCTACCAGCTGAACTACAGCCACCATTGCTGATTAAGCAGCGTGATCTACCTTAACTGATGGTGTCTTAATTACAAAAACCGCTGGTAAGAGGCGGTAGCATCGGCGGCGGCTTGCGCTGCTTCTGCAGTGTCTGGGCCGGGTGCCTCGACGAACACAGCACGGCGGTAGTAATCCAGCTCGCGGATGGATTCCACGATATCGGCTAGTGCGCGGTGCGCCATTCCCTTCGCAGGCTGCTTGAAATACGCTTTGGGGAACCAGCGCCGAGACAATTCCTTGATTGAGGAGACGTCGATCATGCGGTAGTGCAGCGCAGCATCAAGTCGGGGCATTTGCTCACGCAAGAATGCGCGGTCAGTCGCGATGGAGTTGCCAGCTAGGGGAGCGGGGTGTGCGGGGTCGCAGTGCTTTTCGACGAGCGCGAGAACCGCATCTTCTGCCTCCTGCATGGTGACCGTGGATTCGCGGATCTGTGCTGTGAGCCCGTTTTCGTTGTGCATGTTGTTGACAAAATCGTCCATTTCGGCCAACTCTTCCTCGGTGGCGTGAACGACCAGATCGATGCCTTCGTCGAGAATATTGAGGTTGGCGTCCGTGACAAGGGCTGCGATCTCAACGATGACATGGCGGTGGACATCCAAGCCCGTCATTTCGAGGTCGATCCAGACGAGGCGATTGTTCTTCGCTGCTACTTCTTCGCTCATGGTGTTCAGGGTAGTCGGCGTGAATCCGCCCCCACGGTCGGGGGTGGCGACACTAAATCTGGGGGTGCGGGGAAAATGTGCCACTAGATGGGCTGTTTCTGGCTACCTGAAATGTTTCGCAGGCTCATTCAGTGCCGTGTACAACTTCACCCATGCTTTTATCCAATGAAACCGATAGGGTCTCCCATAAGGGGTAATCACAAAGTTGTAATTACGCTGAAAGGAGACCCTTCCGTTGAACGAACAGCAGCAGCCACATTCCGCTCAGACAACCATCCCCACCGCAGTAAAGAAAAGGGACGGGCGCACCGTAGCATTTACTCCTGCCAAGATCCTCAATGATCTCCGCAGCGCACAGCGGGTGTTCAACGTGGAGTTCCGCCGAACTCCGCAGGAAATCGTCGATGCGATCGCCGTGCGGGTTCAACAACATGCCGAACTCACCTCCATGCAGCTGTTTGACATCGTTCAGGACGAACTCCATGAGTCCCCTGCGGTGCTGGCCGCATTCCGTGAATACAAGCAGATCCAGAACACGGCGATCGACAACTCCACCAACCTCGATTTCCAGCTCTCGCGATTGAACAGCGACAAGGTGCGCAACGAGAACGGCAACAAAGACTCCCGCACTTTCATCGTCCAGCGAGACATCGTGGCCGGCACGATCACCAAGGCGAAGGGCCTGGCGATGTTTCCTGATGACGTCCGCCGCGCCCATATCAAAGGCCTGATTCACATTCATGACCTCGATCGCTCGCCATTCCAGGGGATGCCCAATTGCTCCTTGCCCGATTTCGAATACATGTTGGCGCATGGGTTCACGCTGGGCAACGCGCCCATCGAGTCGCCGAAGTCCATCGGGGTGGCAGCTACCTTGCTTGTCCAGCTCCTCGGCGCAATTAGCGGCGAGCAGTACGGCGGAATCTCCATCCACGAGATTGACCGCCTATTGGAGCCGTACGCCCAGCTCAGCCTCGAGAAAAACCGTGACATGTTTGCCGAGGTCACCGAGGACTTCGAAGCACCAGCGCGCAAGAAAACAATCAAAGACATCTATGACGCGATGCAGGCCTTCGAATACCAGGTCAACACCTTGACCACCTCGGCCGCCCAAACCCCGTTCACCTCGATCTCCATGGGGCAAACCACCAGTTGGCTCGGTCGCGAAATCCAAAAAGCCATCCTCGCCGTCCGCGAAAAAGGCATGAGCGGCGAAACCGCAATCTTCCCCAAAATCCTCTACTTCGTCGACGATGGCGTCAACTCCCGCCCCGGCGACCCCAACTACGACATCAAACAGGCCGCGATGCGCTGCTCACGCAAACGCATCTATCCCGACCTAGTCTCCGCACCGCGCATCCGCGAAGCTAAAGACGGCCAACTGATCACCCCGATGGGGTGCCGCAGCTTTCTCCACCCCTGGAAAGACCAGATCGTCGGACGCAACAACTTAGGCGTGGTCTCAATCAATCTGCCTCGCATCGCCATCCAGTCCGAAGGCGACACGCCCACGTTCTTTTCGCTTCTCGACGAAGCCATGGACCTCACCATCAAAGCCCTGAAGATCCGCGAGGATGGGATCCTGAACACCGAGCTCGAATCGGCACCGATCATGTACACCCAGGGCGGGCTCGGTGATCCGACAGGAAAACAGACAGTGCGCGATTGGTACACGGGGGAGCGGGAGAAGGCGTCGTCGATAAGCATGGGCTACATCGGAATCCACAACGCGATGGTGGCGCTGACCGGCGATACCTCGTGGCACAACGATGGCGCCCACCGCGAGCTGAGCTATGAGATTCTGCGCGCGATGAACCGCCGGGTGGAACAAGCCCAGGGCGATTTTCACGCGCAGATGAGCGTGTATTCGACTCCGTCGGAGAGTCTGTGTGACCGTTTCGACGAGTTGGACCGCGCGCGTTTCGGCACCATCGAGGGCGTCAATGATCGCGGCTACTACGAAAATTCGTTCCATTTCCCCAGCTACGTGGAAACCAATCCCGTGCGCAAGATCCATTTTGAGGCACCCTACATGGAGCTGACGCCCGGTGGGTTCATGTTCTACGTCGAGGCGCCAAACCTTGCCCACAACCCTGCGGCTTTCGAGGCGCTGTGGGACGAGGCGTACGAAAACGTCGGCTACTTTGGCATTAACTCGCCGGTGGACACCTGTCTTCTCTGCAACTTCGAAGGCGAGTTCACCTGCGACGCCCAAGGCTACGTCTGCCCGTCGTGTGGCAACCGCGACGAGAACCAGGCATCGGTGACGCGCCGTTTGTGTGGCTACTTAGGCTCGCCGATGAAACGCCCGGTGGTGGCCGGTAAGCAGGAGGAGATTTCGAGCCGTGTTAAGCACTTCTAAAAGCCTGCTTGTCGACGAACGCTCCCGCACCTGGGAGCAAACCGACCAATTTCGGATTGCGGACTACAAGCCATTCCAAGTGCTCGACGGGGAGGGGCTGCGCTGCTCGCTGTATGTAAGCTACTGCCCATTCAACTGCGCCGGCTGCTATAACAAGGCCGCGCAGAAGAAGAGCTACGGCGTGGAGTACACGCCTGAGCTGGAAGAAACGATCATGGCGGATTTGAGAAACCCGCGCGTGGCCGGGCTGACCCTGTGTGGTGGCGAACCGATGCTCAGCGCCACGTGGCTGCTTCCGCTCGTGCGTCGCGTGCGCGCGGAGCTGCCCGAGAAAACAATCTGGTCCTACACCGGCTACCGCTGGGAGATTCTAGTGACCTTTAACGACGAGCGCCGCGGTTTGTTGGAGCTTGTCGATGTGCTCATTGACGGGCAGTTCATTGCCGAGCTTCGTGACGAAGGGGCGCTGCTACCATTTCGTGGCTCGTCGAATCAGCGGCTCATCAACGTGCAGAAATCCCTGGTGGCGGGCTATCCCATCTGCGAGTAGAACTTGCCCACCAGCGGAGCCAAGATCGCGCGCGGGCCGTACGAGCCGGCGAAGTCCATCGCCTTGGACAGTGGCCCTGGCACCACGCGACGCTTGTTGTTGATCATCGCTTCGAGGGTCTCATGCGCACAGGATTCGTAGGTCGTCCACAAGAAGTCCGGGACAACCTTGTCCACGATGGACTGCTCTGCCTCGGGGACTTCGGCCTCACGCACCGGGCCAGGGGCCAACAACGTGACGTGGATGCCCTGCTTCTTTAGCTCGTAGTGCAGTGCCTCAGTAAACGCGTTGACACCCGCCTTTGTGAAGACATAGGTGGCATTGTTCGGGATCGGAATGTTGCCCGCGGCGGATCCGACATTGCAGATCGCCCCCTCACCGCGCGGAACCATCTGGTCTAGTACGGCTTTGGTCAGGCGGAACACGGCGGTGGCGTTGAGGTTGAACTGGTTGACCTCGTAGTCCCAGTCCTGATCCATGAACGGGCCAAAGGAGGCGATGCCGGCGCTGTTGACACAGATGGTGATCTTGCGGGTGGCGATGTCGTCGATAAGTGCGGTGACCTCGTCATACTTGGTTAGGTCGGCGGGGTGTACTACGACGTCGACACCGTGGGCGGCGGAGAGTTCGTCGGCAAGCTTGCGCAGAACTTCCTCGCGGCGAGCAACGATGATCAGGTTGTAGCCGGCTTTTGCGAGGTCGCGGGCCATGGCTTCGCCGATGCCTTGGCTAGCACCGGTGACAAGGGCGAAGGTGTCGAGTGCGGGGGAAGGAAACGTCATGGGGCCATGGTAGCGCGAAGCAGTGGGAAATCGGGGCCTGTTTTCTCAGCCCTCGGCGATTTCCCGCAATGCGACGAGGTGCGCGTCGAAAGCTTCTTTTCCGCGCCGCGTCAGCGTGACCCACACGGTGTCCTTGTCACGCGACAGGCCGTATTCGCGGAAGCGTGTCACATAGCCGGCCTCCTCGAGCACGCCGAGCTGCTTCGACAATGACGCATCGGAGATGTCCACGGCATCGCGGATGTCTGCGAAGCGCATTTCGTATTTCACGTCCGCTTCCACTGCCCCGGCCGCGTTCAGCGCCGCGCAGATCTTCAGCCGATTGATGGGGTGGATGACTGAGTCGATCATCGTTGATTCGCCTCTTGGATGCATGCGAATAGCGCAAGTACGCACGCGTAGATGCCCATAAATGCAGCCCACGCAAGATGTGCTTCAGGACCGCGCGCCACCAACCACGGCAGCGCGGCGCTTGCGATGAACATCAAGAAGTAATACTTGGGCTGTGGTTTGAACAAAAAGTATTCGCCCCGGTTAATGCGGGTTTTCTTTCGCGGACGAGTGGACAACTTAAATATGACGATGCACCCGATGCCAGCAGCAAGCGCAATCCCAGCAGGCAGGTAAGTGCGAAAAGAAAATAAGCTGGTGCTTACCCCGAGGATCACCGAACCGAGGATTGCAGCCCACCAGGCGACATTGCCCCGTGCTTGTTCGCTTATCGACGACACCTCGGCCAACGCATCCCGTGCTTCATCCGGCGTAATCATCGTTGGTTCACCTTTCGGATCCACAGTGCCATCAACGCCGCGCCGAGGATTCCGGCGATGGCCGTAGCGGGAAGGGAATGCTCCGGAGCCATGTAGATGAATCCGGTCATGGCCACGTAGATGATCACTTCGTTCCAGCTGCCACGAATCGAAGGATCGTCGAATGGGTCCTCTCTAGTGCCAAGCCTGCGGAACGGACCTGGGAACAAAATATTGCGCAACACGAACAGGGTGGCGCAGAAAACCACGAAGATGACCACGACGGTGATCCAGGCTTTCCACGTCAGAGCCGCAAAGAATGCGCCCGTGATGATCGACACAACGATGATCGCCCACGCGGGTGTTTGCTTCGTGATGCGCTGCTCAACTTGGGTTACGGCATCGAGGGCGTCTTGGACTGTCTCGCTCATAGTTTGATCACGCCTTTCTGCAACGCAAACCCGCCCGCGAGTGTGAATGCCAGACCCGCTCCAACTGCCCAAGGTAGAGACTCATTAGGAAGGAGATTGAGAGGGAGAAGAAAAATCATTGGAAGAAAGGCTTGCCAGGTGACTCGAGCGTTCTCACCAAGCTTGGGGTCCTGGCGTATGGCGATGCGTGCCGGGCGTGCTTGCAGTTGCTTGTACAGAAGGGCAAACAAGAGTAGCCAGAACAGCAAGAATAGGAGCGACCACGAGGTACCCCATACGGTGAGGCCGACCGCGATACCGAATGCTGCGGTAATGATCCAGATGGCCCAAGTTTGTGGTTGGGTTACGGACTTGTCGCTTATCGACGACACCTCGGCCAGCATGCCTTCCGCCTCCGCCGAGGAAATGTGTTCTGCCATGTGCACACCCCTTCTTGTTTTCCACTACGGAAAGTATGACATTTTCCGTAGTGGAAAACAAGGGTTTAGCTAGGCTTGGGGGCATGGACGTTCAATTCAGTGGAATCGGAAAAATCATTCAGTACACACCAGGAACCATCGGCTACCGGGTTGAAGGAAACTTCAAAGTGATGGCGGACGGGCAAGTGTGGGTAACGGACAAAAAGGGGAAGACACACCTTATCCATCCCGCCGCTGGGCCCGTGGAGTTTATTCTGAGTTAGTGTGCTTGCGTTGCTTTTGTGACGGGCCGGATTGACAGCAAACACACCAGAATGCCGAAGCCAAGGACGCAGACATAGGACTCTATTGCGCTCAACGTGCTCCATTTGCTGAGCGCTGCCACAGCCAGAGAAATTGCGAATGGCACGAGGAAACCAATGTAGGTCAATGAGTAATAGATGCCAATGACTCCGCCTAGTTGTTCTGGCGGTGCGATTCTTTCGGCCTCGATGAGCCCGCCGACCATCATTACACCGTAGGAGCAGCCGAGAACCACTGCGGCGACAAGCATCAGCCATGTCCAACCGCTGAGAGCAACACCGATAGAAACGGCAAGGCCAACAGCTGCCGCCGAAAGACCAACGGCTGCCAGTGGGACTGTGTTGCCCCGTGCGGCCAAGCGTGTGGCAACGGGCTGAATTGACACGCCCGATGACATGGTGACAAACGCAAGTAACCCTAGAAACGCTGTCGCCCATGGAGCGTCGACAGGAACATTGCTGGGAGTGGAAGCGAAGGAGGTCGTCGGCACGCCGAAAACCCATGGAGCCCACGCGGCAATCGTCCAGAAAAACCTTCGCGAAAGCACCACGCGGGGGACAAGTGAACGTCGTTGATTGTTTGGGGTTTGGGTTTCTGGAACCGGCAGGACGAGCACAATAGCGATCGCGGCGAGTGCAATATGAAATAAATAGGGCACTAGCTGTGGAAGGGGAGCGAACTCGGCGACGATTCCTGACATCAAAGGACCCAAACCGAATCCGGCAGAAAGCGCCACTGTGGCCCGGCGTGGACCAGCGGTGGGGTTGTCGTCGGAAAGCTGTTTGACCCAGGCCGCACCAGACGCCATGGCCATACCGACGGACACGCCGATCACAATGCGGCCGATGAAAAGTGGCCAGGACAGGTTCAAAGCGCCGAGTGCCAGAATCGCGGATGCGACCGCGGAGAGAACCAGGCCGGGGATCATA
Organism: Corynebacterium breve; assembly: GCF_030252165.1. Lineage (NCBI taxonomy): Bacteria > Bacillati > Actinomycetota > Actinomycetes > Mycobacteriales > Corynebacteriaceae > Corynebacterium > Corynebacterium breve. Next base: position 1,806,272 of record NZ_CP126969.1, on the reverse strand, counting down.
ATTGGGCGGCGGCCGTAGCGGTCGGAACTTGCGCCGAAGTAGAGCAATGACGGAATTAATCCGATTGCGTAGATGCCTAGCATTGCGGTCAAGGAGGCCTCGTCTGAATTGTGCTCAGAGCGGTAAACTTGCATCATCGGCGCGAATAGATTGGCGCCAAATCCGACGCTGAACATCGCGAAACCAACGCGTGCCCAGTGCGGCAGACGCGACTGCTGTGTGATGTTGCTCATAAAGGGAGCGTACGTCAAGAAAGCGCGCGGTGGGGAAACTGATCTGTTGGTAGGCGAGTGCCGGTAGGCCAACTGTTCGAAGTGGACTCTGCGGGTGTCCACTTTCCGTTGTAAGTTCAAATCATGGAGATCAGTAGTCTTGGAAAAGGTGCCACCGGGCAGTCTGTGCCCCCTCCCGTGGCGACGGAGATCGCATGGTTGCGTAGCCGGAGGAAACTGGCAACGACACCTGAGCAATTCGCAGCAGTGAGTCGTGAGCTGACTGAGCTTGCACATGCCTTGGAAAGGCGACCAAAGGAATACACCGCTGGCCAATACGTGGTGATCGGAATTGCAGCGATTGCCCTTGGCCTTGTAGTCGGAGTCATTCTCTTGTTCGCCGCCGATGCGATGACAGCGTGGTTGCAGTCATAATGAGTAGCAACAAAGGATCTAATGGCGGGTGCTTCGCCATCGTTGGCCTCATTTTCCTCATCGGGATCGCGCTGTGGACCGTGAACATTGCCTTGTGGATTCTAGGATTTGCGATGCCAATCGTCGGAATCGCCGGCGGCGTATATTTCTTCATCAAGGCAAAACAGGTCGGCGATCAGGGAACCTCGCATGCAGACGCGGACCGTGAATTCGATGAGCTTGTCGACGACGCGCGCTACGAACTAGCAACCACAATCACTCAGTGGGACAACCTCGTGCAAACCAAGGGCATTGGCACCGAACTGGAAGACCAGGGTTACGCAATCGCAAATATCCAACAACGACTCTGGGCCGCCAATGAAGCACTCAATGTGGCAGCGACTCCACATCACAAAGCTGAGGCAGTCAACCAGGCCGACAGTCTTCGTCGAGAAGCGGAAAAGTACCTCTAACTCGGGGGATAGGAGGCCGGGCGCGCTCTAAGCTTGATGTTCGGTTATGTCTTGTAGGGGTTCGCAAGGTGCTTCTGCAAAAGCGTCTGGAAAACCAGACGGTTTTGCAGAAGCACAATGGGATGGTCTCCCTCACACCGATATCCGATGCAAGTAAAGCGCTGACCGGATGACGGCGGCGCGAAAACATTGGTGCCCCCAGCAGGACTCGAACCCGCGACACACCGGGTAGAAGCCGGTTGCTCTAATCCGCTGAGCTATGAGGGCTTGTGTGACATCAAGGAAAGCGTCACAACGAAGACATAGTTTAGCGCACGCTTCAACTGCACTGTAACTTCCCGCGACAGGCGGGCTCACAACGCGACGAAACGGGAGTGAGGGTCGGTTCGGCAATTGGGGCGGAAGAAAGTATCGTAAGGGCCATGTCCAGCAAGCAAAAGGTCCAATCTACCTGGCCACTTTATGTAGCCGCGATTCTCGTCGGAGCGGTGATCGCGGGCGGGATCTCGTATTCCTTCGTTGCCGATTCTTTGGCGGCGTTGGGCATCCCGGATCCAGGACCTGCGACCACGTTTGGCCTGCCTGCGCTGCGTGGCGCTGCATGGCTACTGGCTGCGCTGGCCATCGGCTCGTTTTTGTTCTCTGCGTTTCTCATTCCGCCCGCGGATAAGGCGCTGGGCCAGGCGAAACTAACCGTGGACGGGCATATTGCGGCGCGGACGGGGGCGTCGTCGGCAAGCGGAATTGCGATCATCGGTGTGTTGATGGTGCCGCTGGTGCTTTCCGATGTCTCGGGCACCCCACTCGGGCAGGTGCTGTTTCAACCGTCGGCGTGGGCGACGGCGTTGGCGCAGGTTGCAGAGGCAAAAGTCTGGCTGACAGTGGCGGTGATTGCTGCGATCGTTGCGGTGTGTGGTTATACCTTGGGCGACTGGATGGCGCAGCCGGGCCTGCTTATCGGTGCAGTCGCGATTATCGTGCCCTTGGGCATGGAGGGCCACGCTGCGACGGGCGGAGATCACGACTACGGCACCAACGCGTACCTATGGCACCTGATTTTCATTATGCTCTGGATTGGCGGGCTGTTTGCGCTGATCGCACACGGTAGGCGCCTGGGCCCGCACATGGAAAAGGCGGTGGCGAGGTATTCGCGGATTGCTTTCTTTGCGTTTATCGTCACGGTGATTTCGGGGATGATTTCCACGGCGATTCGCGTGCAGCCGAGTGACCTCTTCACCACCCGCTACGGGCTCATTATCGTTGCGAAAATGGCGGGTGTGCTGATCCTCGGAATTTTCGGTTTTGCGCACCGCCAGTTGACCATCCCCAAGCTGAGTTCCGACAAGAGTGCATTCGTGCGCATCGCGGTCGTCGAGGTCTTCGTCATGGCCGCGGTGACCGGAATCGCGGTGACAATGGGCCGCACCCCGCCACCGCCGCCGCGCGATCCGAACCTGACCAACATGCAGATTCAGATGGGCTACAACCTCTACGAGGCACCGACGTTCCTCGGAGTGTTTACCATCTGGCGCTTTGAGATCCTCTACACAGTGATCGGCATTTTGGCTGCCGTGTACTACCTCTGGCTGCTGCGCCGCGTGGACAATTGGGACCACCGCCGCACGTTTTGGTGGCTACTGGGCTGTGTGTCATTGGGCGTCACTTTGTCCTCCGGCATCGGTATGTACATGCCGTCGGGCTACGCGATGCACATGGTAGGCCACATGATCCTCTCGATGACCGTGCCGGTCTTCCTTGTGCTTGGCGCGCCGCTGACGCTTGTGAAGGAGGCTTTTCCGGAAGGCGAGTTCAATCCGCGCGCGTGGGTCGAGGCGTTTGAGAAGTCGAAGTTTCTCAAGTTCATCACGTATTCGCCGATCTCGACGCTGCAGTTCCTTTTCGTGTTCTACGTGCTCTATATTTTCCCGAGCTTCTACGAGTTGGCGATTTCCGAGCACGCCGGCCACGTCTTGATGAACCTAGCTTTCCTCGTCTCCGGCTACTTCTACTTCTGGGAACTTGTCGGCCCAGATTACATCGAAGGCCGTCCGCGCGTCCCGATCCGCTTAGCCTGGCTGTTCATTTCGATGCCGGTGCACCTCTTCTTGGGCGTATACCTAATGCAGCTCAACACGGTGATGGGCGAGGAGTTTTACCTGTCGCTTGATCTTCCGTGGAATCCAGATCTGCTGCGCGATCAGAAAAACGGTGGTGGCATCGCGTGGGCAGCAGGTTCCTTCCCGCTGGCCTTGGTGTTCGGCATCCTCTTTGTGGGGTGGTGGCGAGAGGACAAGCAAGACTCTGACCGGATGGACACCAAGCTGGATCGCGACGAGGACCAAGAGTGGGAGGAGTACAACAAGATGCTGTCCACATACTCCCGGCACGATGAATCCGCCGCGCAGCACCAGCCTTTCACGACGCAGCAGACGAAGCAGCGCACCAAGCTGGTCAAACCGAGCGCACCGCTTGACGACGACTCCGGGGCCGCAAAGGATACCAACGGAGAAGATCCGCGCAACTCGTAGACCCTGAGATGTCCGAAATCTGTGGATAACAACACTCTATCCACAGATTTTTCGTTGCCCAGAAACCGGATTGTCCGAATTGGGTGATGCTGAGTTCAGTCGCTTCACATTAGGCGACGTGACACAGAAATCACCGCAACTGCAAAGGACGACCAGGATGGCACAACTTCCAATCACGATTTCCGGCAACCTCACCCACGAACCCGAACTAGTCAGTTTCCCGTCAGGTGCGCGCTTGTGCAAACTACGCGTCGGCTCTAGTCGGCGAGTGCGTGCGAAGAACGACTCCCTCGAAGAAGGCTTCGAATGGACCGACGTTGACCACCTTTTCATCGACGTAGAGATGTGGGGCCAGTTGGCGGTCAATTCCAACGTCTCTCTAGTAAAAGGCCACCCCGTTGTCGTTACCGGCTACTTAGTCACGCACACATGGCAGGTCCCGGCCGACTCTAACGATTCTGCGAGCCAGAATGAACAGAAAACCGAATCACATTCACGTATTGTCCTGCGCGCGACGCACGTGGCATTTGATATGAACCGCTACCAGCTCGGATCGCGGAAAGTCTCGCAGCCTACTCACAATGAAGCTGGCGTTGAGATGCCCGAGGAGACCGACGCGCCGGTGCCTGAAGGCGCTGCGGCAGAAACGAAGGAAGGTGTGCCGTTCTAGGTAACGCTGCAAATACGCTCTAGCAACCTGTGATGTAACCTTTGTGATAGTTATTCGCACGTAATACACAAAGGGGTTTTCGTGGCTGAGTTCATCTACACGATGAAAAATGTACGCAGGGCCATCGGTGACAAGGTCATCCTTGACAACGTCACCATGGCTTTCTACCCGGGCGCCAAGATTGGTGTCGTGGGCCCCAACGGCGCAGGTAAGTCGTCGTTGCTCAAGATCATGGCGGGCATTGACCAGCCGAACAACGGTGAAGCTTTCCTGGATCCTGGCGCAACCGTCGGCATCCTGCTGCAGGAGCCACCGCTGAACGAGGAAAAGACCGTTCGCGAGAACGTCGAAGAGGGCCTGGGTGATATCTTCGAGAAGAAGAAGCGCTTCGAGGAGATCGCCGAGGAAATGGCGACCAACTACACTGACGAGCTCATGGAAGAAATGGGCAAGCTGCAGGAAGATCTCGACGCAGCTGACGCGTGGGAGGTCGACTCCAAGATCGAGCAGGCGATGGACGCGTTGCGTTGCCCGCCCGCCGACGAAATGGTTACCCACCTCTCCGGTGGCGAGCGTCGTCGTGTAGCGCTGGCAAAGCTGCTTCTGAGCCAGCCTGACCTGCTGCTTCTCGACGAGCCGACGAACCACTTGGATGCCGAATCTGTACTGTGGCTGGAGAAGCACCTAAAGGATTACCCGGGTGCAGTCCTCGCGATTACTCACGACCGCTACTTCCTTGACAATGTCGCGGAATGGATCTGTGAGGTTGACCGCGGAAAGCTCTACCCATACGAGGGCAACTACTCCACGTACTTGGAGAAGAAGGCAGAGCGTCTCGAGGTTGCGGGGCAGAAGGACAAGAAGCTGCAGAAGCGCCTGAAGGACGAGCTTGCATGGGTGCGTTCCTCGCCAAAGGCACGCCAGTCCAAGAACAAGGCGCGTCTGGAACGCTACGAAGAAATGGCTGCTGAGGCGGAGCAGTACAAGAAGTTGGACTTCGAAGAAATCCAGATCCCAACCCCACCGCGTCTTGGCAACAAGGTCGTTGAGGTTGAGAACCTGACCAAGGGCTTCGATGGCCGCGTCCTGATCAAGGGCCTTTCTTTCACTCTGCCGCGTAACGGCATCGTCGGCGTGATTGGTCCGAACGGTGTGGGTAAGTCCACCCTGTTCAAGACCATTGTTGGCCTTGAACAGCCAGATTCAGGCACAGTTAATGTGGGCGACACCGTTAAGCTGTCCTACGTTGACCAGGGGCGCGAGAACATCGACCCAGAAAAGACCGTGTGGGAAGTTGTGTCCGATGGTCTGGACTACATCATCGTCGGTCAGAACGAAATGCCTTCGCGCGCGTACCTGTCTGCATTCGGATTCAAGGGCGCGGATCAGCAGAAGCCTTCCAAGGTGCTCTCCGGTGGTGAGCGTAACCGTCTGAACCTCGCGCTGACCTTGAAGCAGGGCGGAAACCTGATCCTTCTTGACGAGCCAACAAACGACCTTGACGTCGAAACCCTGGGTTCGCTGGAAAACGCACTGCAGAAGTTCCCTGGTTGTGCGGTGGTCATTTCGCACGACCGCTGGTTCCTCGACCGCACCTGTACCCACATCCTCGCCTGGGAAGGCAATATCGAAGAGGGCAAGTGGTTCTGGTTTGAAGGTAACTTCGGCGATTACGAGAAGAACAAGGTCGAACGTCTCGGCGAAGAAGCTGCGAAACCGTCTCGAGTTACGCACCGCAAGCTGACGCGTTAGGATCGCTTGTATGTCGGAGTTCAGCAACAATCTGCATGTTCAGTCGGTGCCTCTGCGGTGGAGTGATTTTGACCGCTTTGGCCACGTTATGAATGCCAATTACATCGAGATCGCCCAGGAAGCGCGCGTCGAGTTCGCCAACGAGCACTTCGAGGCACGCGGGCACGAGTTCGCGGTGTTTGTACGACACATCGAGAGCGACTACTTGCGCCCGATTTTGCCGGACACCACCGTGGTCACCGTCGAAACGCAGGTTGTTGAAATCGGTAACACCTCATTCACCACGCGCCAAGAGATCAAGGACCGTCAAGGCCGCGTTGCTTGCGTCGTTGAATGCGTCCAGGTTGCTATCGACATGGAAGCCGAACGCCCTCGCTCCCTGACCCAAAAGGAAGTGGGCATCCTTACCCAAGGCCCTGACGCCGACGTAGTTGGCGACATCGCGTGATCACCGAGTCACTCCAAATCACCGAGGGCGCCGCTGGCCTCCGCGCCCTCGTCAGTCGAGCGGTCGGCCTCGATGCCTCCGCCTTGGCCCGCTTTTCGCAGCTTAACGACGACCACCTCGACGTTTTCGTCTCCACACCTTTCGAGGTAATCGCATCGAGGCGAGTTAAAGGCACCAGCTCCCGTGATGGGGCAGTGGTGTCCGCACTTGATCTCAGCGATGCCCTCGCAGTGGAACGTGAAGCGGTTGGGACAGCCCGCGATCCCAATTGGATGGGCGCGTTGCCTCCGAAGGTTGGGTTCGTTGAACGCGAAACCCTGCCGGTAGATGTCGTGCGCGAGTTGGCCAATCAGGGCCAGGATCTTGCACGCCAGTTCTCTGGTCCGCTGGGACCGCCGAAATCTTTGCTGGATCAGACAGTGATCACCATCGATGACGAGGTCGAGATCCCCATGCGGATGGTATTTGCGTGCACCTCATTGGGCTTGATCCCGGGATTTAGCGCACCAGTGGAGATTCCACGTCACCTGCGGGTGTCTACCGTGGGGCGTTGGATCCGCCTCGACGCGCCTTTTGGCACCGTGTATAAGTCAGCGTCACTAGGCCTTTTCGTCTAAGTCTTAGAGGAGTATCCATCCAGCGAGGGCTGCCCCGGCCATCACGGCCCACGGTGGCAACTTCCACTGTGCTAGGGCCAACCAGGTTACTGCGGCAATGGCCAGGCTGGCGATGTTGGTCACGCCGTGGGTAAACACTGGGTCATAAAGCGCTGCCAAAAGCAGCCCGACCACTGCCGCGTTTGCGCCTTTAAACGCTGGTCGCAGAAAGTCGAAGCGGTGCCAGAAGTGCAACCCAGCGGTCATGAGCAAGAACGACGGTAGGAAGATCATGACCGTGGCCAACACAGACCCCCACACACCACCGTCAACCGCGCCGAGGTATGACGCGAATGTGAACAGTGGGCCGGGAACAGCCTGGGCTACCGAGTATCCGGCGAGGAATTCCTGCTGAGTCATCCAACCGTCGCCCACTGCGTAGCTTTCAAGCAGCGGCAGAACAACGTGTCCACCGCCAAACACCAAAGCACCGGACTCGTAATAGGCCGCGGCGCGGTCGAAGCCGAGTGGCCTCAAAGCGAAAAGCAGCCCGAAGAAAAGCACCAAGCAGGCGATCGCAACGCCTTGCGACACTGGGCGAAACTCGGGAGTGTCATCCGCTTCGTCTTTGTCGCCACGAAACGCAAAGAAACCAATGATGCCAGCAATCAGAATGACCCCCATCATGGTCCATGGGACGTCGATCGCCAGCACGGCAATGGCGGCTGCAACTGCGATCGTTGCGGTGAGAGCCGTGTTGGCCATGGACTTTGCCATGGCGGACACTGCATGGAAGACCACGCCGACGGCGGCAGCCAAAAGGCCAGCGATCCATCCTGACTCAGCGATGTTCTGATCACCTGCGAGGAAAAGCCCAAAGAATGCGAGAACGAGCGCCGAAGGGGCGGTGAAGAGGAACCATGACAGGGCCATACCCGGCCAACTGGCGCGGTGGTAGCCCAGAGCCATGCCAACCTGGGAGGAAGCGGGACCTGGCAGGAATTGGGCTAGGGCGACAACGTCTGCGTAGGTGCGGTCGGAAAGCCACTTCTTTTTCTCGACGAACTCATTGCGGAAATACCCCAGGTGTGCGGTCGGGCCGCCGAAGGACGTAAGTCCGAGATAACCAAAGCTCTTTGCGACGTCCGCGATCCGCGACATGAAATCTTCCCACCTACTCCTTGTTAATCATCATGGCTGCAACTCGAACCATATGATCCCACAGGGCATCGCGATGTGCAGCGGATACTTCTAGCTGGTCAAGAGAATTGGACATCATGGAAAGCCACCGTCGTGCCTCGGCATCACCGATCTCATAGGGGAAATGGCGGCGGCGCAGCATCGGTGCACCGCGCTTTTCGTTGAATGTGGTTGGCCCACCCCAATACTGCGCCAGGAACCACTTCAGTCGTTGTTCGGCCCCTTCCCAGTCGTCCTGCGGGTACATTGGCCCGATCAAGTCATCCTCACGGACCTGTGCGTAGAAACCCTCGACCAATGCGGTGAAGAACTCGTCGCCGCCGACGGCCTCGTAAAAACTCGTAGACATACTGGCAAGCCTATGTGCTGTTACTCAGTCTCGGTGCCATCGCCCGGCAAGAGTCGCCCCTTGGGATACGGCAGGGGTACTCCTGCGTCGAGGAGGTCGTCGAGAATGCGTGCATTCAGATGACGCTGTACTGCCCACTGCTTGCCTGGCAGGGTCTTTACTGTGACTCGGTAGCTCATGTGGTCCACCGCGAATTCAGTGGCGCCGTTGAGTACCGGATCGTCGAGGATGCACTTGCGCCATTCGTCGTCGGCAAGCGCTTCTTGTGCGGACTTCTCGATCACATTCGACGCGAGGACTGGGTCGGCGACAAGGGCGATGGGGATCTGGACGCGGGCGACGGAGTAGCGGTCGGAGAAGTTTCCTACCTGGAGGATTTCGCCGTTGCGGACGTACCAGAGGACACCGTCGATGTCGCGAATCGTGGTGATGCGTAAGGTGACTTCTTCGACATCGCCAGAGATGCCATTGACCTCGATGGTGTCGCCGACGCCGTATTGATCCTCCAGAAGCATGAAAATGCCGGAGAGAAAGTCTTTGACCAAGGACTGCGCGCCGAAGCCGAGTGCGACGCCGACGATGCCTGCGGAGGCGATGAGCGGTGCGACGTTGAGGCCGAGTTCGCCAAGGATGGCGAGGATGGCCCACACCCAAATGATGATGGCTGCGGCCGACTTGCCTACTTGTGCCAGTGTCTTGACGCGCTGCTTACGCCGTTCTTCCTGTGCTTGTTGTAGGGCAGTGGCTTCGTCGCCAGTGCGTTTGCGCATCATTGGGAATGCGCGGCCTTGGTTATCGATGTTGTGTTGAGCTGCGCGGCGGATAATGCGGCGTGCAACCCAGTCCAAAATGGTTGCGATCACGAGGATCAGCAAGATTTTCAGTGGGCGCTCGACGATCCATTCTTTGGTGAGCGGGTTCTGCCACCATGCGGAAACGCTGTTAACGGCATCATCAACGGAAGTGGGAACCGGTGTCTCGGAGATCGCTCGAAGTGTCGATTGGGCGTTAAACATCACCGCTTCATCTTAGGCGTGCATATAATTCCTCGCCGAATGGACAGCTTGGTCTACTATTGCTGAAACCCCAGTTTGAAAGGACCCCTATGACTACCGGTTTTTCCACCAACTCGATCCATGCTGGTTATGAACCCGACAGCCTGTATGGGTCCATCAACGTGCCGATCTACGCGTCAACCACTTTTGCGCAGGACGGTCTAGGCGAGCTACGCAATGGCTACGAGTACACCCGCGTGGGCAACCCGACCGTTACCGCTTTGGAGAAGACGGTCGCGGCGCTAGAAAAGGCGGAGTACGCAGTTGCGTATGCATCGGGCATGGCGGCGATCGACACCGTGTTGCGCATTCTGTTGAAGCCAGGCGACCACGTCGTTATCGGAAACGATGCATACGGTGGCACCTACCGCTTGATCAATCAGATTTTCACCCAGTGGGACATTAGCCATACAGTTGTCGACTTCACCGAACCCGACAACGTGAAGAACGCGATTCAGGACAATACCAAGGTCGTGTGGGTGGAAACGCCGACCAACCCGGCGCTAGACATCGTCGATCTCCAGGCGGTGGCGGCAGCGAAGGGGGAGGCGACACTGGTCGTCGACAACACTTTCGCCTCACCGTATCTCCAGCAGCCACTAGAGCTGGGTGCCGACGTGGTGGTGCACTCGTCGACAAAGTACCTCGGTGGGCACTCAGACGTGATCGGCGGCTTGGTCTGCGCGAACGACCGCGACTTTGAAGAACATCTGCGTTTCTTCTTCGGTTGGGTGGGTGCGATTCCGTCTCCTTTTGATACTTACCTCACCGCGCGAGGGATCAAGACTCTCAGCGTTCGTATGGATCGGCACTGCGACAATGCAGAAAAGGTCGCGGAGTTTTTCAACCAGCGCGAAGAAGTCGCCCGCGTGTGTTACCCGGGCCTTGAGTCTCACCCAAACCACGAAGTGGCCAAGAAGCAGATGCGACGCTTTGGTGCGATGGTCTCCGTGATTTTCCAGACGGAGGAGCAGGCGAAGAAATTCTGCACCTCGACAAAACTGCTCTGCTTGGCGGAATCGCTAGGTGGGGTGGAGTCTCTAATTGAGCACCCCGCCACGATGACGCACGTTTCTGTTGAAGGGTCGGAACTTGCCGTGCCATCCGAATTGGTTCGAATTTCCGTCGGTATCGAAGACATCGACGATCTTCTCGCCGACATTGAGCAGGCCCTCGCGCAGCTCTAGTGCGGGGGTAGCAACGCTACCAACTAGACCTTTGAGCGTTATTTGCCGAGTAAACGAGAATGCATGCGTGTAACATTCGAAGCTCAGACCCAGACGAACCGGAGGTAGCATGCCGCGCATTCCCGCTTATGTGGCAATCGCCGAATCCTTGCGTGCCCGAATCGAATCGGGTGAGCTCAAACCAGGAGATCGGCTACCAGCGGAAAGAGAGCTTGTCGACGACTTCAATGTCGCCCGCATGACCGTGCGCCACGCACTTGACACGCTTCAGATGGAAGGTCTTATCGACCGCAAGCGTGGGCGCACCGGTGGCACCTTCGTCCGAAGCATCCCTCCTGTTCTTGATTTGACGCGCATCGTCGGCATCGATCGCCAGCTGCGCGAAATCGGGCTTGAGCAAACCCATCAAGTGGTTCAGTCGGGCATCGTCGAAGCTAATCACAGTGTTTCCTCCGCGTTGTCACTGGAGCTCGGGGATCCAGTCTTTCGCACTGAAATCGTTCGTTATATTGCTGACAACCCGGCGATCGTCGAGGTTTTTTATGTGGCACGAGAGTTTGAATCCGTCATCGAGCATCTCGACCTCGCGCTGATTGATGCGTTTTCGATCACGATGGGAACCACGGTGGATCGTCGTGAAGATCTTGTAACGCCGGGGGCTGCCACGGACGCGGAGCGCAAAACGCTGGATGTGCCGGGCGGAACCCAGCTGCTGCGCATTACCCGCAAGACTTTTGCGGGCGAGGAAGTCATCGCGTATTCCGAACTGGCAATTCGCCCCGATGTTGCCCAGGTGCGCGTGGTCACTCACCGCGAAGACGAAACCTCCCTGCAGCCCTAGGTGGTTCTACACTAGTCTGTATCCAGATCCGCGAATGGTTTCGATTTTTTCGGCTCCGATCTTCTTGCGCAGGGTGCGGATATACACATCAACCACATTGGAACCGGGGTCGAAATCCATGCCCCACACCATGGACAACAATTGCGCGCGCGACAGGATTTGGCCAGGGTGGCGCATGAACGTTTCTAGCAGCCCCATCTCGCGTCGAGAGAGATCCTTCCATTTCCCGTCAATCTCAACGCGCTGGGTGCGTAGATCGAGAACCATGTCGCCACGGCTGAGTTCAACGGACGATGTCTGCTTGTCGTTCAGGCGTAGACGAATGCGAGCCAACAATTCTGCGAACTGGAATGGCTTGGGCATGTAGTCATCGGCACCGCCCTCAAGCACTCGGATTCGGTCCTCCAGTTTCGTGCGCGCCGTGAGAACGATGATCGGGAGGGACACTTTGAGTACTCGGAGTTGGTCGAGCACGTCGGCACCATCCATATGCGGGAGACCCAAATCGAGAATCATGAGGTCGAATTCGCCGGAACGGGCTGCGGCAAACGCCACGGGGCCGGAATCGACCACGTTGCAGGCGTACCCGGCAGACGTAAGACCGCGCTCAATGAAGTCAGCGATGCCACGATCGTCTTCGGCGATCAGGATGCGACTCATTTTGGATCTCCTATCTTGGGGCGTTGTGGCTTCGTTGGGATCTCGATTCCAAAGATGGAGCCAAGACCTGTGGTCGACTCGATGTACGCTCGGCCACCGTGTGCCTCTGCGATGGCCTTAACAATGGATAATCCTAGTCCGGCACCATCTGGTCTTGCGGCGTATTGATCACCTCTTTTGAAGCGATCGAACAACTCTGCCTGTCGCTCTTTGGATACTCCCTGGCCTCGGTCGCGCACCCAGAATCGCACGACCTCGTCGGTCCCAGATCCATGTAACGTGCTGCCGATTTCCACGGAATCGTCGGAGTATTTCAAAGCATTGGAGAACAGTTCGAGCACCGCCTCGGTGATGCGCTCCGCATCCAGCGTAGCGGTTCCCTCCGCGACCTCGAGTAGCTGTGCGCGCTGAGAAATGGTGGAGGCTTTGTCATCGATCTCTATGGTGAGCTCGGTCAGATCGACGGACTCGGGTTTTACAAAGTCGCCTGAGTCAGCGATAGCCAGGGTGAGCATGTCATTAACCATGCGTGACATGCGATCGAGTTCAGCCGTGGCTAAGTCAATGGAGCGCTGCCTTTCCTCCGGAGGCGTCGTTGGCAAAAGCTCCAGTTGCCCGCGGACCACCGTGATCGGTGTGCGCAGCTCGTGCCCAGCATCGTCGACGAATTGGCGCTGCTCAAGGTACGCAAGCTCGAGGCGGTCCAGCATCGCGTTGAAGGTTTCTGCAAGGTGCCCAATCTCATCGTCACTATCCACCGGGACGCGTTGCGTGAGATCAGAGTTGTTGATGGAGGAGGCGACTTCCTGCAGCCGTCGAATCGGTGCGACTACTTGCCCCGAAATCAACCACGCCATCACGATCGAAGCGAGCAGGCCGCCGAAAGAGATCAACGCAATCCACCAGAGGTTGCTGTTGACGTCGGCCCGATCTTGCGCCGAGTAGATAACCGTAGCGAACATGTCGTCCTGGTTCACCGTTACTTTTGCCCAGTGGACGTCTTTCCAAATGCCCGAGGGAACGGGACTGTTGACTATTTCGGCCACTAGCGGATCCTCATATGCCAGTGGTTCCGGATGGTGCCCGCCCAGCTGCGAATAGTCCATCTGGATCATGTGGTTGTCTACAAATCCAACCATGGCTTCTTCGTCATCAGGGATCTGCCGGGAAAGGTACGCCTCAAAGAGTGAGCGCGAAGTTGTGAAGGGCTCACCTGTGTGTGGATCCACGGCTTCGGTGGCGAACCGGTTGAACTCTTCAATCTCTTGCTCCACGGCAGCGTTCGCTGAATCTGTTACCTGTCCGATGAGGAAAGATCGCGTTAGGACGAAGACGGCGCCCATGGTCAGAAGCACGACCAGCGTGGTCCACAGAACCACACGTCGGCGTAGCGAAGAGCGTTGTAATGGTGATTTAGTCATCGTCCCAATCGTCATCGTCCCAATCGTCATCCCAATCATCGTCGTCCCAGTCGTCATCGTCATCGCCGTAGTCGTAATACTGCAAAGGAGCCGGCTGGGGAGCTATTGGTGCAGGAACAGGCGCTGGAGCCGGGGCCGGGGCCGGTGTCGGGGCAGGGGCCGGGGCGGGTGCTGGCGCTGGTTCAGCTGGCTGGACAGGCTCGTCAACCGGTGCCTCATCTGCAGGTGTCTCGTCCGTAGACGTCTCCGCTGAAGCATCCTCCGGCATCGTTGAGGTTTCCTCGGGCTCTGAAGACTTCGTACTTGTTGGATCTGAAGGCAGCGTGATGTGTGCCGACTCTTCGTTGACTTCGGGAACCTTGTTGTTGTTGGCTAGCGCGAGGCCACCAATCGCAACGAGTACAACCAGTGCCAGCAGCGCAATGATGGGTGCAAAGCGGCGAAGCGCGGTCATGGTCAGTCCTTAGAAAAGAATCGAGTGGGAATGTGTCGTGAATCCATTGTGACTGATCAGAATGAAGCAGCTATGAACTCACGATGAAAACTCTCTCATCTAACTTTCGGCATCAACTGTACGGTTGCGTAGACTGCGCGCCACCTTGTCCTGCTCTTCGGAAATCACTCGCCGTAGCCCGGCGGGAAGATCACGAGCAAGCAGCGCATCAGCTTGCGCCAGTGCATCCTCATTGACGGCCCAACGAGGGTAGATTCCAGCCAAAGTGCGTTGCGCCATCTCAGAGGACAGGGTTGTCCAAAGTCGTTCTGCCAACTCGAAGTACTTGTCGGTGAACTGCTCCAAGTCGCGATCAGTGAAGTTGAAACCTTCCATCAGGTAACGGGTATCCACATTGGAAGGTTCACCGGAGACGATCTGCTCAAATGCCCAGTGCTTATCGACGACCGCTCGTGCCCGCAACCTCGCCTGTTCGCCAGTCGCGGAAGTATCGTCCTCTGTATCCAATGCGTTGAGGTCGAGATCGCCCCGTGCGATGAGGGCCGTGATCATTAACCAGCGAAGTTCCTGATTTTTTGAGGTCTCTAGGGCGGCGGTGAAGTATGCCACTGAGTCGTCGTCCAGCGGAATTCGGGCCAGAGCACGATCGAAGATTGCTGCAGGTTCGGACCCGCGGAATGCCCGGTTGAGCAGGTTGAAGCCCTCCTCCTGCCAGTCAGGTGCGACAAAGTTTTTGACCGCCTGTGTCGCCTGGGCGACAAGACGTTCGAGTACCGAAGGCAACGTTTCTTGTGAAGCGAACCGGGCAACCAGGCGGACGAACTCGCGGGCTGCGAGTTCGCCGCCGCGTACCTGCTGCCACAGCGCCGACCAACACAAGGTTCGTGGCATAGGGGCGGCGATGCGGCCGAGGTTTTCCAGGAGGAAAGCTTGCTGTTCAGGTGCGATGCCCATGAGGCAGTAGGTGAGATCGTCGTCATTGACCAGCGCTAGGTCGTGCTCGATGCCCGCGAGCTGGGGAACCTCAGTGCGCTCGTCGGTGATGTCGACCTCGACGAAATGGGTGCGGGTCACTTGGCCGTCGACAAGCGAGTAGAGCCCGATACCGATGCGGTGAGTGCGCATGACCGCGGAGTCTTGCACGACGGCGAAGGAGCTCGGCGTGATTTCAGGGGTCAGTCGGGAGATGCCTGTGGTCCGAAGCCACTGGTTGGCCCAATCGGATAGGTCGCGGCCTGAGGACTTTTCCAATGCGCCGAGAAGATCGTTGAATGACGCGTTAGCAAAAGAGTGGTTTGCAAAATGCTCGCGCACGCCAGCGAAGAAAGCGTCGCGACCAACATAGGCCTGCAGTTGCTTAAGCACTGAGGCGCCCTTGGCGTAGGTGATGCCGTCGAAGTTCTGCTCGGCAGTGGCAACATCCGGCGCGTCGGTAGCCACGGGGTGGGTTGAGGGAAGCTGGTCCTGCTGGTAGGCCCAGGCCTTCTCCACGTTGGCAAAGGTGACCCACGCGTCGCGGTAATCGGTGGCCTCCGCCTGCGCGATGGCTGCGGACCAGGTGGCGAAGGACTCATTGAGCCACAGGTCATCCCACCAGTTCATGGTCACAAGGTTGCCAAACCACATGTGCGCCATCTCGTGCAGGATCGTCTCGTTGCGACGTTCGTACATATAGGGAGTGGTCTCTGATGTGAAGACGTATTCGTCTCGTATCGTCACCGCGCCGACGTGCTCCATTGCGCCCATATTGAACTCGGGGCAGAAAATCTGGTCGTACTTGGTAAATGGGTAGGGGAGGCCGAAGTTCTCGTGGAAGTAGGTAAAGCCCTCTTTTGTCTCGCGGAAAAGACGCTTAGCATCGAGGTGTTCGATCACGGACGCGCGTGCGTAAAGGCCAAGTGGAATATCCGTGACGGTCTCGGTGAAAACTTCGTGTACGCTGGCGTATTCGCCCGCGATGAATGCAATCAGGTAGGTCGACAGCGGGTAATCGATCTCGCAGGTGTGCTGCTTACCGTCGGCGCATGCAGAGACGGTCACGGGTTCGTTCAAAATCACCGTGTACTTCTCCGGCGCGGTCACCGCGATGGAATATGTGGCCTTGATATCCGGTTGGTCGAAGCAAGCGAAAACACGGTGGGCATCCGCGGGCTCAAATTGGGAATACAGATACTCTTTCTGATCGGCTGGGTCGACAAAGCGGTGGAGGCCTTCGCCGGTCTTCGAGTAAGGGATTACAGCATTGACGACGAGCCGATGTTCGCCTTCGGACACCGCGAAGTTGAGGTGGGGTAGGGGTTCGTCGTCAAGCGTTGCTTCCCATTGTGGAGCAGCGAGATCGATAGAAACCTCGCCCGGCTGCGCGTGAAATGTCACGGTAGTGCGTGAGGTAAATTCCCTGGTGCCAGTGATATCTAAGGCAATGTCGTAATGCACGTTTGAGATCAGCTGTGCGCGGAGATCGGCATGGGAGCGGGTCAGAGATTTCGTCATGTGCACCACTGTAGACTGCCACCCCGACATGAAAGAATGTGTTGCCAGTTGGTGGATTCTTGCTACGCTGGGGGCCACATACTTTAAAAGTTTCAAGTAATTTGTGGAAGGACTTATCCATGGCTGAGCAAGTAAAATTCTGGTTCGACGTATCCTGCCCATTCGCGTGGAAGACCTCGCGCTGGATTAAAGAAGTAGCAACCGTGCGCGACATCGAAGTCGAGTGGATCCCGATGTCGCTGGCAGTACTCAATGAGAATGCCGACATCGATGAGGGCTACGCCGACATGATGAAGGCCAACTGGGGGCCAGCGCGGGTGTTTGCGAAGGTCAAGGCCCAGCAGCCAGAGAAGATTGACACGCTCTACTCCTCAATGGGCGAAATCGTCCACGAAGAGGGCAACAATGGCAAGAAGGGCTTCGGCGCTTACGACGAGGTCATTGCCAAGGGCTTGGAACGCGCCGGGCTTGACGCTAGCTACGCCGACGTGGCCAATACTGAGGACATGGATGAGCAGCTACGCGCCTACCATCAGGCTGGTCAGGACGCAGTCGGCTCTGACTCCGGCACCCCGATTGTCCAGGTAGAAGGCAACGCATTCTTCGGCCCTGTGATCACCCGCTTCCCTGCAGGTGAAGAGTCGGGCGAGCTCTTTGATGCCTACAAAACCCTCGCAGCCTACCCATACTTCTTCGAGCTCAAGCGCAACCGCTTTGAAAACCCACAGCTGGGTAGCTGGAAGTAGGCTGCGTAGGTTCGTCGTTAAGTAAAACAACACGCGAATGTGCCACCGGGTGGGGAAAATGCGATGCAGCCCACTAGGATGGCACTCATGCGCGTTTACTTAGGAGCAGACCATGCAGGCTTCGAGCGGAAAAACGAAATCGCCGAACACCTGAAAGCACAAGGCCACGACGTAGTCGACTGCGGAGCATTCGAATACGACGCCGAAGACGACTACCCGGCATTTTGTATTGATGCAGCACAACGCACTGTGGACACCCCAGGATCCCTGGGAATCGTCCTCGGCGGATCCGGCAACGGCGAGCAGATCGCCGCGAACAAGGTCAAGGGCGCA
Source organism: Corynebacterium breve (assembly GCF_030252165.1). Taxonomy (NCBI): domain Bacteria; kingdom Bacillati; phylum Actinomycetota; class Actinomycetes; order Mycobacteriales; family Corynebacteriaceae; genus Corynebacterium; species Corynebacterium breve. Next base: position 1,788,440 of record NZ_CP126969.1, on the reverse strand, counting down.
CGCTGCGCACTTGCTTGGTCCGAGGAGACCGCGCGTCTTGCGCGCGAGCACAACAACGCCCAGCTGATCGCCATCGGCGGGCGCATGCACTCCAAGGAAGAGTCCCTCGCGATCGTCGACGCATTCCTTGACCAGGCGTGGTCCGAGGCGGAGCGTCACCAGCGCCGCATTGACATCCTCGCCGAGTACGAAAAGACCGGTGTAGCGCCTGAGGTTCCAGGCGCACCGGAAGCATAATTAGCCCACGTACAACGCAGTCGCCGTGACCAGCCACAAATGGTTGCGGCGACTTTTATCGTTGTAGCTAGTGCTTTTCGACGAACTTACTCTCGCTCGTTCGGGTGGAATCCAATGCGGCCTTCGTCGCCTTGGTCCATTGCCTCGATGGCGGACATTTGGTCGTCGGAAAGCTCGAAGTCGAAGACCTCGAAGTTCTCCTGCATACGTTCCTTGTGGTTGGTCTTCGGGAACACGATCAGACCGTTCTGCAGGTGCCAGCGGATCATGACCTGAGCGGCGGACTTGCCGTGCGCTTCAGCAGCATCGGTGATGGCAGGGAACTCGGTTAGGTCCTTCTTCATCTGGCCCAATGGGTGCCAGGACTCGATGGCGATGCCGTGCTTCTTTGCGGTGGCGCGGGTGTCCTTCTGCTGCATCCATGGGTGAAGCTCGATCTGGTTGACCACAGGCACAACATCGGTAGAAGTAACCAGATTGTCCAAGTGTTCAGGCATGAAGTTGCATACGCCGATGGAGCGGGTGAGTCCTTTTTCGCGCTGCTCGGCCATAGTGTTCCACGCAGTGATGTACTTGTTATTGCGGGGAAGCGGCCAGTGGATCAGGTACAGATCCACGTACTCCATTCCGAGGCGCTCGAGTGATTCATTCAGTGCAACGTCGGCGTCTTCGTGGCGATCGTTCCACAGTTTTGTGGTCAGGAAGATTTCCTCACGAGGAATACCGGAATTGTTGATCGCGCGACCAACCCCTTCCTCATTTCCGTAGAACGCTGCGGTGTCGATGTGGCGGTAACCTACTTCGAGCGCCTCGGAAACAACGCGCTCGGCCTGGTCAGGTTCCACAAGGAAAGTGCCGAAGCCGAGCTGAGGTATAGACTTTTTATCGTTGAGTTCGATATTAGGGATCATGCCCCGCGATTCTACCCGTTACTAGGTGTTTTGCACCCCGAATGCGGAAGCTAGAAGTCGAAGCCCCCGAAATCGCCGCCGCCGAGATCGAAACCGCCACCCATATCACCCATGTCGCCGCCGGCATCGCCCATGTCTCCCATGTCGCCAGCATCGCCCATGTCTCCCATGTCGCCGGCGGCATCGCCCATGTCGCCAGCCTCAAACTCTTCGGCCGTTGGTGTGCCGGCCATGCCTGAGAACATCGCAGAGAACATCATCATCGACGACATGCTCCACATTCCGGTAAGCATCGCCGATGCCCACCACGGCTCGGAATACCAGCCAGCAGGAACAGGGCGACCCGCCACGTTGCCGCCCGGGTAGTAGTTCGGAGTTTCTGCCGAGGCGTATGGGGAAGCCGTGAGTGTGGTTCCGTTCTCCTGCTGGATCGTGCGGCGCTCGGTGACCTTGCCGGCGCGGCGTTGCCCTTCGAGCTCCGGAAGCTGCGGGCCAGGAGTCATGCCCATGATTTCGCGTGCTGCGTTGACATAGTGCATGCCTTCCAAGGCAGATTCACGCGCAAGTTGCGCCTGCTTCGCGGTGGAGGCGGTGGATAGTGCAGAGGCTGCTGCGTTGAATCGTTCGGAGGCGTCGGCCATCGCTTGGGTCGAGGCAGCGTCGCTACCGGAGATGTTCAGGACTTGGGATCCGAGGCGATCGACCCATCGCTGCGCGTCTGCTTTCGCGTCTTCAAATTGCACGGCATCGAGTTCAAGCTGCTTTTTCTGGTTGTTTCGCGAGCTGAGGAACCACACCGCGCCACCGGCAATGGCAAGGAGGATGAGTAGGGACATGTCTCTCTTCTTTTTGTTCGGGGACTATTACTCTGCTTAACGACGAAGCCCTCGTTTTAGTTCCGTTTTGTTAGTTTGAGGGAGTGTGCGCTAGACTCCTTTAACGCATCGTGAACATGATGTTTGCGGCATGGGAATGTCGTATAGTGGCTAATACCTCAGCCTTCCAAGCTGAAGACGCGGGTTCGATTCCCGTCATTCCCTCCAAATTTATACGCGGCGGCCCACCTGGGTCGCCGCGTTTTCGTCGTCAAGCGCAAAAGGCGAATTTGCTCGGGGCAAATTGCCCCTCTACGCCCTGATTCCGGGGCAAATTGCCCGGATCGAATTCCCCTTCTTGGGAGCCTTCAACGCACGCCTTCATCCAGTAAACATTAAACCCCAGCACTGTCGATGACCTGCGGTGATGGGGGCGAATTTGTTCCTAGGCATTCGTTGGGTAAAGTACTTCGAGTACCCAAGGTACGGGCCAGTAAAACGGCAAGTACGCAGTACGGACGGGGCGTGGCGCAGCTTGGTAGCGCATCTGCTTTGGGAGCAGAGGGTCGCAGGTTCAAATCCTGTCGCCCCGACAGTCCGAGAGGGCCAGTTTGTGAAATCAGACTGGCCCTCTCTTCGTATTTCCGTTCCCGCCGTGACGAAACTAGCGATGTGCTAATTGCACCCCAAATGTCGGGGCCTGGATTGTTGTTCGCTAGACTCATCCGAGTACGTTTTGAAACGCAATCGTGTTTGAAAGCGCACGGGGCGTGGCGCAGCTTGGTAGCGCATCTGCTTTGGGAGCAGAGGGTCGCAGGTTCAAATCCTGTCGCCCCGACGAAGATGGCCCACCGACGGATCAGTAAAATTCGGTGGGCTTTCTAAATCAACTTATTTATCCACCTATTAATCCAGGAGAGTTACTCGTGAAGACTTCCGTCGAGAAGCTCAGCGACACACGTGCGAAGCTGACCGTCAACGTTCCATTCGAGGAACTCGGTCCGGAAATTGACCAGGCTTACGCGACCATCGCTCAGCAAGTCACCATCCCAGGTTTCCGCAAGGGCAAGGCACCTCGCCAGCTCATCGACGCGCGCTTCGGTCGCGGCCCAATCCTGGAGCAGATCGTCAATGACATGCTGCCAACTCGCTACGAGGCAGCGTGCCAGGAGAACGACCTCAAGGTCATCGGCCAGCCACAGATCGACATCACCAAGATCGAGGACAACGAGTTCGTCGAGTTCACCGCCGAGGTCGACGTTCGCCCAGAGATCGAGGTTCCTGACTTCTCCAAGATCAAGGTCGAGGTCCCTGCAATCAAGGTCGACGAAGAGGCCATCGACGAAGAGCTGGATAAGCTCCGCGAGCGCTTCGGAGAGCTCAAGGACACCGCACGCAAGATGAAGACCGGCGACTTCGCCATCATCGACCTCGACGCAACCGTCGACGGCGAAAAGGTCGACGAAGCTTCCACCGAGGGCCTGTCCTACCAAATCGGCTCCGATGACCTGATCAAGGGCCTCGACACCGCCCTGCGCGGCATGAAGACCGGCGAAGACAACGAATTCACCGCCGAGATGCAGCACGGCGAGCACAAGGGCAAGGAAGCAACCATCAAGGTGCACGTCCAGCAGTCCAAGGAGCGCAAGCTACCTGAGCTTGACGACGACTTCGCGCAGCTGGCTTCCGAATTCGACACCGTCGAGGAACTCCGTGAGTCCACCAAGTCCCAGCTGGAAGAGTCCAAGAAGGCTCAGCAGGCTGCAGACATCCGCGACGAAGTTCTAAAGGCAGCTCTGGAGCAGTCCAAGTTTGCGCTTCCAGAATCCATCGTTGAGGAGCAGGCCCACAACCAGCTGCACCAGCTGCTCGGCCAAATGGCACACGACGAGAACGCGCTCGCCCAGCTGCTCGAGGCACAGGGCACCACCCGCGAGGAATTTGACAAGCAGACCCACGAGCAGGCTGAAGAGTCCGTTCGTACCCAGTTGTTCCTTGATGCAGTAGCTGAGCAGGAAAACCCTGATGTGTCCCAGCAAGAGCTGACCGACCACATCCTGTTCACCGCGCAGTCCTACGGCATGGATCCAAACCAGTTTGTTGCTCAGCTGCAGCAGTCCGGTCAGATCGCCAACCTGTTCGCTGACGTCCGTCGTGGCAAGGCGCTCGCAGCAGCGATCTCGCGCACCACCGTTACTGACGACGAGGGCAACTCCGTTGACCCAGACCAGTACTTCGGTGAGGAAGAGGAAGAAGCTACCGAAGCTACCGAGGCAGCAGAGGCTACTGAGGCAGCAGACAAGTAGTCGTCGTCAAGCCCGCCCCTCCAAGCATTTGTGCTGGTGATGGGCGGGTTTTTGTGTGAATACGCCAGTAGCGAACAGGCGGGACTTTCGGGTGTCGCCCAAGTAAAGTAGTGGCATTGAACGATTTAGATCCGAAAATCTACAAGGAGTTAATTACATGAGCACTGAGCCGATGATGACCTCTCCGGGCGCGGGCATGTCCCTGGGCGATTCTGTCTACGACCGCCTGCTGCGCGAGCGCATTATTTTCCTCGGCCAGCAGGTTGACGATGAAATCGCCAATAAGCTGTGCGCCCAAATCCTGCTGCTGTCGGCGGAGGATCCAACCCGCGACATTTCGCTGTACATTAACTCCCCAGGCGGCTCCGTGACCGCGGGCATGGCGATTTACGACACCATGAAGTACTCGCCGTGCGATATCCGCACCTACGGCATGGGCTTGGCGGCTTCCATGGGTCAGTTCCTGCTCTCCGGCGGCACCAAGGGCAAGCGCTACGCTCTACCACATGCGCGCATCATGATGCACCAGCCTTCCGCTGGCATCGGTGGTACCGCTGCCGATATCTCCATCCAGGCCGAGCAGTTCGCCGCCACCAAGCGCGAAATGGCTGAGCTGATTGCCGAGCACACCGGCCAGTCCTTTGAGCAGATCACCAAGGATTCCGACCGCGACCGCTGGTTCACCGCCCAGGAGGCCAAGGACTACGGCATCGTCGACCATGTCATCGAGCACGCCGACCGCCCGATTAGCAACTAGAACTTCATAGAGGAGATTTTCACATGACTTTCCAAATGCCTAACTCCCGCTACGTTCTGCCAAGCTTCATCGAGCAGTCCTCGTATGGAACCAAGGAAACCAACCCGTACTCCAAGCTGTTTGAAGAGCGCATCATCTTCCTGGGCACCCAGGTCGACGACACCTCCGCGAACGACATCATGGCGCAGCTCCTTGTTCTGGAGTCCCAGGACCCAGATCGCGACATCACCATGTACATCAATTCCCCAGGTGGCTCTTTTACCTCGCTGATGGCGATCTACGACACCATGCAGTACGTCCGCCCCGACGTCCAGACTGTCTGCCTAGGTCAGGCTGCCTCCGCCGCTGCCGTTCTGCTCGCCGCCGGTGCGCCGGGCAAGCGCGCAGCTCTGCCGAACTCCCGCATCCTGATCCACCAGCCAGCGACCCAGGGCACCCAGGGGCAGGTTTCCGACCTTGAGATCCAGGCCGCGGAGATCGAGCGTATGCGCCGCCTCATGGAAGAGACCCTGTCTCGCCACTCGGGCCGCACTGCCGAGCAGATCCGCATCGACACCGACCGCGACAAGATTCTCACCGCCGAGGAAGCAGTCGACTACGGCATCATCGATCAGGTATTCGACTACCGCAAGCTGAATTCATAGAGCAAGCTTCAAGGCCCCAGGGATTTGCCTCCCTGGGGCCTTTGGTTTTCGTTTGAGCGGACAATGGTTGCCGTTTGTTGGTGTTTCGCTGGGGTGCAGACCCGATAAGCGGTAGCGGTTGTGCGTTTTATTGCCGTACGACGACAGCGGGGTCGTCGGCAAGCGATGCCGGCGGCTGTGTGAGGCCGCAGTGTGGTTTTGCGGCGCCACCGGACAATGGTTGCCGTTTGTCGGTGTTTCGCTGGGGTGCAGACCCGATAAACGGTAGCGGTTGTGCGTTTTATTGCCGTACGACGACGGCTGGGTCGTCGGCAAGCGATGCCGGCGGCTGTGTGAGGCCGCAGTGTGGTTTTGCGGCGCCGCCGGACAATGGTTGCCGTTTGTCGGTGTTTCGCTGGGGTGCAGACCCGATAAACGGTAGCGGTTGTGCGTTTTATTGCCGTACGACGACGGCTGGGTCGTCGGCAAGCGATGCTTCCTTGATTTCGGTGTCTGGGGTGCGCAGACCGGCGAGCGCAAATGCGGTGAGAACGAAGACAGCGGCGGCCGACACGTACAGCGCCTGCGGAGTCCAACCGGCTTCAGCGAGGTAGCCGATGATCAGCGGGCCGAGGACAGCGCCAATGCGTCCCACTGCCAGTGCGGTGCCGACGCCGGTGGCGCGCAGTCGCGATGGGTACGCGGCTGGGGTGATGGTGTACATGCCGGTGACGCAGCCGTTGAGCAGCATGCCGACCAAGACACCGAGGGTGAACATGACACCTGGCAGGGAAGTGGAGTAGATGAATCCGACGAGGGCACCTGCGCCGAGGATCGAGAATGTGATCAGGAGGTTGCGGGCAGGGATCTTGGTAGTCAGAGCGCCGAAGATGAGGGATCCGATGGTGCCGCCAAAGGAGATCATGATGCCGCCGATGATGCCTTGTTGGGCAGACAGGCCGGACTCGGAGAGCAGCTTCGGGGTCCACGAGTTGGCAAATGCGAATCCGAAGTTGACAAAGCAGAAGGCGATCCAGAGGCGGAGGGTGACAGGCCAAAAGCGGTCGGAAACCAGCTCGCGGATCGGGGTTTTGTCAGCTACGATGACGGGGTTGAGTTCTACATCGGCGCCATGACCGATGCGGCGGGAGACACGGCGGACGGAGTCGAGGTCGCGGCGGTTGGATAGGTAATCCACGGATTCAGGCAGGATTACCAATGTCAGGAGCAGGCCGATCGCAGAAAGGATCGCGCCGGTGAAGAAGATCCACTCCCAGCCGATGGTCGGGATGAAGCGTGCGGCCAAAGCGCCGCAGATGCTGGCTCCGATGCCGTAGCCGGAGGCGTAGATCGCCATGGCGAGGCCGCGGTATTTGCGATTGGAGTATTCGGAGGTCACCACGGTGATGCAGGCGAGGATACCGCCGACACCGATGCCGGTGACCACGCGCCAGAAGAGGAGGGTTGGGAAGGCCGTCGCCAAGCCGGTCATCGTAAGCCCGACGATGTCGATAATGACGGCGATCAAGATCAGGCGCCGGCGGCCGAATCTATCGGCGGCCGGGCCGAGGAACAGTGCGCCAATACCAACGCCAATCAGCGCGGACGAGAGTAGCCAGCCAAGGGCGGATGGGCCGATGCCGAACTGATCGGAGATAGCATTGGCAGAGTACGCCATAGCGACCAGATCGAAGCCGTCGAGGGCATTGAGAAAGGTGACCAGTGCGACGATGAGCCACTGGTACCCGGTCATCGGGGAAGAATCAATGCGTGAACGAATATCCATGCGGAAAAAGTCCTTTTGCGTGTGCGGAAGTGGGAAATACGCGCGAACAAGTCAGGCGAGGCTTCCGTTCGGCGCAAGGGCTCTCGGCTTCACGGAGTATTCAATTTTCTGTGGTTGAAATTTAGCGCACTGCCACCGGGAGGTACCCATTAATATTCACAAAGCCACGAGCTCGGGCACAGTTGAGTGGTTTTAGGGTAATAGTGGGAGGAGCTGCAATGTACCTACTACTACTTCAATGAGGATTTGAAATGCTGTTTCTTGCACGTATGGACGTGAACTTCCCAGACGACATGGACCCAGAGGTCATGGCGGATTTCCAAGCGAAGGAAAAGGCATACTCCGGCGATCTGCAGGAGCGTGGCATCATGAAGGCGATCTGGCGCGTAGTGGGAGAGTACGCCAACTACTCCGTTTACGATTGCAACGATCACGATGAGTTGCACTCGATCTTCCAGGGCTTCCCGATGTTTAAGTACATGGATGTCAAGGTCACACCGTTGTCTAAGCACCCAAACGCACTGCGCTACTACCTGCTGGAGGACTAGAGTTCCGTCAGCGCTCGCGCTAGCTCGGAGCGGTTGCGGATCGCTAGTTTCTGATACACCCGGGTCAGGTGGTACTCCACCGTCTTAGCAGACAGGAACAGCTCCGCAGCCGCTTCTTTGTTGGTCGCGCCTTGCGCAACCAGGGTGGCGATCTCCATCTCCTGTGGCGTGAGCATGCCTTTTTCTTTGCCACGCGTGCCTAGGCCACTGGCTCGGCGCTCGCGGTTGCAGCGCTCCACCAGGAAGTCCGCCCCCATCATCGCGAACTGTTCGCCAGCGCGGGCGAAGCAGTCGTCGGCAAGCCTGCGTTTGCCTAGACGACGAAGCGCCTGGCCGTATTCGAAGAAAATGCGCGAAGAGTACAGCGGTAGATTCAACGGCTCGATCATCTCGACTGCCTCGTCGAAGAGTTTGACGCCACGATCCACATCACCCCGTGCTAAGAGCAGCCGTCCGTGTGTCATGTGCAGCTTTGCTTTGCTTGATACAACTGGAGAATCGCGGCAGCGTTCGTAGCCTTTGGAGATTTCCTCTTCGGCTTCGTCGAGACGGCCTGCGTGGACGAGCGCATTGCCCCACAGATCGCGCCACGGCCAGAACCCCGGCTGGCCGGTATCGGTTTCTTTGTCCAGTTTGCTCAGGTATTGGCCCACGCGTAGCGCCGAGGAGAAATCCGACTTAGACATCGCCAGGTGCAGGCGCGCCATCGCTGAGGGGATTTGTTGGATGGGGAAGACATCGTTGCTCAAGGTGAGACGGCTGGAGTACATCCGGGTGAGTTCGTTGTCGCCGCGGAGGTTCGCCGCGATGCAGGACGTCCATAATAGAAGCGGTTCGAGAAACTGAATTCCAAAGCGTTCGGCGCGTGCGAGGCCGCGCTCGACGCTGGCGGTTGCCTGATCAAGATCGCCCAGCAGCAGGTGGGTGCGCGCCAACCATGCGTCCATCCAAGTAGCGATGCGTTCCGAGCCCTCGCCAGTGCTTACCGACGTCAAATGTTGCAGCGCACTGGTCGCGTCGTCATGCACTAGCGAGATCCAGCCCTTGGCCATGTGACGGCGCTGCGCCATGATTGGTGTCTCCCACGGCAGTGCCGAGCCTTCAGGCATCGTGCCGCCCACGGCCGCCTTGCCGATCAGCGAGACGTAGTAGGCCTCTTGATACGCCGGGGAGCTTTGTGATGCCCATGAGCCGACGGTGTGCGCCCAGCCCAGTAGCTTTTCCGGCTGCCATTCGCACAGCGAGAGCAAAACCTGCTGGCTTGCGACTCCGGCGCGCAATTCATGATCGTCTATGGAGCGGGCCTCCATGGTGCTCCATGAACGCTCCATGAGGGTCTTCGCCTCGTAGCGCCGTCCTTCGTGCAGAGCGAGGTATCCGCGGATACTGTCAATCTGTGGATCAGCGCCCTGCGTGCGCAGCTGCAACGTGTACTGGTGAGCGCGCGGAATATCCGAATCGGCGATAAGGGATTCGATCGCCTTGAGCTCGGTATGAGAGACCATGCGGGAATCCTGCGCGGTACGAGCAGCCAATCGAAACAGCTTGAAAGCCTGGCGATAGTTGCCGTCGGCGCTTACCTCACGAGCTCGGCGAATCAGCTGCGTTGCCAGCGAGTCTGAGGTCCCAGGCAGTGCGTAGGCTTCGTGGATCAGCGCCCCAGTTTCATTTGCTTGGCGACGATACCACGCGGCGGCTCGACGGTGGATGTCACGCTTGTGCGCTGGGGGAGTAGATGCACGCATCACCGCCAAGTCCGTGGGGTTGGTAAAGATAACAACGCGTTTGCTGCCTTCCGGAACAGCCTGGATGAGCCCAGAGGTAAATGCGGCCGAGATGTGCGCGGAATTAGTTACGAGTTCTTGGAGGACTTCTAAATCCGAACACTGGCTCACAACTTGAAGTACCTCGCCCAGTTCGAGATCACGGGTGCGCTTTTCAAAGGCCACCCGCCAGTGCGCGGGGAGTGGCAGGTAGGGCTGGTTACTTCGCCAATGATCCTCCGGAGCGGCATCCAAAATATCTTTGACCAGCGTCAGATGTCCGCCTGTGACCTCCAAGACGCGGTGTGCTACATCGGGGGTGAGGTGCACCCCGCGATACTTCAGACTCAGCGCCGAAATATCCTCGATACCCAGCGGAGGCAGCGTCACCGAGAGATCCGCCAACGGCGCATACGCTTCCAGGGCAGGGGTCGAGGTCGTCGCCAGCAAGAGCACAAAGCGACCCTTGCGGGTACTCCGGGCTAGCTCGACGAGCTCATGCAGCGAGGATTCGTCGGCCCATTGCGCATTATCGACGATTACAACGTGCGCGGAGGTGTCGTCGTCAAGCGTGTCAAAGCTTCCGACCTCTTTTTCGATGTCAGTGCGCACCCAACCTTGAACCTGCGTCCGCCACGGCATCGTTTGCGCGCGCACGATGGTAAAACCGCGGATGGATCGAATGACTTTGTCCAGCAATCCGGCAACTCCCGGGCCAGACACGATGACGATCGTGCCCGATCCGGGAGGCGTGTCGACGATGCGCTCGATGACACGTTGCGTCTCGGCAACTGCGCTATAGACCATGTGGCTACGCTACCAAGTGCGTTTAGCCCTGATCTCCACCGGCGACCGGAAGGACGCTGCCGGTGATATAGCTTGCTTCCCTCGACGCGAGGAAGACGATCGGGGCGGCCTGCTCGTCGAGGGTCCCGTAACGCTTGAACAGGCTTGAGTCGATGGTCTGGTCGACGATTGCCTGGTACCACTGCTTTTCCTGCTCGCCTTCGGGGCCCGGGCCGCGCTTGACCTTGCGCTCAGGAGCCAACGTGCCGCCTGGTGCAGTGGCGACGACACGCACGTTCTTCTCGGCGGCCTCGAGTGCAAGCGCTGAGGTCAGAGCATTGACACCACCTTTCGAAGCGGCGTAGGGCACGCGGTTGACCCCACGCGTTGCTACGGAAGACACGTTGACGATGGTGCCGCCCTCGGCGTCGATCAAGCGGGGGAGCTCAGCGCGTACCGACCACAGAGTGGTGAAAAGCGAGCGCGTCACTTCCTTTTCGATCTCTTCCGGCGCGTAGTGCTCGAATGGCTTGGCCCAGATGGTGCCACCGACCACGTTGATGGCAACGTCGATGCGTCCGAACTTGTCTTCGCATGCCTGCGCCATGGCTTCTGCACCCTCGAAAGTTTCAAGGTCGGCGGTGGCCCAGCCGATGTCGGCGCCGGAGCGCTGCGCGATTTCGTCAGCAACTTCGCCCACCAACTCGGCACGGTCAACGAGGAAGAGTTTGCCGCCTTCGAACGCGATTCGGTTGGCCACCGCTAGGCCGATGCCTTGCGCCGCCCCGGTGATAAGGACCACCTGGTCAGCAAATCGATTGGGGGTAAAGAGTTCGGGGGCGCCGTCGATGCCCTGGCCAGTTGGCATTTCTCCGATGGCCATTAGTTGCTCTCCTCGATCGCGCGGTGCACGGTCTCGATGGCGCTGCGGTGGTGGCGCTCAATGACCTCTCGGACCTGGGCGAAGTCCTTTGCTTCCAGGGCGTCGACAAAATCGTAGTGGTCTTGGACCACACCAGGCGCTACGAAACTGGAGTCACCCAGCTGGGTGTGCATAACCTCGACGACGTCGAGCACGTTGTAGGCCTGCTTCATGGCATCGTTACCCGAGCGGTCGAAGAGGTAGTTGTGGAACTTTTCGTTCGCGTCGGTGTAGGCGGTTGCGTTAACAAAGCGCTCGTTGCCCACGTGCTGTGCACATTCGTCAGCGAGTTTGCGCAGCGCGGCGTAGTCTTCGTCGTCAAGCAGCTCGATCATCAAGGTGACGACACCGAGTTCGAGCGCCATGAGCGCATTGAACTGCGCTGCGGAGTCGGTCTTGGCGGTGAGGACGTGGCCGGTTTCGACGCCGCCAGCCTCGTCGGAGGTGACGGTCTTGGACACGCCGTCTTCGACGACGCTGACGGTGGTGGTTTCTTGACCCGTCTCGGCAACCTCTGCATCGGCCGATGCTGCTTCGGAATCCGGGGTGATGCTTGGGGTGAACTTCTCGTAGTAGAAGTTGGTTGGCGGGTTGTCCAACCCGTTGAGGAACTTGCGCACAGCCTCGACCATTGGAGGAGGGCCACACAGGTAGATGTCGGATTCGCCGTCGTGCAAGTGCTCGTCGGTCATATGGTCGGTGACGTAGCCCTTGCGCTCGTGCTCCTCGTCTTCGGCAGAAACAACGGAGAACCAGTCGAAGTCCTTGATGCGCTCCTTGTAGCTGTTTAGGCGGTCAACCTCGACGATGTCGTGGTTGAAAGTAGCGCCGTAGATGAGTCGGACCGGCTGATCCATGTCTGGGGTTTCAGCGAGCTTCTCCAGGATCGCGAGGATCGGTGCAAGACCGGTACCGCCTGCGAGCAGGGTGATAGGTGCAAGTGGCTCACGCAGGAAGAACGAGCCCATTGGCCCGGTCAGGTTCAGACGGTCGCCGACCTTGGCTTCTTCGGTGAGGTAGTGAGTCATCTTGCCACCCGGGGTGTACTTCACCAGGAAGGTCACGATGTCTTCGCTTGGGCCGGAGCTGAAAGAGTAAGAACGGTGGAAGTCAGAGTTTGGTGGCGCCACGTTCATGTACTGACCCGGCAGGTAGTGCAGCTGGTCGCGCTCTTCGAGCTTCACAGCAAAGCGCACTGTGGACTCGGAAAGACGGTCGAGCTCGGTGATATGGCCGATGAGGGTAGCAGCGCCTGTTTTTGCTGCAGCGGAGGTAGTTGCGATCTGAACCACCATGTCGGCAATCGGGTAGGTCTGGCAGCAAAGGATGTAGCCCTCGTCTGCTTCGTCCTCCGTCATGGCGTCGTCAATGTATTCGCCTTCTTCATACTCGCCGGATTCGCAGAAGGCCTTGCATGTGCCACAAGCGCCGTCCCGACAATCAAATGGGATATTGATTCGTGCCTTGTAGGCAGCGTCAGTAATAGTCTGATCTTCTTCGATCGTAATGAAGCGGGTAACACCGTCTTCAAAAGAGAGGGCAACTTGTGGTTCAGCCATGAGGGGACTCCTTCTACCGGCACGCGGGAAAGGCGCGGGCGGGGATGATTTAAGAATTAAAAGAAATAGGAGGGTGCCCGGGATGAGCCGGGCACCCGAGGCGACTACAGCATGTAGACATCCACCACGTGGTGGATGTAGTCGTTCTTCAACACGACCTTCTTCTTCGCAATCTGTGGCTTCTCACCAGAAAAATCAATGGTGAGCCAGGTGGTACCGAAGTAGTGGTCGGTGGTGTTGTAGCGGAAGTAGTAGGAAATCCAGTTGTAGCGGACATCGACTTCCTGTCCACGACGCTCCAGGATTTCCAGGTTGGTCAGGTTATGGCCCGTACGTGGGTCCGGGATCGAGGTCGCGGAGGAACGCTCGGTGCGGATACGGAAAATGCGGTCTTCCATACCAGCGCGGGTTGGGTAGTAAATCAGCGAGATCTCGGTCTGAGGATCCTGGGTCAGCTGCTCATCGACATCCCAGGCCGGCATCCAGTACTCAGCGTCTGGGCGGTAGCACTCTAGCCACTCTTCAAACTGGCGGTCGTCGAGAAGGCGGTTTTCGTAGTACAGGAAGTCGAGGATCTGATCGCGGGTGATTTCGGACATGGTGCAAAGCTCCTTGAAATTTCAGAATGAAGTGGTTGGGAATTACTGCTTGCGCTTACGACGAACACGACGGCCGCCGGACGCGGCTTCTGCGGTACCGGAGCTCTGCGATTCAGCCTTCTTTGCAGCGCGTTCCTTTGCCCACTCCACAGTTGCCTTGGATGCACGCTCGTCGTCACGCACAAACTTCGAGGTCTGGCCAGCAAGGTCTGCATCTTCCTGGTCCACTGCCTTCTCCATGACCTCTTCCCAGTAGGCGTGCTGGATTGGGTAGAGTCCCTCGTCCTCAGTGCGGGTGCCGGAACTTAGAACTTCGTTCATACCGAGCTTCTTTGCCAACTCATTAGGTCCCTCAACCTGATGGCCCAGGCCGCGCGTCATGTCATTCCAAGGGAAGGAGGTTGCCATGTAGGTCTTCTGGCAGGAGCGGAACTCTTCGAGGTCATCCGGGGTAGCCATGCCGGTTGCATTGAAGAAGTCCTCGTACTGACGGATGCGCTGCGCGCGGTTTTCAGCAGATTCGCCCTTTGGTGCGATGCAGTAAATGGTGACTTCGGTCTTGTCTACCGAGACCGGCTCCCAACGACGGATTTGGGTGCCAAACTGGTCCATGAGGTACAGGTTCGGGTAGAGGCACAGGTTGCGGGACGCGCTGACCATGAACTTGCCGCGCTCTTCGCCGTGCAGTTCCTTAAGCTCCTCCAAGCGATCGAATACTGGGCGGTCTTCTGGGTTTGCCCACTCAGACCAGAGAAGAAGGTGGCCGTAAGGGTAGGAGAAGTAGCCGCCACCCTGTTCGCCCCACTTACCGGCGTCCATCGCTTTGGTGTCGTTGGCGGACTCGCCGGTCGAGCGGCGTGAAGTGGTTGCTGCGTAGTTCCAGTGCACGGAGGAGACGTGGTAACCGTCGGCGCCGTTTTCTGCCTGCAGCTTCCAGTTGCCGTCGTAGGTGTAGGTGGACGCGCCCTTGAGAACCTCGAGGCCCTCTGGGGACTGGTCTACTAGCATGTCGATGATTGCGCGGGTGTCGCCGAGGAACTCATCCAGTGGCACGACGTCGTCGTTAAGCGAGCCGAAGAGGAAACCACGGTAGGACTCGAACTTTGGAACGCGACGTAGGTTGTGGGAGCCGTCGGTGTTGAAGTTCTCCGGGTATGCGCCGTTCTTTTCGTCCTTCGCCTTCAATAGCGCACCATCGTTGGAGAACGTCCAGCCGTGGAACGGGCAGGTCAAGGTGGTGCGGTTGTCTACCTTTTTGCGACAGAGCATCGCGCCGCGGTGTGAACAAGAGTTGATCAGGCAGTTGAGCTCGCCATCCTTGGAGCGGGTGATCACGACTGGCTGGCGACCGATGTTCGTAGTGAAGTAGTCGCCAACATTTGGGATCTGGGAGTCGTGAGCAAGGAAGATCCAGTTACCTTCGAAGATGTATTTCATCTCCAGATCGAAAAGCTCTTCATCGGTGAAAATCTCGCGGTGAAGGCGCACAACTCCTTCTTCCGGGCGATTGTCCAGGGCACGGGACAAGATTTCGCGAACATCGGCTGTATGGGATGTCATAGGTGCTCTTCCTTTACTTTTTGCGCTTTAGTAGCAGTTGGATGGAAAACTGGATGGAGTTACTCGAAAAGGTTTGGGTTAAGTACCTAAACCGGCCGTGTGGCTAGCGTTTTCGATCCGCCCACATATCAAGTCAACTTGAGTGGTGCGATAAGTCGATTGTGCCTAATAATGACCTGTATCACATTCGGGTAATCCCTAGGCTTGGGTAGGGGGTGCGGTTTTCAGTGGTTATTTCCGCAGGCAGTGGAGGGTGGGGTAAGGGATCTGTCAATTCTTGGTGCGGTACCCCCGGAAAATTGGGCATATCCCTAGCCTTGGATAGGGGCTTGTTTGTTCGCCCTGTGAACGACCCGTGCGCTAGCTGCACGGTTCCGGGCAGGGAGCGGTTTTCGGAGTGTAGGGACCCATTCCGGTGAGTTACCCCCTATTGCATACCCAACGTGCTTTGGGCCACACTTTGACTACGCCGTCAGCCCAGATCGTGAAGCGGGGCAGGCGAGTAAAAACCCCATCCCCACATAAGAGGAGAACAGTATGTCTTTCCAGAACCTTGCAGCAGAACAGGGTGACCCAAGCGCAAAGGGCTCCGGTAACGCAGCGACTGACAAGTTCAAGAACGAGGCTGTCAAGTCTGACACCAGCACCGAGCGCGCGGGTGCAATCTACACCGATCTGCTTGCTGCTATTGGTGAGGTAGCTCGCAAGCACGAGGTAACTTACGACGAGTACCGCGTGCTGAAGAACTGGATGATCCAGGTTGGCGAGTACGGCGAGTGGCCACTGTGGCTCGACGTCTTCGTTGAGCACGAGATCGAGCAGATCAACTACAACCGCATGGGCTACACCGGCACCAAGGGCTCTATCGAGGGTCCTTACTACGTTGAGAACGCACCAGAGCTGCCTTGGAAGACCGAGATGCCAATGCGCGACAAGGATCGCGAAGCAACTCCACTGATCTTCAAGGGCCAAGTCGCCGACGTTGACGGCAACGGACTTGGTGGCGCAACCGTTGAGCTGTGGCATGCCGACGAAGACGGCTACTACTCCCAGTTCGCACCAGGCATCCCAGAGTGGAACCTGCGCGGCACCATCCGCACCAACGAGAACGGCGAGTACGAGATCAAGACTCTGCAGCCTGCTCCGTACCAGATCCCAACCGACGGCCCAACCGGCTGGTTCATTGCTTCCTACGGTGGCCACCCATGGCGCCCAGCTCACCTGCACCTGCGCGTGAAGCACCCAGGCTACCGCGAGATCACCACCCAGCTCTACTTCCAGGGCGGCGAGTGGACCGAGAACGATGTCGCAACCGCTGTGAAGCCTGAGCTCATCCTGGACCCACAGGCAGACGCTGAAGGCCAGAACGTAGTCGAGTACGGCTTCAAGCTGGACAAGGAAGACTAATCTGGGTTCTTAACCGAACACACCAACAAGCCCCCGCATCCCATACGGTGTATGCGGGGGCTTGAAGTGCTAGCAAGGAGAAAAGAATGTCTGATCTAACGATTGCTCAAGTAAACACGTCACTGCTCGATGTTCCACTCATTCGTCCGCACGGGTTTGCAACCTACACGGCCACCGCCCAGCCGATTCTTCTTGTCGAGGTAGTGCTCGACGGTGGTGTTAAGGGCTACGGCGAAGGTGTCGTTCCAGGCGGCCCGTGGTGGGGTGGCGAGTCCGCAGAAACCATGAAGGTGATCATCGATGGACACCTTGCGCCGATTATGAAGGGCCGTGAGGTTAACGAGCTGGTCAAGATTCTCGATGACTTCGAAGGTTCTGTAGCCAATATGCGCTTTGCCAAGGCTGCGGTGGACGTTGCGATGCATGACGCGTGGGCTCGTGCATTGGGAATCCAAGTGCGCGACCTTTTGGGCGGTCGCTTCCGCGATGACATCGATGTGACGTGGGCGCTCGGGGTTCTGCCACTGGATCAAGCGGTTGCAGAAATCGAGGAGCGCATCGAAAGCCACGGACACAAGTCCTTCAAGCTAAAGATGGGCTCCGGCGACCCCGATGTAGACACCAAGCGCATTGCGGAGCTTTCCGACGCTCTCAACGGCAAGGTGGGGCTGCGCATCGATGTCAATGCGCGTTGGGATCGCATCACCGCGCTGCGCTTCCTGCCACGCCTTGCCGAAGCGGGAGTCGAGCTCTTCGAACAGCCAACCCCCGCTCACGACATCGACACTCTGCGCGAGATTACTACGCGTATCGGCGTTCCGGTCATGGCGGATGAGTCAGTCTGCTCCCCAGCAGACGCTCTGGCTGTGGCGAAGGCGCAAGCCGCCGATGTGATCGCGCTGAAGACCACCAAGTTGGGTGGTCTCCAAGAGTCGAAGAAGACTGCAGCTATCGCCGAGGCCGCTGGTCTTGCCTGCCACGGTGCTACTTCTCTAGAAGGGCCTTTCGGTACCGCGGCGTCGTTGCACTTTGCGTGTGCTACTCCGGCTATCACCTTTGGCTCCGAGCTCTTTGGTCCGATGCTACTTAAGGAGTCCTACACCACCGAGGATTTGGTCTATGAAGATGGCGTTGTTCGCCTCCCTGAAGGACCAGGTCTTGGTCTAGAGCCCGACTGGGACAAGGTCAAGGCGTTCGCACGCGACTAACGCGAGGCATGCGGAAGAAGGCCGGCTGGGGTATGTGCCCCAGCCGGCCTTGGTGTTTCCAGCAGCTACTTGGACTGCTCTTTTCGGTCGAGCAAGAAACCAACGATGACGCCAGAGACCAAACCCCAGAAGGGCGATGTTAGTCCGAGGAACGTTACCTCTGTAATGGTGACTAGAAAGCACACCAGCGCACCGGTGGAAAACGGGCCCGCAAAGCCAGCAACAAAGGCATTGCGCAGGGGCACCAGCATAGCCAGTCCAGCCAACGCTGAGATGAACGACGTTGGCATCGCAAGCATGAAACCCACGAACACAGGCGCGACAAGGCCCACGGCGATCGCGCTCCAGCCGTTAGCAATGGCGGAAGCATAATGGCGGGAGTGATCTTTGCTGGATACGATCAGAGCGTTCGTGGGGCCAGTAAGACAGGTAGGAGCACACCCGATCAGCCCGACCGGAATCGTCCAGAGCCCGGAAACTGCGGCAGAGAGATTCACTCCCTGATTGTGGCCCGCCGCCGCAAGAACCGCGACACCTTGGCCGTTCTGGACGAATACGACCGTGATGGCCAGTGGAATGACAAGTTCAACCATTGCCGCCCACGAGAATTCCGGGCTAACAAAATGAGGCTGCGCGATGATGCCGTTCTCGGTGATATCGCCCGCGAACTGTCCAGAAACGATTGCGATCAGGGTGCCGAGAATCGCGGCCGTGGCGACAGGCGGAACCCATCGAGCAATCACCGGGATCATGGTAAGGGCAATAAATACCACGGTCATGGGAAGTGCGATAACGGGGTCGTCGATAAGCGATTGGATCAGGTCAACACCAAACCGTAAGAACACGCCAGCGACCATGGCCATCACGATGGTCGCTGGGATCAAACTCATAATGCGACCGATCAGACCCGTCCAACCGAGGAAAAAGACAAGTAGACCGGTAGCCATGTATGCACCCACGACCTCGTTGAGGGATAAGTGGGTGAGTGCATCACCGACGAGAACTGTGCCCGGGATTGTCCAGTAATACGCCATAGGCGAGCGGTAGAAGTAGCTCGTGATAAGCGTGACAAAGCCGTTTCCCAAAAGCGCACCCATCACCCAGGAAGAAGTCTGCTCCGGGGAAAGATTGCCTGCTGCAGCCGCGGCGAGAATGACGGCGACGGGGCCGGATGCGGAAAAGATCAGGGCGACGAGCGCGTTTCCGATCTCTTGCGGGCCCATATCGCGGATAATTTCGCCGGGTGTTGGTCGCTTATGCCGTGGGCGCTCGATAGCCCCCCAGAGCGAGTTGTTCATCAAAATCTCCCAGGTTGAGGTCTATACCGTTCTACGCACGATACCTTAAAAGGATGTGGTGTGGGACACATTAGCGCCCGATAAAGTATCGGTGCTAGGGATCGTGGCGGTTTAGACGGTCAGAGCAGCGTCCCACACGAATCTAATCAACGCAGGAAATCGCGCAGCGCCCGAGTGAACTCCTCGGGCGCCTCAAGGGTTGGAACATGGGCACCCGGTACGACAACAGATTGCTTCGGTCCGCTGATACCTTCGGCGATTGCGGCGACAGTTGCAGGCGGCGTGGATTCGTCCAGCTCGCCGGCGATGGTCAACACAGGGCAAGTGATGGCGCTTAACTCGTCTCGGAAATCCCACTTTGCCAGTGCATCGGAGCACTGGGCGTAGCCGTCGCCGGAGACGGAAAGCACCATGTCTTTGGCCGCTTGCTCGACCTCAGGGTGCGAGTCGCGGAAATCCTCTGTGAGCCACAGGGACACAACCGCATCGACCATCGGTGCCATGCCTTCTGCGCGGGTGAGCTCGGCGCGTGGCTCCCACTTTTCCGGACCACCGAAATAAGCGGCGGTGCAGGCGAATACGGCCTTGGTTACACGCGGCGAATGTGCTGCCAGATACTGGGCGACGGCACCGCCCAAGGACAGCCCTACGACGGCAAAGTCTTCAACGCCAGCGTCACTGAGAGCAGACAAAATGTCCTCGCTGAACATTGCAATGGAAGCTTCGCCTTCGGCGACATCGGCCAGCGGAGAACCACCATGGCCACGGTGGTCAACGGCAATCACGCGGTAGTCCGCTGCCAAAGCGTCCAGCTGTGGTGCCCACATCTCGGTGGTAGAAGCGATCGAGCCGACGAAAACTACCACCTTGTCGTTGGTCTCTTCGCCTTTTTGTACCAAGTTTAAGTTTGTCATTAGTTCTCTTCCTTCTCGATCACTGCTGCAAGGCCCTGGCCGCCACCGATGCACATGGTGACCAGTGCGCGCTTTGCATCAGTGCGTGCCATGTAGTGGGAAGCGGTCACCATCATGCGTGCGCCAGTAGCGCCGACTGGGTGGCCTAGTGAGATGCCGGAGCCGGAAGGATTCAGGCGCTCGTCGTCAGGCGAAATGCCCCATTCGTTCAGGCAGGCGAGGGCTTGGGCAGCGAAAGCCTCGTTGAGCTCGATGAGGTCGATATCGTCAAAGCTTAGGTCAAGACGATCGAATAGTTTCTTCGTCGCGGCGACTGGGCCGATGCCCATTGTCTCTGGCGCAACGCCTGCAACTGCCCAGCCGCGGAAGAGGGCAGCAGGGGTGAGACCAAGTTCTTCTGCCTTCGCGCGGGTGGTCACAATCATGGCCGCAGCGCCATCGTTCTGGCCCGAGGCGTTGCCTGCGGTCACGGTTGCTTCCTGGTCCTGGCGTCCCATGACTGGGCGGAGCTTGGACAGCGACTCCATCGTGGTATCCGGGCGAATGTGTTCGTCGGTGTCAACGATAATTGGGTCACCTTTGCGCTGAGGAACCTCTACTGGAACGATCTCTGCGCTAAAGAAGCCCGCATCGGTTGCTGCCGCTGCGCGCTTGTGCGAGTTGTAGGAGAGCTCATCCTGAGCATCACGCGGGATATTGTATTCGCGTCGGAGGTTTTCAGCGGTCTCGATCATGCCGCCAGGGATTGGGTGATTCTTGCCGCCCGCCTTCTCGCGTCCTTCCGCGAGACGATCGTGCAGCACCATGTCGCCACCCTTTTTGCCCCAGCGAATGTCGGCATCAACGGTGTATTCCGTGCGAGACATCGATTCTGCACCACCGGCGATGATGAGTTCGGCGGCACCAGAAGCGATGTGAGCAGCAGCAGTAGCAATCGCCTGAAGGCCAGAACCGCATCGGCGGTCCAGCTGCATGCCCGGGACAGTTTGGCCAAGGCCCGCATCGAGAGCAACCACGCGGCCGAGTGCAGGGGCGGCGCCGTTTGGTGAGGCCTGGCCAAGAATCAGATCGTCAACGTCTTCGGCGCGCAGGCCGGAGTCTTGCATTACGGCTTTGACAACCGTAGAAGCGAGGTCTTGGACGGACACCGTTGTAAAGGCGCCTCCGTAACGTCCGACCGGGGTGCGCTTCGGATGGCAGATAACGATATCTGTTGGCTGGTTCATGATGTCCTTTCTAAGACTGATGGGTCGTTGCGATGTCGTTGGAGATTGCTCGACAGGTGGCTAAGAGTTCGGGCAGGAAGGTGTCAAATAGTTCGTCTTGCTCGTGGACCGCGGCCTGTGTGGAGATGTTCACAGCCGCGACGACTTCGTTGTCGCCATTGAATACCGGTGCTGCAAGTGACCGAAGTCCAGGTTCCAGCTCTTGGTCCACGACAGCCCAGCCGTCTTTGCGGATTTGCTCAAAGACCGCACGGAGCTCAACTTCGTCGACAATTGTGCGCGGGGTGAGCGCTTTACGACGAGACGTGGCGAAGTACTCATCCAGCTCTGCCGGTGGCAAATAGGCCAATAGCACTCGGCCCATCGAAGCCGCATGGGCCGGAAAGCGGGTGCCGATCGTGATGTTGACCGTCATGATTTTGCGTACCGGGACTCGTCCTACGTAGACCACATCGTGGCCATCGAGGAGAGACAGGGAGCAGGATTCGTCGATAGTGCGCGAAAGCTTTTCTAGGTGCGGTTGGGCAATCGCGGGAAGGCCCAAGCTGGACATGTAGGCGTAGCCCAGCTCGAGGACTGAAGGTGTAAGCCAGAATTCAGAGCCGTCTGTGTCTGCGTAGCCCTCTGCGACCAGCGTGTGAAGGAATCGTCGCGCCGTAGCACGCGCAAGCCCGGTGGCTTCGGCGACTTGCGCCAAAGTCTGTCGGGGGTGCTGTCTATCAAAGGTGCGAATGACTGCCAAGCCTCGACTCAGTGATTGGACGTGAGGAGATGTCGTCACTAGTAGCGCTCCTTCGTTAGTGCTGGGGTTAGAAGCTAGCGTTGTCCACACTACCCGACGGGGTTCGCATTGTGAACCCTTGTGCATGTATCGCACACACCTGTATAGTGTTTTCCATGCTTGATAAAACTGTTGCCACCGTCGATGCAGCCGTGGCCGACATTCCCAATGGCGTGTCCATCGCCGTTGGCGGATTTGGTCTGGTTGGCATCCCCGCTCGATTGATTGATGCTCTGCGCGCACAAGGCGCAAGTGAGCTCACCATTATTTCCAACAACCTTGGCACCGATGGCTTCGGCCTAGGACTCCTGCTGGAGGACAAAAAGATTGTCCGGTCCATCGGGTCTTATATCGGTTCCAACAAGGAGTACGCGCGCCAGTATCTCTCTGGCGAACTTGCGGTGGAATTCACCCCGCAGGGCACCCTTGCGGAGCGCATGCGCGCAGGTGGCGCAGGCATCCCGGCGTTCTACACCAAGGCTGGCGTAGGCACTCAGCTGGCAGAGGGGGGAATCCCCACCCGATACAACTCCGACGGCACCATCGCCGAATACTCCAAGCCAAAGGAAACTCGCGAGTTTAACGGCGAGGTCTATGTCATGGAAGAGGGCATCCGCGCTGATTACGCCCTAGTCCACGCCAACAAGGGCGACCGCTACGGAAACCTGGTCTTCTCTAAGACCGCACAGAACTTCAACCCAGACGCAGCAAAATGCGGCAAGGTCACCATCGCGCAGGTCGAGGAGCTTGTCGACGAAATCCCGGCCGACGAGATCGAACTGCCAGGCATCTATGTGGACAAGGTCGTTGAGGTTGGCCCACAGGAAACAGGAATCGAAAACCGGACGGTGAGCAAGTAATGACCTGGACACGTGAAGAAATGGCAGCTCGTACTGCCCAAGAACTAGAGAACGGACAGTACGTCAACCTGGGGATCGGCATGCCGACCCTCATTCCCGGCTTCCTGCCGGAAGATCTTGAGGTTGTACTGCACTCCGAGAACGGAATCCTCGGCGTTGGAGCGTACCCGAAGGATGATGAGGTTGATCCTGAACTGATTAACGCTGGTAAAGAGACGATTACCGTCGCGCCGGGTGGCTCGTTCTTCTCCTCGTCGGAATCTTTCGGCATGATCCGCTCTCGCGCAATCGACGTTGCAGTGTTGGGCGCCATGGAAGTGTCCCAGTTCGGAGACCTGGCCAACTGGATGATTCCAGGAAAAATGGTCAAGGGCATGGGTGGCGCGATGGACCTAGTTCACGGCGCGAAAAAGATCATCCTGATGATGGACCACGTGACGAAAAAGGGTGCTTCCAAGGTTCTTACCGAGTGCAAGCTTCCGCTCACCGGTGCCAAGTGTGTTGACCTCATCGTGACCAACTACGCAGTTTTCGAGGTGGATTCTAAGAAGGGCCTAACTCTTGTCGAAGTTGCCTCCGGTGAAACCGTTGATTCCGTGCGTGAGGTCACCGAGGCTCCTTTTACTGTGGCCGACTCGGTCGCGTAATACCTGCTTAGTTTGACTTACCCGTTACACTCGAAAGGACCTAGGTCGCACAGGCGATTGCAATGGTCGTTTAAGTAGGCGGTTGAGATAGTTTTCCACCGTCACAGGGATGATTAACGTACCCTGAAGCTGAAGGCGACCTATTCCGTGCACAATCGCCCGAGAGAGTAAAGCGAGAGTCAATCCACACATGGCAGTTACGCAAGATAGCTCAGACCTGCTCAAGTGCTCCTTCTGTGGAAAGAGCCAAAAGCAGGTAAAGAAGCTGATCGCCGGCGGCGGCGTGTACATCTGCGATGAATGCATCGAACTATGCAACGAGATCATCGAAGAGGAGCTTCACGGCGCAGCCGAGGCTGAGCGCACTGAAGGCAACCGTCTCCCACGCCCTTCGGAAATCTCCTCTTTCTTGGACCAGTACGTCATCGGCCAGGATGCTGCGAAGCGTACTCTTTCCGTAGCGGTATACAACCACTACAAGCGCATCCGCGTGGAAGAATCCAAGAGCACCCGCTCCAAGCGGGAAGAACAAGTTGAGATTGCAAAATCCAACATCTTGCTGCTTGGCCCTACCGGTTCAGGAAAAACCTACTTGGCGCAAACCCTAGCGCGCATGCTCGATGTGCCTTTCGCTATCGCCGACGCGACAAGCTTGACTGAAGCTGGCTACGTGGGTGAGGACGTAGAAAACATCCTGCTTAAGCTCTTGCAAGCCTCCGACTACGATGTCCCGCGCGCACAGCGCGGCATCATTTACGTCGACGAGGTGGACAAGATTTCGCGCAAATCTGAAAACCCATCCATCACTCGTGATGTGTCTGGCGAGGGCGTACAGCAGGCGCTGCTGAAGATCTTGGAGGGTACCGTAGCTTCTGTTCCTCCACAGGGCGGACGCAAGCACCCGAACCAAGAGTTCATCCAGTTTGATACTTCCAACGTTCTTTTCATCGTCGCCGGTGCCTTCGCAGGCCTGGAAAAGGTCGTCGCCGAGCGAGTGGGCAAGAAGGGGATCGGATTCGGAGCCGAAATCGAAACTGCTGACGAGCGCGAAAAGCAAAACATTTTGGCACAAGTGCAGCCGGAGGACCTAGTCAAGTTTGGCTTGATTCCGGAATTCATTGGCCGACTTCCAATCGTTGCCACCGTGGACAACTTGGATCGAGAGTCCCTAATCAAGGTGCTCACCGAACCCAAGAACTCCCTGGTTAAGCAGTACGAGCACCTGTTTGCCATGGACAATGCCCAGCTCACCTTCACCGACGAGGCGCTTGGACAGATCGCTGATAAGGCCGCCGAACGAGGCACAGGTGCGCGTGGTCTGAGGGCGATCATGGAGGAAGTGCTGGTTCCAATTATGTATGCTCTCCCAGACCGCGACGATGTCGACGAGGTCGTCATCTCAGATGCGGTAGTCCGCGGCGAAGCCGAGCCCGAGTACGTGCTTATCGACGAAAAGAAGAGCGCGTAATACTCGCATAGCCAGAGAAAACGATAGCCCGGCGCACGAAAGTGCGCCGGGCCTTCGTCGTTAAGCGAAAGTGCCTTAGTAGATATCCTTTTCAAACCCGTATACCTCGTCATTGCTGATCGGGCTTGGGGTGGGTGCTCGTTGGACGAGGTAACTTGAGTAGCCCGAATCGGAAATGTTTGAGGTCAGGAAGGCCAAGACAGCATCGATGACAAAACGCCGCATGCCTTCTGTGTTCTCGCGGCTCTGAAGATCGATATCGAAGAGGTTAACTGTGAGGTCGTGTCCGGTCACTCTGTAGCTGCCCAGCGCCAAGATCAGTGCGAGCAGGTCATGGGTGGAAATCCCCGGGCGGAAAGCGCCGACATCTTGACCCATCAACAACAGTCGCTCGAGATGGAGGGTTAGCTCTGAGGCGTCGGAAATGGCGGACATCTCCACCAGATCCAAGACAGGTTCAAGACTTTCTCGCAGCACCAGGCGAAGTGATTCTGGCTCTTCCACCATGCGGTAGAACATTGCGTCGACGAAGCGACGGACTCCTTCGACCGGGACGGTAAAGGACCTATTGTGCACTTCCGTCGGCGGCTGAAGGTTCGACAGGGCTGTGGCAAGAGTGCGGTGGTAGAGCCCGCGCTTGTCTCCAAAATGATAATGAATCATGCGCTTGGACATGCCTGATTCTTTGGAAATAGCGTCAAGCTTGGTTTCCTGAAAGCCCTGAATGGCAAAGCGATGCAGTGCGATTGTAATGACATCTTCTGGGGTGGCTGTTTCCTCTGGAACCTCGACCAATTTGGAGTCGGCAAAGTTAGCGGGGGAAGCTGGGGTAGATTCATACGCCTTGACTGAGGGGGTTTCGTCTTCGTGGGGCGTTGACATCGATCCGCAAACTCGCTTTCTGCATACTTTTCCGCTCGGACATTAGTTCTGGCTTCTATCGTGCCCCAAGTACACCCGTTATTGTGGAGGCTATGCTTTTTCCCACATGAAATGGGGTATTTCCGCAGGGATGAGGGGGTGGTAGGGGGTGGTGTGGGTGTGAGGTGGTGGTCCACGCACGGGGGTGTTATTCCAGTTTCGTTTTCGGTACGATTGAACTTTGTCCTGTGAATACAAGCGGGCCATGCGTGGCCCAGGAAAATAGAGGTTCATCGCGTGATGGTTTCTACCGAGTCGTCTTCTGCGTCATCCCCAGTCAAAATTGCGGTTACCGGAGCGGCGGGAAACATCGCGTACTCCCTGCTCTGGCGCCTTGCTGCAGGTGAAGCTTATGGCACCGATCGCCCAGTGGAACTGACCTTGCTGGAAATCCCCGGTGCCGTGCGCACTGCTGAAGGCGTTGCCATGGAGTTGGAAGATTCAGCCTTTGACCTGTTGACCAAGGTCACCGTCACGGATAATCCTGACGTAGCGTTCGACGGAGCTAACGCAGCCTTTCTCGTAGGCGCGAAGCCACGTGGCAAAGGCGAAGAGCGCTCCGATCTCTTGGCGGGCAATGGCAAGATTTTTGGCCCACAGGGTAAGTCCATCAATGACAACGCAGCCGATGACATTCGGGTGCTTGTAGTCGGCAACCCTGCCAATACCAATGCAATGATCGCCGCGAACTCCGCACCCGATGTTCCGCGCGACCGCTTCAACGCTCTCATGCG
Organism: Corynebacterium breve; assembly: GCF_030252165.1. Classification (NCBI taxonomy): domain Bacteria; kingdom Bacillati; phylum Actinomycetota; class Actinomycetes; order Mycobacteriales; family Corynebacteriaceae; genus Corynebacterium; species Corynebacterium breve. The sequence continues at coordinate 1,761,804 of NZ_CP126969.1, read as the reverse complement.
CTTGGACCATAATCGTGCAGAGTCGATGCTGGCGAAGAAGCTCGATATCTTGTCCAGCGATATTGAGCAACTCACCGTTTGGGGTAACCACTCGGCAACTCAGTTCCCAGACTTGAGCTACGCCGCAGCGCACGGCAAGAAGCTGATCGACCAAGTAGACAATGCCTGGTACACCGAGGAGTTCATCCCGCGTGTTGCAAAGCGTGGCGCAGAAATCATTGAGGTGCGTGGCAAGTCGTCTGCAGCATCAGCAGCATCCGCGGCAGTTGACCACATGCGTGACTGGGTGCAAGGCACCGCCGGCTTGTGGACCACAGTTGCTCGTCCTTCTGAAGGCGAGTACGGCGTGCCTGAGGGGCTGGTCTTCGGCTACCCAGTCGTGGGCGAGAATGGCACGTGGAAAGTCGTCGAAGGTCTGGAAATTAGCGATTTCCAGCGCGAACGCATGGACGCCAATATTGCAGAACTCCAGGAGGAGCGCGAGGCCGTGTCTCATCTTCTGTAGCCCTCCGTGATCCGGACTAGGCTACAGGCATGCGCTTTGGCATTGACTTCGGAACAACACGAACGGTAATTGCAGAGGTTGATCGCGGTAACTATCCCGTGGTCAACCTCACTGATACTTTGGACGACCCGCGTGAATTTGTCCCGACAGTAGCTGCTTTAAGTGGCGGAGAAATTGTCTGTGGCTGGGAAGCTGAGGCGCTGGGCGGCCCTAATTTTGTCCGCTCCTTTAAACGCCTTCTCGCGGCTCCCGATGCTTCGTCGGATACGCCCGTGTATTTCGGCGAAGAGTCTCGGCCGATCTCTGAGGTGCTGGCAACCTACGCTCGCCACATCGTTAGCCAGCTTGAGGAATATACCGACGAAGAGATCGAGATCGTGCTCGGCGTCCCAGCCAATGCCCGTTCCGCTCAGCGACTGCTCACCCTCGATGCTTTTCGACGAGCAGGTGCAACCGTCCTAGGACTAGTGAATGAGCCGAGCGCCGCGGGTTTTGAATACACCCACCGTCACTCGCGCACGCTAAATACTAAGCGCACCTCCATCATCGTCTACGACCTTGGCGGAGGCACTTTTGACGCCACCCTGCTACGCATCGACGGCCCGCGCCACATCGTGGAACTATCTACAGGCATAGCGCGTCTCGGAGGTGATGACTTCGACGACGTCCTCGCGGGACTCGCACTAGACCCCGAGTCAATCGCCGCCGGAATCCCGACCGAGCAGATGGACACGATCCGCCAAGCGAAAGAAGCCATCAAGCCACAAACACGGCGCATCATGTTGGACTTTGAGGGCAAAGAGGCTGTTGTCCCCGTGGCGGAATTCTACGGGGCCGCGACTCCACTGGTAGAAAGCACAATCACCGCGCTTCAGCCATTGCTGGGCAAGCAAAACACCCTGAAGAACACAGACATCGCTGGCATCTACCTTGTCGGTGGTGCGTCGGCATTGCCGCTTGTGCCACGGATGTTGCGTGAGACCTTTGGGCGACGAGTACACCGCTCACCTCTGCCAACTGCTTCCACTGCCGTGGGGCTGGCCATCGCCGCTGATCCGGAATCAGAGTTCCACTTGACGGATCGCCTGGCACGTCGGATCGGCGTATTCCGTGAAGAAGATGCCGGGCGAACGATCAGCTTCGACGAGTTGGTCGGCCCGGAGGATTCGTCCGCCCACGGCGAAGTAATTGTCACCCGCAATTACCAGGCGGTACACAACGTCGGCGTGTTTCGGTTTGTCGAGTATTCCAGCCTCGAAGACGGAAGCCCCGGGGACTTTACGGTGTTGGCAGAGATCAGCGTGCCGTTCGCGCAAAACCTGCGCTACGTGGATGATCTTTCACAGGTGGAGGTGACTCGTCGTGAGTTCGGGCCACAGGTCGAAGAGACCATTAAGGTCGACTCAGACGGTGTCGCACACATTACGATCGCGCTGGATGACGGCTATGCCGTATCGGTGACAGCCGAGGTGGGGGAGCAACCCGCAACCCGCTAGACTAGTCCGCGTGACTGATGCATTAGTGGGCAAGAACCGAGCAGATTCCCTCCCGAAGAGTTGGGAGCCGCAAACCCTGGAAGCAGATATTTACCAGGGCTGGGTGGACAAGGGCTATTTCACGGCCGATGCGGGCAGCGACAAGCCTGCGTATTCCATCGTGTTGCCGCCACCTAATGTGACAGGTCAGCTGCACATGGGGCATGCACTTGACCACACCTTGATGGATTCCCTCGTGCGCCGCAAGCGCATGCAAGGCTTCGAAGTGCTGTGGCTGCCAGGGATGGATCATGCTGGCATTGCAACCCAGACCAAGGTCGAAGCCATGCTCAAAGAGACCGAGGGTAAGGATCGCTACGACTACGGCCGTGAGGAATTCATCGGACGCGTCTGGGAATGGAAAGAGCAATACGGCGGCACCATCACCGAGCAGATGCGCGCCATCGGCGACTCTGTCGATTGGTCCCGCGAAGCGTTCACCATGGATGACCGCCTCTCGCGTGCGGTTCAGACCATCTTCAAGATGCTTTACGACGAAGGCATGGTCTACCGCGACTACCGCCTGGTCAACTGGTCGCCGGTTCTTGAGACCGCCGTTTCCGACATTGAGGTCGTCTACAAAGACATCGAGGGCGAGCTTGTATCGCTGCGCTACGGCTCCCTGAACGACGACGAGCCGCACCTTGTTGTTGCGACGACTCGTGTTGAGACAATGCTTGGCGACGTCGCTATTGCTGTTCACCCAGAGGACGAGCGCTATAAGGACTTGGTTGGCCAGGAATTTGACCACCCTTTCCGCGACGATCTGAAGATCAAGGTCATTGCCGACGATTATGTCGACATGGAGTTCGGCTCAGGTGCCGTGAAGATCACTCCGGCGCACGACCCGAACGACTACGAAATGGGCCTGCGCCACAACCTCGACATGCCGATCATCATGGACGAAAAGGGCTTCATCGCCGACACAGGCACCCAGTTTGACGGAATGACCCGCGAGGACGCTCGCGTCAAGGTCCGCGAGGCATTGGCGGAGCAAGGGCGCATCGTCAAGGAAGTTCGTCCATACGTGCACTCGGTGGGGCACTCGGAGCGCTCCGGTGAGGCGATCGAGCCACGCTTGTCACTGCAGTGGTTTGTCAAGGTCGAGGAGATGGCCAAAATGTCCGGCGACGCAATTCGCCAGGGCGACACCACAATCCACCCAGAGTCGATGGAAAAACGCTACTTCGATTGGGTAGACAACATGCACGACTGGACGATTTCACGCCAGCTGTGGTGGGGCCACCGCATCCCAATCTGGTACGGGCCGGAAGGCGAAGTCGTCTGCGTCGGCCCTGATGAGGAGCCACCAGCAGGTTTTGAGCAGGACCCAGACGTCTTGGATACTTGGTTCTCATCCGCTCTGTGGCCATTTTCCACCCTGGGCTGGCCGGAGAAGACCCCTGATCTGGACAAGTTCTACCCAACCTCGGTTCTTGTCACCGCCTACGACATCCTGTTTTTCTGGGTCGCCCGCATGATGATGTTCGGCACATTCGCAGGAAAGAAGACCCCAGAGATCTTGGGGGAGGGCAACGATGGTCGTCCGCAGATTCCTTTCCGCGACCTGTACCTGCACGGACTGGTCCGCGACGAAAAGGGCCGCAAGATGTCCAAGTCTTTGGGCAACGGCATCAATCCGATGGATTGGGTTGAGCAGTTTGGCGCAGATGCCCTGCGCTTCGCGCTGGCTCGTGGCGCGAACCCCGGCGTCGATCTGCCCATCGGCGAGGACAACGCCCAAGCGGCCCGCAACTTTGCAACCAAGCTTTACAACGCGACAAAGTTCGCACTGCTCAATGGCGCGGCCGTCGGCGATCTCCCCGCACGCGATGAGCTGACCGACGCTGATCGCTGGATCCTCGACCGACTAGAAGAAGTTCGCTCCAACGTAGATACGAAGCTTGACGATTACCAGTTTGCCAAGGCAAATGAGGACCTCTACCACTTCGTGTGGGACGAACTGTGCGACTGGTACCTAGAAATCGCCAAGACCCAGATCCCGCGCGACGGCGAAACGACTCAGGGCCGCAACACCCAGATCGTTCTGGGCCGCGTTCTTGATGTAGTGCTGCGCCTCCTGCACCCAACTATGCCGTTTGTCACCGAGGTCTTGTGGCAGGCGCTGACGGAAGAAGTATCCATCACTCAAGCTGCATGGCCAACGGTGGAGGACACCAACGGAGGGGCAACTAAGGATGACGTCGCTGCTCGCCGCATCGAAGATTCGATCAAGCTGATCACCGAGTTGCGTCGCTTCCGTGCCGACCAAGGCGTGAAGCCGTCCCAGAAGGTGCCGGGCTCCTTGGACTTCGCTGCCGCCGACCTTGCAGGCCAGGAAGCCATGATCCGCGACATCGCGCGTGTGGAGGCTCCGGGTGAGGACTTCGAATCGTCGGCAAGCATTGAGATGCGACTGTCCCAGACCACTTTGGACGTTGCGTTGGATACCTCTGGCACCGTCGATGTGGCAGCGGAGCGTAAGCGTCTGGAGAAGGATTTGAAGGCTGCGGAGAAGGAACTTGAGACGACCAGCAAAAAGCTCCAGAATGAACAGTTCCTAGCCAATGCGCCGGAAGCGGTCGTGGAGAAAATCCGCGAGCGGCAGAAGGTAGCTCAGGAAGAATCGCAACGAATTGCACAACGCTTGGAGGCACTGAAGTAAATGTCGGATCACGGCCCGCGCTCACACTCGGATGATGAGCAAATCAAGCGAATCCTCGAATCGATCGATGCGGGCGCCGACTTTGCTGAAGATTCGGATCCAGCCGCGCAGTCCGAGTACGACGTCACAATGACAGAGTCTGGAGTCACTCTCACCGTGGGCTCACCGCGTGACGACGAGACACCCGCGGACGACCTCGAAGTGGAAAACGTTGAACGCATCGACATCCCCGTCACCGACGAGGATCGTGCTGCGCTTAGTCGCGTCGAGGCTGAGTTGAACGCGCGCGCCAGTGAGCGCGAGATCGATCCTTCCACCGAGAAGATCTCACTGCTGCTGGATTTCTTAGGTACTCCGCAGCAAACCTACAAGGCGATTCACGTCGCGGGCACAAACGGCAAGACCTCCGCGGTGCGTATGATCGGCTCGTTGCTCGGCGCATTTCACCGCCGTGTGGGCTACTTTGTCAGCCCCCAGCTCACTTCCGTCACCGACACAATCGGCATCGATGGCGAATCGATCCATCCCGCGGATTTCGTGCGCATCTACCACGAGATTTCCTCGTTCATCGAGCTTATCGACGAGCGCTACGAGGTTCCGCTCTCCAAGTTCGAGGTGCTCGTGGCGATCGCTTACGCAGCGTTTGCCGACGCGCCGGTGGATGTCGCTGTGATCGAGACCGGCATGGGTGGAACATGGGATGCCACCAACGTGATCGATGCGGATGTCGCAGTGATCATGCCGGTGGGACTCGACCACACCGACTTCCTCGGCGAGACCGTTGCGGAAATCGCGGAGCACAAGGCAGGCATTATTCGTAACGGAGACACCGTGGCGATCGCTGCAGAGCAGTCGCCAGAAGCCATGAATGTCGTGCTGCGTCGCGCTGTCGAGGTCGGCAGCACGGTTGCAAGGTTCGGCACTGAATTCGGGGTAAAAGAATCGATGGTCGCCGTGGGTGGCCAGACCCTCGCTCTCCAAGGCTTGGGCGGGATTTATGATGGGCTTTTCCTCCCCGTATCCGGTGAGCACCAGGCGAAAAACGCGGCGGTAGCGCTGGCTGCGGTCGAGGCTTTCTTCGGCGCGCGAGCGGATCACCAGCTGAACCAGGAATCAGTGCGTCGCGGCTTCGCAGCAGTTGACATACCGGGGCGTTTAGAGCGCGTGAGCGCTGCGCCAACGACGTTTGTCGATGCGACACACAACCCAGCAGGTGCGCAAGCCTTGGCCCAAGCCTTGGAGCGTGATTTCAATTTCACCCGACTCGTCGGTGTAGTCGCAATCCTGATGGACAAAGACGCTGACGGTATTTTGCGAGCACTTGAGCCGCAGCTCTCGGAGGTAGTGATTACCCAGAATAACTCTCCGCGCGCGTATGATGCTTACGAGCTTGCAGAGGTTGCCCGCAAGATCTTCGGCGATGAGCGAGTACACGTCGAAGAGCACCTCCCCAGCGCCTACAATCTGGCCGTGGAGCTGGCAGGCGAGGATGACGCCGAGGCCGGCACCGGTGTGGTGTTTACCGGATCAGTAGTCACCGCCGGCGAGGCACGAGAACTGTTTGGAAAGGACACGCATGAGTGACGCACACGAGTCGACCGCGCCCAACGCCGAGGTGAGCGAAGACCAGTACGGCCCGTTGGGTCCTGGTCATGCGCCGACGAAAGACCCGATGAAAAGCTTTAACGGGGTCGTGGCAGGCACGTTGATCTTGGAAGCCATCACAATCTTTCTTGCGCTCACAGTCATTTTGAAGATTGACAACGGTGCACTGTGGACCACCTTCAATTGGGTTTCCATCACGGCCCTGGGTGCTGCTCACTTTGTGCTTGCCTTTTTGACCCGGTTCAAGTGGGCGCTTCCCGTCGCGATCTTCCTACAGGTTTTGCTGCTCGCCGGATTCTTCATCCATTGGTCCGTCGGAGCAATCGGCGTCATGTTCGGCTTGGTGTGGTGGTTCGTTCTTCACCTGCGTCGCAACATGATCGAGCGTATGCGTCGTGGCCTCCTAGTTACCCAACACCTCGGATAACAAGGGCTTATGATGGCCGGGTGGATCGTCGTCAATGCGTTTTATTCTTCGCCCAAGTTCGACGAGCTCCATGAGTGGCTGAAGCGGTCGGCAGGCGAGGCACGCTTGACGACGACAATGGTCACAAACGCCCAGGTCCAGGGACTGTTGCGCCGCGGTGAGCGCCCCGAGTGGGTGCTGTTTTGGGACAAAGACGTGCACGTCGCGCGACTCATTGAGGCTTTCGGGATTCGATGCTTGAACAGTGCCCGCGCGATCGAGATGTGCGACGACAAATCGCGTACGTATCTCGAACTCTTGGCGCAGGATATTCCGCAGCCCGAGACCTGGGTTGTGCCGCTGAGATTTGCGTCCACTGCCTGGGATGATTCCTGTTTTGTCGACGACGCTATCGATGCCATGGGCCTTCCCCTAGTGGCCAAAGAGGCGTTTGGGTCTTTCGGCGCACAGGTGCATTTGGTGCATTCGCGAGATGAGCTTGTCGGTTTTCTCGACAATCTTGGCACCGCGCCAGCACTCTTGCAGCGGTTTGTCGCGTCGAGCACCGGCCGCGACCTGCGCCTACAAGTCGTGGGGGACCAAGTGGTCGCGGCGATCGAACGTAACGCGCAGGCAGGGGAGTTTCGCGCGAACCTCACGCACGGTGGCACCGCGCACGCAAATGCTCCTACCGTAGCGCAACGCGACCTTGCATTAGCGACGACCGCAGCGCTCGGATTGGACTTCGCCGGCGTGGATCTTCTTTTCGGCGAAGACGGTGTGCCGGTGGTGTGTGAGGTCAATTCCAACGCTCATTTTGTCAACATATCTCAGATCACGGGCATCGATGTGGGCCGTGCGATCATGGAGCACATTCGCGATGCTTAAGCTTTGGCTCATATACGACGCGGAGCGTAAGGCGCGAAACCAGTGGCTGATTGATCACTACCGGGAGCTGGGCCCCCGGTTCGGATTCGAAATCGATCTTGTCATGGCTGAGGACCCCCTACCAGTAGAGGCACCATGCGCAGCGATCGTGCGTTGCGTTGCACCAAGCCTGCGAGAACAACTCGAACGGCGCGGGATTCAAAGCTTCAACTCTGCGGAGTTAGCTCGTATCGCCAACGACAAATGGCTTACCTACAACTACCTGCGAGAACAGGGCGTACAGGTGATGCCGACCGCCTTGGCAAGCGAGCACCATTTCGACTTCCCGTTCGTGCAAAAGCCACGTGATGGTCATGGCGGGACGGGGGTGCGCCTTGTCTCGGCTCCGGGGGAGGGGTCGTCGTCAAGCGCTCTTATCGTGCAGGAGCTGTGCGACACCCCGGGCGTTGACCTGCGAGTATATCTACTTGGAGGCGAGATCTTGGCGACGATGCTGCGCACCTCGGACCGTGACTTCCGCTCTAACTTCAGCCTTGGGGGCAAAGCAGAGCACTATTGCTTATCGACGACTGAGCGCGCGCACATCAAGACTGTTATCGAAAGTGCGCCTCTGCTGGCCACCGGGCTGATTGGGGTGGATTTCATCTCCCACGATGGTGCATGGGTGGTCAATGAGATCGAGGACGTTGTCGGCGCCCGAATGCTGTATCAGCACACCGACATTGACATCGTTGAGAAGCACCTAGCTTTTATTGCTCAAGCGGTTTAGTGCTTTTTGAAAGACGAGCCAGAGTCCTTATTCACACTGATTTCACCGACATCGCGGATGTCCAAGCGGAAGCCGTTTGCTGCCTGCAGGATCGGCGCAGCTAGGAGCAAAGCGACACCACTGATCATGGCAATCACAGTTGCAAACGCCATGCTGGCTCGGCTGCTTGCGATGTTCTTCTGGGCCTCTTCAGGAGACAACGTGCCTTCGGGCACCGGGACCGGATTCTTGCTCAGGGTGACTTCGTCGATAATGGAATCATCCGCAGCGTTGCGCGTAGATACCTTCAAGGTGTCCGCTGTGATAGTGATCTGCGAATAGTCTGGGGAGTAGTCCTGTTGCGCAAACGCGGTGGTGTGGCGAGTCCACCCTTCGGCCCGCATCTGATCGACAGTCGCCTCTGGGTGCGCTTTTCCATCGTTATCGTGCAGGTCGTAGAACTGTGATCCGGTGGACGAGTTCGCGGTGATGTACAAGACTTCACTATCGCCCTGATGGAACGCATCGCCAGGCGCGGCAAGCTCGTTCGGGATATTCGGGGTTGTGCCATCGATCAAGTGCGAACGGCTGTAGGAATGGTCATGCCCGGAAAGAACCAAATCCACTCCAACCTCGGAAAAAGTCGGGGCGAGGGCATCACGGAGGCGATTGATCTCAGGATCGTTTTTGTGCGCACCTTCGGAGTACAGCGAGTGGTGGAAGGTGACGATGACCCAATCCGCCGAGGCACCCTCACGGGTGACTACATCGTGAACAAACTGGCGATCTGCTTCGATGCTTGGAGTATTCGTTGCACTAGTGTCCAACGAGACGATGAGCGCGTTGTTGTGATGGAAGAAGTAGTTTCCTTCAGGGTCAACATTGGGGCGGACGAAGTAGCTGCCAAATGGTTCCACTCGGGTGTCGTCGTTGCCGCGGTTTGCAGCGGTGGGCACCGAATTCAGCGCGTTTGCGTGGAAAAGCTGGTCGTAGCCGTCGCGGTTATGGTTCTTGTTGTCTACGTGGTCGCCACCGGTGACTAAGAGCTCCGCGTCCGCGTTGTTTTTCAGGGCTTGGTCGGTGACGGTGTGCCACGCCTTGCCATCGCGCTCGATGTCGTCAGCTCCGATTTGCGGATCACCGAAGAACAGCATTTTCCAATCGTCGGCCCCAGAACCGGTGGTAAAACGATGCTCTTCTCCCCAGTGCTCGCCATCGCCGATGCGGTAGACGTATTCTGTGCTCGGCTTGAGGTCAGATACAGTCGCCGCGTAACCGAAGAGCCCCTTGTCAGCGCTACCGGCTGAGCGGGCATCGATTGATTCAGTATTGCGACTAAGCCCAGCGGAAGCGGGTGCTACCTGCACCTGCTGGTTGGCAACGTCGTCGGAAACCGAGGTCCACGACAAGATGACCTCGGTCTCGTCTGTACCGACCCCGACGAGCACATGGCCTGGTAGGGGAGCATCGTCGGCTTGGGCGAAAGCTTGAGTTGGCACGACAAAGCTAGTGCTGACGACAGCCGCAGTGACGGCTGCGGCAAGTGCGGTGCGGGCGCGGAAAAGATTGGTCTTCACGACGGACCTCTCTAAGAAGTTTATACGGAGCTTCTCTAAGTATCTGAGTTCACTGAGAGTTTATCAAGTTTGACGCAACAACGTGTTGTCAGAGTAACTTTTGCCGAGGCAACGGTAGAAAAGCCCACGTATTCGGGGAGAAATGTTGCCAAGGGTTCACTACTGTATGGCCTATGCGCAACCTATCTTTCGCCGTAGCAGCACTGTTTACTATCGCCGCCATCGTCTTGCGATGGACCGCACAGCCACTGTGGCAGGTCTGGATTGTCCTCATTGTTGCTGCCGCATTCCTCATTCTGGGTTTTGTCAAGACAGCTCAGGAGCGGGGTCCCGAAGAGATTGTTCTCACAGAGGAACAAAAGGACACGCTGCGGACTTTAAAGAGCGAAGGAAACGAATCCGGGGCGATCCGGCAGGTGCATCTGTGGTTTAGGTATGCATCGGCGGAAGATGCCCAGCGAGTAGTGAAGGAACTGGACTAATGAAGAGAAGCACAACGACGATTGCCTTGGCCGGAGCAATTGTTGCGTTCATCATTTCTCTTGCCCTGCTTTTGGGCGCCATTGTCTATTCATCGAATAGTGGCACAGGCAATTCGACTGCGGCGGACAACACGGAGAGCACCTCGGTCGATCCTAACTCGGGGGAGACTCCAGCAGAGGCCACCGGTGCCGATGACAGTGGCTCGCTAGGAGACTTTGCTGAAGGCCCTGAGGCGGGCGATCCCGAAGCTGAAGACGTTGAAGAATGGGAGCGCCCAGACATGCCCGTCCTTCCACCACTGCCGGATCAATACAGGGTGGAGTCGGCAACCCCAATGGAAGATCCACTGCGCAAGTACGATTTGTACAACGACAGCCCTGACCGCGTGAAGCTTAGCTCCCGTCCTGGGTACCAGGAGATGGTCGACCACGTCTCCGGGCGTTACCTCTACTATCAGGGCATGATTGACGATGGCTCGCTTTGGAGCCTCGCGCCAGACGGACACACAATTGACCAGTCGTATAACCGTTCATTCTGGATCGTGGTGTCTGACTACGGAACAGGCATCGACACCCGCACGATGAATTTCGATCACCCTGAGGAGAGCTTTGAGTCCGCAGCTACACCAGAAGATGCGGATGCCGCCATCCAGCTCATGCGCGACAAGATAGATGAATACGAGCGCCGTTTCTGGGCGGGAGAACCACTGGATACCGTCATCGAGATTACAAACGGCGATGGAAGTATCTTCTCTTCCAACGCTACCTACCGGCCGTGGCGCGAAACCCATCCAGAAGCGCTGCAATACCGCAACGAGGACGGAAGTCTCACCGGCGAAAACCCAGCGGCCTAGATCTGCATTGCCGCAGGAAGAAACTTTCCCCCCTTGAGCCAGCGCACACAAGGAGCATTAGGTAGGGTATTGAAACATGACTGAACGTACACTCATCCTTATCAAGCCAGACGGTGTTGCAAACGGCCACGTTGGCGAAATCATCTCCCGCATCGAGCGCAAGGGCCTCAAGCTCGTCGAAATGGACCTGCGCACCGCAGACCGCGAGACTGCTGAGCAGCACTACGCTGAGCACCAGGACAAGCCATTCTTTGGCGAGCTGGTTGATTTCATCACCTCCGCACCACTGGTTGCAGGCATCGTTGAAGGTGAGCGTGCAATCGAAGCATGGCGTCAGCTCGCTGGTGGCACCGACCCAGTGTCCAGGGCAACCCCTGGCACCATCCGCGGCGACTTCGCACTGACCGTCGGTGAGAACGTCGTCCACGGCTCCGACTCTCCAGAGTCCGCAGAGCGCGAGATCGCAATCTGGTTCCCAAACAAGTAGTCGCTTAACGACGAAATCCCCTGCCAAACGGCGGGGGATTTTCTTGTTCGGGGACAACGCTAGATCTTGCTCATTGGCGGATGCCCCGAGGCGATGGAGATGCGGTTGAACGTGTTGATCAAAATAATCGCCCACTCAAGTGCAGCAACTTGCTCCTCGGCGAGTACCTTGCATGCCCGCAAAGCGGCATCTGCGTGACGACGACCAGGTGGCAACAGCGTCAGCTCTTCCGTAAGGTCAAGCGCTGCAAGCTCTTGCTCGCTGAAGTAGTCGGGCGATTCGCGCCACGACGGCAAGATATCAAGTTTTCCTTCCGAGACGCCGGCGCGCCGGGCCGCCGGAGCGTGGATCGAGAGACAAGCGCTGCAACCATTAAGTTGGCTTGCGCGAACACTGACCAGCTCGATGAGGGATTCGGGAAGGTCTACTTCCGGGTAAATTTTGTTCATGTGGGCGACCACGCCACTTTGCGCGCGGTAGACGGCAGGAAAGAATTTGTCAAGGTATGGGCCGTGTGGTGTCTTTTCGCTCATGTCGCTTACTCCTTTGGTTGAGAGGCTAATTAATTCGAAGTTCTGGGCGCGCGACCGGTGCAGGGTTTTCGCGTGGTTTCACCGCGATTATTGGAAATCGCGGTGCGGGAAGCCACGGGCGACCTTGTGGATCATGGCCGATATAGCCCAGCGTCTTTCCAAAACGTTCCGACTGGGACTGCCATTCCTCGCGATAGCTTTCAACTTCGCCGCTGTTTCGACCGATGAAGTTCCACCACATCACGATTTCTTCTTCAAACGGTGTGCCACCGATCAAAATGAGCTTCGCGGCGTGCGGTGCAGTGTTGGTGATAGTCAATGCGTCAGCCCCGACGCCCGTATAAGCTAATTCGGTTGGTTGCACCGCTACATCTTCAAATGTGATTTCTCCAGAGTCGACTAGCAACCCATGCTCAAAGGTAGCGTCGACTTCGAGGGTGACCGAAGATGAAGGGTCAAGTGTGATCTCAGCGCCGACCATCGGGGTAAACACGGTCACGGGTGATGTTTCCCCGGCGAGCGTGCCGACGAAGGTGAGGATCTCGGCGCCTTCGCGTCGGACTCGATTGGGCGCGTGATTCTCAAACAGGCGTGGGCCGTGGCGCGCGTCGTCGGGAAGCACTGTCCACAGCTGTACGCCGTGGAGCGTTGTGGTGTCCTGGGTGGTGACCTCGGAATGGCAGATGCCTGAACCTGCGGTCATGAGATTGACCTCGCCTGGAACGACCACGGCATGGTTTCCGCCGGAATCATGGTGGGTGATGTTGCCTTCAAATAACCACGAAACGGTCTGTAAACCCGTGTGGGGATGTGGTGCTACATCCATACCGCCAGTGACCGAGACGTCGTCGGGTCCGTAGTGATCCGCGAAACACCAGGCGCCGATCAATGAGCGCTGGCGCTGGGGGAGGGTGCGGTGAACGGTCATCCCGCGGGGACCGCCAAGCGGAACCGCGCGCGAGGTGATGATTTCTACTGGGACAGTCATGCGCCCCAGCCTAGTGAAATTAGAATCGAGCCCCGAAGAAGTTCAGAATCTGCCGGTAGTAGGGGACCAACACCGCGATTGAGCCGTTGCCAGCGACCAAGACTTCTTTGAGCCAATCCAACAGGCGGTCCTGGGAGATACCGAACTGAGCTAGCTTTGCCTGCAGCGCCGATGGATCCTCGGCTACCGGTTGGATCGTTGCTCCCGGGGTCGTCGGAGCCGGGGTGCCCTCCTTCGAGATCGTGACTTCGTCGACAAGCTCCGGGGAGTACACGTTGTGAGTGGTGACGGTGAGCTCTGAAGGTGAGATCTGAATATTGGAGAAATCCGGGGTGTAATCCTGCGCCCAGAACGCAGTAGTGGGCAGCTCGGAGTCGGTGCCTGCGACGGCATCGCGGGTGAGGTTCGCTCGCTCGCCACCCTGCTGGTCGTGGAAGTTGTAGTACTTCGATCCGCTGGAGGTCGTCGAGGTGACATACAGAACCTGGCCATCTGTTGGGACGAGGCGGTCGCCGATCGCCGGTAGAGTCTCTGGTTTCTGCGGGACGGTACCTTCCATCAGGTGAGTGCGGGTGTAGATGTGGTCGTGGCCGGAAAGAACTAGGTCAACACCAACCTCGGAGAAGACAGGGGCAAGCCCCTCGCGCAGAGCGATGACATCGTCGTCGTGGGTGTGGCTGCCTTGGGAGAAAGGAGCGTGGTGCATGCCAGCGATGATCCAGCCTTGTCGCCACCGCGCTGCGCGACCACCTGGCGAATGAATTCTTGGTGGCGTTGGATGTCCGCAGGGGCGCTGGACATCGAGTTGATACCGATGAACAGGGCGTTGTTGTGCTCGAAGAAGTAGTTGGCGTTGTTATCGGTTTCGTTCGGCAGGTTGTAATGCTCGTCGAAGTATTTTTGACCCAGCTGATAGTCCTCGTGGTTGCCGTAGAGAACTCCGGTGCGGTAGCTGCGTACCTCGGAAGGGGAGAAGAATTGGGCGTACTGGGCGATCTGGTCTCCCCAGCCGTCGACCTGGTCTCCGAGGTGCATCAAGAATGCCGAATCGGGGTAGGTCTGCGTCGCCGTGCGGGTAGCGTCGCGCCAGGCCTGGCCATTTTCTTCGATCTTTAGATCGACACCGATTTGTGCGTCGGCAAAGGCAAGGAAATTCCAAGTGTCGTCGCCATCGTCGGTGGTGAACTCGTATGCGTTGGACCAACCGCCCTCATCTGACCCGATCTGGTAGGAGTACGAGGTTGCTGGGGTCAAGCCGGTGATCTCGGCGTGCTTGGAATCGAAAAGGTCGGCGCCGGCATCGACGTCGTATGCAGGGACTTGCTGCGTGGCGTCTGGTTGGTCGACAGGTGTGACGCGGACGAACTCTTGGCCCGCATAGTCAGATCGCCAAGAGAAGGTTGCGCTGGACTCGTCTTGTCCGATTCCCAGCATCGTGCGGTAGATAGGGTGTGATTGCGCCTGCGCTACAGGCACACCTGCGATTGACGTTGCACCGACTGCCAACGCGGTCATGATAGCAACAGGGATGGTACGGCCCACGGTGATTCCTCTTCTGGTTTCCTGCTTGATCCGCAGCTGCGAAATTCCTGCGAACGATCTGGCAAGTACACCATGTACACGTGGCTGATTAGTGACGCTAGCGTGACGTCCAGGTGAATTGAGCTTTTGAGCCACAAAGGGTTGATCAAACTAGCAACCCTTTTGGGCAAAATAGTGAATTCGGAATGAACAGAGGGGGAATACTTTCCGCAGTCGGTTGAGGAAAGGGTCTGCGCTGGCCAAGCTGACATCATGACCACACCACGCGGATCTTCGCACCGTACAAACATTCCACGCCGTTCCTTCATTGCTGGCACATCCGTAGCTGCTGCAGCAGTCGCCGCCCAGTCTGTACCTGCTGGGGCACAGTCATCAACCTCGTCGTTGTCGTCGGCAAGCCCGGCAATGTCGTCGTCCCCGCACGCTCTGCCTGGGTTTGAGGCTCCGGCGATGGCTACCTTCATGCATGGTGTCGCTTCGGGTGACCCGATTCCCGATTCCGTCGTTTTGTGGACTCGCGTGACCCCGCAGGAGGATGCGGTGCCTGGCTCGGGTCTGGGGTCGGATGTTCAAGTTCTGTGGGAAGTTGCGGTGGATGAGGGCTTTACGACGATCGTGCGTAGCGGTGAAGTTATCGCCTCGGCGGCGCACGATCATACGGTGCACGTTGACCCGCACGGGCTTGAGCCGGGAACGATCTACTACTACCGTTTTCATGCTTTGGGGGCGACATCCCCAGTTGGTCGGACGAAGACCGCGCCAGACTTCAACGCCGATCTAGGGCAGCTTTCTCTCGCAGTTGCATCGTGCGCGAACTGGGAATGTGGTTATTTCTCCGCCTATCGCGACATGGCGGAGCGCGCTCGCAGGGACGAAATTGACGCGGTGGTGTTTCTCGGTGATTACATCTACGAGTACGAGCAGGGCGGCTACGTGGGAAAAACCGGTGCATCGCGTGATCACTGGCCTGCGTGGGAGATTGTCTCTTTGCAGGATTATCGCACCCGCCACGGTCGCTATAAGACGGACCCGTACTTGCAGCAGGCACATGCTTCGGCACCGTGGGTAGTGGTGTGGGACGACCATGAAACTGCGAACAACTCGTGGCGTGACGGTGCGGAAAACCATACCGAGGGTGTGGAAGGGCGCTGGGTTGGTCGTCGTCAAGCAGCTTTGCAGGCGTACTTCGAATGGCTACCTGTACGCGCGACAAGTCCGAGCGAGGGCGGTCACATTTATCGCACGCTGCGTTTTGGCACTCTTGCCGAGCTAACCATGCTGGATTTGCGTACCTACCGAGACGCGGAGACTACGGTGTTTAACTTTGCAGACCCGAACCGCACAATGTTGGGCGCGGAACAGACGGAGTGGGTGGCGGGGCAAATCGCTACGTCATCCACGACATGGAATGTGCTGGGTAATTCGGTAATGATGGCGCCGTTAAAGGTGCTGACTTTGCCTGAGACTTCATCTGAGGCTTCAACGGCGAACGAGGCAATTGGTTGGATTAGTGAGCGCACTACGGGAATCGCGGTGAATTCAGACCAGTGGGATGGTTATGCGCATGATCGCGAGCAACTGTTGGGGCGTTTGAAAGAACATGGCTCCACCCTTTTGTGTCTAACGGGAGATATTCATTCGGAGTGGGCCAACGAGATTTACTCCGGGGATCAAGTCATCGGCTGCGAGCTTGTAGGTACCTCAATATCAGCGCCCAATGTTGACGAGATCGTGACCGATAAGCTTGGCGCTTACCACCCGGAGAATAATGCGATTTCCCTGCTGGTTGAGGAAGTTGTGCGAGACCAAAACCCGTGGGTGCATCACCTCGACTTTGATGCGCATGGGTATGCAGTAGCGCGGATTCGTCAAGAGGAAGTGGACATGGAGTTCTACCGCGTGAGTGACGTTGAAGTTGACAACGCGCCCGTTTTGCTTGCGGAAACGAAAACATGGCGTGTCGGTGCGGGCTTTGTGAGGTAAGATGCATATTTATTTAATTGAATGCGCTGTTTGGCGTGATTCGTAATATCTCGATTAGATTTTCGATCAGATTAGATATAAGTTGAAACGCATCTAAAGGACGGAAAGGAAGGGATCGGCATGCCTCGCAGGGCAGAGCAAGCACGGGCGGTTGAGAAGCGCCAAGCGATTTTGTCGGCAGCATCCGAAATCATGCTTTCCGAGGGGCTCAACAACGTCACCCACCGACAGGTCGCCGCCAAGGCAGGCGTTCCGGTGGGATCGATCGGCTATTACTACGACAGTCGCGAGAAGTTGCTTCAGACATGTCTTGAACTCGTGGACGAAACACGATCAAAATTATTTGCAGAAGTGTCGACGCGTGTGACTCCTGAGACATCTGTTGAGCAACTCGCTGAATGGATCGTTCACGCGACCACGTTGGGCGGAAAAACCTCTTTGGCCAGCTTGGTGGCGGTAGCCATCGATGCGCTTCGAGAAACAGGCGAACTGCCCAATCTTGTGCGTGGGCACTGCCGAAACCACAAAGATGAGATCGAGAGTTTGCTGGCGATTGCCAATATCGATCGTAAAGCCGCTGAGCTGATTTACGAAGATGTGGTGGGCGTAGCGGTACACGATGCACTGAAGTCTGAGCGGAAGTCGGATGTTGCCACCGATGCTGTTATCTCGACACTGCAGAAATTTGACAAGAGGCCGTAACGCCAATTCTTGCCAAGGTGTGCCACAATGGTGAGGAAGCGTAGCCTTCTGATCTCGTTTTTCTTCGAGACCACTTGGTAACCGCTGAAAAGCTTTAACACCCCGCACACTTTCCGCTTTAATCTGCACGCTGTGTGGCGGCGGCGATGCGCTTTCTGCGTCGCCAGCGCCCGGCATGCTGCTTATAGTGGCTGAAAATAGGAGATAGGTCGTGGCTGACGCCAGCGAGAAGCAGGAAACAAACGACAACTCGAGCACGCCGGAGCGTAAGTCGAAGAGAGCTACAAAGAAGACGGCAAAGAAGTCGGCCAAGAAAACCGCTAAGAAGGCCAGCCAACCAGCACAAGAAACCGCACTTGGCTCGAACTCGATTGCAACTTTCGATCGTTCCAAGCTCACCGATAAAACCCGCGTGTTTGCCCTTGCGAAAGAACTTGATCTTCCTTCCAAGGACTTGGTCATCGCGCTCAATAGCGTCGGCGTTGTAAAGGTGGCGCAATCGACGCTGACCCGCGCCGAGGCGGAGCAACTCCTTGACGTGCTGCAAGGAGTAGCGGCAGATCCGAAGGTGAACACCGTGGCTCCGGCTGACGTGGCCGCTGAAGCGGATGAGAAGATCCGACAGCGTGTACGCAAGGACGTAGCAAACGAGATTCATCAGATCGAAGAAAAAGTCGAGGCAGACCTAGCTTCAGCGCTTGACGACGAGCCGCTTGACGACGATGCACCAGCCGACGACGTTCCTACCGAGGAAGTCCCAGCGGAAGATTCAGTCGAACCTGTCGCCTTTGAAGCGAACCTTTCTCCCGACCACGAGCCTTTGATCGACATCACCCCTGACGTCACGCCTGCTCCCGCAGAAGAGACGGCAGCTGAATCTCACGCACCACTGTTTAAGGCGCCGTCGAATCGTCGACGTGCACGGCGCGTAACCGAGCCTGCCAAAACGCAAGCTGAGCAGAATGACGAGTTCGATGGGTCGTCGTCAAGCAAGCTCGACCGAGACAATCGAAGCCAAACAAACGATGCTCCTGCCGAGGAGCTCTACGACGAGCAGGATGACGCGGTACAAGAACCGGTAGCGATTAAGGGATCGTCGCGTTTGGAAGCGCAGCGTCGCCGACGGAGCGAAAAGCGTGCCGAAGGGCGCAAGCGTTCCCGTATCGTGTCGCAGGCGGAGTTCCTGGCACGGCGTGAATCTGTTGAACGCACCATGGTCGTGCGTGAACGCGAACGCCATGATCATCACGGCATGATCACCCAGGTCGGCGTGTTGGAAGACGGCCTGTTGGTCGAGCACTTTGTTACCAGCGAAGAAAACACCTCGATGATCGGCAACATCTACCTTGGACGAGTGCAAAACGTGCTGCCAAGCATGGAGGCCGCCTTCATCGATATCGGCCAAGGACGCAACGGCGTGCTGTACGCCGGTGAAGTCGATTGGAAGTCGGCCGGCCTGGGCGGGCGTTCGCGCAAGATCGAGCACGCGTTGAAGTCTGGCGACCAGGTGGTCGTGCAGGTAACCAAGGATCCGTTGGGGCATAAAGGTGCTCGTCTGACCACCCAGATTTCACTGGCAGGACGCTACTTGGTCTACGTTCCGGGTGGTCGCAGCGCTGGTATTTCGCGAAAGCTTCCAGCGCCTGAACGGAAGCGTTTGAAGGAGATTCTCAACAACGTTGTTCCAGGCAAGGGTGGTGCCATTATTCGCACCGCAGCCGAGGGCGTGCCGGAAGAAGCGATCGCAGCAGACGTCAACCGTCTTCATGTGCAGTGGGAGACCATTCAGGAGCAGGCTGCAAAGGAAAAGGCCTCCAAGGGTGCTAAACCTGTCACCTTGTACGAAGAACCAAACATGCTGGTCAAGGTGATCCGTGATCTGTTCAACGAAGACTTCTCTGAGCTAGTCGTCGACGGAAAGCGTTCATGGAACATCGTGAACAACTATGTCACTTCGGTGGCACCTGACCTCGCAGACCGCCTAGTCAAGTACAACCGTGCTGAGCATGGCGGCAACGATGCGTTCGAGGAGCACCGTGTGGAAGAGCAGCTGCAAAAGGCTCTATCGCGCAAGGTCTGGCTGCCGTCTGGCGGTTCTTTGGTGATCGATCGCACCGAGGCTATGACCGTAATCGACGTGAATACCGGTAAGTTTACGGGTTCTGGTGGCTCGCTCGAAGAAACGCTGACCAGCAACAACCTGGAAGCGGCTGAGGAGATCGTGCGTCAGCTTCGCCTGCGCGATATCGGCGGCATGATCGTTATCGACTTCATCGATATGATTCTGCCGGAAAACCAGGACCTTGTTTTGCGTCGCCTGAAAGAAGCCCTCGGCCGCGATCGCACTCGCCACCAGGTATCGGAAGTAACTTCACTTGGTCTGGTCCAGCTCACTCGCAAGCGCTTGGGCACGGGACTGCTGGAGACATTCTCCACTGAGTGTGAACACTGCAATGGGCGCGGCATCATCATCTGGGACGATCCCGTCGAGCACGAGCCAGAAACCCACGAGCCACCGCGCAAGCGTCGCAAGCCTGCGCAGACTCCAGGGGAGCACCCAGCGGCCAAGGCAATGCATACGCGTGACGACGACCAGGATCTCGCGCCGGAGACTGATGCTGAGGAGGCCCACGATGTCGCAGCAGTCGCAGGAGTCGTAGAAAAAGACTTTGAAGCACTTGCGGCATCGGTCGTCGCGTTCGTTGACAACGATTCGGAAGATGACGCAGGCGACATCGTGGAAGACACCGTAAGCGAGAATGCGAGCGAGAATGCTGGCGAGGAAAAGCGCAGCGCTTCGCGCCGCCGAGGACGTCGCGGTCGTGGACGCGGGCGTGGGAAGCCAGCTGCGGAACAGGCAGCTACGAATAAAGACGCTGCTGGCCAAGCAGAGGAGGAGCAGACTCCGCAATCGGGTGAGAAGACGTATGAGGAGGCAGTTGCTGAGTTTGAAAACTCACCGCGCCGCAAGCGTCGCACGCGTGGCAATTCTCGTTCCGATCACCGCCCGCGTGAAGAGGACTTCGTAGCGCAGGTGGATCAACCAGCGGAAGATTCGGTGGACGAGTTGGTCGTCGACAAGCCGGCTGACCCGATCGCCGAGGCTCTTGTGGAGAAGATCATCGACGAGCGGCTCACAGGATCCGGGCGTGGTCGCCGACGTGCTGTGCGCCGGGCTCGTACTTCTCAGGTCAAGGCTCCTAGCGTTGACGAAAAGACTGAGTCGGCGCATGATGCTCAGAAGGAACCGAAGAAGAAGTCAGTTGCAAGTTCGACACCTGCTTCGTCTTCGTCGCGGGGTCGTGGGCGTCGTCGTGCTACGCGGCGAACCTCTCAGGCGTAGGCGTTTTGTAGTTTAGCCCCAGTACAGTGTATTCTTTGACAGTCGCTGTTTTGGGGCGCCTTCAGGCGGCTTTCAAAACACATTTTCGTTTCTGTCCATTAGATACTTGCGGCGTCGCAGGTATCGTGCGAGTTTAGATAAGGGGTAACCCTCTATGTACGCGATCGTCAAGACCGGCGGCAAGCAGTACAAGGTTGCCGAAGGCGACCTCGTCAAGGTCGAGAAGATCGAGGGTGAGCCAGGCGATGCCGTGGCTCTCACCCCGGTTCTACTTGTCGACGGTTCCAACGTCACCACCAAGGCGGACGACCTGGCTAAGGTCAGCGTTTCCGCAGAGATCGTCGAGCACGGTAAGGGCCCGAAGATCGATATCATGAAGTACAAGAACAAGACCGGTTACAAGCGTCGCCTCGGCCACCGCCAGCCGCTGACCGTTCTGAAGATCACCGGCGTTAAGTAACGTCCGGAATTTTCCTAAAGGAGGAAGAACATGGCAACCAAGAAGGGCGCATCGAGCTCCTCGAACGGTCGTGACTCCGAGGCAAAGCGCCTTGGCGTAAAGCGCTTCGGCGGCCAGCAGGTCAAGGCAGGCGAGATCATCGTTCGTCAGCGTGGCACCAAGTTCCACCCAGGTGAGAACGTTGGCCGCGGCAGCGACGACACCCTGTTTGCACTTGAGGCAGGCTCCGTTCAGTTCGGCATCAAGCGCAACCGTCGCATCGTCAACATCGTTCCTGCTGAAGAGCAGGCAGCAGCTGCGACTGCATAAATCTTGAGCTAGGAGGCACCCAGACCCTGCACAGGGGCTTGGGTGCCTCCTTGTTTTCTCCCTCCTCCGTGCAGGCTCACGTCTTGCATCACAGGAAGATCATTCACTCCGTTGTCAATGGCTGATACCATACGAGAACGGTACTCAACCAGCAGAAAGGCATGCACATGGCACAATTTGTCGACCGCGCAGTCCTCCACCTTCAAGCAGGAGACGGCGGACACGGTTGTGTGTCCGTGCACCGCGAAAAATTCAAACCGCTCGGCGGACCAGACGGTGGCAATGGCGGACACGGCGGGGACATCGTGCTCGTTGTCTCTCCCCAGGTCCACACCCTGCTTGATTTCCAGTTCCGCCCGCACGTCAAGGCCGAACGAGGTGGCAATGGCGAAGGCGATCACCGCAATGGCGCACGCGGCGAAGACCTCATTCTAGAGGTTCCAGTGGGCACGGTTGTGCGCAACTCGAAGAACGAAATCCTCGCCGACCTTACCGTTCCTGGAACCAAGTTCGTTGCTGCGGCTGGTGGCTTTGGCGGTCTAGGCAACGCGGCGCTGGCGAACGCAAAGCGCAAGGCGCCCGGTTTTGCTTTGAAGGGGGAGCCGGGGGAGGCACTCGATCTAGTTCTTGAGTTGAAATCAATGGCTGACGTCGGCCTCGTTGGTTTCCCTTCTGCTGGTAAGTCGTCGCTGATTTCTGTGTTGTCGGCGGCAAAGCCGAAAATCGCCGATTACCCGTTTACCACGCTGCAGCCGAATTTGGGCGTGGTCAACGTTGGCGACGATACGTTCACCATTGCCGACGTACCTGGCCTCATCCCGGGCGCGAGCGAAGGCCGCGGCTTGGGCTTGGACTTCCTCCGCCATATTGAGCGCACCGCTGTGCTAGTCCATGTGGTCGATACGGCGACGTTGGAACCGGGACGCGACCCGCAATCCGATATCGAAGCACTCGAGGCAGAGCTCGATGCTTACGCAGACGACCTGGACCACGACTCGGGGCTGGGAGATCTTCGCCAACGCCCGCGTCTCATCGTGCTGAACAAAGCCGATGTGCCCGAAGCTGAGGAGCTAGCCGAGTTCATCAGGGCTGACCTCGAAGAACAGTATGGTTGGCCGGTATTTATCATTTCGGCCGTTGCACACCAAGGCCTGGAAGAGCTGAAGTGGGCCCTGTGGGAAATCGTGAAGAAGGCACGCAAGGCGCGCCCGAAGCCGAAGGCGGATCCACACGCAGAAAAGACGATCATTCGGCCGCAAGCCGTGGACAAGCGCTCTTCTGGTGGCATCGTGGTTGTCCCAGATCCAGAGGTGCCGGGGGCGTTTATTGTCACCGGAGAGAAGGCATCGCGCTGGGTGAATCAAACCGATTTTGAAAACGACGAAGCGGTCGGCTACCTCTCGGATCGCCTCAACCGCGCGGGCGTGGAAGACCAGCTGCGCAAGCTCGGCGCTGCCGAGGGCGCGACCGTTACCATCGGAGAAATTTCTTTCGATTGGGAGCCTTCGCTCGCCGGCGATCCTACCCTGGCAGGCCGTGGGCACGATGCCCGAATGAATGCGACGACACGTTCGTCCGCTGCTGAGCGCAAGCGTGCTTCCCAAGCTCGTCGTGGCTTGATCGACGAATACGATTACGGCGATGGGGAAGAAGCCGACCGCGAACGCTGGCAGGGCTAGCCGCATCCGTAAGATATGTGAACATGACCCTGCCTGCAGAGCACAAAGACGTATCCTCGGCGTCCCTGCGTGAGCACATTGCAAACGCTAAGCGGATCGTCGTCAAGCTTGGTACTTCATCGTTGGTAGATCTTGACTTCACTGTGTCGTCGGGGAAAATCGACCGAATCGTTGATGCACTCGAGGCGCGGATGGCAGCAGGCTCTGATGTGGTTGTTGTCTCGTCGGGCGCGATCGCCGCAGGCATGGCTCCGCTCGGGCTGCGCATCCGCCCCCAAGACTTGGCGACGAAGCAGGCAGCTGCGGCGGTCGGTCAGGTGTACCTTTTCCAGGAGTGGGCGAAGTCCTTTGCACGGCATAATCGCACAATCGGCCAGGTGCTCCTGACTGCGGCGGACGCGGGACGGCGCGAACGCGCCCGCAATGCGCAGCGCACCATCGATCGTTTGCGGCAGCTGGGCACCGTGCCGATCGTCAACGAAAATGACACCGTGGCAACGTCAGAGATGCGGTTTGGCGATAATGATCGGCTCTCGGCGATCGTCGCCACCCTTACAGCTGCCGACGCGTTGATCCTGCTTTCTGATGTCGACGGGTTGTACGACCGCAATCCGGCCGAGCCTGGGGCCCAATTCATCGACGAAATTCGCAGCGGCCATGATTTAGCCAACGTTACCGCCGGAGACGGAGGCCGCTTGGGTACAGGCGGCATGGCCTCGAAAGTGTCCGCCGCCCGCCTGTCTGCGCGCGGTGGTGTACCAGTACTACTGACTTCTACGCAGAACATCGATAAAGCGCTGGGCGACGCTTCGGTGGGCACCGTTTTTCATACGCGACCGAATCGCAAACTCTCGGCGTGGAAGTTCTGGGCTTTGTATGCTGCCGACGCGGAGGGGGTTCTGCACCTCGATGCTGGCGCTGTCAAGGCGGTGACCAGCGGGGGGACCTCGTTGCTCGCGGTAGGTATCACGCGCATCGAGGGCGATTTCAAAGCGGGCGACATCGTCGAGATCCTTGGGCCGGAAGGCGAGGGTGTCGGCCGTGGCGAGGTGGCATATGATGCCGCAGACTTGGCAGGAATGTTGGGCAAGCACACCAACGAATTGCCGGAAAGCCAACGCCGTTCGGTGGTTCATGCGGACTACTTGTCCAATTACGCTTCCCGCCTATAGAAAGATTCTGGATAGGGTGGGGCTATGAAGTTTACGTTCCTCGGTTCCCCCTGGCCTGAAGTCGTTGCTGAAGTAGAAGCAGCGGGTCACACCTACGTTTCTGAACTCGACCATGCGGAATGCTTGATCTACCGTGGTGAGCCTTTGCCACAGTTGCCGCCGAGTATCCAGTGGATTCAGTTTGTCTACTCGGGAATCGATCGCATCTTGCCACTCATCCGCAGCACCGACGTGCGCTGGGCCAACGCATCCGGCGTCTACGCCACACCAGTAGCAGAGGCAGCGTTGGCATTGACCTTGTCGGTCATGCATCAGCACAAGCCGGCAACGTTATACGGCACTTTTCGTGCGCGGGGAATCCTGGATCAGCACACGCAGTTGCTTGCTGACGACCAGCGCACCGTAGCAATTCTCGGCGCCGGCGGCATCGGGAAACGCCTAATCGGCATGCTAGAGGGGTTCGATGTGTCCACGGTCGCTGTGAATCGCTCCGGTCGCCCGGTCGAAGGGGCAACGGAGGTCGTGACCTTCGATCAGATCGAGGCCGTGTGGCCACGCGCAGACGTCTTGGTGAATCTTCTGCCGCTGACCGCTGAGACCGAAGGGCTCGTCGATAAGCAGGTTTTTGAAGCGTTGCCGGATCACGCGGTGGTGGTCAACGTTGGGCGTGGGCCTGTTGTTGTCACCGACGATCTTGTGTACGCGCTGGAGAGCGGGCAGATCGCGGGAGCTGGGCTTGATGTGACTGACCCAGAGCCTTTGCCGGAGGACCATAAGCTGTGGCAACTGCCGAATTGTACGATCACTCCGCATACTGCGACTACGGGTTCAACCGGTAGGAAGTTCATTGCGCCGTGCATCATTGAAAACGCGAGGGCGTTTGAGGCAGGGGAGACGATGCCGACTGAAATTGACAAAAGAAAGGGCTACTAACACCGTCAACGTATAAGGTGGGCGCTATGAAGTTTACGATGCTGCCCACCGTTTGGGACGACACCGTCGCGGACATTGAATCGGCCGGCCACACGCACGTTGCTCTTGACGAGTCTCCTGATCTCATCGTGTTCAACGGCGGCGCCGACGATTTTCCCGACGCTCTGCCCGACAGCGTCAAGGTGGTGCAGTGCGCGTTCGCAGGCATCGACGCATTGGATCAAGCGGGGATCCTGCGGAAAAACAAAGTCCGCTGGGTCAACGCGGCAGGGGTGTACGACGACACAGTAGCGGAATCGACGATCGCTTTACTCCTCGCGGTGCTGCACCAGCACAAGTACGCCAAGGATTGGTCCGCACGCCCTAGCATCGCTGAGAACCAGCAGTTCCTCTTTGAAAACAAGACCGTTGCGGTGATTGGCGCGGGTGGAATCGGCGAGCGCTTGATCAAACTGCTCAATGTGTTCGGCTGCACCACGATTGCAGTGACACGCTCCGGCAGGGAAGTATCGGGCGCAACGGTGTCCATGAGCACCTCGCGCATCGACGAAGCCTGGGAAACTGCGGACTACTTCGTCCTGCTCACCCCGCTTACCGACGACACCCGCGGCATGGTTAACCGTGACGTCTTGCAGAAGATGAAACCAAACGCCGTGGTGATCAATGTCGGGCGCGGGCCGTTGATCGTGACCGATGACTTGGTTGAGGCCCTGCACAAGGGCACGATTTTCGGAGCTGGTCTTGACGTCACCGACCCGGAGCCGCTGCCCAACGATCACCCATTGTGGTCGTTGGATAACTGCGTGATCACCCCGCACACTGCGAATACGGAAAAATACATTCGGGACCGCGTCGGTGCGCTCACACGGTACAACTGGGAGGCTTTCAGCGTAAGCCAGCTCATGCCTACCGAGGTCAACGTAGAGCATGGGTATTAAGTGCAATAGCCTTTCGGCTGGTGAGGTGTAGACACACGCTACACTGGGACAGCATGAGCACGCAGACAGCCGAACAGCGCGCCGCAGAGCGCAACGAAGTCCTCCGCAAGGCACAAGCCGCGAAAAAGGTCGCGCCCGTGTTGGCAACCCTGCCCACGGTGGACAAAGACGCTTTGCTGCACGCGGCCGCCGATGCCCTGATCGCGCGTACCGACGAGATCTTGGCAGCAAACCAAGCAGACATCGATTCGGGGCGCGCCGAGGGTATGGCGGAATCGCTGATCGATCGACTTTCTCTAAACACCGACCGCGTTGCAGGCATCGCCGGCGGATTACGCCAGGTAGCTGGTCTTCAGGACCCTGTCGGTGAGGTGTTACGTGGCGGCCTAATGGCAAACGGTATCCAGATGAAGCAGGTGCGGGTTCCACTCGGTGTCATGGGTATGGTCTATGAGGCTCGCCCAAACGTTACAGTTGATGCGTTCGGTCTGGCGATCAAATCGGGCAACGTTGCGCTTTTGCGTGGATCGCGCACCGCCGTGCACTCCAACCAGAAGCTCGTGGACATCCTGCAGGAGGTAGCGCAGGAGCACGACTTGCCCACAGAGATCGTGCAGCTTCTGCCGTGCGAATCTCATGATTCGGTGCAGGACCTAATTACCGCTCGCGGGCTTGTCGACGTAGTGATCCCACGTGGATCCGCGCGCTTGATTGAAGCGGTGGTGACTGGAGCTACCGTTCCCGCGATCGAAACCGGCACGGGCAACTGCCACTTCTTCGTTGACAAGGATGCCGACGTTGATTCTGCAATCGAGATGCTGATCAATGGAAAAACCCGTCGCGTGTCGGTGTGCAACGCGACGGAGACTGCGCTGATCGACCAAGCGCTGGATCCATCCGACCAGCTACGCATCATCGAAGCCTTGCAGGAAGCGGGCGTGACCGTACATGGCGACAAGGCCGCGCTGGGAGTCTTGGGCGCACGCGACGTTGTCGAAGCCACCGACCAGGACTGGGCCGACGAGTATCTTTCGATGGACATCGCCGTCAAAGTTGTCGACGGGGTGGAGGAAGCGGTTCAGCACATTGCCACCTGGTCATCTGGGCACACCGAGGCCATTGCATCGATGAACGCCTACACGTTGCAAAAGTTTGCCAACGAGGTTGATTCAGCTGCGGTAATGCTCAACGCTTCGACCGCCTTCACCGACGGCGAGCAGTACGGGATGGGTGCGGAGATCGGGATTTCTACCCAGAAGCTGCACGCGCGTGGGCCGATGGCGTTGCCAGAGTTGACCAGCACGAAGTGGATCCTGGAAGGAACGGGCCAAACCCGACCTTAGGTTTCAACTGCGCTTGCATAGATTGTTTCAAATTGAAAACAATCTATGCAAGGCTTGGGTGACGGATTGTCGGCTTTGGCTAGACTAAGCCGATATGAACTCATCGAGCGCGGAGATTAAGGATTCAAGGCCACGACGCATCGGCGTCATGGGTGGCACATTTGATCCGATTCACAATGGTCACCTGGTTGCAGCGAGCGAGGTTGCTGACCGGTTCGACCTGGACGAGGTCATCTTCGTGCCCACCGGTGAGCCGTGGCAGAAGGCAGACAAGAAAGTCAGCAAGTCGGAAGACCGCTACTTGATGACAGTGATCGCCACTGCATCAAACCCACAATTCAGCGTCTCACGCGTTGACATCGATCGCCCAGGACCGACTTACACCATTGATACGCTGCAAGATCTACGCCAAAAGCTCCCAAACGATGAGCTCTTCTTCATCACCGGTGCAGATGCGTTGGCATCGATTTTGTCGTGGCGTGATTGGGACAAGATGTTCGACTTGGCTGAATTCGTCGGAGTAACCCGCCCCGGTTACGTGTTATCGGAAGAAATGCTTCCCGAGGAACACCACGACCGCGTCCACCTAATCGATGTTCCAGCGATGGCGATTTCATCAACCGATTGTCGCGACCGAGCCAAGGTGGGCCGACCGGTGTGGTACTTGGTCCCAGACGGGGTTGTCCAGTTCATCGCCAAGCACAACTTGTACGCGGCAGCCGAGTAGATCCTCGCGTTACCCAATCCTTGTGCTCTGAGTGGATAAATCTAGTAGTAACGTGGGAGACTAAAACAACCAGCTTGAATCAAGCCTTCTCAATTTCAGATTAAGGAACCAACCCATTTGACTGCTTCGACAGAATCCCGTGACCTAGCCTCAATTGCGGCCAAAGCCGCGGACGAAAAACTAGGAAAAGATATCGCTGTCATCGACGTGTCCGACGTGATGGCTATCAGCGATATCTTCGTTGTTGTCACCGGTGGCAACGAGCGCCAAGTCCACGCCATCGTAGAAGAAGTTGAAGACGAACTTTCCAAGGCGGGCGCGGAGCCGAAGCGACGAGAGGGCAATCGCGAAAACCGTTGGGTGCTGCTCGACTATGGCCACTTTGTTGTCCACGTCCAGCGTGAACAGGAACGAGAGTTCTACGGCCTCGATCGCTTGTACGCGGATTGCCCTCGCATCGAGGTCGAGGGAGTAGAAACCGCAACCAGCCCAGGAGAGTGGGCGGACGATGTGGACTTCCGCACGATCGATAATATCGACGATCTCCCGCTTGCTGGCGAAGGCCCAGCAGACGGCGAAGACGATTACTAAGCCGAAACGCGTCCACTACTAGCGGAGAAGGAGGGAATCTAATGCGACGACTGATCATGCTGCGCCACGGTCAAACAGACTACAACGCTGGTAAAAGGATGCAGGGCCAATTAGATACCCAACTTTCTGAAACCGGCGTGCAACAAGCGCACCTCGCAGCCGATGTAGTGGAAAGCCTTGGAGTCGTCAAAATTTTGTCCTCCGACCTGACCCGTGCCAAGGACACCGCCGACATTATCGCGCAGAGATTAGGGCTTGACGTGGTCGTCGATAAGCGATTGCGCGAGACCCATCTTGGCCAGTGGCAGGGTAAGACTCATGGTGAAGTCGATCGTGATTTCGCCGGTATGCGCGCGTCGTGGCGACACAACCCGGAGTGGGCGCCACCCGGAGGAGAGTCACGAGTGGAGGTGGCGCGGCGCGCGCGTCCGGTTGTGGAAGAATTGATGCGCGATTTTTCCGGCTGGGACGATAACGCGGTGCTGATCGTTGCACACGGCGGAACCATCTCCGCTGTGACGTCACACCTGCTGGGGTTGAGCGTCGAACAGTACCCGATGTTTTCGGGTTTGCGAAACACCAACTACTCGCAGCTCATCGCTCGCCCGAAGTTCACTCCAGGCGAGAATGCCACTCAATTCAACGCTGAGAATGTCGTGGATGCGCAGTGGTACCTCGATGCCTGGAACCAAGGGCTGGGTGGATAATGACTGTTCGCGTCGTGACCGATTCCTCCGCTGGGCTGCCACAGAGCATTGTCGACGAACTCGATATTGTCGTCGTAGATCTGCATGTGATGGGCGAAAATGGCGAGTTTTCCACTAGTGGGTTGAGCGCGCTCGAGCTTGCCGCAGCTTACGCGCGTCAGCTCGAACGTGGCGGCGACGATGGAGTCGTAGCGCTGCACCTATCTAAGGACCTTTCCGCAACGTGGTCGGCGGCGGTGTCTGCGGCAGCAGTTTTCGACGATACTGTGCGGGTGATCGATACCCAATCGGTCGGAATGGCTGTGGGCGCTGCTGCGATGGCTGCGGCGAAATCAGCGCAAAATGGTGCAGATTTGGATGAGTGTCAACGCGTGGCAGAAGAGACTTTGCAGCGTAGCGAGACCTGGGTTTACCTGCATCACCTTGATGAGCTACGCAAATCGGGACGCATTTCGGCCACCACCGCAATGCTTTCCGCTGCGCTTTTGGCCACCAAGCCGTTGATGCATGTGCGCGACGGCAAGATTGAGCTAGCGGGGAAGACGCGCACCCAGACGAAGGCATTTACAAAGCTTGTGGAGTTGGTCGTCGAAAAGGCTGGTGGCGAACCCGTATTTGTCGCAATTCAGCACGCTAACGCGCTGGAGTCCGCGGACGTGTTGGAGCGCGCCTTCAACGAGGTCTTGCCGGAGGGCTCGTCGGTGCTGGTGTGTGAGCTAACCGATGTGCTGAGCGTGCACAGTGGCGAAGGTGCCGTAGGAATCTCGGCGGTTTTCTCTGACTCCTTTGTGGATAGCATCGACTAGCGGCGGGTTTTCCACAGCTTATTTTGCACGCCTCGTGCATATCGCTGGGCGCTTCTAGCGTAGGAGGCATGAGGTCCGTAGACAGACTGAAAGAACTCACTCGGCCGACGGGTGAGGAAGACCTGCTGCGCGTAGAGTATCCCGCCCCACGGTGGAAAATCGAGCCTCGCGTGGCCCTAGCCTGCGCTGGGCTCTTGGCGGTGTTGCTGGGCGCATGGTGGCTGGGGCAGCCTCGCGTTGCAGAGCCAATCGATTCGGCTCATGACTGGGCTAGTGCATTATCGACGACCACCGACCCCGCAGAGTCCGAAGAGCCAGCGGAAATCGTTGTGTCAGTTGTCGGGCGGGTGGAACATCCTGGGCTTGTGACTCTGCAGCGCGGGCAGCGGGTTGCCGATGCCCTAGACCAAGCGGTGGTGCTAGGCGACGCAGATACTGTGTCATTGAACCTTGCCCAAGTGCTGGCGGATGGACAGCAGATCTACGTGCCGGAAGTCGGGGAAGCTGCGCCGCTTCCCGCGCCGCACGCGGAAGCGGAGGCGGGCAGTATCTCGTTGAACTCCGCGGGCGCTGCGGAGCTGATGGAGCTTGACGGGGTCGGGGATGCGACAGCTGCTGCGATTATCGCCCACCGTGATCAGATTGGCGGTTTCACTGAGATCGAGCAGCTTCTGGATGTGAAAGGCATCGGTCCCGCCAAGTTTGAGGCGATCAAGGGTGAGGTGTCACTTTAAGGGAACGGCACGCGAAAGGGCGCCGTAGGTGCATAGTTCACCCACGACGCCCTTTCGCGTGACAATTAGGCCGCAAAGTGTTCCGCGGCGGCGCGGCGTGCGCGGAAGATGTTTGGAATCGTTCCCAGGGAAGTAGCGCTGTGATACGCGATGGTGGCGTGAAGCTGTGCGATTGGGTCGACGTCAGGGTGGAAGACGGCGAAGACGAATTTGTTGGCGTCGATGGCAGTGATGATGTGCATTTCATCCTCAAAGGTGACAACCATGTCATCGAGGTCGCGGGTTCCGCCCAGTGCACGGAGAGTCTTCTCTTTCGCGTTCACTGCCTGGGCGTAAAAGGCTGCGGCGACGTTGATGTCGATGTTGGTGCCAGCCGGAGTAGCGGAGAAAGCGAAGCCGGTATCGCGGTCGACGATGCTCGCTCCGAGGCATCCGTCTACGTCGGTGGTGATGTGGTGGGCGATGTTGTCAAGAGTGGTCTGTGGAAGCATGGTGTCCTTCTACGTTGGGGAAGCGTTCTTTGGAGTACGACCTAAAGCTAACAACAAGTGACAGGTGTTAACGGATGTGACACGAGATAAGTATGAGTTTCTTGAGAAAGCTTAGAAATAGAACAGCGCCACCGCCTCTTTTTCGAGGTGGTGGCGCTATCTGATTGCTTCCGGGCTACCGAATTCGACTATGTTTAGGCGGCCCAGGGGTGGGGTGCGGCGTGTCGCGGCTGCTCTTCTGCGGTGAGGGTGCCAAGCGGCTGCGCGCGGTTGTACGCGATGACTCCGTGAAGCTCCTGAACCGGATCGACATCTGGCGTGAAGACCGTGTAGATGAAATTTTTGGAGGTAATCGGAGTGATGATGTGTAGCTGGTCCTCAAATGTGAGAACGATGTCGTTGAGGTCGGACTCGAGGCCAAGGGCCTTGATCGCCTTCATCTTGGCCTTGACCATCTCGGTGGCATAGGCGGCTGCGAGATCAAGCTCGAGGGAGTCGTCGTGAACTGCGGCAGCGAGTGCAAACCCGGTCTCCAGGTCAACGACGCTAGCGCCAAGGCAACCATCTACGTTGTCGATGATCCCCTGAGCAAGTGCGTTGAGCTTGTTCTGGCGAGACATGATCATTTCGAGTCCTTCTTGGTCTTTCCTGGTTGTTCCTGGTTCAACGAGTGGTTATCTACTGTTGGGCCGTGTGTAGAACAGGCTAACAACGCGAGCTGGTAAATCGGCACGTTGACACATAAGAGGGTGTTAATTTCTCCATAGCCAAAGCCTTAGTGCTTGGTGTACATGGAAACGAACCTGAGAAACAGCTGAGTTACATACTAACAGCGCTCCACGAAAGTGCGACATTAGATGGCGAAATCAATTCGCCCGAAAACACTGGACTGTTTTGAGGGATGAATAAACTGAGAAAATCGGGTGAGATTATGGTGAGTTGGAGTTCCCTGTGAGTTTTACTTCCGGGCGTCGCCGTGCGCGTTGACGCCTCCCGGAAGGCTTAGAAGCACGATTTCGTGCCGCCTAGCCAACTGTTCAAACTTATCGACGAACATGCGCGACCGGCGCCCGCTGGCACAGTAGACCACTGCCGTGGATGTGCTGAGGGTACGTAGCGCGTCTTCGACCAGTGCATGATCGTTCTCCCACTCTGACATAGGAAGATGAACGACGCTGTCGGCGGGGAGTGCAAGATCGGACAGTGCCTTTTCGCCCACTTCACGTACGTCGATCGCGATTGCTTCACCGCGTTGGACTGAACTCAGCAGCCCTTTGTCGCTCATCGGTACGTGATTAGCGGTAGGGGTGTCGTCGAAAAGCTCTGTGACCAGAGGGCGCGCTGGATCGGCTTCGACCTGAAAGTGGCGGACGTCGGCGGTGAGCGCGTTGTACATCAGCAACGAACCCGCCTGGGGGCCGGCGCTGAGCCCGGTGATGAATTTAATCGCTTCGGTGGCCATAAGATTGCCCACCACGCTGGTGGTCACGCCGAGAACCCCCGCGGTGGCGCAGTCGGGTGCGTTCGCGGGATCGGGTTGGGTGGGGTAGAGGTCGCGCAATCCCACGCCCCGGTTGCCCTGGTGGCCTGACCACCACAGGGCCACATCGCCGCGGTACTGCAACACGGTGCCCCAGACGAGAGGCGTGCCAGTAGCTTCGGCCGCGTCGGCCGCGAGGAACTTGGTGTTAAACGTATCGGATCCATCGATGAGCAGGTCGACGTGGGCAAGCAGGTCGATCGCGTTTGTGGCAGTAAAGCGATCGTTGATGGTGTTGACCACGATCCCTGGTTGGTGCTGGGCTAAGCGCTCAGCAGCGGCATCCACCTTGGGCCGCCCCACATCGTCCGCACCGAATAAGATCTGGCGATGGATATTAGTAAAGTCCACGATGTCGTCGTCGATCACCGTGATCTCGCCAACACCGGTAGCCGCGAGACTTTGCATCACGGGACAGCCAAGCCCGCCGGCGCCGATAACAAGCACATGCGCGTTATGCAGCGCCTCCTGGCCGGAGACACCGAGACCAGGGAGTAGCGTCTGGCGCGCCACGCGACGCAGTTCCTCGTTCCCCAGCGCCGTCATAGAACCTGATCCGCCCAACTAGCGAGCCCATCGAAACTAGAGGAAGCGACGGCGCCTTCTGCGTGAGAGCGTTGTGGAATCCGACCGGCCTCTCGGGCAAGTTTCCCGGCTTCCACCGCTAGGCGCATCGCATGAGCCATCGCAACAGGGTCTTGGCAGCGGTTGATCGCGCTGGCCAGGAGTACTCCACTGCAGCCCAACTCCATTGCGAGGGCGGCATCAGATGCGGTGCCCACACCCGCATCGAGAAGGACCGGCACCTCGGCGCGCGAGCAGATCAACTCGATATTGTGCGGATTAAGAATCCCCAGGCCCGTGCCGATTGGCGAGCCCAACGGCATCACGGCATGCACCCCAACATTTTCAAGCCGCTTGGCGACGACAGGGTCGTCCGACGTATACGCCATGACGACGAACCCGTCCGCGACGAGCAACTCGCAGGCATCGACAAGTTCGACGACGTCGGGAAGCAGAGTGTGCTCATCGGCGATGACTTCCACCTTGATCCAGTTTGTTCCCAGTGCCTCGCGCGCAAGCTGCGCGGTGAGGACCGCATCGCGGGAGGTGCGACAACCTGCAGTATTAGGCAAAACGTCGATACCCAAGCGTTGCAGTAGTTGGAAGACGGATTCGCCGCCGCCCGTGGTTCGGGCGCTGTGGCGGCGCATCGCCACGGTGGTTAGCTGGGTTTCACTGGCGACGAGGGCGTGCTCAAGAATCTCTTGGCTCGTTGCGCCTCCGGTGCCCATGATGAGGTGGGAGTCGAAGGTCTTGTCTGCGATGGTGAGCATGTTAGCCTCCTTGCACCGCGGTGAGAATATCAACGAAATCGCTGGCTTCGAGGCTGCGATCCCACTGGCTGGCCGGCACCACTTTGCCGTTGATCGCAACGGCAATACCTGCCGGCTCGGATTGGCCGGTATCGGCTGCCACTAATTGAGCCACGGTCAGTTCGTCGGGAACCTCGCGGACCTCGTTGTTAATAGTCACTTTCATGGCAGATCCTTTCGTCGTTGGTCGCAGTGGCGGTAGGGGTCGCACGCGGATATGTGGAAGTCTGTTTTGCCCGTGATGCCAAGGTCAGCGCCTGCGTGAGCTCCCAGCGCCGAGAGCAAAATGCCGTGGCGGAAGTATCCGGTGGAAATCACCAGATTGTCGCCGGCGAGGCCAAGATACGGGAGGTCGTCCGGCGTTCCAGGGCGATCGCCGGTGGTGATTTCGATGATCTCGCATTCTTCGAGCGCAGGGACGATGCGTATCGCATCGCGCAGTAGCGCGAATACGCCGTCAACCGCAGGGGCTGTGCGCATGTCCTCGCGACTGGTTGCGCCAATAGCGATGGTTGAGTCGGTTCGGGGGATGATGTAAACGGGGCGATCCTCGACAAAAGCGCGTATCACCCGCCCGACGGGTGGCTCTTGCCCTTCCGCCACCCTCAGACGAATCATGTCACCACGTACTGGCCGCAATTTCAGCGGACTCAGCTCCTTTGCGGGGTACCAACCGGTTACGCTGGAGGTGCCAAGCCCGTTGCACATGTAGACACTTGCGCCCACCTCGAAATACGCTGAGTCCGACTCAACTCGGTGGCAGTGTCTCACCGCGCCCTCCTCGTCAAAGGTGCAGTCTAGGTGGGTAACGGTATCGTCGATAAGCGAAACGCCGGTCTGCCGAAGAACCTGAAGCAGCGTAGCGGAATACATGCTCGGGTTGATCTGGTGGTCGCCTGGGATGTGAACAACGCCTGCCAGTTGCGGGTTCAGCGCAGGCTCCGCGGCACGCGCGTGGCGTAGCGGAAGGCGCTGGACGTGCAACGAGTGGTCGTGCTGGTGGTCGGTCAACTCCATGAGATGAGTGGCATCGGCGCGGTCGGCGGCGACCACAAACGTTGACTCCGTACGATAACCCGTCTCCTGCGAGGTATAACCCGAAAGGCGCCGGAGCATCTCGGGGAAAAGCGCTCCCGACTCGACCATCAGCGGATAGAGCGGCTCTTGTTTGTACTGAATTTCCGCCACGGGTGCGAGCATGCCGCCAGCTGCACGTGTTGCCCCACTCACCGGAGCCGGATCGATCACTGCGATCGACGCTGCCGGAACGTCGCGAGTGAGCAGCTCAAAGGCGGTGGATAGGCCGATGATTCCAGCGCCGACGATGACGTGATCGAAACGAAAACTATTCACAGGTGGCTACTTCCGGTCGAATGCAGAAACGATGCCAGCTGCCATCGCACGCGGGTCGGATGATGCCATGAACTCCCGCACGATGGCCACGCCATCAACGCCGGTGGCTGCTAAGTCGGCGGCGTCGGCGGCGTGGACATCGCCGATGGCAACAACGGGGACGCGACTGGCCTGGACAAGCGCTGGGTAGCCTTCGAGCCCGATCGGCGGTCGGCCCGAGTTCTTGGTTGGGGTGGGGCGAAACGGGCCCGCACCGACGTAGTTAATGGAATCCGCCAGCTCGTTGGCACCGCGCACGAGCTCCAACGTGCCGGTGGTCAACCCAATGATCGCTTGTGGTCCCAGCACTTTGCGCGCCAGCCGCGGATCAAGATCATCCTGGCCGATATGCACGCCGTGGATATGGTGGGTGTCCATCAGCGCGGCGGCGACGTCGACGCGATCGTCGATAAGCACTCGGGTGAGAGGGTTGGCTACCTGAACTGCGTTGGCTACCTGGATAGACAGCTCGGTGAGGTCGCGGACGCTAATCGGCTTGCTGCGGATTTGGACAACCCCTGCGCCACCGGATGCCGCCTCGGCCGCAATACGCGCGATGGCGGGGAAATCGGCAGGCGCAACCGGTGCGACACCTAGGGAGCCGGTGACGAAATAGCAGCGCAGATCAAGCTGGGTCATAGATTGTCCTTTACTTGTCGACGACCCAAGCCCGGTCGGCCTGGTCAAAGAAATCGACTTCATAGTGCGATGCGATATCGCACGCCTTGATGGCGGCGTCGAGGTGTTCGGGGTTTTGAGCGAGGGCTTGTTCGACGCGCTCGATGGCACTGCGCGTGGAGGATTCGAACTCCTCGCTGGCGTAAGTGGCCAGCCAATCGTGGTACGGGTGATCCGGGTGGTTCGCCTCGGCTAGGCGCAGGCCGACTTCGTGGTACAGCCAGTAGCAGGGCAGCACCGCCGCTTGGCCGACAGCGTGCGCGTCGCCGTAGACCGAGGCAAGAAGAAAATCGGTGTAGCCTTGCGTGACCTGCGACATCCGCTGCTGCTCTTCGGGAATGTTGGCGAGCCAGGTGTCTTGCATCTCGCGTTCCGCGGCGATGGCACCGTCGGCGTCGATGGCCCACTGGCCGCCGAGTTTACGCAGCGCCTTGGCGTATTGGCCGAGGTACAGGGCATCTTGCTGCAGGTAGAAGATGAAATCGTCGTGGCGTAGGGTGCCCGCGCCGAGCTGCTGGATAAACGGCAGTGCAAGGATGTCGGTGAGATAACCGGCGGTGTCGTCCCACATCTTCTGGGTGTATGGTCCCGCGGGGTGCAGGCGGGGCTGGGTTGGGGCGGAGGCAGACGGGGCCCAAGTGCTCGCCGCTCGGGTCATGCGACGAGTGGTGTGAGAGTGGTCAACGGGGCCGTTGCTCGTACCGATTTTGAGGGCGTCCGCGTTGCTGATTGCCTCATGGAGCCAGCGCGAGGCCCACTCGACAGCGTCAGCAGGACTGTGGCCTGCCGCGAGCCTCGTTGCCAGTGCCGACGACAACGAGCATCCCGTGCCATGGGTATTTGTGGTGGCGATGCGCTGAACTGGTACAGAATGCACCGCTCCATCAGGGCTGACTAGCGCATTGTCTGCGTGATCGCCGGTGAAATGTCCGCCCTTCATCAAAACGTGCGCCTGAAGTGTCTTTGCGAGTCCAGCGGCTTGGTCAAGAGCTTCGTCGATAGTAGCGGCTACGTCGCAGCCCGCAAGAACAGCTAGTTCCGGCAGGTTCGGGGTGACGACGTCCGCGTTGTGAGCAAGGTCGAGTACGGCCGCTTCAGCATCGCGCTGCAGCAGACGATCGCCAGACGACGCGACCATCACCGGATCCAACACCACGAGGCACGGAATGTCTTGGATGAACTCCTTGACCGCTTCGGCGATCTCGACCGAACCGAGCATGCCGATCTTTACCGCGTCGATGGCGACATCGCTGGCCACCGACTGCAACTGCGAGCGAAGAAAATCGATCGGCGGGGTGAAGATTTCCTGGACACCGCGGGTATTTTGCGCGACCAAGGAGGTAACGACACTGTAGGGGAAACCGCCAGCTGCGGTGATGGATTTGATATCGGCTTGGATCCCGGCCCCGCCTGTCGGGTCGGTGCCCGCAATGGTCAAAACGCGCGGAATTGCGCCTTGGTTGTCGCCGGAATTGGGTATGAAAGTATAGGTCATCGAGGACGATCCCTTCGCTAGTTCGAACTAGAGCAGGTTCGACGGGTGTGATCTCAGCACCTCGATTGTCAAGGTGCACCCCGTGTCACTGTCTTTGAAGCTAGCACAACGAAAGTTGGGGATTGGGAAGTCCTCTGGGTTTGTGGATAACACGCCGGTTAGGTGACGCGTCAGCGCAGTTATCCACAGCTATTTGTGCAGGGGGAATCCCGTTCGGCCGAGTGACTTAACCTGCAGAAGTGAGCGAACTCCGACTAGTCCCTGCCGCCGCAATGACGTGGCTTGTGACGCTGTGCGTCCTAATCGGCGTGCCTCGCGTGGCCGTGGTTGGTGCATGCGTGCTTGGCATAGTCTTCGCGGCCACCAGACAATGGGGTCAGCTCATCCTGTGCAGCGCGTTCTCTGCGGCTGCGGCTTTTCTCGCTTCGGCCCGGGTCCGCGCTGCGCAGGCATTTTCGCTTGGCGACGACCTCGTGGCCACGGTCGTCGCCAAGCCGAAAGAGCTGGCATCCGGCACGTGGTTGGTGAAAGTCAGAGCGGGTGGGTATCCCGCAGAGATTCCCGTGTTTGCCGAAGAATTGCAAAGTGGGGTGGTGCCGGGCGCACGGGTGGTCGTCGCAGGTGGTCTGCGGGAATCTGATCGGCCCGGGGTCGGATGGTTCACGCTCAATGGGGACGTTTCCGTGGTGGACCCGCCGCGAGGTTTTGCGGCTTTCGCGGCCCACGTTCGTGAGTCGTTAGCCATATCGGTCGAGGCACACGTCCCGGATCATTCCCAAGGTCTCATCCCAGGCATGGTGCTCGGCGATACTTCGCTGCAATCCCACGCGGAGCAGGATGCATACATTGCCACGGGGCTTTCGCACCTCTCGGCGGTCTCGGGGGCGAACGTGGCAATCGTCGCCACCGCTTCCGTGATGATCGCGCGCGCCGTTGGCGTGGGGCTTCGTGCGCAAGTCGTTGCAGCTGGTGTCACGGTGTTTGTCTTCGCAGGTTTGGTGGGCGCGGAGCCTTCGGTCCTGCGAGCCACCGTCACGGGTCTTGTCGGACTGGTGGCAGTGCTTGCTTCGTCGAATGTGCAGCCCATGCACGCCCTCAGCTTAGCGACGATCGCGCTTGTCCTCTTCGACTCCGACATGGCGGTCAACTACGGGTTTGCTCTCTCAGTGGCCGCGACAGTCGGGATAATCGCGCTCAATCCGATGCTGTATCGCTGGCTGGCGCGCACCCGCTGGCCGGACATCCTCGTCCGCGCACTCG
The DNA here is from genome assembly GCF_030252165.1 of Corynebacterium breve. NCBI lineage: Bacteria > Bacillati > Actinomycetota > Actinomycetes > Mycobacteriales > Corynebacteriaceae > Corynebacterium > Corynebacterium breve. The sequence continues at coordinate 1,722,330 of NZ_CP126969.1, read as the reverse complement.
CGGTGGCGATCGCCGCCGACCTCATGACCATGCCGATCATCGCGTTGATGACCGGCGAAGTCTCACTAGTATCCGTCGCCGCCAACGTGCTGGTTGCACCTGCCACCGCGCCCGTGACCGTGCTCGGCCTCATCGCGGTGCTGCTGACATTGCTTCCCGGCGGGCTTGAGCAACTCCTCTTTTTCGCAATCCAACCCTTCACCTGGTGGATTCACACCATTGGACACGGCCTCGCAGCCCTACCCAACTCCACCACATCCGCCACACCGTGGTTGGTCTTGCTTGGTTACGGGTGGGTACTCGCCGGTTTCATGTACCACCGCCCCCGCACCACGCTGTTGTTCGTCCTCGCAGCCCTCATACTTCCCATGCTCAGCGCGCCGCGCGCACCGGAGGTGGATATCGGGCAGTTGGCAACGTACGTCGTCGATAAGCAAGAAAACATAGAGCCCATCCCGACCGGAACCGAACTGATCGTCGTGCTTGACGACGAAGGCCGGCCCGCCCCACGTGGCACCCGCACAGCCGGGGGCATCCCGGTGCTCTTTCCGCACCGCGACGGGGAAGTGCGTGTGCACGAGGACGGTAGTCAACACGCAGCCGACGGGCGGTTCTAGGTAGACTAACCAGCATGTTAAATCCAGCTCACCTTGTTGTCGGCGATGATACGTTTCTGCAGGAACGTGCGACCAAAGCCATCATCGACCAGGTGGATCCTCGCGCTGAGGTGCAGCGCTTCAAAGCGGGAGAGGTGACCGAGGGCGAATTATTGCAAGCCACCAGCCCTTCGCTCTTCGCCGAGGAACGCGTGGTGGTGTTCACCGGCACCGAGGCGGCGGGCAAGGAGCCGACCGAGCTGCTGCTTCGCGCGGCGGTCGATCCCGCGCCGGGTATGACGCTGATCGTCTGTCACTCGGGAGGAGGGCGGAACAAATCTCTGGTGCCAAAGTTTAAGAAGGCGTGCGAGGTGCACGAGGCCGGCGCGATCAAGAACACCAACGAACTGTCACGCTGGATCACCAACGAGTTCCGCAGCCACAACGTGCGCCCGACCCCCGACGTGATTTCCGCGCTGCAAGAATCGGTGGGCTCTGACCTGCGTGAACTAGCGGCCGCGGTTGAGCAGCTAGTGGCAGACACCGAAGGCGAAATCACGGTGCGCTCCGTGCGCGCCTATTACACGGGCGTGGCAGAGGTGTCCGGTTTCGATATCGCCGATGCTGCTGTGCGCGGGAACCTTAATTTCGCGCTGGGTTCCACGCGGCGCGCTTTGCAGCTGGGGATCAGCCCGGTGGCGATCGCGGCAGCGCTTGCGAGCAAGGTCGGCGATATTGCCAAGCTCTACAGCACCCGCGGCAACCCGGATCAATTGGCAAAGCAGCTGGGGATGCACCCGTTCGTCGCAAAGAAAACGATGCAGGTGGCGAGGAATTGGTCGGGCGATGCGGTGAGCGAAGCCGTGATCATCATCGCGGACCTCGATGCAGAAGTGAAAGGTCAAGGTGGCGATCCGGATTTTGCCATCGAGAATGCAGTCCGACGGATCGCCAAGCTCGCGTGATAGATTCGTGAACATGAGTGAGAATGGAAACGACGTCCCTCAGGACGTGCAGGAATTCGCAGCCCGCCTGTTCAACTACGCGCGCACCGGCGACATGCAGCTTGTCGAATACGTTGACCAGGGTGTGAACGTCAACCTCACCAACCAGGACGGCAACACCTTTGTCATGCTGGCGTCCTACAGTGGCCAGCCGGAGCTGGTCAAGGCTCTCATCGAGCGTGGCGCGGAGGTGAACCAACCGAACGGTCGCGGGCAAACCCCACTGGGCGGTGTGATCTTCAAGAAAGAAGACGCAATCATCGATCTCCTCCTCGAAGCTGGCGCGGATCCCCATGCAGGCCACCCTTCCGGCGTGGAAGCTGCGCAGATGTTTGGGCGTGAAGATCTCCTAGAGAAGTTCAATAAGTGATCTGGACCGATCTTGGCGGTCTAGTGTTGCTCAACCTCGCGGGCGCCGCCTCGCCTGGACCCGACATCGTCCTCATCACGCGCACCGCGGTGCGCTCGCGCAAGCACGCATTGGCGACGACCCTTGGGATCCAAGTCGGCGTATTAATGTGGTGCACGCTGACCGTCGTCGGCGCTGCCGCGCTGCTCAATGCATTTCCGACGATCCTTGAATTCGTTCAGATCATCGGCGGTGGTTGGATCACGTGGATGGGCATCTCGATGCTCCGCAGCGGTTGGGCGGAACGCGATAACCCGCCGGTTGATACCGACGAAGCAGAAGCAAGGTTAGGATCGACGCGCTCGTCATTTTGGAAAGGCCTGATCACAAACCTTTCCAACCCGAAGATCGTGTTGTTCCTGGCGGCTTTGGTGGCGCCGCTGTTGCCACCGAGCCCGTCGGTGAGCACAGCAGTGATCGTGATCTTAGCGCTGTGGCTGACATCGATGGCTTTGCAGGTGGGCATCGTCCTCGTGGTCTCAACAAACGCGGTGCGCGAGAAGATGTTGCGAGCCGGCCCATATATCGACATGGGCGCCGGACTGTTTTTCCTTGTCGCGGGCGTGAGCCTGATCGTGCGTGGAATCGTCGGTTTGCTCTGAAATATGGAAAAGACCCGTTCTCCCCAAAAGGGAAGAACGGGTCTCAAGCGTTTTAAGGCTTAGTCCATCTTGTTCAGGGCCTTAGCCATGTTCGACTTCTTGTTTGCCGCGTTGTTGCGGTGGAAGACTCCCTTGGTGACTGCCTTGTCGAGCTTGCGGGAAGCAACGCTGAGCTGCTCAGTTGCTACAGCCTTGTCGCCGGACTCGACTGCCTCGCGGAACTTGCGGATCTCGGTGCGAACTGCAGAGCGAACTGCCTTGTTGCGCTGACGACGCTTCTCGTTGGTAAGAACGCGCTTCTTCTGCTGCTTGATGTTTGCCATTGTGACATACCTCTTGAAAATCGATGTTGAGTGAACTAGTCGATCTACCTGCACGAGGACTACAGTGCTTAGCCATTTGAAGACGCGAACCCAAGGTCCTGCCCGCGTTGCCAAGCACACCCCACTACCGCAGGCGTGAACAACACGTCGACCTTAGCAGGGGTGTTGCGGCTATTCCAAAACGCTTATGCCCAGTGAAAGCGGCTGCGCAGGCGATTGGCAACGACATCAAAGCGCAAACGCGGGAAAAGAACGCCTCGACGACGCACGTCGGTCTCCGGCACTGTCAGCGTTTTGTCCAGGCGTAGCCAGCAGCGGCCGGGCGCATTTTGCCATTCGCCACTGCCGATTTCCAAGAAGTTGTCGCCAAATGCCTTGGTGCCGGTGGAAATTAATAGACCATGGATATGCAGGCTGTTGCGACCAACGACGAGCATTGGGCGCTCTTCCGGAGGATCAGAGGGAACCGTCACCCACACAACTTCGCCTGGCTCGGCGGGGCCATCAAGGTCGGGGGAGTAGTACACCGATCGCGCGAGGGTGGCAGTGGGGTCAACCTTGACGCGGGATGCATGTTGGCGAGAGGGAGCACCGTCGGTGGTACCCAAGCGTTCGCGAAGCGATTCGAGGCCCTGATCCAAGTGATTGGTTTTCTCGGCCTTGCGCGAGCGAGCTCGATCGCGGAGTGCAGACCGGCGCGTTGACACCTTCTCCGAGTCGATCGGAGTGGTGTTGTCCATGGTGCGCCATGGTCGCAGGAAACTCATCGTCAATCATTCCCGTTGGAGGTGGGAGAAACTTATTGCTTCCAACCGTAACGGTATGGTCACGGGTAATTCAACCCCCTTTTTGCAGCGGGAACCCCTATCTGGGGTGTGGGGTCGTCGATAAGCAAAGTGGCGTGTGAGATCCCGGTTAAAAAATACCCACCACCTTGGGTAGAGTAGGAAAGGTTAATAATAGAAGGGACCCGTTCGGCCAATGGCAAAAAACTTCAATAATTTCGCCGAGACCACTTTCACGGATCCTGCGCGGATTCGTAACTTCTGCATTATCGCGCACATCGACCACGGTAAATCCACCTTGGCCGACCGAATCTTGCAGCTCTCCAACGTGGTGGAAGCGCGCGACATGCGTGACCAGTACCTAGACAACATGGACATCGAGCGCGAACGCGGCATCACAATCAAGGCGCAAAATGTTCGCCTGCCGTGGACTCCCCGCAGCGGCAACCATGAAGGTGAGGAGATCATCCTCCAGATGATCGATACGCCAGGTCACGTCGACTTCTCCTACGAAGTCTCCCGCGCACTTGAGGCGTGTGAAGGTGCGATCTTGCTTGTCGACGCAGCCCAGGGCATCGAGGCGCAGACGCTTGCCAACCTCTACATGGCGATCGATAAAGGCTTGGAAATCATTCCGGTTCTGAACAAAATCGACTTGCCGGCGGCGGACCCAGAGAAGTACTCGTTTGAGATTGCCAACATCATCGGCTGTGAGCCCGAGGACGTGCTGCGTGTCTCCGGCAAAACGGGCGAGGGCGTGGAAAAGCTGTTGGACACCGTTGTGGATATGATCCCGGCGCCTGAATCACCAAACGGTGCAGATGCGCCGGCTCGTGCCATGATTTTCGACTCCGTTTACGACACCTACCGCGGAGTCGTCACCTACATTCGTATGGTCGACGGTGAACTCCGCCAGGGCCAGAAGCTGCACATGATGAACACCGGCACAAATCTGGAGCTGCTGGAGATCGGCGTGGTGTCGCCGACCCCGAAGAAGGTGAAGGGGCTAGGCCCCGGCGAAGTCGGCTACCTGATCACCGGCGTGAAAGACGTCCGCGAAACCAAGGTCGGCGATACCGTCACCTCCGCCGACAAGGGCGCCTCCGAGCCGCTTAAAGGCTACGAGGACGTCAAGCCCATGGTGTATTCGGGCCTGTTCCCAGTGTCCCAGGAAGACTTTCCGGCACTCCGCGAGTCTTTGGAAAAGCTCCAGCTTAACGACGCTTCCCTTACCTGGGAGCCCGAAACCTCTGTCGCCTTGGGCTTCGGCTTCCGCTGTGGTTTCTTGGGTCTGCTCCACATGGAGATCACCCGCGACCGCCTCGAGCGTGAGTTCGACCTCGACCTGATTTCCACCGCGCCTTCCGTTACCTACCGCGTTGTGGCGGAAGACGGTAGCGAGCAATACGTGCACAACCCATCGGATTGGCCGGGTGGCAAGCTACAGGAGGTGGCCGAGCCGATCGTCAACATGACGATCATCGTGCCGTCTGAGTTCGTTGGCACCACGATGGAGCTATGCCAGATGAAACGTGGCCAAATGGAGAACATGGACTACCTGTCCGAGGACCGCGTCGAGCTGCGCTACACCATGCCACTGGGCGAGATCATCTTCGACTTCTTCGACATGCTGAAGTCTCGTACTAAGGGCTACGCCTCGCTGAACTATGAGGAGGCTGGCGAGCAGGAAGCAGACCTGGTCAAGGTGGACATCCTGCTGCAGGGCGAACCAGTGGACGCGTTTTCCGCCATCGTGCACAAGGACAACGCCCAGTGGTACGGAAACAAAATGACCAAAAAGCTCAAAGAACTCATCCCGCGCCAGCAGTTCGAGGTGCCGATCCAGGCTGCGATCGGCTCCAAGATTATTGCCCGCGAGAATATCCGGGCCCTGCGCAAGGATGTCTTGTCCAAGTGCTACGGCGGCGACATCTCGCGAAAGCGCAAGCTGTTGGAGAAGCAAAAGGCCGGCAAGAAGCGCATGAAGTCCATCGGCTCGGTCACCGTGCCTCAGGAAGCATTCGTCGCTGCGCTGTCTACCGACGAAGAATAACCGCTAGCCCTTTAGCCGCGTTCGTACTTATACACATGAGGCGGACGCGGCTTTGACGGCTTAGGCACCGGAAGCTGCGCAGTCACAGCGTTGCGCGCGGCGCGCTGTTCGGCCCACGGGATCGCCTTGGACTCCATTAGGCTGGCGACCTGCGCTGCTTCTTCGGTGCCTCGTCGACGCAGGTTATCTGCGGTGTACTGGATCTCGTCGGGTGTCAGTCCCTGATGGAGCTTCCACTTGCCCAGCACCTCAGTGACCTCGATCTCGACTGCGACAAGCGCGGGCAGGATGTCCTTGACCAGTCGGGGATCGGAGTGCTCGGGGACGTTCCATTCGTCTTCGAACTTGTCGACGAGTTCTGCCAGGTGACGCAGCGTGAATTCCTCATCGTGCTGGCGGTGGCGCATCCGGCCCTTCATGTGCACGGTGACGTAGTCCATCGATGGCACGCGAGGTAGTCGCGCGTCCTCCGGCTCCGGCGGGAGGTCTAGCCCGGAGATGAACGTGGTTGGCCCCTGGACAATGATCAGAACTTCTTCGTCCTCCCACTGGCGGTTCACCCGGGCGAAGTGCGTTTCGACGACCACGCGGTCGTCGTCAAGCTTCAGCACGAAAGGCAGCAGCGTGGCCTCCATGCCTTCGTCGGAATTGGTGACAAACTGTCCAACCCCGATGCTCGATGCGAGCTCGAGCGCCTCTTCGTGATCCATTCGATAAGCATTGGTGACATACATATCACCATGGTACGGGGAAGCGGTTCAGTACGGCGCGACTTCGATTCGTAGGACGCTTTCGCCGCGCAGGCGCCACAGCAGGGTGAAGGTGGACATCGCCAAGATCATGACAGTGGCCACGTAGAGAGCATTGAGCCCCAGCCAGGCGTAGGCAAAACCGCCGACGAGCGCCCCGGAGCCCAGGGAAAACGCGATCAGGAAGTGTTGCATCCACGCCTGGTGCGCGCCACCAAAAAACGTGTCGACGAAACGCTGACCCATCTTGACCAGCGTGCCCGTCATGTAGGTAAGCGCGATGGACACTTCGCCGCGTTTCTCAAAGATACTGTTCATCGCGCCGATGCCCAGCGACGCCACACGCACAGCGACCGCCGGCGCGCCGAGCAGCAGCGTGAAGGAAGAACTCACGAACAGCAGCGCCACGTTGAGAACAACCACGTTTTGTACCCACGCCGGGCGCACCCGCAATGCCGCTAAACGACGAACAAGCGCGCCTTCCATAACGCCCAGCAAGAACAGCACGACGCACGAGGCCGCCAGCCGCACCATCTCCCAGTCCCCGCTGACGGCGGAGGCGGCGATGCGGGTGACGTTACCTGACATGAACGACAAGAAGACGCCGCCAAGGAACATGAAGGCGAGGGCGTCGACAAAGCCTGCGATAAAGGCAAAACCCGCGCCGAGCAGGTGCTCGCGGCGGGAGTGTGCTGAAACAGACATGCCTTTACTCTAGCGGGGTCTACTGTTGATTGTTCTCCTGCGCCTCGGCCTCCAATTGGGCCAAGCGCTCGGCGTCGCGCTTTTCTAGCTCGGCTTTTTCGGCGGCTTCTTTCTCGGCGCGCTCGATGCGCTGTGCCTGTAGGTCCTCGTCGACGTAGCCGTCGGCCCACTCGCCGGTCTCGTAGTCGTAGTCGACCTTTTTGCCTTCCTCGTCGGTGCGCTGGTACCAGTCGGTAAGGGACTCGTCAGTGGAGTCGAACTTCTCGCCAGCACCCTCGCCTGCTGGAGCCTCGGTGACGGAGAGCGCGAAGTCGTCGCCATGCTCCTTCAGGCCGCGGACCACGGCGTTTTCTACTGCCGTACGCGCGTAAGTGCGGCGGATGGCGATCGGGTCGGTGCTGAGGTCCTTGATAAACGCGACCATCATGCCCAAGATGACCACGGAGAACGGCAGCGCGATCAAGATGGTGAGGTTTTGCAAACCAGATAGGGAGTCCTCGCCGCCGGAGAGCAGCATGACGATCGCGATACCCATCATGCACAGTCCCCAGAACACGACAACGAGCTTGTTCGGGGAAGGATCGCCCTTGGAACTCATGGTGCCCATGACCACGGAGGCGGAGTCTGCGGAGGTGATGAAGAAGATCGCGAGGACCAGCATCAGCAGGAACGGGGTGATCTGCGCTAGCGGGAGTTCGGCGAACATTGCAAAGAGCACCTGCTCGGACGATGCGGTGCCGTCGAATGCTGCGAGTCCGTCTCGGGAGAAGGTGATCGCGGTGCCGCCGAACACGGTGAAGGCGAAGATCAGGATGGCCGTCGGGACGAGCATGGTGGCTAGGGTGAACTCGCGAAGTGAACGGCCGCGGGAGATCCGTGCGATGAACATGCCAACAAACGGCGTCCAGGCGATCCACCACGCCCAGTAGAACGCGGTCCATGCGCCTTGGAACGCGACGGTATCCTCGCCCCACGACAAGGACCGCGAAGCCATGTTCAGGTACTCCGACAGGTAGTACACGGTGCCCGATGGAATCAGGTTGAGCAGGAACAACGTCGGGCCGGTAAGGAATACAAACACCACTAGCAACAGCGTCAGCGAAATGTTTGTATTGGACAGGTAGCGGATTCCGCGGGACACGCCCGAGATCGCCGAGAGGATGAATCCCGCAGACAACACGCCGATGATGATGAACAGCACGGCGTTGCCTACCTCGCCGACACCGCTGACGATTTCCACACCGGTAGCGATCTGCGTTGCGGAAAGTCCCAGGGTGGCAGCAGTGCCAAAAAGCGTGGCGACGATCGCCAGCATGTCAATCACGCGTCCCAGCACGCCCTGGGTGCGGCCCAAGCCGAGCAGCGGCGTGAAAACGGAGGAGATGAGGGAGACGCGGCCTCGTCGATAAGTGCTGTAGGCAATCGCCGCGCCGACGAAGGCGTACAGTCCCCACGCGGCCAAGCCCCAGTGGAAGTGGGCTTGGGCGACGGCTTGGTGCAACGCGGCAGGGGTGCCCGCTTCCACAGTTTCTGGTGGCGGGTCAAGATACATCCAGAGCGGCTCGGAAGGGCCGAAGAAGAAGATTCCCACGCCGATGCCCGCGCCGAACATCATCGCGATCCATGAAAAACGGGAGAACTCCGGTTCTTCGTCGTCTTTGCCCAGGCGAATCCTGCCGAAGCGGGAGAACGCAAGGATAACCATGATGAGGATGCCGAGCAGCATCACGATGTTGAGCAGCCAGCCCGCGTTTTCCATCCCCCACGCGAACGCGGTGGAGGCTGTGTCCGCCACGGACTGCGGGTTGATGATGCCCCACGCGATGAACGCCAGGATCGCAACGGCCGTGATCGCGAAGACGAACTTATCTACGCCGAAGCGGTTGCGTTGTTCGTCGACACTGATGCCGGGAACAAGGCCTGGGTGGATGTTGTGCGGATAGAGACCCGCAGCAGTGGAGGATGAATGGTCGTTGTCGGGTGTTGGCTGGGCCATGATGGGTCAGGGTCCTTAGTTGGTGCCACTTTCAGGGAACCAGGTTGCGTACAGTTGCGATTAAGACAACTAGTAAACCATAGACAGACGTTTATTCCTCATCGAAATGAAAGTAAAACACGTAATGCGTATTGATATCTGGTCCGATTATGTCTGCCCGTTCTGCACGATCGGTGAACGCCACCTAGCGATGGCGCTGGAAGACTACGACGGCGACGTGGAGATTTTCTGGCGCTCATTCCAGCTGGATCCCACCGCGCCGAAAGAACCTACCGAGACGGGCGTGGACTACCTAGTCAAATCAAAGAGTATGTCGCGTGAGCAGGTTGAACAGATGCTCAGTGGCCTGGCCCAGCGTGCGGAAATGATTGGCCTGGATTTCAACTGGCGCGACCAAGTCATCGCGAACACGTTTGATGCGCACCGCGTTGGCCACGCCGCCCGCGCGCAGGGAGTGGGCAACGAGTGGGACCAAGCGCTCAAGCATGCGTATTTCACGGACGGAAAAAATGTGGCAAGCGCTGAGACCATGAAAGAAATTGGCACCGCAATCGGCCTTGAAGCTTCGCTTATCGACGACATCCTCGCCTCGGATCAGTACGCCGATTCGGTTAACGAAGAGATCCAAGCGGCGCGACAGATGGGCGTCAACGGCGTGCCGTTTTTCGTCTTCGACGGCAAGCTAGCGGTGTCGGGGGCGCAGCCACCTGCAGTGTTCAAGGATATGCTGAAGGAACTAGAAAATATGGACTAGCTGGCGGCCTTGACGATTTCGGCGAGCTCAGCGATCTCACCAGGGCTGAGCTGGACGTCGTTGCGAGCATTACAAAAATCCAGCAGTGCGTAGCCGGCGCGCTGCACATCGCCGTGGTTTGCCCACTCTTGGATTGCCACATCGGGATGGTCCATCGCCAGCGAGTTGATCGCACGGCGTTCTGAGAGCAGCTCGTACTGAAGGTCGCGACGTTCTTCCTTCGCCCCGCTTGGTGGCGTGATGAGGAGTGCGCCAAGAAGCGATCCCATGGCTTTGCGACAACGGATAATGAGCCGATAGTGGTTTTGGCGTTCCGCGCTTGGGCGCCAAAACCACAAGAAAAGGGAGCCGAACACGACAGACAAGAGCACTTCGACGGTGCGGTCGACAAACACGGTACCTAGTGGCTGGCTCATCGAGTCGCCCATCAATAGCGCCAGCGGGGTAGTGAAGATGACGGTGAAAGCGTAGTTTTTGGTGACGAAGAACTCGGCGCCGAACTGGCACACGGCCAGCACCAGCAGCAACCAGTACCCGGACACCTCGAAGTAATGAAACAGGGCAAACAGCACGATTCCCAAAAGCGAGCCGAAGAGTCGGTGCATACCCCGGACCTGGCCAGGGATCCGGTCGGGGCCCCACTGGAGCATTAACAGCGCGGACACTACCGCCCAGTCAGGTCGATCGAAACCAAGCGCAACGCCGACCAGTGCGGAAAGAAACGTGGCGAAGAACACTTTCTCCGCGGTGATAAACGCGTGGGAATGGCGGTTGGCGGAGCGGGTCAGCCGATACATCACGGACGGCCTGGTGTGGGGTATGGCTAGGCGTTTTTCGTCGAAAAGCGTGGCGATGTCGGAGTCGTCGTTGGAGGAAAAACCCACCTCGGAATTGCGGATGACCAAGCGACGGTGCGAATCCATGACGCGGTCGACAAGGTGGTACTGGGATTGGTCTACGACGTTGCCACCAGAGATGATGCCAGCGTCGTTGAGCGCGGACCACGCAGTGGCGACGGCATTTTGCGCCTGGTGATGCTGGCCGAGTGTCGGAGACGAAGCCTCCTCAAAGTTCGCGACGGCCTTGTCGGCGGTGATGACGGCTTGGCGCTCCGGCCCGTGAGGATGCACCAATTTGCCAGACATGCCCACGAAGATCGCGGACACCGCGCCAACGATCGCCCAACCACCAACCTCCAGAGGGTTGAAACCAAGTCGCGCCACCATCGTCGACCCGCCCGCCACCATCACGATGAAAAATACCCCTGGAGGACTAAGCCGCAGCGCGTTTTGCACATAGGTGCCAATCGTGGAGATCAGCACAGTAAACAAGCCGGAAAGCATCAGCCACCAGTGGGATCCGCCCGCCTCGAGCTGCGCCCACATCACCGAGCCGACAAATGCGCCAGACGTTGCGCCCAAGACCAAGAGCATAGCGGCGGTAGCCATCACGCTGAGCCGTGCACGGTATGGGTGGCCCTCACCGTAGATCACGATGAACCCGCCGGATGCGATCAGAACAGTCGCATTCTCGTGGCCCAAGGCAAGCGCGAGGGCACCGGGGACAGCCACAGCGATGGCCGCCCGCAACGCGCCCGGCCAACGGGGTGCAGAGGAATGGAATGCAGTAAAAAGGCGCCACGGGTTCGGGCGCTTCGGCAGGGGTTCGTGCTCTAGGGCTGCGCGGGTGCGGTCGTCGATAGTAGGAGGTGTCAACCTAGTGGTGTCCTTGGGGTAGGGGGTCAACGCGAAAAGCCGCCAGCGAACAGGTCACGGCGACAAGTTGGAGTATATCCGGCGTGTACTTTCCAGGCTTACCGACGACCCGTCGCTACTCGATCAGCGACGAAGAGCGCTAGGATCAAGGGCATGCAGGCACCAAATTCACACGAGCAGGCGGATCTGACCGCCCGTGAGCATGAGGAGTTTGACCTCTTAGCTAGCTGCTTTGAAGTTCATGAAGAGCACGTCTTGGATCCTTCGTTGATGTTCTACATCTGCGAGTAGATCTCTGGCAGCGGGTCCTCCGCACAGGGATACGAAGGCTGCGCGCCGGGCTTCGTGACGGCGTACGCGCCGACCCGTGAGGCAAACTGTGCTGCTTCGACCAGCGAATCGCCCGCAATGATGCGGTGGCACAGCGCGCCTGCAAATGCGTCACCGGCGCCCACAGAGTCCACAGCGGTGACGGTGGCAGCGGGAATTTCGACCACCCCCGTGGCGTCTGCCACCAGTGCGCCTGCCTTGCCCAGGGTCAACACCACAGAAGGGAAACCCACCTCGAGCAGCTTCGTGGCCATCGCGCGCGGCCCCGCGGCTTCAACGTCGAACTGGGCGAGGATTAGTCCCGCCTCGTGTTCGTTGGCAAGCAACGGGTCGGCGTGGAGCAATGCCGCGTGGTCGACGTCGATGACCGGGGCGAGGTTTACCACTACCCGGCCGGTCGCGTGACGTACAGCTTCGGCGAAACCATCGGCCGGGATTTCGCCCTGCAACAACACGATCTCGGCGGCGCCCACAAGTTTCCGGTGTTCCCGCACGTAGTCAGCCGTTACGGTGGCGTTCGCGCCGGGCGCAACGATGATGGTGTTTTCCCCGTCTGCGCTGACGGTAATTACAGCAAGACCTGTGACTTGGTCTGTTTCCGCAACGGAGGAAAGGTCGACGCCCGCTTCGCGCAACAGGGTAGTGGCGGGCGCAGCGTAGGAGTCGTTGCCTACCGCTCCTACCAATGCGACCGGCGTACCCAACTTTGCCGCAGCGACAGCTTGGTTTGCGCCCTTGCCCCCAGCGGTGATCGTTCCGCCACTGCCCAACAGAGTTTCACCCGGTGTGGGATGCCGATCAACTTTCACCGTGAGATCAGCATTAATCGACCCGACGACAACTAGCTTGGCACTCATACCCCAAATATAACCGCTACCATCAAATTCATGACCACACCTGCGCATTGGATCGCATCCGAAATCGAGGCTGGCCGCACTGGGCTTCAGTCGATGCTGGACCGCTCGCCGTTTCCCCGAGTAGCACTTCGCACGATCGCCGAAGACGGGGACTTTCACATCATTGACCACCGCTACGTGGCAAGGAACCCAGACTTCAAGGGCGAATCATGGTTCCCGGAGAAATCTGCGCTCATCGATCGCGGCGACGGCACCTGGGGCCTTGTCATCGATGTCACAGATGAGCTGCGTGCCGGAGGGTCGTTGCCGGTACCCCGCGCTCTGATCAACGTGCTTGGGGTGCCCCGCGCCGATCGCGTCGTACTGGACTCTGATACTGGTGCGAAAATCGTCAGCTTTGTGAATGACGAGCCGAAGGTGTCGTCGATAAGCTCATTGCTTCACGACGACACCCGTGTCACCCTTGTCTTCGACCCCGAAACGAAGCGTCTTACAGTGGAGGCATGAGTAGGCGTCTATTTGCTGCGTTGACTCCTTCGGAGCCTGCGCGGGAGCACCTCATCACTGCGCTGCGTCCGATCCGCGAGCGTGACTGCAATCAGTTGCGCTTCACCGAACCGGACAATTGGCACATCACCTGCGCGTTTTACGGGGAGACAGCCGAAGACCCCGAGTGGCTGCTCGGCCACCTAGCAGCTGCCTCGACGGGGCCGCTGGAGCTTTGCCTCTCGGGTGCTGGGTCGTTTTCGTCTCGCACGCTATGGATCGGGGTTGGAGGCATGAGGGATCGCTTGCGCACGCTCATGTCTGGGTGCGTGCTCGATCCTGAAGAGGCCGCGCGGCAGCGGGCGCACCTCACCGTGGCGCGCGCCCACCCGCGACTAAGTGATCCGTGGCTTTTGGGAGACATCACCCATGCCTTGAGCGTCTACCGCGGACCAAGCTGGCAAGCGACGACGATCGGTCTTTACGAATCATTCCTCGGGCAAGGCAGGTCAGGTCAGCCGCGCTACGAACTTCTAGGCACGACGGAACTATAGCGCGACAGCGGATGCTCATTTCTAATCAGCGCCCCTCCAGGCAAGATTTGGTGTGGAGCCCCGCGGATATTGGTGTAGCGTTCGTGCATCCCGGCTCGCCCATTGTGGTAGCGACAGAGCAGGCTGAGGTTGGACAGGAGGCTCAATCCACCTTTCGAAAAGGGCACGTTGTGGTTGAGCTCGCAATAGGCCACGGGAACTGAGCAATCTTCTCCAGCGCACAGGGTTTGGTTGGCTTCTTGGAGGCATCGGTCTTTGTAGCTGCCGTGTCGGGAAAGTGCCTTGTCAACGGCCGCTGGCGTAACGGGTGCGATCCCATCGCGTGCTCGCCGAGCTTGTTCAGCCTTGAGTTTGGTGCGGTTGTTGATCGGAGTATTACCGGTGGCGATGCTGATTGCCCCATGCATAGGAGTCAATCCGATGAACTCCGCAACTGGGTCGAGCTGCTTGGACATGAGCTCGGTACCGGTCATGATGGCGCCGCTAGTGGTCTGGACCAGCACGTCGGAGCCCTCACCGCTAAGAATCCGTCGGATATTCTCCAGGGTCACCAGAACCTTAATGCGGTACACCGGTGCGCTTTGAGATGGTTTGAGAAAGGCAGCGATCGCGGCGTCTGGGACGGAGATGCCGTTGTCTGCCGCGTGCTTTCGTGCAAACGCCTCGATTTCGCGTATCGACGACGACGCAGCTCGCAAGCTCAATGTGGCTTCAGTGGTGCCCTTGTGGTGGGTGATTTTCAGCGACGGCTTGGATTCAGGCTTCGCCCCCGCAGCGTTATAGGCGGCGAGTTTCTCCCTCGCATGCCTGCGGAAATCACGGTGGTTGCCGACGAAGCGCGTTAGCTCCAATCGCAGGGCCCAATCTTTGGAGGAGTCGTGGAGTCTGCGCACAACCCTTTCGATCGCACCCAGACGATCGAATCCCAGCTTGTTGGAGGCAGCGTTCTCACGCGCCTGGCGCTGGCGACGAGTTGATTTGGTGGGGCCGAAGTAGACGTGTCGGAGGGCATGCATGCTACCAACGAGGCCCGGTTCGGCACCGAGGGCCTCAAGTTCCGCGGCGGGAAGCAGCGGTTCCAGCAGAGCGATGGCGCTGGAGCCGCTGGCCACGAGCCAGTCGTTGATAGTGAAGGTCATGGCTCGAGGCTAAGTCAGCCGCAACGAGCTTGCCGACGACGCCGGCGTAATGTCCGAAATCTGTGGAAAACAACAAATCTATCCACAGGCGCCCGGGATCGCCTGGAGCAACGAGCGGGTGTACTCGTGTTGCGGGTTAGCCCAAATCTCCTCAGTGGGCCCAGTTTCTACGATGCGCCCTTGGTGAATGACTGCGATGGTCGGGCAGACCTCGCGGACCACGGAGAGATCGTGGGAGACAAACACCAAAGTGAGCCCGTATTCGTCGACAAGCGAATCGAGTAGTGCGAGCACTTGACGGCGTACTGTGACATCGAGGGCGGAGACGGGCTCGTCGGCAAGCAAGATCTCGGGGCGAGGCGCAGCGGCACGCGCGATGGAGATGCGCTGGCGCTGGCCGCCGGAGAATTCGTGGGGGAAGCGGCTAGAAACTCCGGGGAGGCCGACTTGGTCTAAGACTTCGTCGGTGCGTGCTTGGTCGACGCCGGATTCGCGGATGGATTTGCCCACTTTAATTCGCGGGTTGAGCGACGATTGCGGATCCTGGAACACCATCTGGAGTCGCCCGCCGACCTCAACGGTGCCTTGGTCTGCAGTCGAGAGCCCGGCGATCAGGCGTAGCAGCGACGTCTTGCCGGAGCCGGAGCCGCCGACGATGCCGAGGCGTTCGCCGCGTCGGATTGTCAAGGAGACGTCGTCAACGGCAAGTGTTGTGCCACGGGTGAGGGAGACATTGTCCAAGGTTACGATAGGTTCGCCGACTGAGTGCGCATGCGCTGGCGGTCCAGGCTGAGCCGCAGCAATGAGCTTCTTTGCATAGTCCGACTCGGGGTCAGCGATACTGCCTTGGTGGAATATCAAGACGCGGTCGGTCATGCGCTGCACCACGGCCAGATCGTGGCTGACGAACATGAGCGCCATGCCGCGGGATTGGACGAGCGAATCGAGCAGCTTCAAAATCGTATCCTGCACTGTTACGTCTAGCGCGGTAGTGGGCTCGTCGCAGATCAGGAGGTCGGGGTCGCCAGCGATTGCCATCGCGATGAGCACGCGCTGGCGTTGGCCACCGGACAACTCGTGCGGGTAGGCATTGTAGCGGTCGACGCCAACTTCTCCCAGCAGGCTGCGTGCGCGCTCGGGGGAGGAGGCTTCAGCGATTTGGCGTCCCACCGGCATCAAAGGGTCAAGGGCCGACATCGGCTCTTGAAACACCATGCCTACTTTGGTTCCACGGACGGTGCGTCGCACACGTTCGGGCGCGGCCACCATGTCCACACCATCGACATCGACGGTGCCTGTCGCGCGCAGCCCGGCCGGCAGCAAACCCATGATCGCCAGCGCGGTCATAGACTTGCCGGAGCCTGATTCGCCGATGATGCCGAGGCGCTCGCCGGGTGCGATAGTCAGGTTGATGTCGGAGAGGATGCCGTCGATGGTGAGATTTTCCACGCGAATCATGCGCGCCTCCTTGAGGTTGGGTCGAGCATGTCACGCAGGCCGTCGCCAAGCAGGTTGAAGCCGAGCACGGTTAGCGCAATGGTTAGGCCGGGGAAGATCGCCAAATGTGGTGCGGAGGCCAGAAAGCCTTGCGACGATTGCAGCATGCGGCCCCATGAGGCGTACGGAGCCGGCGTACCAAGCCCGAGGAAGGACAGGCCGGCTTCAGCGAGGATGGCTAGGGCGAAAGACACGGAGACCTGCACGATGATCACGCCAGCAATGTTTGGCAGGACGTGGCGCCACGCAATCAAAGGCCCTGGGACGCGGGAGATACGCGCGGCCAGGATAAAGTCCTGCGTCATCACACGCAGGGTCCCGGCGCGGGCGACGCGGGCAAACCCGGGGATGCCCGCGATGCCGATCGCCAGCATGACGATGCCCGTCGAGGCCCCGAACACGGCGGTAAAGACGATCGCAAGCAGCAGCGCGGGAAACGCCAGAAGTAAGTCGGCGCCACGCATAATCAGAGTTTCCGCCCAGCCGCGCCGCATGCCCGCCGCGATGCCTAGCGGCACGCCGATCAGGGTGGAGAGAGCCACCGCGACCAAGCCGATCGACAGTGTGATGCGAGAACCCTCGAGGATCCGCGAGAAAATGTCACGACCGAACTGATCCGTGCCCATCAGGTGCGCGAAAGTGGGGCCGGAGAGGCGGTCGTCGACAAGCGCTTGAGTGGCATCGTATGGAGTCCACAGCAGCGACAACACAGCGGTCAGCACCGCGACGGCGACGATTGCGCCACCAATTTTTCCGTTCAGGTTCATGCTTGCCCCTTCAATCGCGGGTCGAGCACGCGGTAGGCCAGATCGACGAAAAAGTTAATTACCAGGGTGAACACCACGAGTAGCATCATGACTGTTTGCACCGTGGTGAGATCGCGATTAGCCACCGCATCGATGAGCATCGAACCGAGCCCCGGGATCACGAACACGCGCTCGATGACCACCGCACCGACGATCAGGCTGGTCAGCTGCAGCCCCGTGACCGTCAGCACCGGCAGGGCAGCGTTACGCAGGGCATGCCGATAAAGCACTTCGCTTCTCGACGACCCCATCGCCCGGGCCGTGCGAATATAGTCCTTACCCAGCTCTTCGAGGATGGCGCTGCGTACGTAGCGGGTGAGGATGGCGGCCTGCACCAGCGACAATGCGATCACGGGCAGTACGAGGCGCGCCGCGAACTGGCCAAAGTCATACCCAGGCGGGACCCAACCGTTGGCTGGCAGCCAGCCTAAGCCGACGGCGAACACCGCGACTAGGAGGATGCCCACGAGGAAGCTCGGCACCGCGATGCCTACCTGCGTGAGGGCCGAGAGGAATTCTGCGCGCCGCTTGCCGTTGTGGCGGGCGAGGTAGATTCCCAGCGGAACTGCGATGGCGAGAGACACGACCATTGCCGCGATGCAAAGGATAAAAGACACCGCTGCGCGATCGAGTACCAGTGGTGTGATGTCTTGCTGGCTGGCGAGTGAGATTCCGAAATCTCCCGTGAGAAGGCCCCCTATCCAGTCGAAATACTGGCTGATCAGTGGGCGGTCGGTGCCTAGACGCGTGGATAGCTCGGCGACGGCATCCTCTGTCGCGGTAACTCCAAGGGCGATGCGCGCCGGGTCGCCGGGGATTGCGCGCAGCAGGACGAAGATGATGACGCTGGCAAGAAACAGCATCACAACGAAGCGGGCGATGAGGCGGTAGATCATGGGCGATCCACCCCGGCAAGCGGCAATCCGTCAGTGATCACATTCGGTTGTACTCCCGTGATCCCGGGCGCGGTGACCACGATGTTTGGCGTGTTGGCCAAGGTGAGCGCGGCTGCATCAGCCATAATGTGCTCCACCGCCTTTGTCATGTGCTCGGTCTGGTCCGATTCGTCGGCGAGCGCGATTTCCTCGCGGACCGCGGCGGAATCGTAGCCGAGGTAATAATCGGGATTGCCGAACAGTGCCGGCAGGTCACGCGGCTCAACGTGCGCGATGAGAGAAGCTTGGTAGTCTTTTTGGCCCATCACTTGGCCCAGCCACACGGCTGGGAACTCCAGCGTCTCCAGGGTTACCTTGAATCCGACCTCTCGGAGCTGGGAGAAAAGAAGCTCGGCGGCTGTTTGCGCGTACGGCAGACTTGGCACCGAAATGGTGATTTCGGGCTCTCGGCCCGCCAGTAGTTCTTCCGCCTTCATTGGATCGAAGGGGTAGAAGTCTTCACCGGTGTACCACGGGTCGGTTGGTGGGATGGGCGCGCCTCCCGTGTTGGTAGCCATGCCTTCCCAGACGACTTGGTTGAGGGCATCGCGGTCGACGGCGTAGGCGACTGCTTGGCGCACGGTGGGGTCGTCGAATGGTTCTGCCTTGTTGTTCATGGAAAAGATCACTTCGCCGTTGGTGGTGCCGACGTTGACAGCGAACTCGTCTTCCAACGAATCGAGCAGCTCTGGGGCTTGCAGGGCCCAGACCACATCGACGTCGCCGGCGCGTAGTGCGTTGACAGTGGCTACAGAATCCGAGAAGTAGCGAATCGCCGCATCTTCATGCGCAGGCGTTGCCCAGTAGTCGTCGCGAGCCTCGAACGACACGGATTCCCCCACGGTGAATCGCTTCAGCGTGTACGGCCCGGTGCCGATCGGTTCGGTGGCTAGCGTTGCTACTCCCGCCGGCGTCATCATCGCGCCGGTCAAGGTGCCCATTGACCACAGCCAGCGGTTTGAGGGCTCAGCAAGCTTAACGACGAGCGTGTGGTCGTCTGGCGTCTCCACCGATTCCACTGGGTCCATTTGGGCTTTGAGACCGTTGGTCCATTTCTCTTTGACGTAGTTGATGGAAAACGCCGCGGAGTGAGCATCGAACGGGTCGCCGTTGGAGAAGGTGACATCGTCGCGAAGCTTGAATGTGTAGGTGAGGCGATCGTCGGAAAGCTCCCAATCCTGCGCCAAGTGGGGCTGGGGGTCGCCGGATTCGTCGATGCGTACGAGTGTCTCGTAGACGTTGGACATGAGGGCCTGTGGAATCGCAGCGCCACCGGTGGAGGTGAAATCGAGCGAGGCCGGGGCGCCGGAGGTACCGACGACGATGCCTACCCCTTGCACTCGACCGACTTCAGTCGAGGTGGAGCCGGCGGAGCAAGCCGCGAGAAGTGACGCTGCCACGAGGGCGGCGCCGAACCGAATGGTTCTAGAGGGGGTCATGACCAGTAAGGGTAGTGTGTCATGGCATGTGAGGTGAAATTCGTCTCAGTCGCTTTGTGACACCATTGACACCGGCTGAGGTGTGCCGCGGCTCGTCGTTACTGCAAAGCTTGCCTTGTCGAAGAGGTAGCGATCGTCCGAGGACTCGATGGGTACGCCTGCAGAATTAAATGCGCGGCGGCGCACGCGAAGCATGGGGGTGCCGGGTGCGATGTCGAGAAGCTTGGCATCTTCGTCAGTGGCACCGATTGCGTCGATGACGCGGGTGGCGTGATCAATGTCGACGCCTGAGGCTAAGAGGTGCTCGTAGATGGAACCGGAGTCGGTATCAACCGCAAGGATGTGCTTGCCCACTTCAAGCGGGTAGTTGAGGCGTTCGACCATCGCGGGTACATCGTCCATGAGGCGGAGGCGGAAGACGCTTACCACCGAGTCGTCGGCATCGATGTTGAGCTCGGCGGCAAGTTGCTCACCCGCGAAGGTACGTGTGACCCATTGGGTCTTTTGGCCTGGCACCACGCCGGAATTTCGGCACCACTGGGAAAATGAAATGACGCCATCGAAAGACTGTGATGGCAATTTGTCTAAGACACGAGAGCGGCGACCTTGGCCGGAAGAAATGAGGCCCTCAGAGCGCAAGGTAGCGATTGCTTGACGGACTGTTCCTCGCGCGGTGCCAAATTGTCGGCACAGGTCGGCTTCGGAGGGGATTGCATCGCCGGGCTGGAAGGTGCCGTCGCGAATGGCTGAGCGGAGGTAGGCCGCGATGTCTTGGTTTGTGGCGGCGCTAGTCGAAGCGCTAGTCGAAGGCCGACTGGGTTCGACGGTAGTCATGGCATCCTCATCTTCACGTGGTGCTTGTCTAGTTGAGACGTCTCAGTGTTTAACAAGATTGTGCCACAGCCGCATTGGCGAATGGTGTTTCGCCCTCGATTAACGCGCTCTGTCCCCCATATTGTGGTCACTTTCCGCATTGACTTGTCCACAAAAGATGAACATTGGGTTAACTTGTCTAGGCAGGTGTGGAACTGTGGGGGTTTGCGGGACACAATGAACTCATGACACATGACCTAATTGTTGTTGGCTCCGGAATCCTTGGCCTAGCTACGGCCTACCTTGCGCATAAGCA
Organism: Corynebacterium breve; assembly: GCF_030252165.1. NCBI lineage: Bacteria > Bacillati > Actinomycetota > Actinomycetes > Mycobacteriales > Corynebacteriaceae > Corynebacterium > Corynebacterium breve. The sequence continues at coordinate 1,701,467 of NZ_CP126969.1, read as the reverse complement.
GGGGCAAACGGTGCACGTAATTGAGGCGGGGGATCGCCCCGTTGAATCGTCCATCCAAAACTTTGGCCACGCCTGTTTTACTGGCCAGGCTGATCTGATTCAGCCCGTGGCTGCCCGGGCGAGGCGAGGGTGGCTCGAAGCTGCCCATGACGTGGGATTTTGGGCCGCCGAATCCGGCACCTGGATCCCCGTCATGACCGATGTTGAGATGCAGGTTCTGCGAGAGTTTTCAAGCCATCGAGGTGAAGATCAAGCTCGTTTGGTTGGGGCGGCGGAAATCGCGGATGCGTTGGCCAATCCGGGCTTGGGTGCCGTCGGCGGTGCACACTTACCGCAGGACGTGCGCGTCAACCCACGCGAAGTCGCGCCACGTATCGTGGAGTGGCTACGAGGTGAAGGTGTCGATTTTACCTGGAACACGCAGGTCACGGGCATCGGTGATGGCGTTGTCGAGACCGTTCGTGGTGCCTTTGATGCTCGATATGTGGTTGCCTGCCCTGGATACAAGCTCATGGGGCTCTTTCCGGGGTTGGCGGAGGATCACGGTGTGCGCGTGTGCACCTTGGCGATGTCCCTCATAGAGCGCCCCAGCCGACTTGGCCCAGAGTTTGGAATGCTCACGGGTACCTCACTGGCTCGCTACGCCGGTTTTGCGGCGATGGAAAGTGTTCCTGAACTGCGCGCCGAGCTTGCCCAGCGCGAGCCGGAGCTGGTGGCAATGATCGCAAATCTCATGGTTACTGGTATCGATGCAGGTCTCCTGATCGGTGATTCCCACGCCTACAGCCTCACTCCGGAACCTTTCATTGAAGAAGACGTGGCATCCACGCTCTTGGATCGGGCTACGTCGCTATTGGGGATCGAAGCCCCTCGGGTAAAGCAGCGCTGGCTTGGTCGCTACTCCGATTCTGCCACGACGAACCTTGTCCTGGAGCGTCCAGATGAAAAGACCACGGTTATGGTCGTGACCTCGGGTATCGGCATGACGTTGTCGTTTGGTGTTGCGGATCTGGCATTGCGCGGTGGCAGTGTTGAGGGGTTCTGACTGGAGCGGTCGTCGACAAGCGTGCGTTGAAAAAGACATCAGGAGAACACAAGGTTACTTGTATATGAACAGATTCAACTCGCCTAGACAAGTGGGATTACATGGTGCAGAATCAGCCTTGAACCTGACAATCCCACCATCCGTGAAAGGCCTGACATCATGTCCCTGAACCTCTTCCGCGCTGGCGCAATCGCCGGCATCACCACCGTGACTGCCTTGGGCCTTGTTGCCTGTGGCTCCGATTCGTCCGGCGGCGACACCATCACCTTCGCCGCCGTTCCATCGGAATCCTCCGCGAGCCTTGAGTCCTCATTCGAAAACTTGACCAAGCTGCTGGAAAAAGAGACCGGCAAAACTGTTGAGTTCCAGAATGCTTCCGATTACGCAGCAGTGATCGAGGGCATGCGCGCCGGCCAGATCGATGTTGCTTCCTTCGGCCCGTTCTCCTACGTGATCGCAAAGGATTCCGGCATCAACATGGAAGCCGCAGCTTCCCCAACCAACGACAAGGACGAAGCACCTGCCTACACCTCCTTGGCCTAAGTCAAGGCCGACAATGAAGACATCAAGGGCCTTGAAGATCTGAAGGGCAAGAAGGTGTGCTTTGTCGATCAGGCCTCTACCTCCGGTTACCTCGTGCCAATGAAGGGCATCATGGACGCCGGCCTGGATATGGACGCTGACCTCGAGCAGGTTCTCGCTGGTGGGCATGACGCGTCGCTGCTAACGCTTGATTCGGGCACCTGCGACGTAGCATTCGCGCACGACACGATGCTGACCACCCTCGAAGGGTCCGGCCAAATTGAACCAGGCGCGCTGAAGTCCGTCTGGGAGTCCGACCCGATCACCGAGGATCCGCTGTCTATCAACTTCGACTCCCTGGGCGAAGAAACGGCTAACGAGATAATGACCATCTTGCGTGAAAAGGCCAACAAGCCAGCAATGGTTGAAGCCGGCATCTGCGAGTCTGAGGAAGACTGCGTCCTGCCAGAAGAAATCGAGTACGGCTACGTGGAGGTCACCGACGCGGACTTTGACGCGATCCGAGACATCTGCAAGGTCACCGAAGCTGACGCTTGTCAGAACGTCGGCTAAGAGAGGATTTGAGCAACGATGAATGCTTCTGCAGAATTTCAGGCCGAAGTCGATGAGATTTACGCTGTACAACTCGACCATGTAACCAAGGACTTTGGCGGGGGAGTCCTCGGCCTTGACGACATCACCGTCGGATTCAAAACGGGAGCAATCACCGTTCTCCTGGGTCTTTCCGGCTCAGGCAAATCCACCCTTCTCCGCCACATCAACGGCCTCCACATGCCGACCACCGGCGAGATCCGCGTGCTTGGTAAGAACGTTCCAGAACTGAACAACAAGGAGATGCGAGAGCTGCGCCGCGATGTGGGTGTCATCTTCCAGTCCTTCAACCTGATCGGGCCCATGTCGGTGTTGGAAAACGTCTGCACCGGCCGCCTTGGCAGCCTCAAGGGGCCGCGTCTTTCTCTGATGATGTACCCGAAAGAGGTTCGTCGCGAAGCTCTGGAAAAGCTTGACCGCGTGGGTCTTGCTGATCGCGCGTACCAGCGCGCGGACACCCTGTCGGGTGGTCAGCAGCAGCGCGTCGCAATCGCTCGCGCTTTGATGCAGCACCCCAAAGTTTTGCTTGCCGACGAGCCGGTCGCCTCTCTCGACCCAGTGTCGTCCAACGACGTGATGAACCTGCTGAAGCAGATCTCCGAGGAAGACAACCTCACCGTCATCTCGTCCTTGCACCAGGTGCAGCTAGCGATCGATTTCGCGGATCGCATCATTGGCCTGCGCAGCGGACAGATTGTCCTCGACCGAGAAACCGCGGGGCTTTCCGCCGCAGAGGCTTCGGAAATCTACTCGTCGGTCTCGGGAATGCCACTCAACGAAGATGAGGACGTGCATTCATAAATGACCACGACACTTGAACCTCGTGACATCCAGGCCCCGGCGCGTCCAAAAACGAGCGCGAACAACATCGCGGCGCTGATCGTCGGAATTGCTCTTGTCGTCGGCGGTGCTTGGTCGATCTCCGAGCTTGGCATCAACTTTGCGACGATTGCCAATTCCTTTGACAACGCCGTGAACTTCGTGGGGCGTATGTTCCCGCTAGACTTCCCACCCGTAGGTGAGACCATCGGCCTTATCCTTGAGACCCTGGCCATCGTTTTCCTTTCGACCCTGTTGGCGGTAGTTCTGTCGATCCCTGTGGCTCTGATGTCGGCGCGCCCGACGTCGTCAAGCAAAACGGCGCAGCTCACCGGGCGTGCGCTGACCGTGCTGGCTCGCGCCATTCCAGACCTCGTCCTGGCGATTGTGTTCCTGCGCATGTTCGGTCTCGGCGCAACCGCGGGCATCTTGGCGATGGGCATTCACTCCGTCGGAATGATTGCGAAGCTCTACGCGGACGCAATCGAAGAGCTTGACGACGGCCCGCGCGAATCCATCGAATCAGCTGGTGGCACGCGTCGCCAGCAGGTGTGGGCCTCGATTCCGCAGGTCCTCCTCCCACAGATGATCGCCACTGCGCTCCACCGCTTTGATATCAACCTGCGCACCTCGGTCCTGTTGGGCTACGTGGGCGTGGGCGGCATCGGCCTGGCCATTTCGGAATCACTCCGAGTCCTTGACTATCAGCGTGGCATGGCCCTGGCACTTATCGTTTTGGCGCTGTGCATCGTGATCGAGATGATTTCGGGAGCTACACGCGCCGCCATCATGCGCGGCAGCGGTGGCAGCGTTCAGGGCGGAACGTGGGTTGATCGGGCACTGAACAAAGATCGTCAGACTGGCGCTAACGACGTCGTCCTCACACCACCGTGGTCGAAGAACCGCCTCAACCGTTTCGGTGTTGTCGTGCTCCTGATCGTGTTGACCATCTGGGCGTTCTGGGAAGTCAACATCGACGGTAAGGCACTGGCCACGGGCTTGCTCAACCTGCCTCAGACCTTGGGGCTGTTCTTCCCTCCATCTACCGGGGGAGCGCTTGACACGATGCTGGAACAGCTGGTGGTCACGATCCAAATTGCTCTTGCCGCGACTCTCATCGGCGCAGTCATCGCCATCCCCGTAGGTGTGCTCGCTGCGCGCAACGTTGTTTCCAACAAGTACGTGCATCAGTTCTTCCGCGGATTCATTGTTGTTGTTCGCGGTATCCCCGAGCTCATCTTGGCGATCATCTTCGTGGTGATTTCTGGCCTCGGTGGAGTTGCAGGCACCTTGGCGCTCTCAGTGGGTGCCGTCGGCCTGTTGTCCAAGCTTGTTGCAGATTCGCTCGAAGAGACTGACGTGGAAGTCCAAGAGGCGATCCGGACAGCGGGCGCCACGGGGCCCCAGGTGTTCTTCTCTGCCACGGTGCGCCAAGCAGCTCCGGCGTTTATTGCGCACACGATGTACCTGCTGGATACCAATATCCGTTCGGCAACGCTGCTCGGTGTTGTCGGCGCCGGCGGTATCGGGTTCCTCCTTCTCAACGCATCGCGCATCAACCAATTCGATGTGGTCACGATGATCCTGATTCTGATGGTCGCCGTGGTCCTTGTTGTCGAAGGCATCTCCATGTGGCTTCGCAAAACTATCCGCTAACCAGCCCGAAAGGCTAAAACCAATGAAGAAACTAGCCATCTTTGACATGGCAGGAACAACTATCGACGATCGCGACGAGGTCTACCGCGTGCTTCGCGAAGCCACTGAGCGCGAAGGTGCCCGCTATAGCGACGACGAGTTCCAGCAGTACATGGGCACCGAGAAGAAGTACGCCATCGGCCAACTTCTCACGATCGGCGGAGTAGAGGCAACCGATGAGGTCGTCGATAAGGCATGGGAATGGTTCCGTGCGGAGCTTCGCCGCACCTACACCGAGAACCCGCCGGTGCCGCTGCATGGTGTCGAAGACGCGCTGCGCGGATTGCGCAATCGTGGCGTGAAAGTCGCGCTGACCACAGGATTCTCTCGGGAGATCGCCGATATTATCCTCGGCGCGATGGGCTGGGAGGTCGGCACGACCATCGACGCTTCATGCACGGGCGACGAAGTGTCCATGGGCCGTCCTGAGCCGTTTATGATTCAAGACGTCATGCGCCAGACGGGCATCACCGACCCCGCGGATGTCATCAGCGCGGGTGACACAGCAGCTGACATCGAGTCGGCGCGACGTGCTGGAGTCACGTCAGTCGGGGTTCTTACTGGGCATCTCACTAGCGAGAATTTCGCGGACCTCGGGGCCGATATCGTGCTTCCATCTATTGCCGAACTGCCAGCTCACGAAGTGATGAGCGAATGACTGCACGCGCGCAGCTGTGGCAGGGAGGTTTGGACTTCACACTGATCGACATTCCGCTACCCGAGCTGAACACCGACGAGCTCCTCGTCGAGCTCACGGCCGCGACGATTTGCGGGTCTGATCGCCACACGGTGGAGGGGCGACGCTCGAGTCCATGTCCATCCATCCTCGGGCACGAAGGTGTTGGCGTCGTTGTCGCTTCTCGACGAGCAACTGTCCCTGTAGGTACTCGCGTGGTCTTTTCGGTCACTGCGGTGTGCGGTACCTGTGCAATGTGCACCCGGGGGCTGACGGCGAAGTGCACGACGGTGATGAAGGCCGGGCACGAAGAATATTCCTCGCCGTGGCCGTTGTCTGGAACCTATGCCAGCCACATCCATGTTGTTGCTGGGCAAGAGGTAGTGGAGGTGCCGGATTCTGTCTCCGATGGTGCCGCCTCCACCGCTGGTTGCGCCGTGGCCACGGTCATGGCGGTTATCGAGGCAGCGGGGGACCTTTCCGGCAAAACCGTCCTGGTCAATGGGGTCGGCATGCTCGGCCTCATCGCTTGCGCCGCCGCGCGTGGCCACGGTGCAGCTGAGGTTATTGGGTGTGATCCGAATGAGTCGTCGTCAAGCATTGCGCACGGGGTAGTGGATCGGCTTGTCCGTACTGTGGGCGACGTGAAAGTCGACGTGGTCCTAGAGCTTTCCGGCGCGCGTCAAGGCGTTATTGATAGCGTTGCGGCGCTCAAGGTCGGCGGGATTGCTGTGCTGGCTGGCAGTGTTACACCGACGAAGCCGATCAACCTCGACCCCGAGTGGCTGGTGCGCGGTTGGCGCACGATTACGGGAGTGCACAACTACGAGCCTCGGCACATCAAGCAAGCCGTGGACTTCCTTGTCACCTTCGGCAGTGTCTTGCCGTGGGGGCGCATCCTTGGGGGGCCGATCCCTCTGGCAGACCTACCTATCGCTTTCGCGCACCCTGACGGCGCGATGCGGACGATCGTTGTCCCTTAAGAGGGGTTATCTTCCCACTGGTCAGGAATTTCTACCCAGAGTGGGGAGGAAGAACCTCGTACGTTGTTCATGCCTAAACGGATCTGATCCGCACGGTAGCGGTAGTCGGCGTATTCGATGACTTCACCGGCATGGGTGTACGATCGCAGGGTCATACGGAACAGCGGGAAGCCTTCCTCCACCTTGAGCGCCTTGGCATCTTCTTCGTTTGCCGGAATTGCAGTCAATACGCGGGAGACGTTATTAAAGTCGACGCCGGCGCGCAGCAGGTGACGGTGCAGGGAGCCAGAGTCGGTATCAAAGTCCATGATCAGGCGACCAACTTCGCTTGGAAAGTGCATCCGTTCGACCAAGCACGGGACGCCATCAGCGGAGCGAACGCGATGCACGGAGAAAATTGGATCGCCTTCGGTAATCTCGAGCGCTTCCGCGATCTCGCTTGACGCTGGCTGACGCGCCACCCACAAGGTGCGCTGTCCCGGTTCTTTGCCGAGAGCACCTAGCCAAGCACTGACCGAGAACACGGCATCGAAAGACTCAGTGCGTGTGTTATCTAGCACGATTGATCGGCGGCCGCGACCCGATGAAATCAGGCCTTCGGCGCGGAGGGTAGACATCGCCTGGCGTACGGGTCCACGCGATGAATCGAATTGCTTACAAAGTTCGGCCTCAGAAGGTAGCGGATCGCCGGCCTTAAAGTGGCCGGAAAAGATCTCCTGGCGGATAAACTCTGCAATCTCTTCATGTTGCTGAGGGGGCCTCAACGTCGACATGTTTTCTCTTCTCTGGGTAAAGCGTAAGGTGGCTATTTCTCTTAATCTCTGGTGTGAATAAAGCAACACGGAAATGGTTTCCGCGTTATCTATTCGACACTGATTGTACATGCATGTGCGCCAGGCATGAAATGAAAAACTGCATGAGCGGGGCTGGGGGACGGCAAAAATAGCTTGTATATACTTTTAATGGTTTCCATGTTTGTAAAAGCGCAGGTTACAGACGTGACTTTTCTCACTATACGGGAAGGTAAAGATCAGGAACGGAAATCGAATGAAATTCAAGGGGGTAGATGGGGGTATAGATACTAAGTGTCGCCAAAATACTTCGTGGGCAAAGCAAATGTATCGCCAATTCTGAGAGACATTGTATTGCCTCTTCATCTGCGAACGACAAAACCCCGCCTCCACTGAGAGGCGGGGTCGATGGGTGAGCTATTAACCCAAAGCGCTAGAAGGAGCCGGGAGCCCCGGCGGGGGCATTCGGGTCAAGCTCCCATGCATCGGCCAAGATCTCCATGGATCGTTGGGCTTCGGCGTTGGTCCGGCCCTGCAGTGAGATCATGAGCTCGTCCGCTTGCGCCATGGTGGCAAACTGCTCCAGATACTCCACCACATCCGTGCCGGTTCCCACTGCGGTGAATTTCAACATCTCGATGATTTGCTGACCCTGGTAGGAGTTGACCACCTGGTCCAGCTGTTCGTCGGTAAGCGTGCGACCGCCAGGGCTGATCTTGCGCTTGACGCGAGAACGGCAGACGCCCTCGAACTGCTCCTGGGCTTCCTCGCGGGTGTCGGCAGCGGTGACATTGACCGCCGCGATCACATACGGCTCGGACAGTACTTCCGATGGCTCGAAATTTTCCCGATAGTACGTCGTGGCCTGTACTAGGTGCGCGGGGGCGAAGTGGGAAGCAAAGGAGTATGGAAGCCCAAGCTTTGCGGCCAGCGACGCGCCAAACATCGAAGAGCCGAGGATATACAACGGCATCTTGACGCCCACGCCCGGCACCGCGGTCACGCCCGGAACGGTCGGTCGACCCGTGAAGTACCCGTGCAACTCGACAACGTCGTTGGGAAAGTTTTCGGCGGCGCGGGGGTCTCGTCGCAAAGCACGCCCCAGCGTGTTCTGGTCCGTGCCGGGAGCGCGGCCGAGCCCCAAGTCGATACGGTCAGGATAAAGCTCTCCGAGGGTGCCAAACTGCTCCGCGATCACGTAGGGGGAGTGGTTGGGCAGCATAACGCCGCCGGCACCAAGGCGAATCTTCTCGGTTCGCGCGCCGATATGCGCAATGAGTACGGCTGGCGAGGACGATGCAATCGTCGGCATGTTGTGGTGCTCGGAGTACCAGATGCGGGAGTACCCCAAGCGCTCCGCCTTCTGCGCCAGTTCGACCGATCGTTGCATGGACTCGCCGGCTGTTTCGCCGTCGTAGATCATGCAGAAATCAATGAGTGACAAGGGGAGTCGAGACATAAAAGTACCTTCCGTTGAGTTGATACTCACAACCCTACGGAAGGTACGAAAAATTTGCGCTTAGCGACGACTATACCGCCATACGGGCAACAAACGAGCGGTCATCGGCGGGTGCCTCGCGCTTTTGGGCGAAGTCGATGACAAGGCCGATGATGAAGGCAACCACGACTGGCAGGACCCAGCCAAGGGAGAGATCCTGCATCGGGGACCAATTCACTGCCGCACCCGCGGCCTCAGGCAACCAGCCCATGCCGAGGACGACGGAATATGCGGACCAGATCGCTGCAACCCACAGCGGGATGCGGTACGCCCAGTAGAAGTAGGTCTTGCCGCGGAAAAGTGGCTCGATTAGTGCGATAAAGATGAGCGCGATGGCCGGTGGGTACAGGAAGGTAATCACTGGAGCAGCAATGGCCATCACAGCGGACAGGCCTTGGGTAGCCATTGCGGCAGAGGCAACGGCGAAGATGACCGCCCAGGTCTTGTAGGAAACGCCGGGGGTAATGGTGTTGAAGAATTCCGAAGTGGAGGTGATTAGGCCGACGGCGGTGGTCATGCAGGCGAGCAGGACGATGAGCGCGAAGATGATCTGGCCAGGCTGGCCCATGGTTTGCAGGGCGGCGTCGGAAAGCAGCGGTGCGCCGTTTTCGTACTGTTCCCCGTTTTCGATGACGCGACCGATGAAGCCCAGGCCCAAGTACATCATTGCGAGGAGGAGGCCTGCGCCAGCGCCGGCAAGAATCGTGCCGGTGACCAGCGGCTTGCCCTCCGGGAAGCCCTTGTAGCGCAAGGTGGAAATCACGACGATGGAAAACGCCAGTGCGGCGATGGAGTCCATGGTGAGGTAGCCCTCGAGCAGGCCGGTCGCCATCGGGGCGTCGGCAAACTTCTCGGTTGGTGCGCCCGCCTCGCCGTTCATGGTGGTCACGGACAGGGTGATCAGGATAATCAGCAGGATCACCAAGGCTGGGGTGAGGAACTTGCCCAGTGAGTCCATGATTGTGTTCGGGTTCCACGACAGTGCTAGGGCGATGCCGAAGAAGATGGTGTTAAAAATGCCCGACGCCAGTAGCGAGTCCCAGCCGGTAATCGGGGTAATCGCGGTCTCAAACGACACCGCGCCGGTACGTGGAAGAGCGTAAAAGGCACCAATAGACAGGTACGCCAAGATCGGGAAGACGATGCCGAAGATAACGCCGCCACGACGTGCAAGGTCGCGCACATTATTACCGGACAGTGAAATAGCAATAACAGCGAGAACCGGAAGGATCACGCCGGAGCCGATAAAGCCGAGAATCGCAGGCCAGAAGCTGGTGCCCGCTTCTACACCGATCATCGGAGGGAAGATTAGGTTTCCTGCGCCGAAGAACATGGAAAACAGCATCAGCGCGGTCACGACAATAATCATCGTCCGCGATTGGTTAGTTGGTGCGGGGGTTGTACTCACGGGGAACCTTCCAAAGGGGTACTCAAAACAATTAAGTGGAGAATACCCTACGCACTACCCCTTTCCATTTTCACCCTGGGGGTGACCTGGATTACCCCTGGGTAAGCGTTGTGATCGCCCTCAAAGGAACATCCACCAATTCAGGGCGGTTATTCGCCTCATAGACCACCTCGTAGGCGGCTTTGTCGATCACGTATGCAGCCAGCAGGTCCCGGTCGATCGGACCGTATCCGGAAAGATACTTATCGACGATCGCCTGTTCCCATTCCTGATCTCGTTCACTCAGGGCAGCCACGTAGCCGATCGAACGCACCATGCCTGCGATGTCTCGCGCACGATGATCGGGGAGAACGCGCTGCTCCAGCGGACGCGCGGGCTCGCCTTCAAAGTCAATGAGATACCACCGGTCGCCCGTGCGCAAAGTCTGGCCGAGGTGAAGGTCACCGTGGATGCGCTGGATTTCTACGTCGGTTCCCGAGAGTTGGTGATAAAACGCGCGGATCGTGTCTTCCAACTCGGCTAGCTGTGGTGCTTGAGGCAAGAGCTCGTCTAAGTGCTGATTCAGGGAGGCCCCGATCGAGGCCATGGTGACAGTCTCGGTGCCAAAAGCCCGTGCCAAATGATCGTGAACCGTGCGGGTAGCCTTGCCGAGCTCACATGCGAGGTCTCCGAAATCCTCTGTTGCCTGCGCGAGGTCGAACCCGTCTTTGCCGTCCTTGATGCGCTGCTGCATCATCGCCAACGTGTAGGGCTTGCCATTGAGCTCGTACGAAACGTGCCCGCGGACACCTGCGACGTTGGGGCAGTCGCCGATGGCGGAAAGAAGCTCGACGTCGGGGTTTACCCCTGGTTCGAGTTTGCGGTAAACCTTGACCATCCAGTCGTCGTCGACAATCAGGCTGGTGTTTGACTGGTCGGCGCCGAGTGGTTCGGCAGCAGTGCCGGAGAAATCACCGTGAATCTCGCCGAAGCTCGACGCGTGGGCCAAGTAGGCGGCCGCGCCGTCGTCGGAATTGAGACAATCGTGGTCGGTGGTTTCGTCGTAAAGCACTTGGTAGAGGTCAACCGTATCGCCGTGTGCGACGCGCAGGATCTGCCATTGGAAAACCCCGGTGGGGCAACTGCGCTCCATGTCGACCGAATCGATGGGCTCCGATTTTGCGCCGTAAAAGCGCTCTTGAGAAAGATCCATTAAATTTCTCCTGAAATGTCGAACCAGAAGAACCCGTGGGGTGCAAGGGTAACAAGCCACGGCAGCTGGCCGATGGTTGGGAAGTACTCGCGGCCCGACAGCTCGCGCGGGGTGATTCCGTTGTAGTGCTCTAGGTGCATTTCAACTGCCTGAGGTCGCGAGGTGAGGTTGTTCACGCACAATACGCGTTCGCCGTCGAACTCGCGGATGAAAGCCAAGACCCCGTCGTTGCTGTGGTTGACAAATTCCAAGTTGCCGCGACCGAATGCCTTGTATTGCTTGCGGATATGCACGCGTTCGCGAACCCAGTGCAAGAGGGAATTGTCGCGGGTCATCTGGGCTTCGACGTTAACGGCATGGAAGCCATACTGGTCGTTTTGGATTGCCGGCAGGTAGAGGCGCTCGGGTTCGGCGCGGGAGAAGCCGCCGTTGCGGTCATTGGACCATTGCATAGGCGTGCGTACGCCGTCACGGTCTGGCAACCAAATGTTGTCGCCCATGCCGATCTCGTCGCCGTAATACAAAAACGGCGATCCTGGCAGGGAGAGCAGGATGGCGTGGGCCAGCTCCAGTCGGTCGCGGTGACCACCCAACAGAGGTGCGAGGCGACGGCGGATACCCACGTTTGCCTTCATGCGCGGGTCAGCAGCGAAGTTGGTGTACATGTACTCGCGCTCGTCCTCGGTGACCATTTCGAGGGTCAACTCGTCGTGGTTGCGCAGGAACATACCCCACTGTGCTGACTCGGGGATCTCGGGGGTCTCGTTCAAAATGTCGATGATGGGCTGGGCTTTTTCCTGGTGCATGCCCATGAAGATGCGTGGCATCACAGGGAAGTGGAAAGCCATGTGGCACTCGTCGCCGATGCCCGGCTCGCCGAAGTAGGCAACGACCTCGTCTGGCATCTGGTTGGCCTCGGCCAAGAGGAAGCGGTTGGGGTATTCCTCGTCGAACATCTTGCGCACGCGTTTGATGAACTGGTGGGTTTCCGGCAGGTTTTCACCGTTGGTGCCGTCGCGCTCGAAAAGATATGGAATGGCGTCGAGACGGATGCCGTCCATGCCAAGGTCAAGCCAAAAGCGAATGACATCGAGCACTGCGTCTTGGACGTTCGGGTTGTCGTAGTTCAGGTCGGGCTGGTGGGAGAAGAAGCGGTGCCAGAAAAACTGCTTGCGAACTGGGTCGTAGGTCCAGTTCGAGTCCTCTGTATCGACGAAGATGATGCGGGCTTCTTCGTACTTCTTATCCGTATCGCTCCACACATAGTAGTCGCCGTAGGGGCCGTCGGGATCGCGGCGTGACTCCTGGAACCATGGGTGCTGATCAGAAGTGTGGTTGATCGGGAAGTCAGTAATGATGCGAATGCCGCGACGGTGCGCTTGGTCCACTAACTCGACGAAGTCTTCGACAGTACCGAACTCAGGCAGCACCTTGCGGAAGTCGCGGATATCGTATCCGCCGTCTTTGAGCGGCGAATCGTAGAACGGTGGCAGCCACAGGGCATCGATACCGAGCCACTCGATGTAGTCGAGCTTTTCAGTCAGCCCTTTCAAGCTTCCCGAGCCCGTATTATTGGGATCGAAGAAAGCTCGCACTAACACCTCGTAGAAAACGGCGTCTTTGTACCACTCGGGGTCCGGCTCCTCCCAAGGTTCGTTTCCTGGCGCTGGAGTAGGAGTGTCAAAATCAATGGCGGCCGGCTCCACGATCAAGCCAGAGCCGTCAATGTCAGAGGTGTATGTTTGCTCGTCCATGCATTCCAGACTAAGCAGAACTTGCGATTGATGCACTAATTCTGTGGACGGCCTCCGCAAGAATCTCGGGACTCGTCGCAAAGTTCAGCCGTGCCTTGTGCTCTCCGCCGGTGCCAAAGGTGACGCCTTCATTCAGCGCGACTTTTGCTTGGCGACGAAGCCATTGCGCCGGTTTTTCTTCCTGCCCAAGGGCAGTTTCGGAGAAGTCCAGCAGCATCAGATACGTGGCTTCTGGAATGGTGAATTTGACCCCTGGAATCGCTTGCGGGAGCGTACGGACGAGGTAGTCTCGGTTTGCGCGCAGAGCCTCGATTTGTTCGTCTAACGCTTCGGTTCCAAAACGGTAACAGGCCTCGGCAGCGATCACCCCTAGCGTTCCCGTGCCGTCTTTTGCCACCCCGGTGAGGGACTTCCACACCTCGACGTCGCTCTCGTTGCTAAAGATAATTTGTGCGCACTTGAGTCCCGCGACATTCCACGCCTTGGACGTTGCGGTCACAGTAATGCAGACATCGGCGGCGGTGTCGCTGACTCCCGCTGCACAAACGTGAGCACCGTCGAGCACAATTGGCGCGTGGATCTCATCGACAAGCACGCGAGCGTTATACCGCGCCGCCAGATCGGTGAGCTGGCGCAGATCGTCCTCGTCAAATGTGTATCCCCACGGGTTGTTCGGGGCCGCGAGCAAGATAGAGCCTGCGCCATGTTGAAAGGCTTCTTCTACCTCTGCCAGGTCGATGCCACCCTCGGCGTTAATTTCCACTTTCTCGCGCCCCGCGGTCTCGGGTAGCTCGAGAAACGGTGGGTAACTAGGCACCGGCACGATGACGGGCGAATCTTTGCGGGTGAAGTACTGAATGCCCAGCAGCATGCCACGCACGACATCGGCGACGGCAAAGACTTTTTCTGCATCAGGTCGCCAGCCATAGCGTTGGGAGTAGAAATCAGTCAGTGCCTGGGGAAGTCCACTTGTGGCAGGTGTGTAGCCAAAAGACTCGTTGGCTACTGCCTGCTGGATTGCTTCTAATACGGGGGCAGCGGTGGGGAAGTCACTTTCGGCGATGAAAAGTGGCAGCACGTCATCATCGTATTGCGTCCACTTGCGGGTGCCGCGGGCTTGGAGTTCTGTCAGTGATGGAAATTTCATACTAGACAGAGTAGTCCATTGGTGCCATACTTGTCAGTCTTGGGGGTCTTCCTCGTCCGAAATGAAGCCAAACTGCTTCAACCGCTCGCGATCAGCCTCGGACGACGATGCCGTAAGGGCCAACAATTCCGAGTAAATGCCACCCGAGCCGGCAAGTTCATTTGGCGAGCCAATCTCGTCAACGCGACCAGCGTCGAGGGTGATGATGGTGTCCACGTCGGCGATCGTCGACAAGCGGTGCGCGATAATGATGGTCGTTCTGTCCTTCATCAATTCGTTGAGGCCGGCCTGGACCGCTCGTTCCGACTTGTTATCTAGAGCGGAGGTTGCTTCGTCGAGAAGCAACAGTGGTGCGTCTTTCAACATGGCGCGCGCAACCGCAACGCGCTGCTTTTGTCCTCCAGACAGGCGCAGGCCACGCTCGCCGATGACGGTGTCGTAGCCATCGGGGAAAGCGGAGATAAACTCGTGGGCGTTCGCGCGCCGAGCCACATCCATGATTTCTTCTTCGGTGGCGTGTGGCTTGCTGTAAGCGATGTTTTCCCGGATGGTGCCGGAGAACAGATTGGGCTCTTGGAACACAACGCCCACCGAGGCACGCAGTTGAGCGGCCGAGAGGTCCTCGACATCTTGATCACATACGATCACCGAGCCATCGCTAATCGGATAGAGACCCAGCAACACGTTGACCAGAGTCGATTTGCCCCCGCCAGACTCGCCCACGAGTGCAATTCGCTCGCCGTGGTTCGCGCGGAAGGAGATATTGGAAAGGACCTGCTCGCCTTCGGTATAGGAGAAGCAAACATTGTCAAACTCCACTACTGGATCTCGGGTGGGAAGCGGAGCAATCGGGTCGTCGTTCAGCGCGGGTACGCCCGATGCCTGCGTGGCGGCGACGATCTCGGCGTTTGCGGTTGGCTCCTCGGTCTCTTCCATGACCTTGAAGTAGTCGCGGGAACCCGCAATGGCGCGCTGGGCCGCGTCGACGATCCAGCTCATCATGAACACCGGCTGTCGTGCCATGTTCACCAGCTGGATGAGCATGACCATATCGCCCAAGGTGAAGTGGCCGTTGAGCGTGCGCAGGAAGAGCAGAATGTAGATGCCGAGGAAGATTACGTTCATCGCAATGCCGCGAACTGTGTCCATTCCGTGCCACCAGCGCGACTGCGGGCGCGTAATTTCAACAGTTTTTCCGTAGCGGGTGCCAAACTCGTCGAGTTCGCGGACTTCCGCGACGAAAGACTTAGTGACCTTAACCTGACCGATGACCTCTGAGAAGCGACCATTGGCAAGGTCAATTTGCTCATTCTTCTCCTTCTCCCACACCTGCCAGCGCTTGGAGGTAAGAGCAGTAAGCCACATGTACAGAGGGAACAGCGCTGCGAGCAAGAGGGTAAGCGGCCAGTAGTAGATCGTCGTGATAACCAATACGGCGACGACCTGCAATAGAGTGGGCAAGAAGCTGTTGGAAAAGCTCTGAATAAACTGCGTGACTGATGCGATCGAACGATCGAGACGCGCGATGACTGTGCCCGTGATCTGCTTGTCAAAATAGCGCTGCGGCAAAGTGAGTAGCTTCGCAAAGTAACGCGTGGAAAGGATCTGCCGCATGCGTGCAGCCATGACGTCACCGTAGTAGCCGCCTAGGTTATTCAAGATGGTGCTGAGAACCTCGGCGGCAAAAAGTGCGACGGCCAGCCAAATGATCGTCTGTGTGACCGATGCCGCCGCTGTTTCGCCGGAGACAGCAGCGACGATGGTGTCGGTTGCTTCGCGCAGGATGAATGGGTTGACAAGTGCCAAACCTGCAGACAACGAAGCGAGGATAACAATCGCAACGTAGTACGGCCACAGAGCTGAGGCGCTACGCAGGACACGCGATAAAGAATTCATGAAAGTCTACTAATTCCTCTGAGGTAATTCCGTACGGGTAGTATCGCCACTACAGTAATGCTTTAGTTGTGCTTTAGGGCGAATCGCAAAATGGAAGGGCAGTGCATGGCTCCCCACAAGATGACTTTGAGGAAGCGCGTCACAGCGCTGGCGCTGGCGTGCGTCACTGCTGCGTCCCTAGTTGCCTGCGGAGACTCTAAATCGACAGGAGAGTCAGGCGCTGACGGCGAGTCTGTGATCACTCCGACCACAGGCGTAGCTACCCCGAGCGAAGCGGCCGATGCCGAGTTCCAAATTAACCAAGTGCAGCCACTAGTCACCGACGAACTCGGTGGTGAGCGCGTCGATGATCCCGGCATGAAATTGTCCTACACATGGCAAGGCACTGACTACGCGCCGATGGGTGGCTCCGTGGTCACCGTGGCCGTGACCAATAACGATGAAGTACCGATGCCGGTCGAGGCGCTGGGCACCCCGGTGCTGAAATTCACACGGAACAGTTCACAGGAAGAAGCGGCCTCGAAGAGTGCAGAGGCAGCAGGGATCCCGCAGACAGGTTTGGACATGCAGCTGGGCCCTGGAGCCACGACTAATGTTCACTATGCGTTCGATGTGACCACCGGCAATCTGTGGAAGGCTGAGTTCACCATCGGAAACGTGACTTTTTCCGGCAACCTGAATAACTAAGGATCATTTACGTGTCTACCCCCGAGCTGGTTGTGTTGTGCAACGCTGACGGAACACCGACTGGCAGCGCCAACAAGGCTGAGATTCACAGCGACTCAACGCCCCTCCACCTTGCGTTCTCCGCGTGGCTTTTCGACGATCAAGGCAACCTTCTTATCACCCGTCGCGCTTTGGGCAAACTGACGTGGCCGGGGGTGTGGACCAACAGCTTCTGCGGACACCCTGCTCCGGGGGAGAAATTCCATGACACTGTGCGCCGACGCGCCTTGGAAGAAATTGGCCTCGAAGCTAGTGGCATCGCTGAGGTTCGCGATGTTGTCCCTGATTTTCGTTACCGTGCGGTTGATTCTTCCGGCGTTGTAGAAAACGAGATCTGTCCCGTCTTTGCTGTGCGCATGGCGGCTGGAGCAGAAATCACGCCAAACCCGGAAGAAGTCGATTCCTTCATCTGGGTTCGCCCGACCGATCTGCTGACCGCAGTAGATGCCACCCCGTGGGCATTTTCGCCATGGCTGGTGTCTGAACTTGCGGACACCAGGCTGCGATCAGTCCTCGAAGCTTAAAAGCCGCTTCGCCTGGCGACGTTGGTAGTCGTTTTCTGCCCTCGCCCACATCATGAGACCGCGATTGGTCTGGCACAGTCTAAACACTGGGTCGTGAGGATCGAGCCCATAGCCTTCGAGAACGATCGGCATGACTAAGTCACACCACTCGGGGTTAGTTGCGCCGAAGAAGCGGATTGAGGAAGCCAGGCACGACATATCGTCGGTCGCGCTTCGGAGCTCGAGGGTATCCGGGCTTGGGACAGACTCGGTGAAATCGACGATGGCCCAACTGTCGTCGCTAAGCAGGGCGCGACCCATGTGTAGGTTGCCATGCACTCGTTGCGCAGGGAATGTCTCGGGCATTGCTGCGATCAGCGTTTGCAGGTGATCGTAGAATTGTTCCAGCTCGGGGTGAGTAGGTAGTAGCTCGTTGTACTCCCGCATGATGACCTTCGCCATGTACTCGCTCGGCCAGATTTCTGTGGGAAACGCCATTGCCAGCGCATCGTGAAGGTAGCGCACTGTCTCGCCAAGATGGAAGAGCTGATCGTGATGGTATAAACCGGCCGCAGAGTAAATTCGGATCAGTTCATCGCCGGGGGTGCCCTCCATGAGCGTTTCTACAGCTGAGATGGTGTACTGCTGATCATTGAGGTTCACTGACACGTGGCCCAGAATACTTGGGAAATGCGGGCCGGAGAGCTGAGAGAGCAGCACAACCTCGTCGGCAGTGCCGGGCAGAAGGTATTGGAAAACGCGGATCATATACTTCTTGCCAGTGGTCGTCTCCCTCACTTTGAAATTCAGGGTGCTTTTCGAGGTGCTCGGAGCAGACAAGACTTCGATGGCCTCCGGCAGGTAGCCATGGAGCGTCGCCCCGACGGTGAGGGGATCGCCACTATCAAGACCGTTTTTCATCCACTCGGATGCTTCGTGGGCGATGTCATTTCCCTGCTCGTCTGCGAAGAACTGGTAGATCCCCTGTTCTTTGCAATCGACGATGTAGTGATGACCCGACTGGAACGGCACCTTCATTAAGACGTCCACCGTGGGAGTGACGTCACGATTTCCGCGATAGAAATCCTGTTGTGGCAACCACTCGGCGATGCTCAGTTCCATTGTTTGTCGGGGGTCCTTTCTACTGTGGCGAGTCAAGCCGAGCGAATGCCTGACGTATGTATCCCAGGGGGTCCTGAGCTACCGTGGCGTTTCTTCCTGATAGATCGACAATCAGTGTCGATTGGTTACGTTCTTTTTCAAATTCGGGCCAACCGGCTTCTCCGGTGCGCGCGTACTTGACGAGCCAACCATTTAGGCCCTCTCCAGCAGAATAGGGCTTCGCACCGAATAAGGGGCGGATATCGCGCGAATGGTCCGCAGGATTGCGGTCATCTGGGTGGAGTTCAGCGTGCCACACGCGCCCTGGCGCTTCGTGGGCAACGATGTCGACCCAGCGACGAATCGTTGCATCTCCGATCAGTCTGCCCGCGATGTTCCTGGGTGACATCGCACGCGCGTCGCCGAGCCAGTTGGACACCTGCCCCGGCGCAATTCCCATCGCGCGCCCTAGGGTCCGCGCAAACAACGCACCGAGTCCAATTCGGTCTGCGAACTGTGCCGGCGGGTTCATGTAGAACTCATCTCGAACACTGGAAATCACGACATCAACGTCCGCCATTTCTTGTGGGGCCAACGGATGAGGCCCCAACGCCATGTCCAAGAGGTGGCGATTGCGAAACCGCTTGTAGGCGCGCAACCTGCGCTGCGGGCTCGCCTTGGACAGATTCTCCCGGCTTAGTCGCATTCCGCCAAAGGCGAAGCTCAGGTCGGACTTGCGATCGTCGTAGCTTTGGCGCGGGAAGCATGGGCTCATCGCGACGATTCGTCGAAAAGCGCCGCGGTAATGGTCCTTGCGAGCCAACCACAGCGCGGTGGTAGCGCCTGCGGACTGACCGACGATCGTGACGTTTGTGGGATCACCGCCGAATGCCTCGATGTTCTTCTGGATCCATTCCAAAGCGAGATTGCAATCGTCGATACCGCGATAGTGGTGGGGAGTGTCCCCGGGGAATCGGGTGAATCCTTCCAGGCCAACGCGGTACCCGATCTGCACCTGCACGATGCCCTGCGTTGCGTTGGCATAGCCGTCTGCACGCGGATCCTCATGTGTTCCTGATTCGAAGCGTCCACCATGAATGTAGGCGATGACTGGGTAATCATTCGTGTCAGAGGCACCTGCCGGTGTCGTGATTGTCAAAGCGATATCGTCAGGGCGGGGCTGGGATGCGTCGATAAGAATCCCGGTGTGAGCAGGCTCAGCATCCATGAAAGGGGCTGCGGTGCGCAGGAATGGGATGGAATGAAACGTGTCGACGACTCCGTCGCTTATGCCAACGACGGTGCCAGCGGGACAAGTAACTTCGGCAGCTTGCATACCTACAAATTACCAACCAGTGGTGAACTATTGCGTGACCTAGCTTGCAGTAATATTTTCCTTGTTTTTGGCTACGCTTTCTTTCAGGCTCTGCATAAGTTCCAGCGGAGTGGTCTTATAGGTGATGCCGGGATCCATGTCATAAACCGTGAATTCGGCATAAGCGAGAGCCTGCAAGGCGGTAAATAGGGGGAGCAAACGCTACCCCCGTAACCCTCGAACATCGCCGCGCACACCATGTCAGACCAGACGGGATCGCCAGCAATCAACTCGTTGGATACTTGCAATGTAGCGAGATCCCAAAGCGGGGAATTCATTTCGCGCCGTTGCGCGTAGGGTAGCTCTGGATTGCCCCCGAAGCCTGTGATCCACCAGTCATTCAGATCGGACTGGAGATGGGACACTGTGAGCTGGCCGTGGACGCGTTGAACCGAGACTTCGCCGTCAATCGCCGCGCAGAGTCTGTCAAAGAAATCTTTGTATTTCTGCAGATCAGGAGCCTGTTGGATAAGCGAGTCGAAGTAGCTGGTGAGCTTTTCCCGGTAGTGTGCTGCGTCGATGGCGGTGGTGCTGAATCCAAGAAGCATCGCATCGTGCATCACGCGGACGATTTCGCCGAGCTTTTGCAGGCAATGGTGGGAATAGAGACCGGCAGAGACGAAGTCTTGCGTAATGTCTGCTGCGCTATCGCCTGGGAGGGGAGAAGTGATAAGGCCAATGGTGACCGGAATGTGGTCAATGTGGCAGGACAGCGTGTGCTCAAGCGTAGGAGTCTGAACAAAGGAAGCATTGCTGAGAATGTCTGCTTCAGGATTAATTCCTGGTTCCAGCCGTCGGTACAGCTTTAGGTCGGCAACGTGCTCGTCCGCAGTGTTGTGGATAGTCCACTGCACGGAATTTTGGTCGGTGGAGCGTAACTTGCACGTCATCCCGCGGAAGCTTTCGACTGCGTGGCGTGATGTGCCGCACGTGTCAAAGAGGAGGTCAAGGACGTAATCCCCACTCAAGTGGGTGACGTCATTGCCGTCCTGGTCCACGATTTCCTGCCGGAGCGCTCCGTCGACTTTAGTGATGCGGGGTGTGCCGGGAAATGAAGTGGTCGGCATACTCATCGCTTACTCCTTGCTGTGTGTCAGCCTTAAAGACCTGTGTAGTACTTGAGAGTATCGCTTTTTCTCTTAATGCGACAATTGACAGAGCAGGGATTTTGGAGTGTAACCCCGAGGGTTATCCCAAAGGGGTAATACAACTGTAAACGTGGATAATATTGAGGCAGAAATGAATAATTTGCGATCTAAGGGGTAAATTCCAGGCCGATTAGTAACCCCGTACCATGGAGAGCCATGAGCACCAATCCTTTGCTGTCGCCATCCGAGCTTCCTTATCAACTCCCAGACTTCCGCTCGATTAGTCTCGCACATGTAGAGCAGGCATTACCGGTAGCACTTAAAAGGCACAACGAAGAAGTCGCCCACATTCTCAACGAGCCGGTGGCTACTTGGAGCAATACTGTTGAAGCCCTCGAGCTTGCTGGCGCGGACCTTGAGCGCGTCACCGCCTGGTTCTTTAACCTACAAGGCACCGACGCCACTGAAGAATTCGACCGCGTTGCCGATTGGATGGTCCCGCAACTGTCCAACCACGCCGACGCGATCTACCAAAACGCCGAACTGTACCGCCGTATTCTTCAGGTCGAGGTTCCCTCTGATGAGGAATCGCAGCGTTTGCATGACAAGCTCGTGCGTGCGTTCCAGCGCCGTGGTGCTGACTTGGATGAGGCTGGGAAAACCCGGCTGTCCGAGATTAACCAGCGCCTTTCGGAGCTGTCAGAAAAGTTTGGCCGCAATCTCCTCTCCGATACGACAAAACTCGCTGTCCGCTTCGATTCGGCCGACGACCTCGCAGGGCTTTCCGACGAACGCATCGCCGCAGCCTTGGATGCTGAAAAGGGCGACTACGTAATTCCCATTGAATTGCCGACCACGCAGTCCGCCCAGTCGCAGCTGGAATCCCAGGAATCCCGCCATAAGCTTTTCGATGCTTCTCGCAGCCGCGGCAAAGAATCCAATCGTGACATCGTCTTAGAGTCGGTGCGGCTGCGCCAGGAGCGCGCCAAGCTACTGGGTTACAAGACCCACGCCGACTTTGTCATCGCCGAGGAAACGGCAGGAGATGCGCAGTCCGCGCGTGACCTCATCGCTGATCTCGCACCCGCTGCGGCAGCGAATGCAGAGGCCGAACGCAAGCTCGCGGCCGAGCTTGCCGGCTATGATCTTGACGGCGCCGACTGGCCCTACTGGCAGGCGCAGCGCGCCGAACGAGAGCTCAACGTCAATGAGGCCGAGCTGCGCAAGTACTTCCCGCTTGACCAAGTATTACGCGATGGGGTGTTCTACGCGGCGCACAAGCTCTACGGGATTGTCGTCGAGAAGCGAGATGATCTTTCAGGCTACCGTGACGATGTCGACGTATGGGAGGTCATCGACCATGACGGCGCAGGCCTTGGCCTGCTGCTCACCGATTACCGGGCGCGGCCTTCGAAGCGCGGTGGCGCGTGGATGAGTTCATTCGTTGATCAATCGCGGCTTGCTGGGACCAAACCGGTTGTGGTGAATGTGATGAGCGTGACGGACAATCTGCTGTCAATCGATGATGTCACCACAGTTTTCCACGAATTTGGCCATGCGCTACACGGTCTGCTGTCTGATGTGCGCTACCCGACTCTGTCGGGCACCAGTGTTCCGCGTGACTGGGTCGAGTTCCCGTCGCAGATCAACGAAAACTATGCTTTTGCTCCAGAGATTGTGCGCAACTACGCGCGCCACGTGGACACCGGTGAGGTCATTCCAGACTCCCTCATGGAGGCCGTTGTAGCGTCGCGGCAGTTCGGTCAAGGCTTTGCCACGGCTGAATACCTCGCTGCGAGCGCGATCGATCTTGCCTGGCACTCGCTTGACGACGAGATTCCCACCGACATCGACGCATTCGAAGCAGAGTCATTGCGGCAACTTGGATTAGACATTGACGGGTTGGAACCGCGCTACCGTTCGACCTGGTTCAACCACATCTTTGCTGGCGGGTATTCGGCGGGCTATTACTCATACCTCTGGGCGGAAGCGCTCGACGCTGATGGGTACCGATTGGTAGAGGAGCGGGGCATCAACAGGGAAACAGGCCAACTGTTCCGGGACACGATCCTGTCGCGCGGTGCTGCGAGCGACTACGCTGAGGCCTACCGCGCGTTCCGTGGCAGGGACAAGGATGTGCAACCGCTTCTCGAGCGTCGCGGGCTAGCCGGTGTCGACATCTAAGGCGGGGTCATAATGGGAGAGCTACTTGTTGATCTCACCCAAGCCAGCATCTGGATCCAATTACCCGTCATGCTGCTTGTCATCATGCCGCTGGCGGGCGTAGGTGCGGTGCTCCTTTTAAGCGCGATTGATCGCCTTGGGGCGCTATTCGGGAAACTCAAAAAGAAACAGTAAGGTGGCAGATTATGGCCAACCCTGAAAATCTGCGGAAGCAAGACATGAAGCTTCCGAAAGCAAAGCGGAAGTACCCGCAGTCCCGGGTCACCCAGTCGCTGTGGATTCTCCTCGCGCTAGTCGTGGTAGCGGGACTGATCGGGCTCTTCTAATGCTTGTTAATAGCGCTTCGATGCCTCTGCGACGCGCTTGAACAAATCCAGCGATGCTAGATCCTCGATGAGCACGGACTTGCCATTGCCATCAGTCAGCGGGATGCACCAATTGCGGTACTGTTCCGAATTGGTGCCGGGTTGATTCTGCACGCGACGATCGCCCACCATGTCCACCAAGTTGGTGCACGTCAAAGCAGACGAAGTGCCCGCGATATAGCGGTTGAGGCCAACCAAGAGATCGTCGATGTCGCCGCGGTGGGTGCGGGAGCGATCCGAAAATGTCATGTTCGCCAGCGCGGTTCCTTCAAAAGCTCCGGCCTGGCGCGCAGCGTCAAGGACCTCGCCCTGCCACTTCGCGTCAGTCGCATCTACCTCTTCTAGATCGTCATCCAACAGGCCAAGTTGTTCGCGCAGCTCGTTGTGTACGCCAGCGAGGTAGCCAGCGGTTGGAGGCAAATCGTGAGTGCCCACCGACGACAGTGCTAGCTGACGGTATTCGTGCTGTAAACGAGGACCTTCCTGCGACGGTGACGACTCGAACCACAGAACCGAAGTGCCCATTACGCCACGGGCGGCGAGGGCATCTTGCACCCAGTCCTCAAAGGTTCCAAGGTCTTCACCAACGACGACAGCGTCTGCGCGTTCGGCCTCAAGAGCCAGCACTCCGAGCATTGCTTCGTGATCGAAACGCATGTAGGTGCCCACTGTCGGTGGCTCCATACGTGGCATCCAGAACAGGCGGAACAGTCCGAGGATGTGGTCGACGCGAATACCGCCGGAGTTTCGCAGCACGGTTGCCAGCAAGTCGCGCCAAGGGCCGTAGCCCTCTTCGGCTAGGCGCACTGGGTTCCACGGCGGCTGCGACCAATCCTGGCCGTGTTGGTTGTAGTTGTCTGGCGGCGCGCCTACCGAGGCATCAGGCACAAGCACATGCGCCAGGGTGTTGGCATCGGCGCCACCTGGGTGAACGCCCACCGCGAGGTCGGTCATAATGCCGATCTTCATACCGGCCTTCTTCGCCCGTTCCTGAGCTTCCGCGAGTTGCTCATCGGCAAGGAACTGCAGCCACATGTAGAAACGTGCGAGCTCGTGAACCTCGTCGTCAACCGCGTGGCGGTTAGCGTCCGGGCCGTAGGTAAGCTCCTGTCGTGCGCACCACTCGGCGAAGGCTTCAAGGCCTTCTCCTTGCTCCGCGATGAAGTCCTCGAATTCGAGAGTACGCTCAGCGCTGAACTGGGTGAAGAAGATCTCGCGCAGCGTGGACAGTTTCGCGTCGTAAATCGGGTTGCGCTCGATGACATCTGCGGAGGTGTTCGTTGAACGCAGGGCAGAAGCAATTTCGCCAACCTGGGTCAACGCCTCTTCGTCGAGGTTGCCAAACTCCGGCACGTCTTCCACGCGGATGTAAATCGGGTTGACGTAGCGCCGGGTCGTCGGCAAGTACGGGGAATCCTCTACCGGTGGGAAAGGCTCCGCCGCATGAACCGGGTTGATAAGCAGGAAGTCTGCACCGTTTTTCGCCAAGACCTCTGCCAGCTGGCCAAGGTCGTTGAAATCGCCGATGCCCCAGGATTTCTGCGAACGGACAGAGTACAGCTGCGCCATTACGCCGTAGACGGGGCTGTCGATGTAGCGGTCGGTCGTCGACAAGCGATCGGGCGTAATGATCAAAGTGGTGTACTGCTGGTCTCCGTTGGATTCGAGATGCAGGCGGTGCCAGCCCAAGGGAAGGTCTCCCGGCAGGTGGAAGGTTGCCTCGCCCCACTGGATGCCGTCACGCTCGACGGGTTGGGACCAGTTTTCGTCTTGGTAGCACTCGCGACGGGTGCCGTCTTCGAGCGTGACCCACACATTAGCCGGGGCTCCGTGGTGGACATGCACGTTGAACTGCTTCTCCTCGCCGGCCACGGCAACGACGGAAGCGGGGAGTGGACGTGTCGACTCGACAATTCGGTGGCGCTCGAGAGCCTGATGCAGCTCGTCGTCAGAAGGCTCTTCTGAAAGGTCAACACCGATTGAGCGCAGGAGCTTCAACAGCGTCTCCGCAGGTGGGGTGACCAATTTGCCCTCGGAATCCGTGTAGGACGTGGACAGTCCGTACGCGTTGGCAAGGGTGTTCAAAAGCTCTACGTTCATCACAAAGCACCATCTTGCCAAAGAAAACCGGCTCGCGCCGTCTTTCTACCGATAAGCCGACGGGCGAAGGTAGGGTAGAACAACTAGAACCCGTACAAAATCCAGAAAGGCCCCGGCCATGTCTCAAGCGTTCTTCGAAACACCCGCCGATTTCACGGTGGCGCCCACAGAAACGTGCCTCAGCGCACTGATCGGACTGTGCCGGGCCAACCCTCATCTGGTTCTATTTACCCGCCCCCACAACTATGAGTGGGTCAACGTCACCGCGGGCGAATTCCTCGACGAGATCTATGAAGTAGCCAAAGGCCTGATCAACGCCGGGGTAGAGCCTGGCGACCGCGTAGCACTGCTTTCTACCCCCCGCTATGAGTGGAGCCTTTTGGACTATGCGATTTGGGCGGCCGGCGGCGCTGTCGTACCGATTTACCCATCGTCGTCAGGCAGCCAGGTGCAGTGGATTATCGAAGACTCCGGCGCCGTCCTGGCGATCACCGAATCACGCGAGCACACCGATCTCATGACCAACCTCGTGCTTGACGACGAAGGCTCACCGCGCATCATCGGCTCGCCAACCAAGCTGCGCCGCGTACTGGAATTGAATGCGTCTGCGATCGACACCCTGAAGTTTGAGGGGCGCAACATTACCGACGAAGCGGTGGATGAGCGCATCCGCAATGTGAAGCAGGATGATCTTGGTTCGCTGGTGTACACCTCAGGTACCACGGGCAAGCCAAAGGGCTGCATCTTGACGCACAAGAACTGGATCCACCAGATTCGCGGTCTGCAGACTCACCCGATTGGTGCGATTGCACGTCCCGGCATGCGCATGGTGACGTACCTGCCGATGGCTCACGTCCTGGCGCGTGCGGTCTCCCTCGCCGTGACCATCGCTGGTGGCACCCAGTCGCACTGGAATGATCCGGGCACTCTCACGATGGAGCTGCAGCGCACGCGACCGCACCTTGTGCTGGGTGTTCCGCGCGTGTTTGAAAAAGTGCGCAACGCTGCCTACAACAAGGCGGCTGATGGCAGCGCGATCAAGGCTGGACTCTTCCGTCGTGCAGAGAAAGTAGCGATCGAATATTCCAAGGCACTGGACACCGAGGCCGGCCCTTCTCGCAAGCTCGAGGTGCAGCGCAATCTGTTTGAAAAGCTCGTCTACAGCAAGATCAAGGATGCGCTTGGCGGCCAAGTGGACTTTTGCATTACCGGTGGCTCGGCGATGAGCCCCGAGCTTGGGCACTTCTACCGAGGAATGGGCGTGCCGGCGTACGAGGGCTATGGTCTGACAGAAACCACCGCCGCTGCCGCTGTGAACTTTGGGGAAGAGACCAAAATCGGCTCTGTCGGCAAGCCTGTGGGCGGATACTCGGCGATGGTCAACGACGACGGCGAAATCCTGATCAAGGGTGCCGGCGTATTTACCGGCTACTTGAACAACGACGAAGCAACCAAGGAATCGCTGGTAGATGGTTGGTTTAACACCGGCGACCTGGGTGAGATCGACGACAACGGCTTCATCACAATAACGGGACGCAAGAAGGATCTCATCGTCACCGCGGGCGGCAAAAACATCTCGCCGCAGCCGATGGAGGAGATCATCCGCCAGGCTCCGTTGATTTCGCAGGCGCTGGTCGTCGGCGACGGCAAGCCGTTCGTGGGGGTCTTGGTTACCCTCGACTCGGACGAGCTGGCGCGCTGGAAGGCCGATCGCAATATCCCTGAGAACAAGCAGGTCCGCGATTTGGCCGAGGACATCGCCTTGCGTGCGGAAGTTCAAGACGCGGTGAATATGGCCAACGCCACCGTGAGCCACGCCGAGCAGATCAAGAAGTTCCGGATCCTAGACCGTGATTTGTCCGAGGAAGACAATGAGCTGACCCCAACGCTCAAGGTCAAGCGCAATGTTGTGTTCCAGCGCTTCGCCGAAGATATCGACAAGCTGTACAAGCGATAAGAATCTCCGGCGCGCCGTCCGGATTTTCACACTTGAGTGCAATAGAGTCCTATTGCGGAAGTCAAACTCTCAAGCTTTACTTGAATCCATTTGAAGGGGGTCTCGGTGCAAAAAATCGCGGCTACGTTGCGCCACCGTGAACTGACCCAAGAGATCTACAACATCGGCGATGAGGTGGCCGAATACATCGAGCACCTCGCGGAAGCAATCGCCGATTATGACGGGGAACTTACCGAGGACTGCCTGGCGGAATTCAACGAAATCATCGAGGACGCCCGCGTGGATGCCCGCGCTATCATCGGCGAGCTCATCGGCCTGCGCCAGGCACTGACCTCCGGCGTGCGGGCAGGCGTGCTCTCAGCATCTGCCTCGGATGAGGAAAAGGTCCCCGAGCCGGAGCTGCTTGATGCGCGAGGCCTCGAAGAGCTTTTCCCAGTCAGCGGCGCTCTTTTGCGCGTCGACGACATGCAGACCAGCTTGATTTCTCGTACAGACTTGGTCACCCAGCACTTAAGCGAAATTGTCGAGTTTGTGCTTGAGCAAACCGACATGGTCGCTCGCGAGCTCGGCGTCGTGTCCCTGCCTCACCTTTACGCCCGGATCGGCGACATCGTTCGAGTCGCCGTGACTGGTTGGATCGAAACCGTGGTGCACGACCATCCGGCATTCGCGCGCACCATGCGTGGCTCCAACCCGCCGGCGTTTTTGGAGGAACGTGCTCGCATCGACGCGATCGTGGCCAAGGTGGCTGCGAAGCGTTCGCTGCGCGGGGCTTAATCTATGGCTTTCGGCGTCTACATTCACGTCCCATTTTGTGCGACCCGCTGCGGCTACTGTGACTTCAACACCTACACGCCCACTGAGGTTGATTCCTCCTACGGCCAGTACCTAGACAGTCTTGAGCGCGAGTTGGCACTAGCCGAAGGACCTGTTGCTGACACCGTGTTCATCGGTGGCGGCACGCCGAGCTTGCTTGGCGACGAAGGCCTCGCCCGCATTTTGACCGCAGTGAGGGAGTCTTTTGGATTGGCTTCCGACGCGGAAGTGACCACGGAGTCAAATCCAGAATCGACAAGCCCAGAATTTTTCGCAGGCATCCGCGAGGCCGGCTTTACCCGCGTGAGCCTGGGCATGCAGTCTGCCTCTACGCCGATCTTGAAGGTGCTTGATCGGACGCACACGCCTGGTCGTGCGGTGGAGGCTGCGAAAGAAGCCAAGCGCGCAGGTTTTGAGCACGTCAACCTAGACATGATCTACGGCACGCCCACCGAAACCGACGACGACGTGCGCCGCACCCTGGACCATATTCTTTCCGCCGACGTGGACCACGTCAGTGCCTACAGTCTGATTGTCGAAGACGGAACCGCCATGGCACGCAAGGTCCGTCGGGGTGAGTTGCCGGCTCCAAGCGAAGACACTTACGCGGACCGATACAACATCATTTCCTCTACCTTGGAGGACGCAGGTTTCGGGTGGTACGAGGTATCCAACTGGGCCAAGGCCGGCGGAGAATGCCAGCACAACCTGATCTACTGGCGCGGGGGTCGCTGGTGGGGAGCAGGTCCTGGCGCGCACAGTTACGTGGGTAACGAGCGCTTTTATAACGTTAAGCGGCCCGAGAAATACAACGAGATGCTTGCTGCAGGCGAGCTCCCGATCCAAGACCGTGAGCAGCTCACCGAAGCCGACGAGCACATGGAAAAGATCATGCTGGGCCTGCGTCTGAAGGAAGGAATCCCGCGCGAGTGGATAGGCCCCGGCGCTGAGTCCGTCTTGGCGTTACACGAGGAAGCGGGCAGGGTGGTCGTCGATAAGCGTGTGCGTGTGACCAATCACGGCAGGCTGCTTGCCGACGGCATCATCACCGATATCTTGGCAGCTGAGTAATCGAGGATTACAGTAGGGTTAGCAGTCAGGGAAGGAGAGTGCCAGATATGGCCAGTGCGACCGAAAAAAGACGCCAAGCGGTCTTGCGTGCGATCGTGGCTGACTTCATTGCCCTTCAAGAACCCGTCGGCTCGAAAGCGCTGGTCGATCGGCATAACCTTAAAGTGTCGTCGGCGACCATCCGCAACGACATGGCGGTGCTGGAAGAAGAAGGGTTCATCCAGCAGCAACACGCATCGTCCGGGCGGATGCCCACCGAAAAAGGCTACCGAGCGTTTGTAGATAGTTTGCACGACATCAAGCCGCTATCCGCGGTGGAACGCCGGGCGATCATCGATTTCATCGAAGGTGGCGTTGACCTAGAGGACGTTTTGCGGCGTTCGGCGCAGCTGCTCGCGCAAATCACGCGCCAAGCCGCGGTGGTTCAATTGCCGACCCTCACCGTGTCTCGCGTGAAGCACTGTGAGGTGGTGGCGCTCTCCCCGCACAGGCTGCTACTAGTGCTGATCACCGACAACGGGCGCGTTGATCAACGCAACGTGGAGCTCGCACGACCGATCGACGATGCCGGCGTGTTTGCCCTACGCGACCTGCTCAACGGCGCGCTCTTTGGCAAAACGCTCACCGACGCTTCGGCCTCGCTCGCCGAGCTTGCCGTGGCTGCGCCCGTAGAAATCGCCGACCACGTGATGCGGGCGGCGACCGTGCTGATTGAGACGCTGGTGGAAAAACCCACCGACAGGCTCATCATCGCGGGTGCCGCAAACCTCACCCATCTGCCGCGCTCGCTGCATGAGGTCATCGACGCGCTGGAAGAACAAGTCGTCGTGCTGAAATTGCTGGCCAACGTGCCGGAGCTCGGTGGCGTGAGTGTGCGCATCGGTGAAGAAAACGAAGAAATCGAGCTGCACCGCGCCTCAGTGGTGACGGCCGGGTATGGCTCCGACGGGGAAACTCTCGGCGGCCTTGGGGTGCTCGGTCCCACATACATGGACTACCCCGGTACCATTCAAAAGGTTGCCGCCGTGGCGCGCTACATCAGCCGCGTCCTTGCAGGCGAATAACAAACTTATTAGATAGAAGGATTTATAACTGTGGCTCGTGACTACTACGGGATTCTCGGGGTGGACAAGAACGCCTCCGATGCCGAGATTAAGAAGGCTTATCGACGACTCGCGCGTAAGTACCACCCAGACGTGAATCCAAGCGAGGAAGCCGCGGAGAAATTTCGCGAAGCTTCCGTAGCACAAGAAGTGCTCACCGACCCTGAGAAGCGACGCATCGTCGACATGGGCGGCGACCCAATGGAACAAGGGGGCGGAATGCCTGGAGGCGCCGGCGGTTTCGGCGGCTTCGGCGACATCTTCGAGGCCTTCTTCGGCGGCGCAGGTGGCGGCGCGCGTGGCCCGCGCTCCCGTGTCCAGCCTGGTGCTGATGCACTATTGCGCACCACCATTAGCCTCGAAGAAGCATTCGCTGGCGTGAAGAAATCCGTCACCGTAGACACCGCGGTGGTCTGCGACTCCTGCCAAGGAACCGGCTCCGAATCCAAGGCGGCGCCCGTCACCTGTGACCACTGCCAGGGAGCAGGCCAGGTCCAAGAAGTGCAGCGTTCCTTCCTTGGCAATGTCATGACCACCATGGACTGTCCAAAATGCCAGGGCTTCGGCGAAATTATCCCCGATCCGTGCAAGAAGTGTGGTGGTGAGGGCCGGATGCGTGCACGCCGCGACCTGACCGTCACCGTGCCGGCTGGCATCTCTGACGGCATGCGCATCCGCATGGCGGGACAAGGCGAAGTCGGCCACGGCGGTGGGCCGGCCGGCGACCTTTACGTCGAGGTGACGACCCAGCGCCACAACACCTACTACCGCGAAGGCGACAACCTCCACATGAAGCTCCGCGTGCCGATGCTCGATGCCGCCCTCGGCGTGGACATCGATGGCACTGACCTAGCCGGCAAGGACTTCACCATCAATGTCCCCGCAGGCACCCAGCCCAACGAGCAAATCGTCCTCGAAGGCGAAGGCATGCCACACCTGCGCGCAGAAGGTCGTGGCAATTTGATCGCCCACGTGCAAGTCACCGTCCCAACCGACCTTGATGATAAGTCCCGCGAAGCCCTAGAGAAGCTCCGCACCGCGCGAGACAACGACATCACCGAGATCGAAACGGACCAAGGCGACGGAAACTTCTTCAGCCGCATCCGCGACCGTTTTAAGCGCTAAAACATGTCGCTGCCGTACTTCATCACAGAATCGCCCCTCTCCGGCCAACTTGCAGGTGCAGAGGGGCGCCACGCAGTCACCGTCAAACGCATCCAGCCAGGCGAAGAAGTTATGCTCGTCGACGGCCACGGTAGCTGGGCACGCTTGCACGTCACCGCCACCACCGGCAAGGATATGCTCACCGGCGACATCGTAGAGCACGGCATTGAAAATCGGCCCTCTCCGCGGGTCACGATCGTCCAGGCGATCCCAAAGTCCGAACGGTCTGAGCTGGCCGTTGATCTTGCCACCCAAGCTGGGGCCGACGACATCATCCCGTGGATCTCGCATCGCACGATTGCGCGCTGGCAGGGGCCAAGAGTGGCCAAGAATGTCGAGAAATGGCAGGCCACGGCCCGTGAAGCTGCCAAACAGTCGCGCCGCGCATTCGTCCCCGCGATCCACGACCCGGTAACGACAAACCAGCTGCGCGAGGCGATCGTCGACAAGCAAGCGCTCGTTTTGCACGAAGATGCTGAACGCTCCCTCAAAGACATCATTTTCGCCGATCATGTCTTCCTCATTGTGGGCCCTGAAGGTGGCATCGGTGCTGATGAGCTGGAGTTATTAGGGGCCACAAGCGTCAAGCTGGGGCCTGAGGTGTTGCGCACGGCGACGGCGGCTGCGGTGGGGCTTGCTGCCATCGGTGCGTTGACAACCCGCTGGTAGGCTGTGACGCATGACAGAGGTAATGTCGCATGCAGTTCAGCTGGATTCTGCCTACGAGCAGTCGGTGTTCGGGATTAACGACGAGAATCTGAAAGTGCTCGGCAACCTCGTCGGGGTCGACCTTTTCGCCCGAGGAACCGGGGTGTCCCTGCGCGGGCCATCACATGCGGTGGCTCGCGCGGCGCGAGTGTTAGCGGAGTTGGAATCCATGGCGCGTCGAGGTGTGGTTATCTCCCCTGATGCTGTCACGCACGCGGTGAATATCATGGAGACTGATAATCCGGATTCGGTTGCGGACATGCTCGGTGCGGAGATTGTTTCGCGCAGGGGCAAAGTGATCCGCCCGAAAACCGCGGGTCAGAAGACCTATGTCGACGCAATCGACGAAAACACCATCGTCTTCGGAATCGGCCCGGCTGGTTCGGGCAAGACCTACCTCGCCGTGGCAAAAGCCGTGCAGGCGCTACAGTCTAAGCAGGTCAAGCGCATCGTTTTGACCCGTCCAGCTGTCGAAGCGGGGGAGAAGCTGGGATTTTTGCCCGGCACCCTGAACGATAAAATTGACCCCTATTTACGCCCCCTTTACGACGCCCTGCGCGACATGCTCGACCCCGAGATGATTCCGAAACTCATGGAGGCCGGCATCATCGAAGTGGCACCCCTGGCGTACATGCGCGGACGCACCCTCAACGACGCCTTTGTGATCCTCGACGAGGCACAGAACACCACCCCGGCGCAGATGAAAATGTTTTTGACCCGCCTTGGATTTGGCACAAAAATGGTCGTCACGGGTGACATCTCCCAGGTGGACTTGCCGCGCGGCCAAATCTCGGGCTTGCGCCTGGTACGGCGCATTCTCAGCGGAGTGGAGGACATCCATTTCGCGGAACTCGGATCGGGCGATGTCGTTCGACACTCCCTCGTTGGCCGCATCGTGGATGCATACGATGTCTACGATGCAAAGCACGAGGCAAAAAACACAGCCCCTCAAGCGGGCACAAATGAGGAATCCTAATGAGCATCGAAGTACTTAACGAATCTGGCTACGACGGCATCAATGAAGAGATGCTTGTCGACGTCTGTTCCTACGCGCTTTCGGCAATGGACGTTCATCCAGACACCGAGGTCACCATTACCCTGGTTGACACCGACACGATGGCTGATTTGCATGTGCGCTGGATGGACCTCGAGGGACCAACCGACGTCATGAGCTTCCCCATGGACGAGCTGACTCCGGGAGGCGGACGGCCCGATGCCGCGTCGCCAGGGCCCGCGATGCTCGGCGACATCATTCTCTGCCCGGAATTCGACGACAAACAGGCGCGCGCCGCGGGACACCCTCTCGGGCATGAACTTGCGCTGCTGACGGTGCACGGGTGCCTGCACCTTTTGGGATACGACCACACCACGCCCGCCGACGAACGCGAGATGTTCGCCCTGCAGAACGAAATCCTCGCCGACTGGTACGACGACCTCGCCGGCCGAGATACCGAGTACCAGCCGAAGCCAGCGGGAAAGCACGCGTTCCCCTCGGCGGCGGATCGGGTGGAACTGGATGGGCTCGTCGCTAAGCAAGAAGAGGGCGAGAACTAGTGGAGGTATGGGCCCTCTATGGCATCGTCGCGATCGTGGCGATGCTGCTTTCTGGACTGGTGGGAACGGTTGAGGCGGCGGTCAGCTCCATTTCGCGCGCGCGGGTGGAGAACATGGTCAAAGACGAGGTCCGAGGCGCGCCGGGCCTACTTCGCGTGCTAAATTACCGTGCAAACCACATCAACCTGCTGGTGATGATCAAAACGATCCTTGACGCAACCGCTGCAGTGTTTGCCGCGATGATGACGATGGACCTCATCAGCTCGGATGCTTGGGCGATTACTGCAGCGATCGCCGCAGTGACCCTCTTGACGTTCGGTGTGGTCGGTACGTTTTCCCGCACGGTGGGCAAACGCAATCCGTATTCGGTATCCCTGCACTCTGCGCAAGTGCTCGCGGTGATCAATCGAATTATGGGCCCTCTTTCGAAGCTGCTTATCTGGATTGGCAATCTCATCAGCCCTGGCCACGGCTTCCGCGACGGACCTTATGCCACGGAAGTTGAGCTGCGCGAAATGGTCGATATTGCGCAAGAACACGGCATCGTCGAAGTCACCGAACGTCGCATGATCCAAAACATCTTCGACCTCGCCTCGACATTCGCAAAGAACGTCATGGTGCCACGTCCCGAGATGATTTGGCTTGAAGCCGACAAGTCTGCTGGTCAGGCGACTAACCTAATGATCCGCTCAGGGCACTCGCGCGTGCCGATCATCGGCGAAAACGTCGACGACATCATTGGTGTCGCATACCTTAAAGACATCGTCGCCGAAACCTACCACCGCACCGACGGCGGACGTGGTGTGCCCGTTGCCGACATCGTGCGCGCACCGTTTTTCGTTCCGGAGTCCAAGCCGCTCGACGAGCTTTTGCATGAAATGCAGCGTGATAACACACACATGGCTTTGCTTGTCGACGAATACGGCGGCATCGCCGGCCTTGTCACCATGGAAGACATTCTCGAAGAGATCGTTGGCGAAATCACCGACGAATACGACGAGAGCGAGGTTGCGCCGATCGAAGAAATCGCCCCTCGCCAGTACCGCGCAGTGGCTCGCCTTTCCCTTGAGGATCTAGTGGAGTTCCTCGACGATCACTTAGGCTTCGAACTCGAATTCGACGATGACACTGTGGGCCAAGTCGACACCGTTGCAGGACTTATCTCTTACGGCCTTGGACGAGTCCCTCTTCCAGGCTCGCACGTGGACATTGAGGGCGTGCGTTTCACCGCGGAGGGCGGACGTGATCGCCGAGGCCGCATGAAGGTACGCAGCGTCTTGGTTGATGTTCCAGCGCTTGCGGAGTCGGAAGGTGACGACCAGGGCGAGAAATAACTCACCCTGATTCGCAGCCGTATAGCAGTGAGGGGCATCATAGAGGGCATGAAAAATATCCTCTCGATTCAGTCCGCAGTTGCCTACGGTCATGTTGGCAACTCCGCAGCCGTGTTCCCTCTTCAGCGCATTGGCCACGAGGTATGGCCGGTGTATACGGTGAACTTCTCAAACCACACCGGCTACGGCGACTGGGGAGGTCCTATGATTCCTGCTTCCGACGTTGCGAGTGTGATCCGAGGCATCGAGAACCGTGGAGTTTTGGGTGAAGTGGACGCTGTCTTGTCCGGCTACCAAGGTGGCGACGATATTGCGGACGTCATCATCGATGCTGTTGCACGAGTTAAAGCTGCTAATCCAAACGCGGTGTACGCGTGCGATCCGGTTATGGGCAACGCAAAGTCGGGCTGCCACGTTTCTGATAACATTCCGCCTTTGCTGCGCGACAAAGTTGTTCCAGTGGCGGACATCATCACACCCAATCAGTTCGAGCTGGGTTACCTCACTGGGATGGAGGCGACTGATCTGGATTCGACCCTCAAAGCCGTGGAAGCAGCCCGTGAGATGGGCCCTTCGACCGTTCTGGTCACTAGTGTTTTGAGGCCCGACCGAGAATCAGGAACCGTCGAAATGCTCGTTGTCGACGACAAGGGCAAGTGGATTGTCGAAACGCCTTATCTTCCCTTCAAGCGCAACGGTTCCGGCGACGTTACTGCGGCCTTGTTTACTGGGCATTACATTAATTCCGGCGATGCGGCGGATGCTTTGGCGAAAACCGCGTCATCAGTGTTTGACCTAGTCGAGGCAACTTACGAGGCTGATTCGCCAGAACTCCTCCTCATCGAGTCCCAAGAGGCATACGCCAACCCGCGCCTGCAGTTTGAAGTCCGCGAAATCTAATGAACATCCTGTCGATCCAGTCCGCAGTGGCGTATGGGCATGTAGGGAACTCAGCAGCCGTGTTTCCAATGCAAAGGCTCGGCCATGAGGTCTGGTCGGTTAACACGGTAAATTTCTCCAACCACACCGAATACCCAGACTGGGGAGGACCCATGTTCTCTGCGGAACAAATCCAGTCGGTGATCGATGGGATTGAGGCTCGAGGGGTTTTCTCACGCGTAGATGTTTGTCTCTCGGGATATGTCAGGGTCAGAAGGCATTTGCACAAATGTCAGAAGACGATTGCACAGATTCCGAGGGCCGTTTTGCCGCAATGTCCGGTTATGTGAACGTCGAGGGTTCCTTCTGCCGCGTAGCTAATGCCCCCAGTTTCTTTGCGCAGTGCCCGGTAGACTGTTGTTTCCAGAAGTCGTCTGCACGATTCTCAGAAGTCCTCTTTACCGGCATAGGTGTATGTCTGGTTGCTCCCATGATGAAGCCATGCAGCTTCGCCCAACATGACACTTGGCCACGACCGACCGGTCGATCCCGGAGTTAACGAAAATGTCCGCGCTACCAGTTGACTTCTAAAACTGACGACGGCGCTGTTACGACAGTGCCACCCAGCACGGTGAGGCGAACACGAAGGAAATGATCGGGTGCTCACTCCCTGCGAAGAGAGGCAGACTCGCCCTAAAACTTGACAGAACGTTGCTTTTATACAATACTATGATGTGTGAGCCCAAAGAAACGTCCTTCACGGCCTATCTATAACCGTATCCGGGTTCTTCGCACCGAACGAGACATGTCACGCCTGCAGCTCGCCGAACTGATCGAGGCCAACCCCCAAACCGTGGGCGCCCTGGAGCGTGGCGACTACTACCCCAGCCTTGACTTGGCTTTCCGCATGTGCGAAGTATTCCAACTACCGGTCGAAGCGGTGTTCTCCCGCACTGAGTTCACACCCATGTCCGCAGACATCTACGCCAAGGAGCGGTGATGAGCACCAGACAGACCTCCCCCCGATCAACGACGCCCGCCATTGTCGCCCGCCGCAATCTCTTGATACTTGCCGCCGACGGGCTCTCTGGCCTCATTATCCTGGCTGCCGTGATTAATTTCATCAGCGTGGGTTGGGGCTTCACCCTGTGGGTGGTCGGGACTATAGGGGCAAGCTTCAGCATGTTTGCGCTGCGCTCGCAGGTCCAGAAACAAGATATCCGGGAGGGTGAACTGGATGAGTACCAGCTGGATCGCTTGCACCGGGCCCGCCGGTCCGGATTCACTGTCGCGATGGTCGGTCTGATGTTCGTCACTGTTGTCCTGTGGGCGTTGCCTGCAGTACGGCTACTCGACCTTGAGGATCCGTTCACTATGCTCACCGAGTTGATTCGTGCTGCCGGCTACCTAGCCACGGCATTTCTCGTGCGTGTGCCTTTTGCCGTGACCCGCCTGATTGCCTCCGAAGTCAACCGAGATGAACTCATCTCACATGGCCGAGCGGTGTGACTTCCGACTTTGCCTGATGTTCTTTTCGGAAGACGAAGTGTTCGCGCTAGCCGAGGAGACTCCGATGGGGATAAACCCAGCGTTCCAGAAAGACCCATAGACGGCCACTACCTCTCATGGATCATCCTCCCGAGGGGGAAAATATCGTCAGGATCAGGAGCCGCTGGCACAGGTGGCCTACTTTTTCTTGCAGGTGAAAGACTCGTAGCTGATAGCTGACGATTGTGAGCGGTGATTTTGCTTGCCGGCGAGCGTGGACAATTGCTGGTTACGCCAGTGCTGCTGCGGATACCGCCGTAACAAGAGTGTTGATTCCCGCGTGCAGCAACAGTGGGCCCCAGAGATTTCGGTGGAAGACCCGGAGAAGTCCGAGAGCAATACCCAGGGTGAACAGGTAAGCAAACAGCATGGGAGCAACGTGGGTGAGGGCGAAGATTAATGCGCTCGCCACGACCGCAGTGAATACCCCGCCCCGGCCCAGGAGGAATCCGAAGATCACGCCGCGAAAAAGCATCTCCTCCCATAGAGGCACCAGCACCCCGACAGTGACCACAGCAGCAGCGATGGTTAGTGGTGTCATATCTGTCACCGGGGACGTAGACGAGGTGCCTGCAGGAGAGTCTGTATAGCTTGCCGGGTCGATTCCGGTCAGCACGAACATGATTCCCTGGACTGAAATCAAGAGGATCAGAATGACCGGGATCTGCCAGGTCAGATGTAGAAGCCGGAGAGTTGGCCGATGAAATCCGATATCGGACAACCCCAGACCTTCTCGGCGTAGCACTACGGCGATGAGCGTGAAGATGATTAGCGCATGCAGACATATCGCGGCAACGATGACGGGGACAAACCAATCTCGAGGCTCGGAAACGAGCAGGAGCCAGACGAGCGCTGAGCCGAAAACCACAATCGTGGTTGCCACCACAGCTACCAGGGAGAGGAGAGCCGTCCTGGCAGAGGGTTCCTTCTTTCGGGGCGGGTGGCCTTGTCGATCTACGGCGTGCGGCATGAGAGTGCTGTGACCAGTTCTACTGGATGATCGTGTTGTCGATTTTATCGTTCTCACGCTGAAACTTTTCTTCTCGAGCACGGTAAACTCCTCGGTGCACCGACAGGAGGCAGAGGAATCCCACGGCCGCCATGAGCCAGTCACGCAGGGAATTCATCTGCCCTTCAAAGAGCAACCAGCCGACAAGAAGTACCCAGGTCACCGGGAAAACCGCCCCTGCCCAGGTGGGGCCGAACCGGGACAGCAGGTAGTGGCCGCCAAAGACGACCACAACGCCAACCAGGACCGGTAATAACTCATTCATCAGTTTTCTTCTCCTTCATTGACGTCCGGTAGAGCTCGATGATTGAGTCCGTCGTTTCTCCAGGTAGCCTGCTGTCGACTGCGAACGAGCGCAGGTTACGGATGAACGGGTCCTGCTCGGTGCCGGCAAGCGTGACTTTGTCGATGATGCGATTCAAGCGTTGTCGAATAGTCGGGTAGGACACGTCATAGACTCGTGCCAGCTCCTTCAAACTCCCGGAGGAGAGGATGAAAGAACGCACGAATTTAAGATCCGCATCCGATAGTGCGTCAATCCAATTGTTGTCGGTCATCATCCACCCAACTCAATATTATTGAACTCTACTTTAATAATATTGAAGTTTAGGCGAGATCGCCACCGGAGCCCTAATTGGTCTTGCCCTACGTGTTGAGTCAGCGCCTTTTGATGTTTCTAGACGACGCCAGAATCCGTCTTTTTCCCGCCGGTCAACAGCTTTCGCCCGTCCTCGCACAGTTCCCCCGTCGGTGAGACATGGCGGTAGAGAGTCTGACGGGTAATCCCGAGTTCTTTGCAGAGTGCCGCGACGCTGGTGTCCGGATGTCCCATTGACGCCATCGCCAGCCGCACCTTGGCGGGGGTCATCTTGAATGGCCGTCCACCCTTGCGTCCCCGGGACCGGGCCGACTCGAGACCGGCCTTCGTCCGCTCAGAGATCAGCTCACGTTCGAACTCGGCCATGGCGGCGAAGATCCCGAAGACCAGCTTGCCCTGTGCCGAGGTCGTGTCGATCGCCGCGCCCTGGCCGGTGAGTACTTTGAGTCCGACGCCGCGGGCGGTGAGATCGTGAACGATATTGACCAGATGCCGCAAATTACGACCTAACCGATCAAGCTTCCACACCAACAAGGTGTCCCCGGGGCGAAGTGCTTTCAGGCACGAAGCTAATTCTGGTCGATCTTCTTTTTTGCCCGACGCCTTGTCCTTATATAGGTGATCTGGATCCACTCCAGCAACAAGTAGGGCGTCACGCTGTAAGTCAGTGGATTGTGACCCATCCGCTTTTGAAACCCTCATGTAACCAATCAGAGTCATAGCTATTTCCCATCACTTATACGAACGTTTA
Source organism: Corynebacterium breve (assembly GCF_030252165.1). Classification (NCBI taxonomy): domain Bacteria; kingdom Bacillati; phylum Actinomycetota; class Actinomycetes; order Mycobacteriales; family Corynebacteriaceae; genus Corynebacterium; species Corynebacterium breve. Next base: position 1,661,495 of record NZ_CP126969.1, on the reverse strand, counting down.
CGTGACACTTTTTTACCATGGGCCCACGTCCACAAAAATTGTCACTTAACGCGTTATTTATTCTACGTTAAGTGAACGGTATGAAAAAAGAATAAAGTGACTAAAATTTGGTTGGGATACCTAGGTCCTCAAAATTGTCTCGGACACTTTGCACATACTTCTCAGCTTTTCGGCGAAGAGCGACGATGAAGTTAAATAGACGGCGGGCCATCTCCGGATCACGTTGGGCTTCCTCGATCGCGTCGGTAAGGGCCGGCCACAATTCCACCCACGCACTTACCGGGGAAGGTCTCATTGATCGCGGGCGCCCGGGATGAACCTCCTCATCGGGTTCGGGAAGAAACAAGGCGGCCTGCTGGCCCCGTCCGATAAGGTCGGACGACTCGAGAAGACGCATCGCGGTTGCGGCCGCCTCAAGAACCCTGCTTTGCTGGAACCACGGCAGACGTTCATAAGGTCGCCACGTCCATATCCCAGCTCGATACTCATACCCTGTCTTCTCCCAGACAGCACGTATCACTTGGGCGGCGGTGCCACACTCAGAGATGGTGGCGCACAGTTCGTCGATGATGGTGCGTAGCAGTCGGAACCAGACGCCGGCATGGACTCGTCGTCGCGGCAGGTCCACGTAGCCGCAGGTCAGCCCCTGCCAGGTCCGGGCATCCATGACGGCCACCGGATGACCTGGTGGATAGACCGTGGAGGGCGGGGCCAGGGGCTCGAGAAAATCGTAATGGCCGTGTACCCCGGTAAACTCCTCCAACCGGCAGTAATGGAAAGGGCAGCTCAACATCACCGGCCACGACCAAAAGAGCTGGTAGGGATACGCTGGCGCCGACTGGGCGAGGCAGACCGGGCAGAAACGGTGGTAGCGTTGTTGCGCTCGCCACGCCGTCCAGGGGCCCACCGCGCGTTTCTGGCGCCGACGCGGGGCCAACAGGACGGAAAACTGCCGGGCGTAGGTGGCAAACGTCTCCGGAGCAGGGGAAAGATCGTCGACGAGCCAGGGGACGTAACCGCGGATACTCATCATCTGGATGCGCTCGCCGCTGACACCGCTGCGCAGGGAAAGCTGCTCGATCAGCCCTTCCGGGGCATCAAGGTCGAGATCGGCATCGGGATCAAGGACATAGCCCAGGTCAAAGACGAGATCGTCGACGCTGAGGTGGTACTCGGCCGCGATTCGACCCAGCCATGAGGTTAGGGCCTCTCCTGCGAGCGGTGGCGGATGGATCGGCCAGCGCGTCATTACCGTAGCTCCCGTTCAAATAGCCGGCGCCGTTCGCTCGGCCCGGCATAATCGGCCATGGCCAGGCTCTTCTGGTTGATCGACTCGATCCCACTGTCGACTGCCACGACCGCCGCCGTGGTCAACAGATGTGCCAGCTCCCCGATCGTGCCCTCACTACGAGCCAGTAGATAGGTCATCATGTCGTCGGTATCGATGGTCGAGGGCCGGCGCAGTGGGAAGGACGCCGCGAAACTGGCCAGCAACGAGCGGGTGTCGTCCCCGGCCTCCCAGACGGGAAGGATGAACGGTTCGAAGCGGTTTTCCAGCTGATCATCCGAGCGCACCGCCAGATACGCCTCCCGGGTACCCACCCCGACTATGGGGATGCGCAGCTCATTGCCTAAAAACCGCAGGAGATTGAGGAACTCCCGACGCACGCCGCCTTGGCCGGCGAGCATATTGTGCAGCTCGTCAATGACCAGGATCTTCGCCTCTACCTCCCGCAGGAGTCGTAGCGCCAGCTGTTCCAGATCCGGAAGCCGCATGCGCGGGCGTACCGGTGCGCCCAGGGCAGCAAGCAGGGCGGTATAAAACCGCAGTGGCGACGGGTCCGAGGGCATCTGCACGCACACCACCGGAATGTGTTCCCGCTCCGGTAAGGACTGTGGTGGGTGGTGACGACGAAATCGTTCGATGATCATGGACTTTCCGTTGTTCGTCGGGCCCATCACCAGCAGATTCGGCATCCGCTGCTTGCGTGGCCATCCCAGCAACGACTCCAACCGGGCCACGGCCTCCACGGCCTTCGGGTACCCGATCCACCTGTCCGCCCGGATCTGTTCGATACGCTCCGCTGCGGGAAGCATGGCCACCATGTGCATGCTCGGGTACAGGTGCGACAGGTCACAAGGTGGATAGTCCTGGCTGTTTACCATTGCTCAATCTCCTCGAATCGAACACCCCGGTGGGCAGGGCCGCCCAGGTCGACAGCATCGTCAGGAGGTGACGGTGGCGACGGCACGGTCTGCGGTCGGGCCGGTGAATCCGCACGGCGTTGCTGCTCGCGTCTGGTGCGTTTGGTGGTTTTCTCGGCCGTCTCCGCGATCTGGCGCATCTGCTCGATCATGCGGAATAACACCTGCTCATTGACCTGGGACTGGCCGCGTTCCCGCAACCGGGCCAGCGCCTGGCGATGCTCCCAGACACTGACGGCCGGATTCGACAACGTCCGGTACGGCACCTCGAGATAGGCCCCACCGCCTGGCTCGAGCACCCAGATCCGGCTGATGTCGCGGGGATCTCGCCGGATAATGAACTTCTCCAGGTCACCTCGCTGGCCGATCCAGGGCTTGAGCGCATTGGAGAAATAATGCACGTGGTCCACCACAAACCCCGTACGGGTCAATGACCTACGGATCACGGGCAAGAAATCCACCAGAAATGCAGTTGGGCGCCTCGTCACCGCAGGTCTCCCGGCTTTCTCCACCCCGTTCTCCCACCTGCCGGCCGGGGTCTGACCCAAAGTGCGATGCATCGTTCCGTGATAGCTCGCCACCGCCAACACCAACCATTTCTCCAGCTCAGCCATGGTCAGCGCGGCTTTCTTCTCGGAATCATAGGAGCCGCGCTGAACCGGGTTGGAAAACGTCGTGCCCGGTAGCTCATGGATTTCCTGCATCGCGGTACCGATGACGCGTTCGATGATCCCGCCGTACTGCGGCTGCCCGAGAGGGCGATAATCCAGGTCAATCCCGTGCTGCTGACACCCGCGGGTCAGCGCTTCGCTTTTGAACTCCCGCGCGTTATCGACATACAAGGCCCTCGGTTTCCCACTCATCGGCCAGTCAACATCCAGCCCGAGCTGCTCTAACCAAGGGCGTTTGTCTCGGGCAGCGTGTGCCAGGCACAGACCCACGGAGACTGCCGACGGTGGTTCCAACGTCACCACCATCCCGAGAAGGCAGCGGCTGAACACGTCGATCGCGACCGTCAGATACGGCCGGCCGATAGGAAGACGTTCCCGGTCATCAACGACGATCACGTCAATGACGGTGTGGTCGATCTGGATCTGTTCGAGAATGTCCTCGGTAACAGGGGGCTGGCCTCCCGCGGACTGCAGCGGGCGCACACTGTCCGGTCCGCCTCGGCGTCGGCCTACCTCCACCGGGTTCATGTGTTTGATGCGGGCAATGACCGTATTGCGTGAGGGAACGGGCAGCCCCCGTCGGGCGCAGATCCGGATAATTTCCCGGTGCACGGATCCCATCGTGCGCTTTTGCTGAGACAGAAAGCGGGTGCGGATCGTGTCCCGGATGATCTCTTCCACCTCATCGGGTAATCGGCTTGTGCCCCGCCCACCACCTGATTGGCCGCTAAGGAGATCGGTGACTAGACCAGTACCTTGGCGGTAACGGCCAAGCAGAAGGTAGATCTGACGCCGGGATACTCCCAGCTTCTCAGCGGCTTCATCAGCGGCAGCTACTCCGACCTCACTTCGTCCCGCTAGGTCGGCGATGACTCGCGCCTGCGCTCGGGCCTTTTCCCAGTCAGAGTCGGACATCGTCAGATGCTGAGTTGCACTCATGCCTTCGTGGCCGCTGTCCATCCCTGTCTCCTTGGGAAGGGGACTTCTGACATCTTCAGCCTAGTGCACGCGGGTAGTGACCAGATAGGGGTCAAAAGACGTGTGCACAGGCCTGCTCAGCAGGCCCTGTCGGTGCAATCGCCTTCTGACTTCGACAGGATATCTTGGATCGCCAGGTAACGCTGAGGTGATCGTCACGACGGCGGAACAGGTCAAGGCTTCCAACCCGGATGCGGTTTATATCTGTGATCCAGTAATTGGTAACGAAGAGGTTGGCTCGTTCGTGATGCCGAAGATCCCTGAGGTGCTGCGTGAACGGATCATTCCGGTGGCAGATATCATCACCCCGAATCAATGGGAACTGAGGCTTTTGTCGGGGCGGAGGCTTTCGTCGATAAGCGAAACGATCGACGCCGCACGATCCCTCAATGATCGCTGCATCGTGACATCATGCGAAGCTGAGCCCGGGCGAATTGGAAATTTGGCAGGATGGCCAGAGGAGGCGTGGTACGTTGAAACGCCACGCCTTAAAGGCAAGACTGTTGGAACTGGCGACTTGGCCGCGGCGATTGTTGCGGCCACTCATCGCGAGGGGCCCAAAGCCGCCTTGGAACACATGGCTGGCACGCTTTATGACATGGTGTATGCGACCGTGAGCGCAGGGCTGCCTGAAATGCCCCTGATCGCCGAGCAGGAGCTTATTGTCACGCCGCGGTCGTCATTTGGGGCCGTGCGCGTCTAGACGATTCGCATGGCCCCTCCACGGGCGGTGGGGTGTTCGTTTCTTTCAGGAGGGCTAGTCCCTGGCGGAACTCTGCGTATTTCGCCTTCTGACCTTGTGAGGTAGCCGCGTCTTCGGCCGGTTTGTTCGTCGTCGTTGATACCGTTGTGATACGCGCAGCACGTGGCTAAATTATCGATGTTTGTGTTCCCACCGTACTGCCAAGCGTCATTGTGGTTGACCTGGCATGAGTCGGCGCCTCGTCCACACCCAGGCCACGCGCACACTGGGTTCTCTAGGCCAGCCATGATGCGTTGTTTTTCCGACGCGAATCGCTGGGTGCGGTAGAGATTGACCGGTCCCTCAATCGGATCGACGAGCATCGTGAACCCTGAGTCGGCGAAGACTGAGGCGATAAAGTCGCTTCCAGTCATGCGGGAACCGTCGGTGAGCGACAGGATGACTTCAGAGCCATCGTGACTGTATACGCGAGCTAGGTCTTTGATCGAGATAATGACAGCAGGGGTGCGGAGAGTAGTCGAGCCGCCACCGCGCTCGAAGAGGCAGAAAAGCGCTTCGGCAAAGCTCACGTCATTTGCTTTAGCGTAAGCACGAGCTCGATCAACCAGTGAAGCCACCCGATGCTCTGGGCCAGTCAAGTGCAAGGTGCGGTCGAGTTGCTCTGACGGATTCGACACCGAGGCCTGCGTGCGCGCGGGTTTGACCTCTTGCGGCCCGTTGTAGAACTCTACTTGCTGCTTCGCGAACTGATTCAGAGCATGATAGTCCGCATCGTGGCCGCAAAGGTCCTTGCGGAGTCGCCAAGCATTGGCCTTGTTCACCAACGCCTTCACATGCTTCTCGACGAGCAGCAGCGTGTTCATTGTGTGCCCATTCTGGCGAGCCAGCTCACGAGCGACCTTCTGCTTGCGTGGAGAAGACGCAGGGTCGCAATAGGTCGTCGCTAAGCGTACGAGCTGTTTTGCTGCTGGGACGTCGTACCCGAGACGGCACAGCGCGGCGACGCCCATGCCAGCCGCAGACTCGATCAAGTCCATGGCCCGGGCGCTGAGTTGCGCGTGCTGCTCAAGTAGGTTCATGCCCCTGACTGTAGGGGGCGAAAAGGAACTGGCAAGTGCGTACCGAAAAACCTGTGGATAGCGTGTCCGAACGGGCATTGCCTGTGGATAGAAAGCTAGACTGAGGGACTATGGATATGTTCACGGATACGCCTGAGGGCTTCCGCTCTGGTTTCGTTAGTTTTGTTGGCCGCCCAAATACGGGAAAGTCGACGCTGACGAACGCGCTTGTCGGCGAGAAGATCGCGATCACCGCCGATCAGCCTGAGACGACCCGTCGGCCCATCCGTGGTGTGGTCAATCGGGATGATTCGCAGATCATCCTCGTGGATACTCCAGGCCTCCACCGGCCGCGCACCCTCTTGGGCAAGCGTCTGAATGAAGTCGTGCAGGATACCTACGCTGACGTGGACCTCATTTGCCTCACAGTTCCCGCCGACGAGAAGATCGGCCCCGGCGACCGTTGGATTCTGGACAACGTGCGCAAATTCGCGCCCAATACGCCCGTGATTGGTGTGGTGACCAAGCTGGATAAGGCGACAAAGGACCAGGTCGGCGCGCAACTGATCGAGCTGCACGAGATGCTCGGAGGGGCGGCAGACGTCGTGCCGGTGTCCGCTACCACTGCCACACAGCTCGATGTCTTGCTGGACGTGATCGCCGCGCAGCTTCCTGAGGGGCCACGTTTTTACCCGACCGACCACGTCACCGACGAAGATATGGAGACCCGCATCAGCGAGCTCATCCGTGAAGCGGCCCTCTCGGGGCTTCGCGACGAGCTCCCGCACTCCGTAGCCGTTGAAATCGACGAGATGCTGCCCGACGAGAACAACCCTGACAAACTGGTGATTCATGCCATTTTGTACTTGGAGCGCCCGGGGCAGAAGCGCATCATTGAGGGCAAGGATGGGCGTCGATTCCAGAGCCTGGTGCAGCGCGCGCGTAAGGAAATCATCGCTTTGCTGGATCAAAACGTGCACCTCGATTTGCGAGTGAAGATCTTAAAGAACTGGCAGTCCGATCCGAAGTCGCTGGGCAGGCTCGGTTTCTAGATGGCGTTTCGCGAGTCATTCCGGGACAGAGCAGTGGTTATCCGCACCTATGATTTTGGTGAGGCCGACCGCATCGTTGTGCTGCTCACCCGCAATAACGGCCTCGTCCGCTCAGTGGCGAAGGGCGTGCGCCGCGCGAAGTCGCGCTTCGGATCGAGACTGCAGCCGTTCGTCGACGTTGATGTGCAGCTGTACCCGGGGCGCAACTTGGCGACGATTACCCAAGCCGACACCGTGCGCTATTACGGGTCAGGCATTATCGATGACTTCGACAAATACGCCGCCGGTTGCGCGATCCTTGAGTCCGCCGAGCGCCTTTCCTATGCCGACAGCGACAACGACCCGTTTCTCTTCGATGAGGTAACAGCGAGTTTCGAGGAGCTGCAGAGGGTCGATTACGCGACGGTGATCGTCGATAAGTTTATTTTGCGTGCCACCGACCATGCGGGCTGGGGACTCTCCCTCTTTGACTGCGCGCAGTGTCAGCGGCAGGGCCCGCACCGGGCATTTCACCCGGCTGTGGGAGGCGCCGTGTGTAACAATTGTCGGCCGCAGGGATCCGCGGATGTGCATGAGGAAACATTGCACCTCATGTGGCTTCTCCAGCATGACCACATGGCGGCTGCAGAGGCGATGGCCACGGCGACGTTTGCTGCGCAGGCGCACAGGCTGACTTCGGCGCACCTGCAGTGGCATGTCGAGCAGGGTATTAAGAGTCTGAAGATCATGGAGCAGGCATAATAGGGGAGTGACTGTAACACCTCCTCCAAATATTCCTGCCGAGTTCATCCCGCAACACATTGCGTTGGTGATGGACGGCAATGGCCGTTGGGCCCAAAACCAGGACATGCCGCGTACAGAAGGCCACAAGCGTGGCGAGGCGGTCCTGATGGATTGCGTCGACGCGTGCCTTGCGTTGGGAGAGGTGAAGTGGTTGTCGGCGTACGCCTTCTCCACCGAAAACTGGCGCAGGTCGGCCGATGAGGTGCGATTCCTGATGGGATTTTCTCGCGATGTTTTGCGTCGCCAGCGTGACGTGTTGCATGAGAAGAACGTCCGCATCGTGTGGGCGGGTCGTCGCCCGCGTCTGTGGCGTAGCGTGATCAAGGAGCTCGAGATCGCGGAGGAGTTGACCAAAGACAACACCGCGATGACGCTCGCGATGTGCGTCAACTATGGAGGGCGCGCTGAAATCGTCGATGCTGCCCGCATGCTTGTCGACGAAGCCCGTGCCGGAAACCTCCGCCCCGAACAGATCAACGAAGAATCACTGTCGAATTTCATGTACGTGCCGGATATGCCCGACGTAGACCTATTTTTGCGCCCGTCTGGCGAGCGTCGCACATCGAATTTCCTTTTGTGGCAATCGGCGTACGCTGAGATGGTGTACCAGGACAAATTGTTCCCGGATTTCACTCCGCAGGACATGTACGATGCCGTCTTGGACTACGCAAAGCGTGATCGCCGATTCGGAGGAACAAAGTGACGCAGCTTGAGGCGCCGACTAAAAAGCAGGTAAAGAGGTGGCGTCAATATCTCGCAAATGAGCGGGCCGAAGCCGCTGTGTACCGGGAGCTGGCCCGTAAACGTGATGGTGAAGAGCGCGAGATCCTGCTGGGAATCGCTGAAGCGGAGTCGCGCCACGAGAATTACTGGCGCGAGAAGCTTGGCGACCAAGTGGGAATGCCACAAAGCCCGGATTTGCATACGCGTTTTATGGCGTTTATGGCGCGTCACTTCGGTTCGGTGTTCGCGCTGGCGTTGATGCAGTCTGCGGAGCAGCGCACACCGTATCTTGCAGACGAGGACGCACCTGATCAGATTGCCGCTGATGAGGCGATGCACGCCGAGGTGGTGCGTGCGCTCGCGCAGAAAGGGCGCGAGCGGATGTCGGGTTCCTTCCGTGCGGCGGTCTTTGGCGCGAACGATGGTTTGGTTTCCAACGTTGCGCTTGTTCTTGGCGTAATGGGCTCCGGTGTTTCGACGAACATCATCTTGCTCACTGGTATCTCTGGCCTGCTTGCCGGTGCGTTGTCCATGGCCGCGGGCGAATATGTCTCTGTGAAGTCGCAAAACGAACTTCTCGAGGCCTCCAGCCCCGATCCTGAGGCCCGAAACCTACTGCCGAAGCTCGATTTCCAGCAAAATGAACTCGCCTTGGTCTACCGTGCCCGAGGGATGTCTCTTCGCGAGGCGCAAGCCAAGGCCGAGCGCAACTTCAAGGCAATTGAGCAAGGCATGCTTGTCGACGAAGACGTGGACGAATCCCAGCAGGGCCTTGGCTCGGCCTGGGGCGCGGCGATGTCATCTTTCGTCTTCTTTGGAACCGGCGCGTTTATTCCGCTGATTCCGTTTTTGTTTGGTGCTTCGCCGGCCACCGGCGCAATCATTGCTTTGGTGCTAGTTTCGATCGCGCTTCTTTTCACCGGTGGTGTTACCGGCGTATTGAGTGGCAAACCGCCTCTGACCCGTGCGCTTCGTCAGTTGGCGATCGGTCTAGGTGCCGCGGGCATCACGTATGTGCTCGGTGTCCTGTTTGGCACCGTGGTGGGCTAGGAAGCCTTTTTCTGGCAGCTCTGGCAGATGCCGTATATCTCGGCATCGTGGCCGGTGAGTGTGAAACCGTGGGCTGCGGCAGTGTCTCGCGCCCACTGTTCCACCGGTCCGCCTTCGATTTCTTCGGTGTGTCCGCAAGTGCCACAGACCAAGTGGTGGTGATGGTCGTCGGTCAGGCAGTGGCGGTAGAGGGTCTCTCCGCTGGCCATATGCAAAACGTCGACGGCGTGGATATCAGCCAGAGATTGTAAGGTGCGGTAGACCGTGGTGAGGCCGACTTTCTCTTCGCGATCTTCAAGTTCGCGATGAATTGCCTTAGCCGAGGTGAATCGATCGATGTCCCGAAGTACGTTCACCACCGCTGTGCGTTGGCGGGTGTTACGAGCGCCAAGTTTTGGCACGTTGGTACGTGGCGACATCATATTCTCCTTGCCATTCGATCAAAGTGGCTCCACTTTCGCCTAAAAGGCTACCAGCTTCAAGCAATCACAACGATCATTGGCAGAAGTCAAGGCCTCGGATGTGGAGTGTTTGGTTCTAGTCCTGGGTCACGGCTTGTGCTTTCGTCGTCCGGTGCACCGAAGAATGCTGCCGGAGTGGCCGCCTGCCCGGCAGTCTCGTTGGTGCGCTTCTCGCGGCGCTCGGCAAGCTCGTCTGGGTTGTCTGCTTTGTGGGCGACAGCGTCAGCGTCGTTGATCAGCTGGATCGCTTCAGGTACCGCAAGTGTGTACACCACTTCGCGGCCCATGCGCTTCGACGACACCAGTCCCACCTTTTTCAACACGCGCAGATGCTGGCTGATGAGGGGCTGCGATTTATTGAGCGTCGAGACCAATTCATGTACAACGTGGTCGCGTTCGGACAACAGAAGAAGGATTGCCATGCGCAGGTTGGAATCCAAGGCACTGATTATTCTGGCCGCATTGGTGACTTTGTCCATGCTTGCCTGAGTACCATCCTTCATAGGTGCGCTCCGTTCAATAACATGCGTTATTCGACTAGTTTTGTTGTGCGAATAAATAAAGTACTTTCCTGTCAATAACCCCAGCGTAAGTGCCGAGCGAGGAACAGCAAGGTACCCCCAGTTATTGAGCAACGGTTGCGGTTTCATGCAACCGTACAACCACTATATTAAACGAGTGTCCAATTAAGGTATTAGGGAAGTGAAACTACCGCTTTTGCGCACCATTCGGGGGTATTAAAACAATTAAGTCGCCGAATTACAACTCCCGTGACGGGAACGCTAGGGGCATGGGGCATTCGCTAATCTTGACCGCTACACTGGTTGAGAGTTTTCATCCCCCTACCAGAGGAGAATTTAGTTCCATGGCTGCGTCCCTAATTGATACCGTAGTGAACCTGTGTAAGCGCCGAGGTTTGGTGTACCCGGCAGGTGAGATTTACGGTGGCACGCGCTCCGCGTGGGACTATGGTCCGCTTGGCGTTGAACTTAAGGAAAACATCAAGCGTCAGTGGTGGCGCCACATGGTCCAGTCCCGCGCCGACGTTGTCGGAGTGGACACATCGATCATTCTGCCTCGCCAGGTCTGGGAGACCTCCGGCCACGTCGAGGTGTTTACTGACCCTCTGGTCGAGTCGTTGCACACCAACAAGCGCTACCGCGCAGACCACCTTCTGGAGGCGTACGAAGAAAAGCACGGCCACCCGCCAGTCAACGGTCTTGCCGATATCAATGATCCCGAAACCGGTCAGCCCGGCAAGTGGACTGAGCCACGCGAGTTCTCTGGCCTGATGAAGACATTCCTTGGTCCGGTGAACGACGAAGAGGGCCTGCACTACATGCGCCCGGAGACTGCACAGGGCATCTTTGTGAACTTCAAGAACGTCATGACGTCCGCACGAATGAAGCCTCCGTTCGGTATTGCGAATATCGGTAAGTCATTCCGTAACGAGATCACGCCGGGCAACTTCATCTTCCGCACCCGCGAGTTCGAGCAGATGGAGATGGAGTTTTTCGTCAAGCCAGGTACCGACGAAGGATGGCACCAGTATTGGATCGACAACCGCCACCAGTGGTACATCGACCTAGGCATTGACCCAGAAAACCTGCGCCTTTACGAACACCCGCAGGAGAAGCTGTCCCACTACTCCAAGCGCACCGTAGATATTGAGTACGCGTACGGCTTCCAAGGCTCCAAGTGGGGCGAACTCGAAGGCATCGCAAACCGTACCGACTACGACCTCCGAGTCCACTCCGAGGGCTCCGGTGAGGACCTGTCGTACTACGACCAAGAAGCCGAAGAGCGTTGGACCCCGTACACTATTGAGCCTGCTGCAGGCCTGGGACGAGCGATGATGGCATTCCTCGTCGATGCATATTTTGAAGATGAGGCACCAAACGCTAAGGGTGGCGTCGATAAGCGTGTCGTTTTGAAGCTTGACCGCCGTCTGGCACCTGTCAAGGTCGCGGTTCTGCCGCTTTCGAAGAAGCCTGAGCTGTCCGGACCTGCGGAGGACCTTGCCCAGAAGCTGCGCATGAACTGGAACGTTGACTACGACACCTCCGGCGCAATCGGTCGTCGCTACCGCCGCCAGGATGAGATCGGAACGCCATTCTGCGTCACATTCGACTTCGACTCACTCGAAGACAATGCGGTGACCGTGCGCGAGCGCGACTCGATGGAGCAGGAGCGCGTGAAAATCGACGAGCTTGAGGCATACCTCGCGGCTCGCCTGGTGGGCTGCTAATGCATTGGGTCAGCTGGGATCGCACGGATCGGAACAACCTCAAACTGCTCGCCGAGGAAGGCCCCGAGGTTGTGGCGGAGTTTGGCGACCGCTCGGCACTCGTGGGTGGCCAGCGTTGGGATCTCGCTGTGGCGGTAGAAAACGCTGCAGTGGCGACGGTCGCAGGTGCGGAGGTCGTCCGCACTGGCCCGCTGAAGCGTTCCAAGGAGATCCCGGTGACAATTGAGGGACGCCAGTATCTCATGGTCAACGAAGACTCCAGCGACTGGATCATCGACGATGCCACCGGCGCCAAAGTCGCGCAGTTCTCTGGGCGCGACCACGGCGTGCGAAATGCGAATCTCGAATTCGAAGGCGAAACTACACTGCCGACGACTGACATCGTCGGCTTGGCCTGGGCATCGCGCCTTGCACTGGAATCCAAGACAATGGGTTCGTCGGTTGCACTGATCGCGACTCTGTTGCTTTTGACCGCAGTAGGACTACTGGTTTTCATCTTCTAGGCGAATCATGGACAAAGCGGGCATCTTCACAGGCGGCACCGGCGGAAAATGGGTGTGGGAGGGCAATGAACTTTTTGATGCCCACACTAACCCCATTGCACTTGTGCGCTCCGATGTGCTCCTTGTTGGTGAGCAACGACTCCTCATCGAGTACAGCCCCGGCCCACAGCATTTTGTTGTGAGGGCTACGAGTGTCGACGGCACCCTGTATCGAGTGAGCCAAAAAGGCTTCACAGTGTCGCAGCTCGAAGGAGAATGCGACGGACGCCACTACGCATTGAACCGCAATCGCTGGTGGAGCAAGCAGCGCAACATTGTCAATGACTGGGGCGATATTGTCGCCACCGTGAATCCATTGATTTCTGGTCGGGTCGAGGTTTTAGACGGGCCAGCTATCGACGACGTTCCCACCCTCGACCTAGTGTTCTTGACCTGGGCGCTGGTGCTGGTGGACTCCCCAGTCCGCCAGACACTGACCTAGAAGGCCCTAGAACGAGCCGCCGCGGGAACCGCCACCCCAGCCGCCGCCTCCGCCGCCAAATCCTCCGCCGCCGAAGCCGCCACGGGAGCCACCGCCACCGGAGAGCATTGAGCCGATGATAATGCCTTGGGCGATATCGCCGAAGGTCCCCGCTGCCTGGCGATTGCGGTAATTGTTGATGTCGTTCTGTGCCGCGCGTGCAGCACGACGCGCCGATTCAGTTGCCATGCGGGCAAGCTCGATGGCGTTCCGCGTGTCATTGATGCGTCGGTTAAGTGCATCCGCATGTTGGCGCTTCGCTTCTGCCAATAGGGTGCGGGCCTGGGAACCCACCACGCGACCGTAGGACGCAATGAGATCCTCCGCGCCCTGAATCTGAGCTGCGGCCGCATTGAGTTGCTGATCCAGGATGCTTAGTTGGCGCTCCTGGTCACGGGCTGCGCCTTGGGCGTCAGCGATAGCTTCGTCGAGTTCAGCATCCGTGTGCGTGAGATCAGTGAACGCCTTTAGCGGGTCTTGATTCGCAATGGCGCGCGCTTCTTGCAGTGCATAGCGGGCCCGGTGCGCGACGTCGTTAAGCGTGCTGACGTTGATGCGTGCGCCGGACTGAGTTGCTGCCTTGAGTCGCTCGGTTTCGACGATCTCGCCCTCGATTTCCTCGATGAGGGCCGGCAAATTTGCCTGGGCATTGCGAATATTGGCATCCGCGTTTTCAATCGAGCGCAACAGATTATCAGCGACCTCAACGGAGTGCTCGCCGGTGCGGATGTGGTCCACCAACGCCCCCTGCTGTCCGGCCGGTCGCGACTCAAGCTCGCGGGCGGAGTCGAGATTGTTCTCGGCTTCTTGGAGCGATGCCACTGCGAGCTCTACGTTGTCTTCGATCGAGTCCAGCATCGCGTCGGAGTAGCGAGATTGCAGATCTTTGAGAATCTCACGGGCTGGCTCGATACGGGTGCGAATCGATACGGTGCGTTGCGTGATCTGGTCAATGGCATCCGGGGCGGTAATGAGCAGATTGCGCATCTCGGAAAACTCTTCAGACTTGCGGTCCAACGCTTGGTCAGCTGTACCAGCAGACGAAATAATGTCCACAAGCATGGATCGCTTCTCTGGCTCGGTTTCGGGGATCGCATCATTGAGGCGCTTCTGGATTTCAAAAGCGCGCTGCATCGCAGAGTTCGCGGTGTTCATCGCAGCGGTAAATGAGCGCGTGCGGTCGGGTCCGAACTCTGCCGTCGCCAGATCCAACTCTTCACGTCCCAACCGGATCGATTCGTCGACCGCTACCAAGGTATCCTGCGCAAGCTGTTCTAGGGTCTGTGTCGGGAGTTTCGCCAGTGACCTAGTATCGGCCGGGTCGATGTCGCGGGACGATTCCAGCATCGCCGCCGACTCTTTCTTGTTCTTCCTGCGCGAGTACGCCCACAGTCCACCGCCGGTCAGGGCGACCGCACCTGCACCCGCGCCCAGCCAGGTGGCGTTTTCACCGGAGGAGCCACCTGGGGTAGCCGCCTGCAGCGCGTTGACGGCGGCGTCTGCCCAATCGTCGTTGGACAGGGAACTGAATGCGGCCTCGTTCATGTCGTCGAGTTGGGCCTGAGTCCACTGCGAACCGACGTGGATGCCGTAGAGGCGCTCCTCCGGCGAAATCGCGATCACGGCCGTATTGTCACCGCCGTTTGCTGCCACAGCCTTTTCTGCCCACTCGGTCGGCTGGTAATCGCCGAAACTCGGCATGTACACGACATAAGCGTTCAATTGGCGCTCTGAGCGCAATTGGTCGATTGCATCCTCGATCGCTGCAATATCGGTCGCAGAGAGAATGCCTGAGGCATCAGTTACCGCAGTCGTGAGGCGCACCGGCTCCATCGTTGCTTGGGCCTGGGCTTGCACCGTTACATCACTAGTCAGGGCGAGTGCTGCCGGCGCGCAGGCAAGTGCAACAGCGCCACCCAAAAGTGGAGCGGCGAGAAGGGCTTTGAAGTGTTGCGCAGTCATGCACACTAGATTAGCGGTCAAACCTTGACGTTGCCGGAAAGCATCCCGAAAGCTTATCGTGTCTGGCCACATCGTTATCGAATTCCCAGATAGGCTGAAAAACTGTTATGACCTATGAATACTCAGCGGCCGATCTGGCTCGCTTGGCTCCCGAAGGACCCAAGGGTTCGCAGTATAAAAACACGGAGGCGGACCACCGGGGCGCATTTTCACGCGACCGGGCACGTGTACTGCACTCGGCGGCGCTTCGTCGTCTAGCGGACAAGACGCAGGTCGTTGGCCCTCAGGACGGGGATACGCCCCGTACTCGCCTCACTCACTCGCTCGAAGTTGGGCAGATCGCCCGGGGTATTGGCACCGGGCTTGGCCTTGACTCGGATTTGTGCGATATGGCGGGTCTCACCCATGACATTGGCCACCCCCCGTACGGACACAATGGCGAAAACGCCCTCAATGCGCTGGCCCAAGAGGCAGGAGGCTTTGAAGGCAACGCTCAGACTCTGCGCATTCTGACCCGTCTTGAACCGAAAGTGCTTTACGACGACCACTCCGTCGGACTCAACCTCACCAGGGCGGCACTGGACGCGGCGTGCAAATACCCGCGCACGGCAACGAACCCCGACGGGTCCAAAAACCGCAAATACGGTGCATACGACGAAGATGCGCACATTTTGGAATGGATCCGCGAAGGCCACGTCGACGAACGCCCAAGCATGGAAGCCCAAGTGATGGATTTCTCCGACGACATCGCCTATTCGGTGCATGACGTAGAAGACGGCATCATTTCTGGACGAATTTCCCTGCAGGTGCTGTGGGATCTTGTCGAGCTAGCGCAGCTGGCGGAGAAAGGCGCAAAGGCCTTTGGAGGCACAGCTGAGGAGCTTCTCGAAGCAGCAGATAGGCTCCGTGCGCTCCCGGCAATTGGTGAAGGGGCTGAGTTCAACTACACCTTGCGCAGCTGGACGCAGTTAAAGAGGCTTACCAGCGAACTCGTCGGTAGGTATGTCGGCGCCGTGATCACCGCGACAGAAGAGGCGGACCAGCCGAAGCTCGGGCGGATGCATGGAGATTTGATCATTCCGCCCGATGCTGATGCTGAGGTGCGCCTGTTGAAGACGGTGGCGGTGCTTTACGTGATGGATATGCCGACGCATGTGGCTAGGCAGGATCGCCAACGCGATCGAATCAACCGAGTCCACGATTACCTCACCGCCGGCGCGCCGGGCACTTTGGACACGATGTTCGCCGCCTGGTGGATGGAAGCGGAGACGGATCAAGAGCGGGCGCGCGTGATCATCGATCAGATTGCGTCAATGACGGAGTCGCGATTGGAACGCATTGCGAAGCGATCTTCAGGGCTAGCGGGATTCTTGGGGTAGGGCAAAAGTAACCTTGCGCAAAAGCGTCTGGTTTTCCAGACGCTTTTGCGCAAGGCACCAAAAATGACTATCTGATCAGGTCAACTCCGACGTCACGGAACATGCGATGCACGCGCCGCGTGTCTTCACTTGGGATATTCCAGTCGGAGCACAACACACGACGCACGCGGTACTCGCGCAGCAGGTCGGCCAGTCCATCAAGATTGGTTGGGGCCGGTCGGTCGGCGGGGTAGACCACCGTGGCGATAGCTTTGTATAGGTCAGACAGGCTGCCGACTGGGGCCGTGATCAGGATCGGGTTGCGTCGTCGTCTAAGCATCGGTCACCTCGCAGAAGGTTTCGTAGTGATCGTCGGTGTAGTAGAAAACGTCGGGGTCATGGGCTGGGTCGCCACCTGTCACGATGCGTTTGGCCCCGCGGTGCGACAATCCAGGAGTTTCAACGGTGTATTCGCGGTAGTAGCCCAGTTTTTCGTCGGGAAGCACTCCCTCATAGTTACCAAAACGGGAACCGTCGTTGTCGGGGTACTCGAATGGCCCGCCGGCATAGATGTCGTCGATGGTGTCGTACGCCTCGTCGGGCAAAGTTGAGCACGCATCGCTTGCCGACGACACCTGCGTTTTTGGTGTCGTCTCGCCTTCGTCAGGAAGGTTGTTGAAGCCGAAGATTCCAGCGACTGCGAGCAGTGCAACGCTGGCGATGATGGAGGGCACGGTCTTACGGCCCTTTTGTCCGGAGCTGGCCATGCGCCCATTGTGCCCCATGGCGTTTTTGCGGATGCATTGGGGCAGAGATTCCCAGTATGTAGGATGTGTTTCATGGCTAAGGGCAGAATTCCAGATTCCGATGTTGAGGCGATCCGTGAGCGCGCTGACATCGCAGAGATCGTGGGGGAGTACGTCCAGCTGAAGCCGGCGGGTCACGATTCGCTGAAAGGACTGTCGCCGTTTAAGGATGAGAAGACGCCGTCTTTCCACGTCCGCCCGGCGCGAGGTTTCTATTACTGCTTCTCTACGAGCCAGGGTGGCGACGTTTTCAAGTTCCTCATGGAAATGGAACACCTGACGTTCCCCGAGGCTGTGGAGTCTGTCGCCGACATGATCGGCTACCAGATCAATTACCAGGGCGGTTCGACGGGTGCTCGTGACGTCAAGCCCGGCACCCGCGCGCGTTTGATCGCGGCGAACAAGGCAGCCCATGAGTTCTATCGCGAACAGCTGGAAACGCCAGAGGCAAAGCCTGCGCGTGATTTCTTGCTCAACCGTGGATTCAGTCAGGACATCATCTACACCTTCGAGTGTGGCTATGCCCCGGATGGTTGGGACACCCTGACCAAGCATTTGTTGCGTAAAGGTTTTGAATTCAAGGAGCTCGAAGACGCAGGCTTATCGACGATGGGCCGCCGCGGTCCCATCGACAAATTCCACCGTCGCCTGCTGTGGCCCATTAAAGACTTGTCCGGCAATGTCATCGGCTTCGGTGCCCGCAAGCTCTTCGACGACGACAAAATGGGCAAATACATGAATACCGCGGATACGATGCTCTATCACAAGTCGAAGGTGCTTTTCGGAGTGGATTTGGCAAAGAAGCACGTTGCCTCTGAACGCCAGGCTGTGGTCGTGGAAGGCTATACAGACGTGATGGCGATGTACGCGGCAGGTGTCAAGACTGCCGTGGCATCGTGCGGCACAGCGTTCGGTTCCGAGCACTTGGCGATCCTGCGTCGTCTCATGCTTGACGACGACTACTTCCGCGGCGAGCTCATCTATACTTTCGACGGTGACGAGGCCGGCCAGAAGGCCGCGATGCGCGCTTTCGAGGGGGACCAGAAGTTTACGGGCCAGTCGTTCGTCGCCACTGCTCCTGACGGAATGGACCCCTGCGACCTGCGCCTCGAGCGTGGCGATGCCGCCGTGCGTGATTTGGTGGCCAGCCGCATTCCCATGTTTGAGTTCGTGATCAATTCGCTGTTGAAGGACTACCCACTAGATACGGCAGAGTCTCGGTTGCAAGCTTTGCGGCGCACCATTCCCGTCGTCGCCCAAATTCGCGACAATGCGCTGCAAACCGAGTATGCCCGCCAGCTCGCAGGGTGGGTGGGGTGGCCCGATCCAAGTGAAGTGATGCGCCAAGTCCGCGCGGAGGCGAAGAACCCCTCGCAGAAGAAGCAGCGAGTGTTTGACCGCCCCACAGCCGATTCCGTGCAAAACACACAGGCACCGATGCTTATTGCGCCAAACCCGAACGATCCAAGGTTATGGGCGCAGCGTGAGGCTCTTAAGATCGCGTTGCAGTACCCAGACGCTGCCGGCAGCTATTTTGACGGTATCAATCCGGACGCGTTTACCAACGATGCGTACCGGCAGGTTCGCCAAGCGATGACGGATGCGGGCGGCGCAGCCAACGCCCAAAGCGGCGTGGAATGGCTCGCCGCAGTTTCGGGCGAGATGAAGGATCTCGCGGGGCGGAACTTCGTATCTCAGCTGGCCATTGAGCCGATTCATGCCGAAAACATGGAGCCCCACGCCGACTCGGTGTTGTCGCGCCTCCAAGAAGTGCGCGTAAGCGACCAGATCGCGCAACTGAAATCCCAGCTGCAGCGGATGCGCCCGTCGGATGATGAGGTGGCGTACAACTCGCTCTTCTCCGACCTTGTTGCACTGGAGAAGGCGCGCCGAGAACTCAATGACCGCGCCTTGCGCAATTAGTCCCTACTGCTCGAGGAAGTCCAGGCCAAGGTCGAGCACGTCGACCGAGTGAGTGAGTGCACCGACGGCGACAAAATCCACGCCGGTATTTCCATAAGCGCGAGCATCGGACAGGGTGAGTCCACCCGAAGCCTCGAGCTGCATCTCAGGGGCCTGGTCATTGCGCTTGGACACAGCCGTGGCGACATCGTCCACAGAAAAGTTATCTAGGAGGATCATGTCGGGTTTGTACGGCAGGAGAGCCTCGAACTGCTCCAACGAGTCCACTTCGACTTCACAAAACTTCGAGGGGTACATGCGGCGTACGTCCAAGTAAGCTTCGACAACAGAACCTGCCGCGATGACGTGATTGTCTTTGATCAGGGCTTCGTCGCCAAGCCCCATGCGGTGATTGATTCCGCCACCGGCGCGCACCGCGTACTTTTGCATTTCGCGCATGCCGGGCAGGGTCTTGCGCGAATCGCGAACACGTGTCGGAGTGCCTTCGAGTTCTCTCACCCAGCGAGAGACGGCAGTGGAGATGCCCGACATGTGACCGATGAGGTTGAGAAAAGTGCGCTCACAAGTCAGAAGCGCTCGGGTGGGGGCCTCAATGCGGGCGACGATGTCGCCGGGAACGACGCGTGCGCCGTCGTCGACAAGCAAAGCTACAGAGAACTTCTCCGTGGGGATTTGGGTCTCCAGAGTCCAGGCGATGATCTCCAAGCCTGATACGACCCCTTCTTGGCGAGTCCGTACCTCCGCAACCGCGCGGGCAGATTCAGCCACGGTCGCGATCGACGTGATATCCGGGCCGTAGTAGAGGTCTTCTTCCATGGCGCGGTGAATGGCCCGGAGCGTATCGGTACGGTTGAGTCCGTTTGCTTGGTCAGTCATAGCGACCATCGTAGGCATAGGATGGGGCCATGACCGTCATTGTGTTGGATCCTCGGTGGCCTGAACTGATTCCGATGGGCGCACTTTCGCGCTTGGAATCGCCTGTGACCTGCACGGGGGAGGTTCCAGTGTCCGTGCGATGGAGCATAGCGGAGCTACCTACTCGTGAGGGGTTGACTGGATGGGGCACACTATTGACGACGAACCCGCACGACCCCGAAGTAGCCCGACGCAAGGAGCGAGGCGAAACGGTATTCGAAGTTGCAAGTCGCCATGACAAGGTGTTGCAGGCCGTGGAGACAATGCGCACGAGCCGTGACCGCGGGGCCTGGGAGATCGGCCAGACCCATCGCTCGTTGCTGCCGTACCTCAAGGAGGAAACGGAGGAATTCGCGGCTGCGGTTCGTTCTGGGGTCAATGATCGGATGCTGATGCGCGAACTCGGCGACGTGCTTCTCCAGGTGTTCTTCCATGCAGAAATTGCTTCACGACGAGGCGCCTTCGACTTCTACGATGTCGCCGAATCGTTCACCAACAAAATGCGTTCGCGCGCCCCGTACCTCTTTGACGGCTCGACTGGCATTGTCGGCGAGGCCGAACAAGATCGCCTCTGGCAGGAGGGCAAAAAGCGCGACGGCTAGAGATTGGAGGACAGCAGGGGAGCGACGTTGCGCAGCTCCGGCAGGCCGGCTTCCGCAGACAGCTTCGATGCGAACTGCAGCGCCTGATCAGCCGGGGTGAGCTTATCGGCCTTGACGATCTTGCATTCCAGGGCGCGGTCGCCCAGCTTGTTGATGGTCGGGCCGCTGACAAGCTTCATGGTGGCGTCGTCGCCAAGTTTGGAGTTGAGGTCTGCAACCAGCTGGCTGCGGGTGGTGGTGTCGTCGACAAGCTTTGCGCCACGAAGTACGGTGCCCAAGGTGCTGCAGTCAGTGTTTTCAACGCCGGCGTTGATGGTCTTGAGCAGGTCAAAGACGTTTGCGTCTTGTGCCTGGGCTGGTGTTGCGAGTCCGAAGGTGAGTGCTGCTGCTGCGATGGTTGCGCCGAGGCGGGTAAAGCGAGACATGGGAGTCCTTTCGGGAAATGTGAGGGAGAGACATTCTCAAGCTAGCGGAATCCACCTGGTGCGCCTGGGTCGGAAGGGGCAAAAGGTAAAACTGTGACATAACTGTTATCTGGGAGTCAGGTGCAAGGTGTATGGGAACCTTGCAAAGGCGGAGCTGCGAATACCGGTTTCTCGGGGCTGTCACGGTAGGATTTGACCTCATGACTTCACCTCGTCGCGCAGCTGGATGCGGCATCGCCGCTATCACTGCCGTCGTGCTAGCCATTATCTTGGTTATCGCCATCGTCGCGTGGGCGTTATCGGCATTCGCCCCGGCCATCGTCCCGCGCAACCTCCAACCAGTGCCCGAGGACGTTCCTCCTGCTGTTGCCGAAGCGCCACCGCTCATCGACGTGCACGGCCCCGGTCGCACCTCGGATCAATTGGCGCAGTGGGCGCAACCAATCGCTGACGCGACCTACATCGATCCGCAGGCCGTGCGCGCCTACGGCAACGCTGAATTGATCGCACGCGACGCGTGGCCTGAGTGCAACCTCGCGTGGAATACCTTGGCCGGCATCGGTTGGGTGGAAACGCGCCATGGCACCTATACCGGTAGGACCTGGGATCAGGGCAAGCTTGACGACGAAGGCTTGGCCGAACCTCCGATCATCGGCGTTCCGCTGGATGGCTCTCCCGGCTTTGCCCATATTCCAGACACTGACAACGGCGAGTGGGACGGCGACAGTGAATATGATCGCGCGATGGGGCCGATGCAATTTATCCCGGAGTCGTGGCGGCGCTATGGTCGCGATGCGAATGGCGACAACGACCCAGATCCGCAGCAAATCGACGATGCAGCTTTGACTGCCGCTAACCTGCTGTGCGCCGACGGTCGTGACCTTTCAACTCCCGAGGGGTGGCGCGACGCGGTGTTCGCCTACAACCAATCGAATGACTACCTGCTCAAAGTTCGTGACGCGGCGGGCGCCTACGCCATGGGGCAGCCTGCGGTACGGTAGTTTTCCCTGGGTGTTTGGTCACATCAAAAGGGGTAATTTGGTGGGCGCCACACCCTGCCGTCAGTTTTCTGGAACAATTGGACACGAAAGAAAATAACTTTCTAGTCCTAGAGGAGACAATCAGTGGCTGACATCATTCATGCATTTGCACGTGAGATTATGGATTCCCGCGGTAACCCAACTGTAGAAGCAGAGGTGTTCCTGGATGACGGTGCTCACGGCATCGCAGGCGTACCTTCCGGTGCGTCCACCGGTGCTCACGAGGCACACGAGCTTCGCGACGGCGGCGACCGCTACCTGGGCAAGGGTGTGCTGAAGGCAGTCGAGTTTGTCAACGAGGAAATCGCTGACGAAATCGCAGGCTTCGAGGCTGACGACCAGCGCGCAATCGACCAGGCAATGATCGACCTTGACGGCACCGAGAACAAGTCCCGCCTCGGCGCAAACGCCATCCTCGGCGTCTCCATGGCAGTAGCAAAGGCCGCAGCTGAGTCCGCTGGTCTGCCTCTCTACCGCTACGTCGGTGGCCCTAACGCACACGTTCTCCCAGTCCCAATGATGAACATCGTCAACGGTGGCGAGCACGCTGACTCCGGCGTGGATGTCCAGGAGTTCATGATTGCTCCAATCGGCGCAGAGACCTTCTCCGAGGCACTTCGCATGGGTGCAGAGGTCTACCACAACCTGAAGAAGGTCATCGGCGACCGTGGCCTGTCCACCGGCCTTGGCGACGAGGGCGGCTTCGCTCCTTCCGTCGACTCCACCAAGGAAGCGCTCGACCTGATCCTCGAGGCAATCAAGAAGTCGGGCTACGAGCCTGGCAAGGACGTCGCACTCGCACTCGACGTCGCATCGTCTGAGTTCTTCGAAGACGGCAAGTACAACTTCGAAGGCGGCCAGCTTTCCACCGACGAGATGATCAAGGTCTACGAAGGCCTCGTCGCCGAGTACCCAATCGTCTCCATCGAGGACCCGCTGGACGAAGACGACTGGGACGGTTACGTCAAGATGACCGAGCTGCTGGGCGACAAGATCCAGATCGTCGGCGACGACTTCTTCGTCACCAACCCGAAGCGTCTTGCAGAAGGCATCGAGAAGAAGGCTGCAAACGCTCTCTTGGTTAAGGTTAACCAGATCGGTACTCTGACCGAGACCTTCGACGCTGTCGACATGGCTCACCGCGCAGGCTACCGCTGCATGATGTCTCACCGCTCTGGCGAGACCGAGGACACCACCATTGCTGACCTCGCTGTCGCACTCGGCTGTGGCCAGATCAAGACCGGTGCACCTGCCCGTTCCGAGCGTGTTGCTAAGTACAACCAGCTGCTGCGCATCGAGCAGGAGCTCGGCGACGCTGCTGTCTACGCAGGCAAGTCCGCTTTCCCACGCTTCGAGGCTTAAGCCCTGAACCAACTTGACCCCGCCGCGGTTCCTTTCGGAGCCGAGGCGGGGTTTCGTCACTTCTGAAGTCGTGAATTTGGTCCAGCGAGTGACCATTTCGCCTACTTCGCTCAAACTGGCCTTTACAGACCGGCCTTTACCGACAAGCCCGAACTCCGTCACTCGGTAAAGGCCATTCTGTAAAGGTCACTTTGGCCTAGGGGCCGCCATCGACCGCCATCGACCGCCATCGACCGCCAGCCGCTTCTGCTCCAACGTGTCCTTACCCGTGCCCGAAAGCATCCCGCGTACACTTAGTAATCACTATGGCCACATCTTCCACATCAGACACCGGCGCCAAGCGCAGACCCCGCCGCACCCCAACTTTGGTGCCGGTGGCTAGTCGTGATGCAGAGAAGAACCTGCCAAAACCGAAGAAACTCGACAACCGTTTCAGCTTGAAAGGCGACATTGTCGGTATCACGATCATCATTACAGTGGTCCTGATCGTGCTCATCGCGATCGCGGTACCGCTCCGGACGTATTACGAAGGCCGCAGCGAGCTGGCCCGCCTGAACGAGTCGATCGTCGCTAAGCAAGAGCAGAAAAACGAGCTGATCGAGGATATCAACAAGTACAGCAACGAGGACTTCATTAAGCAGGAAGCCCGTCGCCGGCTCGGCATGATCGAGCCTGGTGAGACAGCGTGGCGCATCATCGATCCGCGCATGGACGACGATGCTGCCGTGACAACCGACCCCGAAGAGGATCCGGGGCCGGATCGCACGTGGGCCGAAGTGGCGTGGGATTCCCTGGCAACACCTGCAACTCCTGTTGTTGAGTAACCTGTGCGACAATAGTCGGCATGACTTCCAGCGAATCTAGTCTTGAGCAGGATTTGGACATCGTCCAGCAGCAGCTGGGGCGTCGTCCGCGTGGTGTGGTGGAGATTTCTTACCGCACGCCTGACGGCCAGCCCGCAGTAGTGAAAACGGTGCCTCGCCTCGATGATGGCACCCCGTTCCCAACCCTTTACTACCTCACCGAACCGCGCCTGACCGCGGAGGCATCGCGCCTTGAGGTCGCTCAGGTGATGAAATGGATGGAGGCTCGCCTCAGTACCGACAAAGAGCTTGCCGACGACTACCTCGCCGCCCACGAGCACTTCCTGGCGGAACGTAACAAGATGGAAGATTTGGGAACTGACTTTTCCGGCGGTGGCATGCCGGATCGCGTCAAGTGCCTGCATGTGCTCATTGCCTACGCTCTCGCGGAGGGACCACACCATTTCCGCCTGGGCACGGAAGCCGTGGCGCTGGCTGCCGACCACATGAACCTGCGGGGCACGGCGATTCCGCAGGACTGGCCAACAGTAGAAGAGCTTGGTATCAAAGATTCCGTAAACTTGGCCGTCGAGGAAGCAACGGGGGAGGCCCTGCTATGACGCGTGTTGCAGCTATTGATTGCGGAACCAACTCAATCCGCTTGCTGATTTCGGATGTTTCGGCGACCAAGCATGTTGAGATTGCTCGCGAGATGGAAATCGTTCGCCTCGGAGAGGGCGTGGATGCCACCGGTGAGCTGAACCCGAAGGCGCTCAAGCGCACTGAAGAAGCGCTGCAGCGCTTTGTTCAGCAGATGGAGTTTGAGAATGTGCAGGCTGTGCGCATGGTGGCTACTTCCGCTACCCGGGATGCGTCGAACCAAAAGGAGTTTTTCGATATGACCGCGCGCCTCTTGGGGCGCATTCAACCTGGCGCGGTGGCCGAGGTCATTTCTGGCGAGGAAGAGGCGCAGCTTTCCTTCCGTGGCGCGACGCTGGACATCGAAGACGATCGGGAGCCGTACTGCGTGATCGATCTAGGCGGTGGTTCGACGGAGTTTATTGTCGGCACCTCCGACGGTGAGATCATGGGGGCCCACTCCAACCAGATGGGGTGCGTGCGCCTGACTGAGCGGATGATGCTCTCTGACCCTCCAACTCTTTCGGAGCAGGACATCGCGCGCGATTTCGTCGCGGAGCGGCTCGAAGACACTTCGATGATTGTGCCACTGGCAAAAGCTCGTACCTTTGTGGGCTGCGCGGGTACCTTCACCACTTTGTCTGCGTTGGCGCAGGGGCTAGAGCGCTATGATCCGCGCGAGATCCACATGTCTGAGTTGAAGTTCCAGGCCCTTCGGCTGATTACGCAGCAGCTGATCGCTACGTCGTCGGCAGCGCGCGCGGCTCAGCCGGTGATTCACCCTGGGCGCGCAGACGTGATTGGCTCTGGTGCGGTCATTGTCGAAGAGATCATGACGGTGGTTCAAAAGCTCACCGGCATCGATTCCTTTGTGATCAGTGAAAAGGACATCCTCGACGGCATCGTCGCAGGCCTTGCTAGCGAACTCTAATCCTCGTCGGGTTCGAGGATGGCGTCGCCGATGTTCCGAGTGCTTCGGCCCCGGCGAAGATCCTTGACTTCCCTCATACGCGGATCTGGGTCGAGACGATCCGCGATGGCCTTACGGGTCGAGCGAACAACTTGCTGTGTCACAGGGGAGTTGACCGCTTTCGCGGTGGCATCTTTGATTTGGTGGTAGCGCTTTCGGCCGGCTTTTGTGCCGAGCACGTAACCGGCAGCTGCTCCGACGACGAATTGAATCATGGTCGCCATAATAACAGCGAGAAAATATCCATGTGTGGCACAGGTGGGGGTACGCGCAATTCTGAACAGCTGCATACTTTTGGTTGATGAGCTAATTTATCAATTATGTCTCATGCCAGCGATTTTGGTGCTTATCGACGACACCTCGTGTCGTCCATCATTGCTGTTTCGGCAGTGACACTCGCAGGCATCAAGGATGATCCCACTGACTATGTGTATGAAAGTGGCGTCGCGCAGCACTCAGTTGCCGAATCTTCCTAATTCGTCATACCACTGCTAGGCTCGAACGTATCAACCGAAAGTTTGATCCCTCGAGTTTTGTGGAGTAAGACGTGACAATCACCGCGCCGAAAGCACCGACCAAGAAGCGGAAGAAGGGCATTAGCGCCTGGGTGCCTAATCAGCACGGGGCGTGGGCAATGCTCATTTCGCCCGCGGCGCTGGGCCTTGTTGGCGCTGTTGTGGCGATGTCGCGTTCCAAAGATCTCACCTGGCACCCTTTCATTGCGGTGCCCGCGATTCTCGTTGCATGGTTCTTCGGCTATTTCGCTTTCTTCGCTTTCGGCTTGGTGGCCCGGGCCCGAACTGCGAGAAGGAAGAAACAGTACCTTGCCCCAGTGTTGGTATACGGCCCGGTTTCTCTGGTGGGGATCGTTGCGGCCCTTTTTGCGCAGCCTCAGTTGGTGTGGTGGGCCTTGTTCTTCGCGCCCTTGGTCACCCTAGCGGTGTGGGAGACGCTGCACGGGCGGGCTCGGTCCGTCGTTTCAGGCGTGTCGACGACCATCGCATCGGCTATCCTGCTTCCGGTTTTGGTGATGTCTGGTCAGAACACCACGATGGGCGAAATCGCTCTTCCGGCATGGGGGAGTGCGATCTTCCTTGCCCTGTATTTCACCGGCACCATCCCGATGGTAAAAACCATGGTGCGCGAGAAGGGGAACCAGCGCTTTTTCTACGGTTCCGTCGCGTACCATGTCATGGCGCTGGCGATTGTTGTGGCGCTGGTGGTCGTCGGTAAGGCTGGCGCTGTGGCGTCGGTGTTGCTGATCCTTACGATGGTGATTGCCTTGTTTCGGGCTTGGTGGCTGCCGGTTAGTGCGCGGCAGGGCCGACCGTGGACAGCCCGCACGGTCGGAATGGCGGAAGTGCCCGTCCTCCTAGTCGCCTGTGCCGGCGTGATCGCGACGCTGATCTAAATGTAGTGCTCGCGTGTGTCTTCTCGTTTGAGTATTTGGAAGAAACCGAGCTGCGCGGCTAAGCCGGCAAGCATTACCAGAATCATCGGAACGGCCGTGGTGCCGTTGCCAATTCCCGTTAGCGGAGCGACACCGGAGGCGAGGAGAAATTGGGCCGCTCCCATTAGCGCGGAGCCGGACCCACGGCGGTTGCCTGATGCTTCGAGCGCAATGGCAGAAGCATTCGGCATAATCAAGCCACAGGCGCTAACAAGCACGAAAAACCCGAGGATCATCGCCCACGAAGCCGTAGAAAGCGCCACGACACCAAAGGTCAGCCACACTACTGCCACGGCGGAGAGCACAAGGCCGAACCTCACGAGTCGGACAGAACCGAGGCGGGGCACCAGCTGAGCGCTGACAAGGTTCATCACCAATAGCATCAGCGAGTTCGTCGCGAATGTAATGGCGTATGCCGATGGGCCAAGGTTTCCGATGCGTTGAAGGACGAAGGGGGAGCCGGAGATATAGGCGAACATCACCAAAAACGTGGCAACGAACACCGTCAGCGGCGCCATGTAGCGCTTGTGAGCAACTAGCGCTGACATGTCGTGGAGCGAGGACTTTATACCTCCAGGGCGTCGTTCCTCGGCGGGAAGTGACTCTGGGACAAGAAACAGCGCGGCGGCAAAAAGCCCAGCCGACAGAATCGCAAGAAACCAGAACACGCTGCGCCATCCCAGAGTGGGCACAAGCACTCCACCGATGAGTGGGGCGACAAGAGGGGCGAGCGACTGGATCGACATCAACAAGGCGAATGCCTTGGCAACGCCAATGCCTCGGCCGAAATCGCCAACCGAGGCACGTGCAAGCACAACGCCCGCAGCGCCGAATCCTCCCTGCAAAATGCGCCCTACGATAAGCACCCAAATATTGGGGGCCAGTGCGCACACCACCGATGCCGCAGCAGCGCCGAGCAAGCCCGCTAGCATCAACTTTTTGCGCCCCATCTGATCCGACATTGGGCCGACGATGAGCTGCATCAACCCGAGTGCAAGCAGAAAGGCCGTGAGAGTGAGCTGAGTGAGGGAGGCGGAGGTGCCCAAATCCTCTGCGATTACGGGCAGGCCTGCCAGATAGGTGTCGATGGCAAAAGGAGCGAACCCACTGCACAGAGCAAGCGTGATCAGGATCGGGGTAGGGATAGCTCTCTCTGGCTTGCTGGCGCGCACGTGTGTCTCCTTGGGCTTGTGGTTCGCTAAGGATAACGAAAGAAAACCCGGGACAGATGCTGTCCCGGGTGATGGCTCCCGCAACTGGGCTCGAACCAGTGACCTATCGATTAACAGTCGATTGCTCTGCCAACTGAGCTATGCGGGATTAAGTTGTTTTTGTTGCGGTCTTGCTCTGTGCAACGTTTAGTTACTTTAGCCCGAAGCTTACAAACAACACAAATCGCGAGGTCATCTACTATTTTAAAATCGTTATTTACGTTTGTGTAATTCACATTCTTACTGGGATTTCGGCACGTGACTAGGCGATTGCTCTCTTCCTGTCCGGTGCAGATATAATCAACCAAGCAATTTCTTGCTCGGGGGCTATAGCTCAGTCGGTTAGAGCCGCGGACTCATAATCCGCTGGTCGCGGGTTCGAGCCCCGCTGGCCCCACATTTTCGCTTTGCGACGACATCGTTATCCCACGTTACGCCGCAGGTTATGATCCTTGTTATGGACACCTCACCCCTTGGAAAGCCCTCAGTATTTGCCCAGAGCTTGGCCTGGATTGGCGCAGTGAGTGGCATTGCCCTTATTGTCTATTCGCTCGTGGCGGCTGAGGGTCTGTGGGGCAGGCTCGGCGGCATTCTCGTCGGTCTGGCATTCATTGGTCCGGCAGCGTGGTGGTTTTACTGTGCTCAGCAAGACAAGAAAAAGGCGGCGCAGCACGAGGAAATCCTGCGCTCGCACCGAGAGTTAACAGCTCTGCTTGGCCCGGACACTCCTGAGCTCGTGCGTGGCATGGGGAGTGTCGAAACTCCCCAGCCGACAGATCGTCGTTGGCCGGTGGTGTCAGCAGGTGCGGCAGTTGCCTTGATCGCGGGCGCGGTGATGATGCCGGCTGGGGACCAACCTACAAACGACGTTTACCGAGATTGCACTGACGTGTGGAATGAGCTCGAACGTCCTCTGGAGGAAGGTGAACCCGGCTATGTTCGAAACCTCGACGCCGACACTGATGGAGTTGCTTGCGAAATCGACCCGCGCTAGCTGATCGCCTCCGGTTAGCTAAACCTCAAGAAAGTATGATTATATATACAACCTAGTTCTTTTCGGGAAGGTTGAACCATATGAAACTCTTGAAGACAATCGCTAGCGTTGCATTGGCAGGTGGGGTCATGCTCGCAAACGCAGGCGCAGCCCAAGCCCACGATTGCGCCGATGCGCGAGGGGAATATCAGAGAATTGAGTCTGACGAAGTCCAGTTCCGTCAGGCTGATCTTCACGCGACCGCTCGATATGTCGATGTCGAAATTGATTATGGTCCGATCATGCCGTGGTCGCCGTTTTCGGGGCTTCCGATAACGTCGAGTGTTTGGTTTTAGGCCTCGCCGATATAGACGTAGTTGTGGATGGTGCGGGGTTGTTCGTCGAGAAGCGTCTTGCGCCGGACGTCGGCGGCCCGGCGCATGCCTTTCGCCTCGTAGAACTGCCATGTGCAGTCGGAATCGGTGTACAAGAAAAACCCTGAGCGGTTGAGGCTGCGCAGGTAATTTTTGAAATTGTCGTACAACTTGGTACCGATTCCGGTGCCGCGGGCATGCTCATCGACGACAAACAACACCAACTCGGTATCACTCACAGCGTGCTGCTTTTTGGCATTGCGTAGGGCCTGTGCATAGGCAAGCTGCTCACCGAACCAGTCACGCAACACTCTACGGTTGCGAAATGCACTCGGCACAAGTTGTAGGACGTGTGACAGCATTTGGATTACACGCAGTGGTTGACCATCCACGCGGGGCTCCTTCGGCACGGAGCCGACGATGAGGCCGACGGGCTCGTCGTTAAGCAATGCCACTTGAGTCCAGGTAGCCCTGACCAAGGAGGATTGGAGGTATAACTCAAGGAAGCGATCGATGGTGAGCGGATCGGTGAAGCGCTGATCAACGCCGAAAGCCTCGTTGATGATCGAAATCAACGAGGCACCGTCGGTGGGACGGTAGGGGCGAAAAGTGATCGCGCTTTCGGTCATGCTTCAAGAGTAATGCCGATCGCGCCGGACCGCTGGGGAGGCTTAGATAGCTTTGAGCATTGCTTGAGCCATGGCCTTATGTCCCAGAGCGGTCGGATGGAACGGATATGCCTTTGTTACAGCACCGGTGAAGTCTACGTAGCGCTGGTTGACTGGCGCGCAGCCGGTGTGATCCTCGACGTTTGCTGGCATGACGTATGTTGCGCCATTGCGCTCGGCGGCTTCTTTGACAGCGGTGTTGAGTTCGTTGGTGAAATCGATGATCCACTCACGGTCGGGACGCGAAATGAACGCCAACTCGACACACGTGTCGCCAGCCGCGATGATCGGCAGGTATCCGCCCGTAATGACACGCGCGTTGGGGGCCTTCGTGTCGATCTCTGCGTAGACATCATCAAGTTTTGCGGGCAAGGCCTGTAGCTCGGCGCTCACGGTCTCGCTGAGTTCATCTTTGCAAGCCGACTGAGTAAAGCCTGTGATGTGTGCTTGGAAGCAATTCTTGATGTCCCAGTAGCCCAGATCATTCGCGCCGATGGTCAAAGTGATCAGGTCGGTCTCTTCGCTCAGTACATCAACCTGGGGCGGTAGGTAGGAGTCATCGTCCGGCTTGTACTGCCAACCGGTAATGCTGTCCGTCTCGGCGCCAGAGCAGGAAATATCTTGGCCTTGAACAAGTCCGGACGCCAAGATGTTGCCACCGTAATTGTCAGAGGAGCGATAACAATTTTCTGGACCAGTGTGTTCAACATCTTTCGATCCCAATGCTGCGTAGGAATCGCCGAGTCCGACGTAGTTCAGTCGGTCCTCCGGTGCAACAGGGGTTGGCTCGAATTCTTCGACCTCGCTTGACGACGACCCGTCGCCCGATCCGCTAGATCCGTCAGTAAGGAAAGATGAGCCGGATGCGAAAATAAGCCCAATGGCGGAGAAGATCACCATCAAACGTTGCAGAATCGTTGTAAAAATCATAGCTAGATCTTAGATACTGCCTAGGAACCTGTCTAATAAGAGATATATTTCTAATTATTCGCTCAGGAAACTCGCCGGTAGCGTGATGGGGAGGGTTGCTTCCTGCTACCCCCGGGGTTGAAAAGCTTCACGCCGGAAGCAAAAACACAGTACAAAGTGGTGGGCCAAGGGAAACCCCGCTATCCAGGGCAGCGGTTAGCGGGGTTAACTGATCGGTGAGGTTTGATTTAGATGGCGTCCAGCATTGCCTGAGCCATCACGCGGTGACCCAAAGCAGTCGGGTGGAATGGGTAGGCGCCGGTATTGGTTCCGAAGAAGTCAACATAACGCTCCTTGTAAGGCGCGCAGCCAGTGTGCTCCTCCACATTGTCAGGCATGACGTAGGTTGCGCCGTTGCGCTCTGCTGCGGCCTTCACCTCAACATTGAGTTCGTTGGTGAAATCGATGATCCACTCGCGGTCCTTTTGAGAGATCAGCGTAATCTCAGTGCAGTTGTCCTCCGGCGCAAGAAGTGGCATGTATCCGCCGGTGATGATGCGTGCATTAGGAGAGCGATCCTTGATCTGGGTGTAGACATCATCGAGCTTCGCTGGAAGCTTGGTGAGCT
Organism: Corynebacterium breve; assembly: GCF_030252165.1. Taxonomy (NCBI): domain Bacteria; kingdom Bacillati; phylum Actinomycetota; class Actinomycetes; order Mycobacteriales; family Corynebacteriaceae; genus Corynebacterium; species Corynebacterium breve. The sequence continues at coordinate 1,629,522 of NZ_CP126969.1, read as the reverse complement.
CAGTCTCCACATTTGGGCCGTGCTTGGTTGCGCAGTCGGACGGGGTCATGCTCATGATGTGGCCCTGGAAACACTGGAATACATCCCAGTAACCAAGGTCGTTTGCTCCGATGGTCAAGGTGATGAGTTCGGTATCCGCCTCGAGTTGATCAATCTGTGGCGGTAGCAGTGAGTTGTCGTCTGGCTTGAACTGCCAGCCGGTGATGCTGTCGGTTTCTGCGCCAGAGCAGGAAATGTCTTCACCTTCAACGTGACCCGAACCGATGATGTTGCCACCGTAATTGTCGGTGGAGCGGTAGCAGTTAGCTGGGCCGGTGTGTTCCACATCGGTCGATCCTAGGGCAGCGTAAGAGTCGCCGAGGCCGACATACTTCAGTAGTCCAGGCTCTTCGGTTGGCTCGGTCGGCTCTACCGTGGTGGTTTCCTCGGAGGTCGGCTCTGCCGTGGTGGTTTCCTCTTCGGTGGTGGTTTCCTCGGAGGTTGGCTCTGCCGTGGTGGTCTCCTCGGAGGTGGTTTCCTCGGAGGTTGGCTCTGCCGTGGTGGTCTCGTCCTCGGTGGTGGTTTCCTCGGAGGTCGGCTCTACCGGAGTGGTCTTGTCCGGAGTTGGCTTTGCTGACGTTGAAGTCGCAGTAGTAGTGGTCGGGACGGACGAAGTAGGTGGAGGGAGCGATGGTCCCGAGAACACCATGAAGGCGACGGTGACAATCGTGGAAACGATGCGAGAGAAGACAGGTAAGAAGAACATGGCTAAATACTAAATGCTCTGGAAAGAATCTGCGAGCTAAGTGTAGATAATTGAAATTTGTGTACACTTCGCTGTGAAAAGCGTCAATATGGAGAAAAGGGTCAGGTCATTTAGTTTTCGATGGGGGTAGGCGACTAATCCTGCGGCAGTGGAATCAGCAGAAGTGGGCAAAAGTGGAAGTTGCAAACATGAGTTGTCTGTTCTTGTGATGTTTCTAATCCCAGTCATTGCGCAACGACTGCAATCTCCAATCTGAGTCAAATGCAGAGAAAATAAGAGAAAGTGCGACTATTCTCAGGAAGGTGCGTCAAAGTGGCGCACAGGCAATCGTCGGCAAGTGACAGCTTTCTCTATGACCAGTTGAAAGTAACGCTGGGGCTTGAGCGTCGATAGCTCTAGGTGAAGTCATAATCAGAAAGTGGAAGAAAGACTATGAAGATTTCTCGCAGCATCGTAGCTATCGCCAGCGCGTGTGCGCTCACCTTTGCAGGGGTTGGCGCAAACGTGGCTTACGCGGCGGAACCAACACAGAACACAACCGTGACCACGCAGGAAGATACCGAAGATGCTTCGGGATCCTCGGCGCTGTCCAGTGAACTCGGTGACGTGGAACTGGAAGACCAGGGCGACTTTGGTCAGGGGAGCTCCGATCTGGTGAAGGCGGAAGCGGGTCCGTTCGCGCCATTGCTTCTCAAGCTGCTGCCTGCGCTGAACTCGCTGCTGAGCCTTCTTGATGTCATCGTTGATGCGCTGGGCTTCGCGTTCACACCAAGCTTGCTTGGAAAGTAAAACACCGTAGCGTGCTCAGATCTATCGCGGCCTTACACCAGAGGTCGTGATGGACCAAGCTTGCGAAATCCTGTCGCGAACGATTTCGGCCCTGTGGCAGTGAGTATGATCCGCTTCCAGGATTCACTGACACTCGCAGTCGCTAGATGCTTAGCGACGAAGCGCATCCGGCCGGGCAGAGGGGTTGGGTAGCGCGGGCGGAGAATCATCCGAACAGTAGGATGATCGTTTATGAACCTCTCCAAGTACTTCGAGAACTGGCCTGTCAATGACGTAGCGGCTGCGGTCGTAGGCTCGACGGAAGCTGAACATGGCGACGTGGACAGGATCTTTCACCTAATGAGCGTGACCAAACTTTTCTCGGCTTACGCGTTTCTCATGGCGGTGGAAGAGGGAGTATTCGAGCTCGACCAGCCCGCCGGCCCCGAAGGCTCAACAGTGCGCCATCTCCTGGCCCACGCATCGGGAGTCGGATTTGCCTCGCGAGAGCAGGAGCGCCCTCTGGGGGAGCGTCGCATCTATTCTTCCGCAGGGTTCGAGTGGCTCGCGGACATCTTGGAAGAGGAAACCGGCATAGCGATGCGTCACTATGCGCGCGACGGCGTATTTCGCCCGCTCGGGATGGATGACACCGCTATCTATGGTTCGCCGGGCCATGACGGTCGATCGACTGTTGCTGACATGGAGAAGTTTGCCCGCGAGCTGCTTCAGCCCACCTTGCTGCACGAATCCACTGTGCGTGAAGCGTTTACTCCACAGTTTCCGGAACTCCGCGGTCTTGTCCCAGGCTATGGCATGCAAAAACCGTGTCCGTGGGGCCTTGGATTCGAAATCCGTGGACGAAAGGCCCCGCACTGGATGGGTACTGGCGTGCCGGAAGAAACAGTGGGCCATTTTGGGATGGCGGGAACCTACTTGTGGGCTGTTCCGTCCTGGTCGGATCACGAATTGGCAGGTACAGCTGCGATTTGTTTGACTAACCGCCAGTTTGGCAACTGGGCCAAGCCGCTGTGGGAGGACACCAATACGTCGCTTGCCGACGAGCTCCTAACCCTCAAGTAGAGCTTGATTAAACGGGGGATCAAGTGTTACTTGAGGGTTGCCGGTGGTGGTCGTGTGGGGTGAGAATACTTCTGAGGCCGTTGGGGAAGACGAACCTCGTCTCACACCGCTGAGCAAAGAATGCAGCTCGCGGTGTGCCACAAGCATGACGCGAAAAGGATCCCCACATGACGACTACTCTGGCCGCACCAATTATCACCTGGCAGCCTGTCTGTGCTGCGCCCACTACATTCGTGCTCACGATTTCAGGCATGCCTGTCGCGCTGCGCGGCGAGGTGGAAGAGCTTATGGCCGTGTACCTGCCTCCAGCGGAAACATCGAATCTGCCCGGTCAAGACATCTGGGACATGACGTGGTTTACCCGCTGGCGGCGTGACAAGACGACGTTTGGCGCCCGCGCAGTAGCCTGCCGTGAAGTGCTGCAAGCGCCACGCGACGATATGAAACGATTCGAGCGCGTCGTCGCCAAGCTTGCCTCTGACTACGGTTTTAGCGCTACTCTTCGTCCGGCTTAGCGGTGTAGTGCCCATCGCCGAATGGGTCGAGGATGCGATCGGTGAGCTCTCCGATCGAGCCAATCGTCATGGTCGGGCGGTACGGGTAGCGTGCGATTTCGGCATCGTCGGCGATTCCGGAGCGCACCAGAATCGTTCGCATGCCTGCCTCTAGACCGGATTTCACATCGGTATCCATGCGATCACCGATCATCACAGTGCGTTCCGAGTGCGCGCCGATGTAGTTCAGAGCAGAACGCATCATCACGGGATTTGGCTTGCCGATGTAATAAGGACGCTTACCGGTTACCGCAGTAATCATTGCGGCGACAGCACCCGTGGCGGGTAGAACACCTTGCGGGCCAGGCGCCGACACGTCGGGGTTCGTGCAAATGAAGCGCGCGCCCCGATTGATCAAATTGCAGGCGGTGGTTAACGCCTCGAAGGAATACGTTCTAGTCTCGCCGAGAACAACGAAATCAGGATTGATCTCAGTGAAAATCCAGCCCGCCTCATGCAGTGCCGTGGTAAGCCCAGTTTCGCCGATCACGTATGCGGTAGACACGCTGACCTGCTGCGACAGAAACGACGCAGTTGCTGCAGCCGAAGTCCAAATACGCTCCGGCTCAATGTCGAGGCCCATCGCCATGAGTCGAGCGGACAGATCGCGCTGTGTGGACATGGAGTTGTTAGTCAGCACCATGAAGCGGATGTCATTGTCGCGCAGGGTTTGAATGAAGACGTCGGCACCAGGGATGAGCTCGCCCTCTTTAATGAGGACACCATCCATATCGGTCAGGTAGGAAATCGGGGCGTTCATACCCGTATTGTGCAACGGCTACGCGTTTTCCGCGAGGTAAGTGACGATATCATCCACGGTGACAAAGTTCTCCGCCGCTTCGTCGTCGATTCGCACATTGAACGTATCCTCCGCCCGTACGATGATCTCAATCATGGACAGCGAATCAATGCCCAACGACGCACGGGTCGAATCCGCAGTGACGGTTTCGGCATCGATGCCAGTGATGTCTTCGATAAGTTGTGCCACACGCCCAATTGTGTTGGACGCCGGGGGAGTGGCGGGTTCCTCCGGCAGTTCAAAGTTGAGACGCTGTGAAAGTTCCATGGGGCTTAGTCTAGTGCTACACCGGCTAGAATGAACCTTATGTACAATCCCGCCGTCTATGCCCGTGCCTTTACACCCGGCGGTCGTCGGAAAATTGCCCTCGCACGCGGCCGGCTGCATTCGGCGGAGCGAACTCCCGGCCTGACCAACCTCACCGAGCAGGGCATCGTGCTTAACGACGAAGTCCCCGTCCACTACTATGTTGTCGGCCCACACGATGCGCCGGTGACAGTCGTGTACGTTCACGGTTTTACGCTCGCGGCGGAGGCTTTTTACCAGCAGGTGGATCACCTTCGTGGCGAGAACATTAGGCAAGTACTGCTTGATCTGCGCGGTCACGGGCAAACCGGGGCAGTGCGTCCCGAAGGGTGCAGTATCGACGACGCCGCCGACGACGTGTGGACGGTGATGCAGGAATGCTCAGTGACTGGTCCCGTCATCGTCGTCGGACACTCGCTGGGCGGGCTAGTAGGGTTGAGCTTGATTCGGCGATACGCGGGCCAGTTTGAGCTTGCCGGCGCTGTGATGATCAACAGCTCGGTAGAAGAACTCAGCGATCAAGGGGTGCCCCAGATTCTTGCCACTCCACTGGCGCGTGCGGTCTATGACGCAGTGGAGGCGTCCCCCGAAGAAGCTGACGAGTTCCGCGACGACGTAACCAAGCTTCTTGCTCCGAGCCTGGCCATTGCGGTATTTCATCGTGAAACGCGCCGCGATCTGATCGAATTTCACGCAGCCATGATTCACGAAACCCCGCTGGAAACCTTTGTCGGCTACTTTGACGACTTGCAGATCCACAACGAACTCAACACCGGCCCATACCTCGAACAGGTACCCGGCTATATCATCGCCGGCGTTCACGACGACGTGACACCGTTGTCACAAGCAGAGCGGCTCCAAGAGATCTGGCCTTCCGCCTACCTACAAGTAATCCCAGGCGCCGGTCACATGCTCCCCCTAGAAACTCCTGCCACAGTGAGTACTGCGATCCTTCGATTGGTGCGCGATACTGTGCAGCGTGACGATTAGCCTGTATTTTCCTTTTTCGGGGCATTGGCTTGCGCGGAACTCGGATCGGCGGGACTGATTAATTCGGCCGATCTGCTCAATGCCTCCGCGGTGGAGATGGCGTTCATCGGTGGCGGACGAACCCAGCCGTGGATGCCGCAGGAGAATCAGCGCTTCGTCGTCTAACGAAAGGGTGGGCAAGCGCAAAACCCCTGGGAGTCCACAATGTGGACGGCCCAGGGGTTCGTCGATAAGCGAGAAACTAGACGCTCGTAGGATCGTCTAGCTTGAAGCGCTTCGCTGCTTCGTCTGCGACGGAGATGTCGATTTTTCCTTCGTTTGCCAGGCCGATCAGCGCAGCGACAACCATGGATTCCGCGTCGATGTTGAAGTAGCGACGCGCTGCCTCGCGGGTGTCGGAGAAACCGAAACCATCGGCACCCAGAACCAAGTACTCGCCTGGGACGTATGGGCGAATCTGCTCGTGCAGGTCGCTGGTGAAGTCGGAGGTCGCGATGTAAGGACCTTCGGTCTGCTTAAGCTGCTTGGTAACAAATGGCTCTTCAACATCGGCCGCTGGGTTGCGCAGCTTCTCTACCTTCTTCGCTGCGCCGTCGCGGGCGAGCTCGACCCAGGAGGTCACGGAGTAGACAGAAGCGCCGACGTTGAATTCGTCCTGCAGAATCTGCTGTGCCTTAAGCGCGAACTGCATGCCGACACCAGAAGCGAGAAGGGAAACGTTGTTGTCCTTGGACTCGCCCTTGTCGTAGAGGTAGATACCCTTGTGCAGGCCTTCCTCGTCCAGGTTCTCTGGAACCGGAGGCTGCGGGGTCGGCTCGTTGTACACGGTGATGTAGTACATGACGTTCTCGCCGCGATCTGGGCCGTACATGCGGTCGATGCCCTCGCGGATCAGGTAAGGGATCTCATAGGCGAACGACGGGTCATACTGGATGACCGCAGGGTTGGTAGAGGCGAGCACTGGGGAGTGTCCGTCCATGTGCTGCGTGCCTTCACCAAACAAGGTGGTGCGGCCGGCGGTAGCGCCGATGATGAAGCCTCGGGTGAGCTGGTCGCCCGCTGCCCAGAACACGTCACCGGTGCGCTGAAAACCGAACATCGAGTAGAAGATGTACATCGGGATCATTGGTTCGCCGTGGGTGGCGTAGGAAGTGCCGGCAGCGATGAAGGAAGCGGAAGAACCGTCCTCGTTGATGCCTTCGTGCAGGATCTGTCCGTCGGTTGCCTCGCGGTAGGACAGCATCAGATCGTGGTCCACTGGCACGTAGTTTTGGCCGTGTGGGTTGTAGATCTTCAGTGTTGGGAACCAAGAGTCAAGGCCAAACGTACGTGCCTCATCAGGGATGATCGGGACGATGCGCTTGCCGATCTCCTTATCGCGCATGAGAGCTTTGAATGTACGCACGAGCGCCATCGTGGTAGCAACTTCCTGCTTACCGGAACCCTTGAGCAGCGCCTTAAAGGACTGGATATCAGGGACCTCAAGCGGGGTGTACTGCTCGCGACGCTCAGGGAGGTAGCCTCCGAGCTCCTCGCGACGCTCCTTCATGTACTTGATTTCTTCCGCGTCCTCACCTGGGTGGTAGTACGGTGGCAAGTATGGATCCTTCTCCAAATCCTCATCGGAGATTGGAATCTGCTGCTTATCGCGGAACTGCTTCAGGTCTTCCAGAGTCAGCTTCTTCATCTGGTGGGTCGCGTTGCGGCCCTCGAAGTTGTGGCCTAGGCCGTACCCCTTAATCGTGTGCGCAAGGATCACGGTTGGCTTGCCCTTGGTCTCAAGCGCACGCTTGTACGCTGCGTACACCTTGCGGTAGTCGTGTCCACCGCGGCGCAGCGCCCAGATTTCTTCGTCGGTCATGTCCTCGACGAGCTTGCGGGTGCGCTCGTCGCGACCGAAGAAGTGCTCGCGGACGTATGCGCCGTCGTTTGCCTTGAAGGTCTGGTAGTCGCCGTCCTTGGTGGTGTTCATGATGTTGACCAGAGCACCGTCTTCGTCCTTCTCCAGCAGTGCGTCCCACTCGCGGCCCCAGACAACCTTGATTACTTCCCAGCCAGCGCCGGTGAAGAATGCCTCAAGCTCCTGAATGATCTGGCCGTTGCCGCGCACAGGGCCGTCCAGGCGCTGCAGGTTACAGTTGATCACGAATGTCAGGTTGTCCAGCTCGTACAGGGTTGCCATCTGGAGCAGGCCACGAGATTCCGGTTCGTCCATCTCGCCATCGCCGAGGAATGCCCAGACGTGCTGATCCTCGGTGTCCTTGATGCCACGGTCTTGCAGGTACTTGTTAAAGCGTGCCTGGTAGATCGCGTTCATCGGGCCGATACCCATCGACACGGTTGGGAACTCCCAGAACTCCGGCATGTCGTGTGGGTGCGGGTAAGACGGGATACCGCCCTGCGGGCGAGAAACCTGCTGGCGGAAGCCGTCCAGGTCGTCTTCGGACAGGCGACCTTCGAGGAAAGCACGTGCGTACATACCAGGGGAGGCGTGGCCCTGGAAGAAGATCTGGTCGCCGCCCTGGGATGCATCCTTGCCCTTGAAGAAGTGGTTAAAACCAACCTCGTAGAGAGGAGCGGCACCCGCGTAGGTGGAAATGTGTCCACCGACCTCAATTCCTGGGCGCTGCGCGCGGTGGACCATGATGGCTGCATTCCAGCGCATCCAGCGACGGTAGCGCTTTTCGATTTCCTCATCGCCCGGGAAGTCAGGTTCAATCTCGGTTGGGATTGTGTTGACTAGGTCGGTCGAGGTCAGCGAAGGCAATGGCACACGTTTTGCCGACGCGCGCTCGAGCAGGCGAAGCATGAGATAGCGGGCTCGTTCAGGCGAAGACTCATCGAGCAATCCATCCAACGAATCCATCCATTCGCGAGTCTCTTCAGGATCAGTATCGTGCAAATACGACGCGACACCGTCGCGAATCAGGGGAAAGTTAGAGTCGGCGTTCTGAGCATTTTGGTCAGCCATGAACAAACCTCCAAAAAATCGGGAGAATAGTGTTCCTCCAGAATACTGACTTTTGCCAATTCGTGTATCAAGTGACTGCGCAAACACGCCACCTGCAAAATCAAGCCAAAACAAGAAAACGTTTCAGAGCCACGGTATCCTTTTCTATGTTCGTAGAATTTTTCAAGGAGGCCATACACTGTGGGCGCCACAGGTGTCGAAGATTACGCAAAGCAGCTCGGTATCGAGGGCGATCACATCGTCCAGGAGCTGGGTTGGGATGAAGACGCAGACTCATCGATCTCCGAGGCAATCGAAGATGCCATCGGTGATTCGCTTCTCGACGAAGACACAGACGAACTGTGCGACGTCGTTCTACTGTGGTACCGCGCTGAAGACGGGGACCTTGTGGATTCGCTGATGGATGCCGCGCGCAACCTCGACGAGGAAGGGCGCATCTGGCTGCTGACCCCTGCTGCAAACAAGCCTGGGTCCGTAAACCCGGGCGAGATTTCCGAATCTGCCCAGCTTGCAGGTCTTGTGCAGACCAAGGCTGATCGGATCGGCACTTGGCAAGGTTCATGCCTTGAAGCCGGCGGACGTTAAGGCTTAGAAACATTCTTTGAACTGGCGTTTTGTTATCTCAGTTCATTGCGTGTTAAAGTCTTTTCCAACGCGCCGTTAGCTCAGCTGGAAGAGCAACTGGTTTACACCCAGTAGGTCGGGGGTTCGATCCCCTCATGGCGCACCAGGTCAGACCCCCTTTCCGGCAAAACGGGAAGGGGGTCTTACGCATTTGCACGACACTCCCACGACATGCCAGGGTTATGCGACAAAATGTGTGTCCGGGGCTGTTACCCCGTGTCGGGGTTAGGTTCCTATCCATCCTTTCTGTACGCCTAGGTTGTGGCTGTACTCGGTTGGGATAGCGTTGTCGTAGAGAGCTGGTCGTCCTGTTTGCTGGTCGGCTTGGTTTTCGTTGCGGGGCGTGGTGTTAACTTTGGCGAGTGCATCGCGCCCCCAGTTTTGTTCTTTGGCTATTTCGGTGGGTGGTCTGGGCTGTTCGGTGTGCAGATGCAGCCACCATTCGAGCATTCTTCTTTGTCGCTCACCTGCTCTTCCGCGGTGTAGTCTTGTCAGTAGTTTGAGCTGTGAATTGATCGCTCCTTCCAGGTGGTTGGTCGTTGATACCCATTCAAATCCGCTGGTCGTTGGCGTATCTGGCGGTTGGAGGAAAGCAAACAACCATTGCTGCCGGGAAAGGTGTGTCAGGCTGTTGTAGGCCTTGCGCACGGATAGGTGCGTGTATTCACGCTTGCCGGTGGTGATGTTGAGTGTCTTTTCGTCCATCCAGCTTCGGTAGACGGTGTTGAATTGTTGCAGGTGGGCGGTCCATTGCGCCGCTTGGCCAATCGTGCGTACGCGTGTGAGGTCGAGTGCAAGCTTGTAGATTGCTTTGCCAGCATCGGTGCGTGGTTGGGAGGTGACGTACCTGCGAACGACGCGTTGGGCATGGACAAGGCATCGTTGGATGTGGGTTGTTGGCCAGGTTCGTTTGATTGCAGAGTACGCACCGCGACCACCATCGAGTACCACCATGAGGGGAGGTTGTAGTGGCTCTAGAAGTTGCTGATAGGCCGCAGTTGTTTCGTATCGTGCCCATACCCAATTGAGAACGTAGTTGCGTGTGGCGGCGATGAGAAGACATCCGGCTCCTGTGTAGGTTCCGTCGATAAAGACCTGGTCGTAGATGCGGAAGTTGTCGCACTCGTGTGGGATATCGATAAACCAGAACGTGCGAAACCTGCGTTCAAGGCTTCGTTTGTTTATCCCTTTTGTATCGGCGGCTTCTTGCATGGATTGTTTGCCGCAGATGCAGTCGATGAAGACCGCGAAATCTGAACTTAGCCGTTTGTCCGGTCGGGAGTGAGACGCTGAAGCGCCGCACTGTTTGTTCTTGCAACGCCAGCGTACCGTGCCTTTTGACGTGGTTTCATTACGTTTGGTTGGCCCGTGACATACCGGGCAGTGAGGTCGGTTTTTGCTCATCCGTTAAGGGAACCGAACCCACTACCACACGACTACAACCAGGTCCGGGATTGAACGACTCCGAGGTATTTATAAGGGGCAGATCATTATAAACCCACCATTTTTGACCAAGGAGCTGGGCAAACACCAGTTCACTGGACACACATTTTGTCGCATAACCCTTTGGGCGCGTTCGGGTTCTGCCGTTCGGGATTTAGGATATGCATAGGAACGCATAGCCTCTCTACCTGGCGAGATTCTGTGGCAAGTAATTGCACGATGGGCAAAACCCGAATAGCAAATCCCGAACAGCCGGGTATCGCCGTCGCGCCGCGGTCGATGAGAATTGGTTAGAAGCACTCGGCAACCTTCGAGCGGGTTCGGAGAATCACCTGGTGGCCTACAAGCGCGCGGTGCTACGGGCCAATGGCGGCAGAGGTGGCCCGTGGTGGAGGAACTAGTGCGCCTCTAGCTCAGCCTCGACGGCGGCGCGGAAGTTTGTTGCGTATGCTTCCTGCTCGTTGACCCACACTGTCACTGGGTGGGTGTGGTAGGCAGCTTCAAAGGTATACGCAGTCCTTCCCGGGCACGACACTGCGGAAGCAAATTTGGCCTCGGCTTCGACATCACCGAAGTCGGGGTCAAGTTCGTAGGAAATGTCATGGACGTCCCACTCGCCCTTGCGAAAGCGGAGTGAGCCGTGGTTGGGAGTATCTGGATCGGGAAACACGACGAGATCAATGATGTAGACATCGGACCCAGCTGCTGTGGCAACTTCGTCCAAGTACTCGACCAAGTCTTCAGGAGTCGCGCGGACTTTGTCATTATCGTCCACGTAGACGTGGCTGAAAATCAATTCCTCTGAAGGGTCGCGTAGCGCCATCATGGTAGTCAGCGGGCGACGACGGAACATGTCGAGATCGTCCAGCACGGCGTCTTCGATGTCGGCGAGTTCAACTGCTGGCTTCGGCTCAATATCCACGCGCTCCAATGTTGTAAGGCACGCGGATATGAGGCGCTCGCCTGCGTCAGCGAGTTCGTTGCTTGGTGTGGTAACCCCTGCAAAACGGGTCGGTGCAGGTGCTTCGGCCTGTGCAGGAGCCTGCGCAGAATTCTCGACTGTCTGTTCTGCAGCGTTATCTTCAGTTTCTTCCGAGCCGAAAAGGCGCTTCCAGAAGTTCATGCTGTACCCGCTTCTTCCCTAAATTCGTTCTTGGTTCTTCTTCGCGTTCCGATCCCAATGATTCTTCCTAGCATCACCATAGCGGTTTCGCATGCGTTGTGACTGCACCGTCGATTCAGCCGGTACGGGTGTCGGAAGATCCTCAGGGTGCGGGTCGAGACCCGTGGCAGAGGAATCGTCGTTAAGCGATGCGTTGAGTTCGGCTTCTTCCTCGCGCACTCGACGACGTTCCTTGACTTCTGACCAGATGAAATACAACAGGCCGATCGGGGCCATTACTCCGAAAGCGATCCACTGCAGACCGTAGGACAGGTGGTTGCCGCGTTCGAGCTGGGGCAGCGGCATGGGGTTGAGTACGCCGGGCTGCTCTGGGGACAGTTGGACCAGCGGTTCCGCGATGTCAGTGCCTGTTAGCTGCGCGATTTGCTCGGTATTGATCGAGTACACCTGCTGCTTGCCTTCGTCGATTAACGGCGCGTTGTGGTGGACACCTTCGTCGACACGCAAGAGACCAGATACGGTGACCTGGGAGGTAGGCGCTGGCGTGAGATCACCGATCTTGGTGCCATCGACGGCCGGCACCCAGCCGCGGTTGACCAAAATGATAAGTCCGTTGTCAGTCTCAAAGGGAGTGAGAGCCTGGTACGCAGGGTGCGTTTCCACAGGGCGCAGACGCAGGAGGACTTCATCGTCCGGGAGGTAGCGCCCCGTCATGGTCACGCGGGACCACTCGGTGTCACGGTCGAAGGTGCCATCGGCAGCTACGAGGTCCGTAACTGGGACGGGATCGACCTCGAAGGCGTGCTCGATGCGCTCGTTGCGTTCGACGATTGCCTCATTCTTGCCCAACTGCCAGGGGGCCAAAAATGTAAAGGCGAAGTAGGAGAAGATCACAATCAGCACGGCTGTGAGAATCCAGCCGGGTGTTAGGAATTTTCTCCACCAGGATTTCGTATTAGTGCGCCTCACACTCACCCACTGTACCGCTGGTTACAGCTGGGACCGAACCCACTCAACGATGCCCGGCGCAGCCGCCTCGATCTGTTCGCGAGTAACGGCAAATCCTTCTGGGCCACCGTAATAAGGGTCCTCTACGCTCGCTTGGTCTGGCGCAGCGGGGTCGAAGGAACGCAGGAGGCGGATCTTTTCTTCTGGGATACCCCGCGCGACAAGCTGTGAAACATGGCCGGTGTCGAGCGCGATCAGGAGGTGAGCGTCGAGGTCTTCGGGGCCGATCTGGCTTGCACGGTGAGCAGATCCGTCATAACCGTTGTCGCGCAGCTCTTTCAGTGCCCGCTCGTCGGCGGGGTTGCCAACATGCCAGCTTCCGATGCCGCAGGAGGAGACCTTGACTTGCTCGGCCAAACCAGCCTTGTCCAGCGCGTCGCGGACGATGACCTCCGCCATCGGGGAACGACAAATATTTCCGGTACAGACGAAATCGAGATGCAGCATGAGTTAGAAATTCCTTACGATCTGGTCAAGTTCTTGCAGTGTACGGGCTACGAAATCGGCGTCGTCCCACTCTGGTTGAGTGCCGTAGCCCCACGTCACAATTGCGGTGGGAACACCGAAGGCAGCGGCTCCGTCGATGTCGTGGTGACGATCACCAATCATCAAGATCTTTTCGTTGTCAAGATCTACATTGTCGAAAACATACTGGATTACAGCTTCCTTTGTGCGCCTTGTGCCATATTCTTCAGCGGCACCGAGGAATTCAAAGTACTCCATGAGTCCTTCGCGCTCAAGAATCGCACGGGCGAACCCCTCGCCCTTTGACGTCGCCGTTACCATGCGAAATCCATCGTTATGCCATGCAGCGAGGAGATTTCGGATCCCAGGGAACGCGCTTGCATCGGCCCAGCCGCCGTCGCGGGTGAACGACATGTACGCCTCGAAAGCCTCGCGAACGGTGTCATCGGCCATTCCTAAGCTACTGAGAGTCGTTTCCATTGGTGGGCCGGCGATGCGCGAAACTACGTCGTCAGATGGGTGTGGCCAGCCGACGGAATCGAGGGCGTGGAGAAATCCTGCACGGATACCGGGGAAGGAGTCAATGAGCGTGCCATCAACGTCAACTAATAAGACAGTCACGCTATTCAGCATCCCACAGTTCCGCGCCAATGGCGTGTCGTGAGCGTGTTCTAGGATGGGACGCATGACAACAGTAGGCGATGTAATCAATGTTCTGGACGCAGCGTATCCACCACATTTGGCTGAAAGCTGGGATGCTGTCGGACTAATTTGTGGCGACCCAACCGACGAAGTCACCCGCGTCGCTTTTGCTTTGGACCCTACTCAGGCTGTTGCAGAGCGGGCAGTGGAACTTGGGGCACAGATGCTCGTGGTACACCATCCGCTACTACTTCGCGGTGCCACGTCAGTTGCGGCCGACACTCCCAAGGGCAAGGTTATTCACACTTTGCTCAAGGGAGGGTGTGCCCTTTTCGCAGCACACACTAACGCTGATTCTGCCCGCCCTGGTGTCTCCGACAAGCTTGCCGAACTGATCGGCATCACCCCTGGTCGCCCCATCAAAATCGTTGACCCGCAAATTAAAGACAAGTGGGGTGCACACATCCCGCCGGCCAATGTCGACGAAGTCATGCAGGCGCTGTTCCACGTCGGTGCTGGCCGGATCGGGAATTACTCAGAGTGCGCATTCCGGATTGAAGGCCAAGGCGGTTTCACCCCGCTGGAGGGCGCAGATCCGACAGACGGGGTTGTCGGCAAGCACTACGCCGCCCCGGAAACTCGCGTTGAATTTGTCGCGGATTCCCGCTTGCGCACCTTGCTTATCGACGAACTCCGTCGCGTGCATCCCTACGAGGAGCCAGCCTTCGACATTGTGGTGATGGAAGGCGATGCTGATATAGAACGCGCGACTGGATTGGGCCGGATCGGCGAGCTGGCACAGGCGATGACGTTGCGGGAGTTTACCCAGCAGGTAGCCAACGCCTTGCCCGAAACCGCGTGGGGAGTTCGCGCCGCGGGGAACCCTGACCAGCTAGTTAAGCGTGTGGCAGTGTCGTCAGGATCAGGTGACAGCTTCCTTGACGATGTACGCAAGCTTGGTGTCGATGTGTATGTCACCAGTGATTTGCGCCATCACCCAGTGGATGAGCATCTGCGTGCAGGTGGTCCAGCGGTGATCGATACAGCGCACTGGGCCAGCGAATTTCCCTGGACCACCCAGGCAGAAGGTATAGTTGCTGGTCTTGGGGTAGAAACCGAGATCATTTCTTTGCGCACCGATCCATGGACTGTATCTGCCCATCCTGAAAACTAGAAAGAGACGTTAGACCATGAAACTTGCTCCCGAACTGCACAGTCTTTTACTGGAATTAGCTACGGCAGAACGCGCCGTGAACCAACCCGACCGAGTCAGCCCAGAGCAACAGGAACTAGACAAGCTCATTGCCGATCGTGCACGCATGGCTGACGCAGCGTCCTCCGCTCAGCTCGCACTTGGCGACATGGAACTGGAAATCCTGCGTATCCAAGAAGACGAGCGCAAGTTGAAAAAGCGAGAGCTCGACGACAAACGCCAGCTCTCCGCCGAGACTGACCCAGAGCGCAGGAAGGACCTGGAGCATGACCGTTACGCTGCAAAGTCTCGCATTGCTGACCTCCTTAGCGAGCTGAAAGAGGCCCACAACGAAATCTCCGCGCTGCGCAACAATGTGGACGTGCATGGCGCACGCCTTGACGAACTCGACCGCAAGATCGAGTTGGCCAAGCGCGCAGCGGAATCAGCACCCACGCCGGAAGCACCAAAAGACCCCGCCGAGTTGCGTGTACAACTCCCCGCAGATGTCCTTTCACTTTTCGACGATGTCTCCGCTGCAACCTACAACGGCCGGATGTGCGGAGGTTGCTTCTTGCAGCTCCCACCCTCAGAACGCGCCGAAGTAGAAGCCGTGCCCGCCGACGAACTAGCCACCTGCCCGAACTGCGGAACGATTCTCATCCGATGAAAGTAACGATGTACGCCGACGGCGGTTCGCGGGGCAACCCGGGCATCGCTGGATCAGGAACGGTGCTGTACGACGATGCCGGCAATACTTTGGACGAAATCGTCTACGTCGTCGGCAAGAAATCCACCAACAACGTCGCCGAATACCACGGGCTGGTCCGTGGGCTTGAGCGCGCCCGTGACCTAGGCGCCACGGACGTAGATGTCTACATGGACTCCAAGCTTGTGGTCGAGCAGATGTCAGGGCGCTGGAAGATCAAGCATCCTGACATGCAAAAACTTGCGCTTGAGGCTCAAAAGATCGCACAGGACCTCAATTCGGTGACCTACACGTGGGTGCCCCGAGCCAAAAACAAAAAGGCAGACGAGCTATCAAACCTGGCGATGGATGAGGCCGCCAAGGGAACCGCACAAGGTGTCGTCGAAAAGTACAGCCTGTACAACTCTCCAGCGCAGGACAATGCCGCACCGCAGGCTGCACCCCGTTTAGCAGGCCCAACCGATGCGCCTACTCACGAGGTAGGTACCCATAGTCAGTGGTACGGCAAGGACGAAAGCCCGACTAGGTTTGTGCTCTTGCGCCACGGGCAGACCGAGCATTCGGCAGAACACCGCTACTCGGGATCCTCTGACCCAGTGCTCACCGAAACAGGCAAGGAGCAGGCGAGGGCAGCAGCTGCACAGATCGCGGCGACCGAAAAGATTGACATCATCGTTTCCTCGCCGATGACTCGTGCGCAGGAAACGGCACACCTTTGCGCAGAGGCGCTCGGCCTAGCTGTCGAGATTGTGGACGATCTGCGCGAGATGGACTTTGGAGTCTTCGATGGCCTGACCATGGCGGAATCGGTAGCGCGATACCCAGAAGAGCACGCGGAATGGCAGCGCAACACAGCCAAGGCACCCCCGCGAGGGGAGTCAATCCAAACGATGCATCGGCGGGTAACCCGCGCGCGACTAAAACTACAGGAACGCTACCCAGGTAAAACCGTGCTGGTAGTCACTCACGTCACCCCAGTGAAATCTTTTATCCGCCAAGGGTTGGCATCGAGCGCAGAGACTTTTTCGCGGCTTTTCCTCGACTTGGCATCGATAAGCGTGGTGGAGTTTTATACAGAGAGCGCCGTAGTACGTCGTGTGAACGAGACAGCACACCTGATTAATTAGGGAAATGCGCTGCAAAGAGCGTAAAGTTGGGCCTCGCGAATGAGCTGGCCGGGTGATCGCGGCTCCCCGAACTCCATACGAATGTAGGGAAGCGGGGGTCGAGGAAAGTCCGGACTCCACAGGGCACGGTGGTTGCTAACGGCAACCCGAGGCAACTTGCGGGAAAGTGCAACAGAAAGTAGACCGCCCACGGGCAAACGTGGGTAAGGGTGAAAGGGTGCGGTAAGAGCGCACCGGCGCGCGTGGTGACACGCACGGCCAGGTAAACCCCACTGGGAGCAAGGCAAGAAACTGCGCACACTGCGCGGTTATTCGGACGCTACGAGGCTGCCCGCCCAAGTCCGAAGGTAGCTGCTTGAGACACTCAGCGATGGGTGATCCAGATGGATGATCGCCGCCCGAAAGGGCACAGAATCCGGCTTACAGGTCGGCTCATTCGCCCATTTTTTGGCATACTGGCCTGTTATGAAGTTGTATGCCGCGCCCCTGAACTTTCGCCCAATCGCGAAAGAGTTCAAGATCCCCACTTCATTTAGCCCTGAGCTGCATGAAGCGGCCGCCAACGCCCGCGACCAGTTCGCAGACTCACGCCGAGACGCGCGCGACGTTCCTTTCGTCACCATCGACCCCGTGGGGTCAAAAGACCTTGATCAAGCTGTCTTCATCGAGCGCTCGGGGGACGGATATCGTGTGTTGTACGCAATCGCCGACGTTGCGGCGTTTGTTGCGCCAGGCTCATTGCTTCGCGACGAATCCATTGTGCGCGGGCAAACAATCTACCTGCCAGATGAACCTGCGCGATTGCATCCGGAGGAACTGTCAGAAGACTCGGCATCTTTGCTGCCTGACGTGGATCGGCCTGCTGTGCTGTGGACTTTCCAGCTCGCAGCCGACGGCGAAATCGATGACGTTTCCGTTGAACGCGCCACTATTCATTCCGTTGCGCGCTTGGACTATGACCACGTGCAAGCTGAGCTAGACCAAGGAAGAATCCACCCTTCGATCGAGCTGCTTCCCGAGGTAGGCAAGCTTCGCCAAGAGTCGTCGCTTCGCAGAGACGCGATTAACCTGCGACTTCCCTCGGTGCGTGTGGAAGACACCAAAGATGGCGAGTATGAGCTGCAAATTGAGCCGCGGCATCCGATCATGGATTACAACTCCGAGATCTCCTTGCTCACCGGCATGGCTGCGGGCCAGATGATGCAGTCTGCAGGCCACGGCTTCCTGCGCACGCTCCGACCTGCGGGGCGCGAGGCCGAAGCAGAGTTCCGCCGTGAGGTCAACGCTCTTGGCTACGAGCAAAACAGTATGCCCATCGGCCAGTTCTTGGCCCAGATCGATTCGGACACCCCGCGCGGAATGGCAGTCATGCGAGAAGCCCAGAAGCTTTTGCGTGGCTCCGGCTATGTCGATCTCGAGTCCAAAGATGCTGAGGTACACGCAGGGATCGGCGGCTACTACTCGCACGTCACCGCGCCTTTACGACGACTCATCGACCGCTACGCTTCAGAAGTTTGCTTGGCGATCTCTGGTGGCTATGAGGTTCCACAGTGGGTGAAAGACGACGCGGCAGCCGTGGTGAAGTCGATGGGGCGGACATCGCAATTGGCGAACACAGTGGACAAGGCATGTTTGAATCTGACGGAAGCCACGGTGCTGCAGCCCTGGGTGGGGCACAATTTCGATGGCGTGATTTTGCAGTCCGACCCGACGAAGTCGGTGGCACGCGTGTTCATCTCCGATCCTCCGGTGCTGGGCCAATCGTTGGGACATCCAGAGGAAGGCATCGAGACCAAGTTGTCACTTATCCGTGCGGATGTGGAGACTCGTGAAGTGACGTTCGCCTGGCCCGCAGACTAATCAAGCAATGTCAGCCCTCGGGCTGATCCTTGAGCCCTGCCACATCACCCGTCATGATCTCGATTACGTGGAATCCGTCATCGGCGAGGTCGGCGGCAAAGCTATCTGCCTTCGGCACCGGCACGTACGCGATGACTGCTTGGCTCATTCCGGCTGCGGAAGGGCGAGCCGCCGCAGCTCCGCGTAGGTTGAGCAGCTGGACAAGCTCGTCGGGAGTGTCCAAACCGTGGAAGTCCTCCGGGGTGTTGAGCAGGGCGAACAAGTCGTTGGTGTGACGGGAACGCAATGCCTTGGCGGCTGCGAGTGCACGCAGTGTCTCGTTTTCGCAGAAGGTAAGCCAGCGGTTGGCCTCGTCCAACGTAGGGGTGTCTTCGACGCCATGTACCTGGTGCACTGCCTCCAACCACTCGATGACGCGGACAGTGGCATCCGGAATGGTCCGCAAAGAGTCAGTGCCGAAATTCTGGCACGCATTGGTGATGAAATCACGGCGCGTGGAAATCAACTCGGCTTGGGAGTCATCAGCATGGCCGATGTCCTTGGTCACTGCAAAAATGCGCACGCCTGCGCGCTTCGGGTGTGGCGCCTGGGTGACGGAATCGTCGGCGTAGTCGACCACAGAAACGGTGTCGTGGATGCCTCGCAATACCGCGGTGTGGCGCGCACGCAGCACCGGCATGGAGGAAAACTGATCCACGGCCTGGGTGCATACTTCGGCGAGGCGAGCGCGTTGGGGAGCTTCGTCCAAGTCCTCATTGTCGGCCTGCAGCGCCAACGCAAGAGCGGCATCGGCTGCGTACATCGAACCCAAACCGATGCCCAACGGAATGTCGGAGTCAATCGTGATGTCCATGCCGGAGGTATCGCGCGAGAGCATCTGGCGGGTAATCAGAGTATGTACGATTCCCGCGAAACGAGTGGCCATGGTGCGCTCAGGGATGTCGCCGACTTCGTCGAATTCGGCGTGCTGAGCTTGGGCGATCGCTGCCACATCTGCAAGGGTCGTTTCCTCAGTGACTTGTTCGGCACCTGGCGCTGTGAAAGTAACGCGCACGGTGTCGTCGTCACGCAACGAATAGCATGCAGCGGAACGCAGCGACGACAGCCCCACGATGGTCACACCACCGTAGTGGTCAACGTTTTCGCCGATGACAACCCAGGTAGCCGGGGCATCAGCGACTTGAACTGGCGCGTTTCCGGTGATGTCGTGATGCATCGCTACGATGCGCTCAGCAGGGGAGGTTTCTGGTGAAGTCCACATAGGCATGGCCCCACAATAGCAATCGCACGGGTACCATGGGCGCCACTAACCGGAACTATCAAGGAGGCATCATGGCTGACGAGAAGTACTTCTACAACCCAAAGACCGGCGAAGTGACCCAGGGCAAGGAAGGCAGCTGGGATGACCGCATGGGGCCGTACGACACGGAGCAGGAAGCCCGCGACGCGCTCAAGATTGCCGAGGCACGCAACCAGCAGGCGGAGGCCCAAGAAGAGGCTGACGACGACTGGGGCCAGCCTGCGGCCTGGGAGAAGAACTAGAGCTTCTTAAAACCGCGCTTGATATCGGCAACAACGTCGTCGTAGCCCTCAAGGGCCGCGGCGGCGTTGTCCATTTCACGCTGGTATAGCATGCCGTAGGCAAAGGTGTCCTCGCCGCGCTCGCGGGCATCCTGTGCCAGATCTGCAAGGCGGTCGCGCGCGGTGACGGCATCTTGGAAGTCACCCAGCAGCGATTGCAGGCTCTTGCACGACCTCGCGAGCTTGCCGGTCTTGAGCTTCTTGGATGCTTCGCCCACGGCCTCGGCGGCATAACGCAATTTCTTCGCGGTCTTGCGCATGTCGTGGACGTAGTCCTCGCGCTGGTGCAGCGGTAGCTCCAGATCACCGTAGTTATCCACCACTCGTTGGTGGCGCTTCATCAACTTCTTGTATGCCTCGGCGAGGTGGTCATACAAGACCTCGGAAGGCTTGGCCGGCTTGCCACCTGACTCCTCGCCCTCGGCAACCTCAGCGGTGGGGTCAACCACCGGTGGATGGGCGATCAACTGATCGATCGTGTCAAGCAGCGCGAGATAGCGATCGGAGTTCAGCGTGTCCACGATTCGTGCGTGCGCCTCGTTATATTCCGCACGCATGTCGTCCTTGATGTGAGCGGCCGCGGTGTCGTCGATAAGCCCGGTTGCATCGGAATCGAGAAGGTCGTGGAAGCGCTCCTCGACAACCTCGGCATCGCGTGCCTCACCCAAAATGCGCGCAAGTTCCTTGAGCTCGTCTTCGATGTAATCTAACTCATCGGAAACCAAGATGCCCTCAAACGTTTCGAGGTGGCTACGCAGCTCGCGAGTGGCCACGCGCATCTGGTGCACGGAGTCCCACTCGTCGCGACGCACACGCGGATCCCAGCTGATTAGGGAGTCGCGGTTCGCTCGCAGTGCCTCGACCACAGCAAACGCCGGATCACCCTCCGGCAGCAGGATCCCGGCCAGGTGCGGCGGCAGGGGAGCGTTCTCCTGCGAGCGACCCAATGCCGAAACAAGCTTGCTTGGCGACGACGATACGCGCGCTCCCTGCGCAATCAGGTACGTGGTGGCCTGGCGAATGAGCTCGGTGCCTTCTTCGGTGCCCGGCATCTCACCAGCAAGCTCGACCTCCCATTCACGCCACGAGGTGCGCTCGCCACCAGGGAGCAGCGACCACGCAGTGACATGGTCATCGCAGAACTCCGCGACCGGGGCATCGTCAGCGTTGAGCAGGATCGATTCGACGCGACGGTTGTCTACCTGCGCGATCGGCTCCAATGGTGCGGTGCGAACGATCGCGCGGATGTTGGACATAATCTCATCCGGGATCTGGCTCGGCTCGGTCAGCGGCGCTGCAAGCTCGATGCGGCCAAGGTCGCTAGGAAGCTTGATGTGCCAGCCGTCATCCTTGCCACCAGTGCGACGACGCAGCGTAATCTTCGAGCGTGTCAACCGGAGATCAGCGGTGTCGTAGTAGATCGCGGAGAGATGATGCTCAACCGTCTCGCCGATCTTCTCGACTGCTGGCAGGGTGGTGAGCTCCGGAGCCGCCGTAGTTTCGTCGATGGCAAACTTCGCCTCGACCTCCAAGAAACGTGGGGTAGTCATCTGTGACCTTCCTAGGGTAGTTTTCTTCAATCTTAGCCCTCTGTTCCCGCTACAGTCGGTAGGTATGAACAGTCAACAGGAATTTGTGCTCAGTGCCGTCGAAGAGCGAGATATTCGTTTCATCCGCCTCTGGTTTACCGACATCGCTGGCTCCCTCAAGACAGTCATGATGAGCCCAATCGAGCTGGAAGCCGCCTTCGAAGAAGGCGTTGGATTTGATGGCTCGTCCATTGAAGGGTTCACCCGCATCTCGGAGTCCGACACGTTGCTACTTCCGGATCCGTCGACGTTTCAGGTCATGCCTTTCGACCTCGATGACCCTGATCTCCAGACCGCGCGCATGTTCTGCGATATTTCGATGCCGGATGGCAATCCGGCCTACGTAGATCCGCGCCAGGTCTTGCGCCGCCAGGTGACCCAGGCTGCCGAGGAGGGTTTTACCTGCATGGCCAGCCCCGAGATTGAGTTCTATGTCCTCGACGAGTCCAGTGGCATCCCGCTGCCAGCTGACACCGGTGGTTACTTCGACCAGGCCAATCAAAACGTTGCGCCGAAGTTTCGTCGCCAAGCAATGCTTGCCCTTGAGGCGATGGGGATCGCGACGGAGTTCTCCCACCATGAGACCGCGCCGGGACAACAGGAAATTGACTTGCGTCACGCCGACGTGCTCACGATGGCAGACAATGTGGTTACCTTCCGCTACTTGATCAAGAACGTGGCACATCAGTCTGGCGTGCGAGCGACATTTATGCCTAAGCCATTTGAGAAGTTTGCGGGATCTGCGATGCACACGCACGTCTCGCTGTTCGAAGGCGACACTAACGCATTCCACGATCCTGACGACGAGATTTCGTTGTCCACCACAGGCAGGCAGTTCATCGCGGGCATCCTGGAACACGCGCATGAGATTTCCGCGGTGACCAATCAATGGGTGAACTCATATAAGCGTCTGCAGTTTGGTTCCGAGGCTCCAACCGCGGTGACGTGGGGAATTTCCAACCGTTCGGCGCTGGTCCGCGTGCCTACGTACCGCTTGCACAAGCCGGAGTCGCGTCGTGTTGAGGTGCGTTCATTGGATTCGGGCGCGAATCCGTACCTCGCCTACGCTGCGGTGTTCGCCGCGGGGCTCAAGGGCATTCGCGAAGGTTATGAGCTCGGGGATCCCGCCGAGGATGACGTGTTCGCGTTGACTCGTCGTGAGCGACGCGCCATGGGCTACCGCGATTTGCCGTCCTCGCTGGACGAAGCGCTGCGCCACCTAGAGAAGTCTGAGTTCATGGCAGAAGTTCTCGGCGAGCAGGTTTTCGAGTTCTTCCTGCGCTCGAAATGGGATGAGTGGCATGAATACACCTCGCAAGTAACCGAGTGGGAAATCGCCACCAACCTGGATTTGTAAAGGAGGACGTCATGGCTGCCGCTCCGCGTTCAACTCTCCCGTCACCTGCGGCCTTAGGCTTGACTGGTGCCAACGCCACAGAGGACCTAGAAGTTCTGGGGTGGGACGATCCGGCAATCCGCTGGACGCTCGCGGGTTCGGGCGATCCGGACCTTGCGCTCAACACGGCAAGGCGTGTCATGGAAAATCTGGGAGCAGGCTATTCGGAGTTGCGCGAAGCATTGCTTAACGACGACACCGTGCGCGTCAGATTTATGGCGCTCATCGGCGGCTCGACAGCACTCGGTGATCACCTTGCGGCACACCCGGAACTGTGGCGAGAGTTTGGCAAGCCGCGTCCCAGCCGTGGCGAGATTTTTCACCACATGCTTTCTGCTGTGTCCGCTGCGCCGGAGCCATGGTGCGTTGGAACACCAGAATTGGATCGAGAGGGTACCTACCGCGCCGCCATCACCGGCACCGAGGCCAAGAAGGCTCTGCGTTTCGCCTACCGCACCTTGATGATGCGGATTGGTGCTGCGGACTTGGCAGGAACCTTTGCCGCCCGCAAAGGCCACGGCGGTGAGCACAAGGAGCTGGATTACACCACAGTCACTGGTCTTCTCACCGATGCTGCCGACGCAGCACTGACCGCTGCGCTCGCAGTGGCAGTACGCGGAGTGTATGGCGACGATGAGGTTGATAGCCAGCTTGCGATCATTGCGATGGGCAAATGTGGCGCCCAAGAGTTGAACTACATCTCCGACGTGGACGTCATCTTCGTTGCCGAGCCAGCCACTCCGAAAGCCACACGATTGGCTTCAGAATTCAACCGGATTGGCTCTTCGTGCTTCTTCGAGGTCGATGCAAACCTGCGTCCCGAAGGCAAGTCCGGTGCGTTGGTGCGCACTCTGGATTCCCACATTGCCTATTACAAGCGGTGGGCAGAGACCTGGGAGTTCCAAGCGTTGCTCAAGGCTCGCCCGATGACGGGACACATTCCGCTGGGGCAGAAATACAAGGACGCAGTTGACCCGATGGTGTGGGAGGCCAGCCAGCGCGAATCCTTCGTGGACGATATCCAAGCGATGCGTCGGCGTGTGCTGGAAAACGTCCCCGGCGATATGCGCGAGCGCGAGCTGAAACTCGGTTCCGGTGGCCTGCGCGACGTAGAGTTCGCGGTTCAGCTGCTGCAGCTGGTCCACGGGCGAATCGACGAATCCTTGCGCGTGCTTAACACCATCAAGGCCCTCGAAGCTCTGTCTGGCGGGGGATACATCGGACGCGAAGACACCAAGAGTCTGATCGCCGCCTACGAGTTCCTCCGGTTGCTTGAGCACAGGCTGCAGCTCCACCGCTTCCGTCGCACACACACGCTGCCTGCTATCGACGACACGCACAACCGCAAATGGTTGGCGGCAACCGCCGGATTCGCGGCGACGACTAAACGCACTGCTACAAAAGAGCTGGAACAACACCTGAAAAAGGTCCGTCGGATTGTCTCCGACCTGCACGCAAAGCTTTTCTACCGCCCGCTGCTGAACACCGTGGTCACGATGTCGGTGGGCGAGGCGAGTTTGTCGCCAGAGGCCGCGAAACTCCAGCTTGCCGCGCTGGGTTACCTGCACCCAGACCGTGCTTTCGAACACCTGACGGCCCTAGCCAAGGGAGCATCGCGCAAGTCCAAGCTCCAAGCAATTCTCTTGCCAACGCTGATGGAATGGCTGGCAGAAACAGCGGACCCAGACGCCGGATTGTTGAACTACCGCAAGCTTTCCGATGCGGCTTTCGACCGCACCTGGTTCCTACGCATGCTTCGCGACGAAGGTATCGTCGGCCAGCGCCTCATGCATATCTTGGGCACCTCGCCGTACACCGCGGACCTTATTATCCGCGCCCCGGATGTGGTGAAGATGCTCGGCGATGGCGCGAAGGGCCCGAAGCTTCTTGATACCGCTCCCGATCAGGTGTTTAAGGCGCTCGTGGCGTCGTCGAAACGTCATCAGGATCCAGACAAAGCCGTGAACGTGGCTCGCGCGCTGCGCCGCACGGAACTCGCCCGGATCGCAGCTGCCGACCTGCTCGATTTTATGGACGTGCGCCAGGTGTGCGAGGAGCTGACCTGGGTGTGGGACGCGGTGCTTGAGGCGGCACTGCGCGCCGAAATCCGCGCAGATCTCCTAGCGCATGACTACGACGAGCCGCTCGCCCGCATCGCGGTGATCGGCATGGGGCGACTCGGAGGCAAGGAACTGGGCTATGGGTCCGATGCCGATGTCATGATCGTCGCTGAGCCCGTCGATGGTGTCGACGAGCATGATGCACTGACGTGGGCGACCCGCATCATCGATCAAATGCGCAGGCGCTTGTCCAAGCCTTCCGGCGACCCGCCGCTAGAAGTTGATCTGGGGCTTCGGCCAGAGGGCCGATCCGGTGCGGTTGTGCGAACGATCAATTCCTACGAGCGCTACTACAGCGAATGGGGCGAGGTGTGGGAGAAGCAGGCCCTGCAGCGAGCCACGTTGGTTGCAGGTGATGCGGACGTAGGCGAGCAGTTCTTGCTCATGATTGATCAATTCCGGTATCCCAAAGCGGGTGCGACGGCAGCCGATATCCGCGAGATCCGCCGCATCAAGGCGCGTGTAGATAATGAACGCCTGCCTCGAGGTGCGGACAAAAACACCCACACGAAGCTGGGGCGCGGTGCGCTTTCAGATATCGAGTGGACGGTGCAGCTGCTCACGATGATGCATGCACACGAGCATCCTGAACTGCACAACACATCCACGTTGGAGGTGCTGGACTTCTTAGCCTCGGACAAGGCCAACAACATCATTGAGCCACTACAGGTGAGGACCCTGCAAGAGGCGTGGCTGATGGCAACCAACGCACGCAACGCCTTGGTGTTGGTGCGCGGCAAGCGAACTGATCAACTACCAACCCCAGGGCCACTATTGGCACAGGTGGCTGGTGCCGCCGGCTTTGATCCGCATCACAACCAAGATTTCCTCGAAGAGTATTTACGTCTCACCCGACGCAGCTACGCGGTAGTGGAGGAGGTTTTCTGGGGTGAAGCGCCAACGCACGAGTTTGCAGAATAGAATTTCAGGGTTTACCCCGATGTGCGTTTAAGCAGGTCAGCGTAGGCTGAGGTCATGGCACTCAATATGAAAATCAACCTGGAAGACGCAACCTACGCAGACCTTGTCGCACTAGTGAAGGCCGCCGAAGTGGCGGGAGTGGACAAACGCGCCCCAATCACCTTGGACGGCACAGAGCTTTCTTTGACCGTAACTACTCCCGGAGTGACAGTGCTGGGCGGGGACACACAACCACGCCCAAACGGTCCAAGCTCGCCAACCATCGGCGACGCCGCAATCCGCAGCGTGATCGATATCCTTACTGGCCGGACTGAACCACCGCGTGCTTAGTCGTCGTTAGTTGGTGCTTGCTCGTCGACGATGACAACGTGGTGCTCCGCCTTCTTCGCCGAGCGGGCGATCATCCTGCCCGAGACGATTGCGCCGATAATGCCAATGGCCCAGATGATGAACACCGCGACCCATGCGTAACGGAAATCGGCCCACGTGAAGGCATTGCCGTGCGAGGAGTGATCGAGCAGCAGGCCGACAACCTGGGAGGCGACCATTGCGGCGAGGAAGGCACCCATGTTGCCCATGCCGGTACCTGTTGCCACGACGGACTTTGGTAGGCGCTCGCGCACCTGGTCGAATCCGTAGTTCGAGGACAAGGTTAGAAAGGCCATAACAACGTTTACCATGATGACAGCGACCAAGCCGCGCGGTTCTTCAGACGAGAAAAAGATCGCCCACACGATGAAGTGAAAGATCGCAAGGATAATCGCTACCGTGTCGCGAGTGCTTCCTGCCCGTGTGGAGACCCAACCCATCACCGGCCCGGCACACATGGTGACCAGCGAGAAGATCATCAAGACCATGCCCGCAGTTGAGGTGGATAGCCCCATGCCGAGCGTCATTAACGGCAGGCCCCACAGCAGAGCGAAAAGGATGCCGGACAGCATTGACATGTAGTGAATGAAAAACGCCTGCCAACAGGTTGCTGAAGTGAAAACTGTCTTCAGCGAATAGCCTAAAGACACCCGTTCGGTCTTTGTGGCGCTAGCTCCTTCCGGGGCATCTTCTACTGCGACCCAGATCGCGATGCACAGCAAAACACCGATGGCACCCAGGCTGGTAAAAGCAATCGTCCAGCCTTGAGCGTTGAGCAACCAGAGGAATGGAACCGCGGACAGGAACTGGCCAAACTGCCCCAGCGACGCCGAAAACTGCGTGAACAGGGGAGTTTTCTTGATCGGGAACCAGTACGGCAGAATGCGCATCACCGAGAGGAATGCCGAAGCGTCGCCGCCGCCGATCAGGATGCGGGCGAAAATAGCGACCCAGTAGTTCGTCGTAAAGCCCAAAATAACCTGGCCAATAGCCATGACCAGGGCACCGGCAACAAGCATGCGGCGCGGGCCGAAGCGGTCGATACCAAGCCCCATTGGGATCTGGCAGAAGGCATACACACCCACCTGCACGGCGGTAAACACGGCGATGCGGGACGCATCGACCCCGAATCGGTCGATGGCTTCCACGCCTGCGACGCCGAACGACGTGCGGCCCAAAATAGCAATAATATAAGCAAGAACTGCGGTTCCCCAGACGATCAGCGCCTTCCGGGTAACCACTTCGCGCGGATCTGGGTAAGACATGGTGATAGACTCTACTCCCTAAACGTGACCTGGGCCATACTTTAACTCAATGAATCCGAGTCTGTGCCATAAGTGGTGCCGGGGATTGCACCACCGCGGGCCGTGGCAACGTAAGGTAATCGGTGTGGATTACATTTCAACTCGCGATTCTTCACGTACCCCCTTCAAATTCACCGATATCCTGCTTTCCGGGCTCGCACCGGATGGTGGTCTTTATATGCCGGTCGAATACCCGCGTATCGACGACGCAACGCTAACCACCTGGCGCGGTCTGCTCGCCGAGCACGGTTACGCGGCACTAGCAGCGGAGATCCTCAAGCTCTATATCGACGACATCCCGCACGACGATATTGAGGCGATTGCAGCACGGGCTTACCGCACCCCGGTATTTGAAACCGAGGACATTGTCCCAGTGACGCGTGTCGACGAGCACCTGTTGATCGCGCACCTCTCCGACGGCCCAACCGCCGCGTTTAAAGATATGGCGATGCAGCTTTTGGGTGAGCTCTTCGAGTACGAGTTGGGTCGTCGCGACGAGACCATCAACATCCTAGGCGCTACCTCGGGCGATACGGGCTCGTCGGCGGAGTACGCGATGCGCGGGCGCAGCGGAATCCGCGTGTTCATGCTGACCCCTGCCGGTCGCATGACTCCGTTCCAGCAGGCGCAGATGTTCGGGTTGGACGATCCCAACATCTTTAATGTGGCACTCGACGGCGTTTTCGACGATTGCCAGGACATTGTAAAGGCCGTGAACGCCGACGCTGACTTCAAGCGCGAGTACCGCATCGGCGCGGTGAACTCGATCAACTGGGCGCGCTTGCTCGCACAGACCGTCTACTACATCTCTACGTACCTGCGCGCGACCGAGTCCAACGACCAGAAGCTGTCTTTCTCTGTTCCAACGGGCAACTTCGGCGACATTTGCGCTGGCCACATCGCCCGCCAAATGGGGCTGCCGATCGATCGCTTGATCGTGGCAACCAACGAGAACGACGTTCTCAATGACTTCTTCACCACAGGCAAGTACATTCCGCGCTCCGCCGCAGAAACGCTGGCTACGTCGTCGCCATCGATGGATATCTCCAAGGCCTCCAACTTTGAGCGCTTCATCTTCGACGTCCTCGACCGCGACGCCGCAACCACAGCAGAGCTGTTTGGCATCAAGGTGCGCGAGGGTGGTTTTGCGCTTGACGACGATGCCTCTCGCACCGCAGTCCGCGACACCTTTGGCTTCCTCTCCGGCAAATCGACCCATGCTGACCGCGTGGAAACGATCCGCGAGACCTACGAGAACTTCGACATCGTCGTAGATCCTCATACAGCTGACGGCGTTAAAGTCGCGCGACAGTGGCAGGACCAGGTGGACACCCCGATCGTGGTTCTAGAGACCGCACTGCCGGTGAAGTTCTCCGAAACGATCGTTGAGGCAATCGGCAAGGAACCTGTTACTCCGGAGCGTTTTAAGGGCATCATGGATGCTGACCGGTTTGTTACTGATCTGCCGAACGATGCAGAAAAGGTGGAGGAATTCATTTCTTCCTCTGTTCAGAACAGTGAAAAGTAGTAGCTAGGAGCATCACATGGCACAGGAACAGTTTGCTGGCCCCGAGTACTTCACAGAGTTTGATCCAGAGAAGTTTCTCCGGGATCTCAAGATTCAGGCTGAAGAAGAAAAGAAGGAAGCTGAAGGACTTTCGTCCGACGGCGAATAGCACGTGGCAGAAGCACGCACCCGCAGCGACCACGACGACGGGCTGACTACGTGGACGGCGCTCGTCGTCGTGGTCGCTTTCGTCGTCGCAGTCATCGTTTGGTCGGGAATGACCAAAGTGGAACACAGCTCAATGCTGGTAGCCGACGATCCAGAGCAGACCCAGATCGCGCAAACACCAGAGCCAGTGGACCCGAACGTAGTCCCCGTGTCCACGGTTCTGGCACCAGCGGTGGCACCGTGGGCACCGGGAACGAAGATTCAGTCCACCGATCACTACCCGCAACCGGGTGAGCAGTTCACCGCGCAATCCTGCACTGTGGCTTTTAGCTTCACCGGCGAGGACGGCCGCGCGTTTGCGGTTACCGCAGGCCACTGTGGACATGAAGGTCACCTTGTCTGGCCAACGAATGCATCCACCGCCGTGGACTATGCCACCGAGGCGGGGCGTTTTATCTATTCAGGGATGTACAGTGCGCCGACACCGGAGCTTCCTGGCGGCGTGGATATCGGAATCATCGAAATCACTGATCCCACAAGGGCGATGGAGGTCGTCGGTGATGCTATTCCGACCGGACTTGTCGTGCAGCTCGCTCAGCCTTTGGTCAACGTGTGCAAAACAGGGGCGACTACCGGCTACACCTGCGGACTATTTGACCAAGCCAACAGCATTCAGTTGGTGATCAATGATGTCGGCGAAGAAGTAGAAACCCGCGGCGATATCGCAGCAGTGTGCGCAGCGAAAGGGGATTCGGGCGGGCCCGTGTTCACTGAAGTCAACGGTCGCGCGGCGATCATTGGCGTCGTATCAGGAACCGAGGCCGGCGCGCCGCAAACCGATTGCAGCAACCCCGACGAATCGAATCTGATTATGTCCTACGCATCCATGGAACAAGCCTTAGCGGTGATCGACGTCATCGTCGGAAATGCCCAGTGGGTTGAACAAGAGTGGTAGCTTAGCGCCCGTAAATGTCTTGCAGCACTTTGTTCGTCGGGGCGGCGAGACGACTTCTCTCTTCGCCTTTACGCAGATCAGACACGATGACCACGTCTGGGCCGTACACAGTGAGAGATACTAGATAAATGTCGGGGTCGCGCTTGTAGTCGTCCCAGAGTTTCTCAATCTCTTCCTGTTCTTCCGCGGAGTCAGCAAACCAAGTGAAAAACACCTGCTTTTGGTGGTTCTCCAGCGGATACGACAGCATTGTCATCGAATCGGCCTTATCCTCAACCGCCTGATCGATGTACCCGCTGATGAGATCAGGACGCATGGAGCTGTAGCAAAAACCCCACACATCAACCTGGAGATTGTCCGGAGCCTGCAGCCCGATATTGTCCAAGCAGTTCTGGGACAGCATGTGGTCCATGTTGTTGGCAAGTGCTTCGGTATCGGACATTGCGGCTTCGGTGAGCTCACCGGTAAGTGTCATGCCCGAATTGGTGCGGACGAACGTGGCATCGTCGATAAGCCAGGGCTGGACCTGAGATTCGGCGTGAGTTACCTCGGTGCCGGGCGGCGGCCCTGGGGGAGGCGGAAGCGCGCCGGGCTTGATGGGATCGTCAGCCTCGGCTTCGTGGCTAACCAGCAGCACTATGAGCACAACCGCAGCAATAGCAAGCACCCCGTAACCCAGCACGAACGCCGCAGCCGGGATGCGGCGCGGCGTTCGTGCGTTTAGCGAGGTGCTCATAGTAATTGCATAGCTTACTCCGAGCGAGAGTAAGTGCAGAATAGCCACGCTAGGTGTTCGTCTGTTTCACTCCGTCTGGGGTGATTTCGTACATCCAGAACTCGTTCAGCTCGTCGATGAAGGAGACCTCAATACTCTGCACACCCTCGGGCGCACGGAGGTGGCCATACTCCGTACCGAACTGGGCTCCATCGGCGAGCTCTGGGGTGACTGCGTACGAGGTGCCACCAGAATAATCTGAGCGAATCTCAAACGGGCTGTAGTTATTGAGCACGCCGTGAAGATCCGCGATTGAGTTCCACACAGCCAGGACTTCTTCGGAATTGGTGTCCTGGTAGCAGGCCTTGCTTGTTTTAAAGACGCTGTTGTGCATGTTGGACTCTTGCTCAACGACGTCAATCCAGCTGAAGCAGTAATTCGAGGTGTACTCGTTAATTGCTTCAAAGAGCTCATCAGGGTCCTCTTCGAGCACACCCGGCATGATCGTCAGCTGCAGACTGTAGTGCTGGCCCGCGATAGGTGGGTTCTTAGACTTGTTCAGAATACCGTCGGAGAAGACATCTGGATCCATCGATTCGATCATGTTCTGAGGCATGTCGATCGACATGATGAGCGAGCCGCCATCATCATCACCGGTTGAGTCATCAGGAATATCCACTCCTGGAACCCCCTCGGCTGGTGCATCTGTTGGGGAAGGGTCTTCGGAAGGGGCAGGTTCCTCGCCTGACGTAGGAGTGCCCGACATCGCGATGGGATTCGGCTCCGGGGCGTCATCGCCTCCTCGTGCGCGGAAGAATACAACGGCTGCAGCAATGAGAGCTGCGATGGTCAGCACCGCAAGTACGGCGATCGCGATGACAGCGGCCTTGTTTGTCGTATCAGCATCGCTGCTTGACGACGACCCCTCCGCCCCGAACTCCTCTGCGGAGCTAGGCTCCAACGATGCTGGTGGGGGACCAGCGGCGAACGGGTTGGACTCGGCTACGGGCGTGGGTGTTGCATGTGTCGGAGCAGGGGGTGCAGCGAATGGTGATGCCGGTGGTTCCGCATGCGTTTCCGCAGGTGGCTCAGAAAATGGCGTCTCGGCTGGTTCCGGTGCTGGAGCTTGAGGTTCTTGTGGAGGAGGCCCGTAGGGGTAATTGGGCGTGCTGTAAAGATCCGACATGCGTTTTACTCGTCAGCTACTAGACCGTCAGGGGTGAGCGTGTAATCTTTCCAGTCGCCACCGTCGATGAAGAAGGTGACACCGATGCGGACGCCGTCAGGGCCGACCATATCCCCGTATTTAGACTCGATTTCGCCTTCCTGGACATCGAAGAAGTTGACTGAGTAATCTTCCCCGAGGCCAATTCCTTGATCGATGGAGCGAGGCTCGTAATCTTTCACCGCGTCGATCACCGAGACAAACTCATCAACATCGGCTTCCTCTTCACATGCGCGGTTGACACCGAGAGACGTGTCGGAGTAACGCTGGGATTCGACACTGACGTTGTAGAAGCACCAGTGCTTGGTCATGTTGTTCACGCCTTCGATGACTGCAGCCGGATCGTCCAGTGCGTTCGGCTTCATCACGAGCTTCAAGCCGTAATCCATTCCCGGGTAAAGCGGCTCCTTGTACTTATCTAGCTTGGACTCGATGAAAAGGTCTGAATCTATCTGGTTCGCCATTGCTTCTGGAAGCTCAATATCGAAGATCAGGCTGCCATAGTCCTCACCGGTGGAGTCATCAGGAATATCGTTACCACTCGGAGCTGCTGCCGCGGAGGTTGGCTTCTCGCTCGACGATGGAGCCGAGGACTCCGTCTCGGATGGCGCGGCCTCAGAGGTAGGCGCCGACTCCGAGGTTGGTACAGGTTGGGCGATCGGGTTCGGGGCTGGATCATCCTTGCCGCCAAGCAACGCGAAGGCGGCGACGATCGCGGCGATCGCAACAGCGGCGATGACACCGATGACGATCATGACTGTCTTGTTGGAGCCGGAAGAAGCAGCAGCGGTAGAACTTGGGACCCCTGGTGCGCCCGGTCCGCCGGGAGCACCGAAGTTGTACTGTCCACCTGGCTGTTGAGCACCAGTTGGCTGGCCGTAACCACCCGCTTGCTGGCCGTAACCACCCGCTTGCTGGCCGTATCCGCCAGGTTGCTGCCCATAACCTGAGCCAACAGAGCCAAACGCACGGGTCTCATTATCGTTGGTCCCGCCGTGAGTCGGTCCTTGCTGCTGACCGTAGCCGCCAGGTTGCTGAGACCCTACATTGAACTGCTGGGTCTGATCGTTGCTTCCGGCAGGTGGCTGCTGACCGTACGGATTTGGTGCAGGAGGCTGAGGCGACGCGGAAGGGTTCGCACCATAAGGATTGTTGGAGGCTGGCTGCTGCGGGGGCTGTTGGCCGTAGGGATTTGATGGTGCCTGCCCCGTGTTGCCCTCGGATGGGGTGCTTCCGTTTGCTCCGGAGCCATAAGGGTTTTCGTTAAAGGGCTTATCCGAGGACATCTCCGACAACCTCTTTCTGTGAATTTACTAATTGGACAATGCGTGTAGCCACAGAGTACTGGACTAATCAAGCTTCGACATCTTATACAGAGAAACCATTTCAGAGTCGATGAACCCGGTCTGCACCTGTGTTCATCTATTGAAGTAATCGGTGTGCTGATTTGTTCCCGTTACACTGGTTTGGACTATCTCTCCTGCCAGAAAGGCCCCCTCGATGCCGATCCCCGAATTCATTGTTGAGACCCGTAAGAAGATTGGTCACGACCCAATGTGGCTCCCCGCAGTGACTGCGGTAGTGCTGCGCGATTCAACCGATGATTCTCCATGGGCGGTACCGGAAGTTCTGTTGGTGAAGCGTTCAGACAACGGACAGTGGACTCCTATTACAGGCATCTGCGATCCTGGCGAAGAGGCCCACGTCACCGCAGTCCGTGAAACCGAGGAAGAAACCACCATCAAGACCAAGCCAGCTGCGCTGCTCGGTGTGGGCGCCGTCGGCCCCGTAGTACACGCCAATGGTGACCAAGCAAGCTACATGTCTATCGCGCTGCGGCTCGAAGTAGACGGTGATCCTTTTCAAGAGCCAGCAGTTGGCGACGACGAATCCGTTGAAGTCGGCTGGTTCTCAATCGCCCACATGCCGGTAACTAACCCTAAGTGGCGTCTTGTTATTGCCGATGCGGCCGCCCAGCGCAAACACCCAAAGGCGTTTACGCCCCGGATGGGGTTTGAAAAGCGGAACTAGATCTCGGTCGGGCTTCCCAGCGTCCTGGACTCGCCGGCGATGACCGCGGCAGCGACGTCCTTAAGCCACTGCTCGCCGTAGTCCTGTCCGCTGAGCCCGTTGATGGAGTATCCGCCGCGGTAGTAGGTCATGTGGCTGGGGCCGAATCCGCCTGCAAGCGCTGCCGAATGGACAAGGTTGGCGTGGTCGGGAGACTCCATTATTCGATCCAGTCCGGTCGCGCGAGCAACACCTTCACCCGCGGCCTCAACCGCATTGAATGCCCTTTCTTGCCGCGAAACCTTCAGTGACTCTGCGTTGGGGACCAAGCCCTCGTCGATGGCGCACAGAGTTCGTACTTCCGAATAGATTCGACTGGCCGCGTTAGGCGCGACATCGCGAATTTGATCGGCGATGCCCGTCAACACGGGCCCAAGGTATTCCGCGGTGACTCCCTCGTGAGCGAGGTGAGGAAGCGCTGCGATTGCTGTTATCGCGAGGAACTGTGCGCGAGTCAGGCCGCCGCCAGAATGAGAATAGGCGAGCCCTGCAAACTCGCGGACTTCCAGTGCCATATCAATCAGCGCGAGAACTTGTCGGTGGGTGAGTCCGGCGTTCCTTGCTGCCTTGCCGATCGGCGTGCCAGCATTTACCTCATCGAAAAAGGCCTGCAAAATTGGTCCGGTCTCGACATCGCCAGGTCCGGGATTCTCGATGCGTCCAGCGTGATCTGCGATGGCGAGTACCACCGAATCTTGCAGGCTCGAACACGCCATATCGTTCTCGTGGCACAGCGAGAAGACCTTGCCGTGCAAACCATCAAAGCTTTGTCCTCGCGGTCCGGTCATGCCGACGCGCTCGGGCAACACTTGGGTACCGCCACCGTTGATGATCTCCTGATTTTGGCCCACAACACCGGGCGGGATTGGCCCGTAGACAACAGACGGGGACGGGGTGGGGGAGTCGTCGACAAGCGAACGTCCTGGATCGGCGACCAAGAGGACTGCTGCAATATCGTCAGGGTGCACGTCCGCTACAGTGCCGGCCGCGATGTTAGCTGCAACGTTGCCTACCACCGACGAGCCCTGCGAGTAGCCAACCAGGATGTACTTGGTGTGTGGGCAGGCGGCGTGCACCGCGGTGATTTCCTGAGTTGCCACTTGCTCGCCGGCCAGCACGGACTCGCCAAACGTGGACATCTCGTAGCCGAATTCGTCGCCGGCAAGTACGCTGATGGCTCCCAACGATGCGGGGTAGCTGATGTTGAAAGACCCAATGTTTTCTTCGCCCAGCGAGTTCTCTAATTCCAACGCGGGGTTCCACCCATTGGCGAATACTTCCTGAGCAATGGGCGTGTGATCCCGCCTGCTTTCACCGGTGCCCGCAGCCTGCAGGACGTGGACAGGCTTACAAAGGGTACTTACCGACGATTCATCCGCGGCCCCCGCCACCGGATCCGAAACGAGAAATGCCATATAGAACTATGGCTAATGCACGAAACTTCACACGGCAACAATATCCCAGTTTGCTTGATTGCGGGAATAAGTGGTTATTTATGGTGCAGGTGCGACACTGAGTGGATAGAGTGATAAATGATTACTGTGTGAAGTGTCGGGAAGAGGGAAGGTGAGACTACGAGAAACGGCGGTAGTGTCTGCGGCGTTCTTGGTGTTGAGCGGGTGCGGAGCTGAAGAACCCGCTGGGCAGAGTTGACTCGTTACCGATCATCGCTGGAGAAGGAGAGCAGTTCGCGCTGAGCATTGTCGACGAACACTTCGACCCGTGCGCCGATCTGAGCTGGTCAGTAATTGCGGGCGGGGTAGGAACGGGTAACTCGCTACGCCAAGGTGTGGTGTTCTTCCACCAAGGAGTTCCGATCTCCGAGCCGGCACCGCTTATGCAGGAGCGAGTGGTCGCGGTGACTCCGGTGGGAGACAACTCGGTCGAGGTTTCCTACGAAGTCTTGGAAGGGCCACGCGCAGCCGGGCACACGGTTCCTGGGTCCGCGACCTTTACGCTCACGCCGGAAGGCACCCTGGCGATTTCCAACAACACCTTGCCAATGAGTGCGAATGAAGCCGGGCTGCAGGTGGACGTGGGTGAACTGTAACGACGTGCGCACACAAGAAGACCCCTTGACCTGTTGCGGGTCGAGGGGTTCTCAGTGAATAACGACTAGCAGTCGAAGTACATCTCAAACTCAAGCGGGGTAGGACGAACGCGAGCCGGTTGGATCTCGTTTTCGTACTTCAGCTCGATGTAGGCATCGATGAGGTCCTGGGTGAATACGTCGCCCTCGGTGAGGAACTCGAAGTCGTTTTCCAGCGCCTTGAGGGATTCTTCCAGTGAGGTCGGTGCCTGTGGAATCGACTTCGCTTCCTCTGGGGGCAGCTCGTAGAGGTCCTTGTCCACAGGTGCGTGTGGCTCGATGCGGTTCTTGATGCCGTCCAGTCCAGCCATGAGCATCGCGGCGAAGCCCAAGTATGGGTTGCCCGATGGGTCTGGTGCGCGGAACTCGATGCGCTTTGCCTTAGGGTTGGAGCCGGTGATCGGGATGCGCACTGCCGCGGAGCGGTTGCGCTGGGAGTACACCAGGTTGATCGGTGCCTCGTAGCCTTTGACCAAGCGGTGGTAGGAGTTCAGCGTTGGGTTGGTAAACGCCAATACAGCGCCTGCGTGATGCAGGATGCCGCCGATGTAGAAGCGCGCCATGTCGGACAGGCCGCCGTAGCCGGACTCGTCGTAGAAGAGTGGCTCGCCGTCCTTCCACAAAGACTGGTGCACGTGCATGCCGGAACCGTTGTCGCCTGCCAGTGGCTTCGGCATGAAGGTTGCAACCTTGCCGTGCTGGCGAGCAGTGTTCTTGATGACGTACTTGAATCGCTGCATGTCGTCTGCTGCGTGCAGCAGGGTGTTAAAGCGGTAGTTAATCTCCTGCTGCCCACCGGTGCCCACCTCGTGGTGGAAGCGCTCGAGGTGGAAGCCAGTCTCCATGAGCTTCTTCACCATGGCGTCGCGCAGCTCAACGGAATCGTCGGCTGGCGCGACTGGGAAATAGCCACCCTTCATGCGGGTCTTGTTGCCCAGGTTTGGGGTGCCGTCGAGCTCGGTGTCCTTGCCGCGGTTCCACCAACCGGACGCAGAATCCAGCTCATAGAACGCCATGTTTGCCTCTGCCTGGTACTTGACCTTGTCAAAGACATAGAACTCCGCCTCGGCACCCATCGAGCAGGTGTCAGCGATGCCGGTGGACTGCAGGTATTCCTCAGCTTTCAATGCAACGTTGCGTGGGTCGCGGCTGAAAGGCTCACGGGTAAAAGGGTCGTTAACGAAGAACTGCATGTTGAGCGTCTTCGTGGAACGGAATGGGTCAAGACCTGCGGTTGCTGGGTCCGGCAAGAGCATCATGTCGGACTCGTCGATCGTCGTAAAGCCTCGGATCGAAGAGCCATCAAATGGCATGCCTTCTTCTGCTGCGTCCTCGTCGAACTCGCTGGCCGGAATAGAGAAGTGGTGCTCAATGCCCGGAACATCCGTGAAACGGACGTCAAGGAATTCGACTTCCTCGTCCTTCATAAACTTAATGACATCCTGGACTGTTTCGAAGGCCACAGGTTTTCTCCTCGACGATAGACGGTAGGGGTGCAGAACGGACAACTTTACAACTAGGTGACAAGTCTACGCGTGCACCTTAGTGTCATTCAAAGCTGAGGGCGTGTGGTGTAGTTTTTGCCACACCTGAACCCCAGCTAGGCTAGGCCATATGGCAAAAGAACCCCGCAGCTGGCTCGATGGGCCGGCCATCCCTGGCGAAAAAGACGATCTAGGAACCCCAGGTAAATGGCCAGGTGAAAAACTTGGCCTGCCCAAAGAAGGTGAAGGCGCGCAAGCCTCGGTGGCACGTCGCGCCGGGGCAGTCCTAATTGACTGGATTATTGCGTCCATCATTGCCAACTTCCTCATTATGTTCACCGATGTGTTCGGCGGGCGTGCCAGCGCGCCGCTTCTGATCTGGATGATCATCGGAATCATCGGCGGCTGGCTCTTTGCACGCACGCCGGGCATGGCGATATTGGGTATGGGTGTTGCGCGAGTAGACATTGGAGGCGCAAAAGTAGGCCTCTGGCGCGCAGTTGTCCGGACGCTTTTGACCATGTTTGTGCTGCCTGCAGCCATGGTTGATGCCGATGGGCGTGGCATGCACGACCGCGCCACTGGCACTACAGTAGTCAGAGGATAACAACCTCATAACTACTGAAGGAACAGCGCCGTGCTGGAGTTTCTCCTTGCCAATAAAGTTCTTCTTCTCTCATTACTCGTTGGTTTCGGAATGCTTGTGGGCCGCGTTCGCATCCGGGGTATTGCCCTCGGAGCGGCAGCGGTTCTTTTTCTTGCCATCATCGTTTCTGCAATCGCGACTTCCAACGGCCAAGACTTAACTCTTGGCCATGAACTTTCCCAACTTGGCTTGGTGCTGTTCACCTTCTCTATTGGTGTGAGCTCTGGACCGAACTTCTTCCACGTCCTAAAAATCTCCATCGGCCCGATCGTGGGCATGGTTGTAGTCTTTGTCACCGCTGCCGTCGCTGCAGTTTTGGTCGGGCGGGTGATGGGCCTAGACATTGCAACCATCGCGGGTGTATTCGCAGGCGCGACGACGAACACCCCAGCGCTTGCGGCAGCAGGCGATGCCTCAGGTGATGAAACCATGGCGACAATCGGCTACGCGATCAGCTACATCTTCGGTGTCTTGGGCATGCTCGGTTTTGCACTCCTTGCACTGAGCAAGCGCGCTTCGGACACCGATGCGCCGGCACCGCTCATCAACCGCACCCTGCGCGTTGAGCGAACAGATGTGCCTGTTATCGAAGACGTGCAGAAATACGCCGGGGGAGAGCTCATCTTCTCCCGCATTAGCCGCGGCTCAAACCAACCGGTGGAGATCCCAGAGATCGATACCCGCCTGAACCACGGCGACCTAGTCACGGTGGTGGGCACCCAGGCGCTGATCAACCGCGCGACCCAGTACCTCGGGCACACGTCGTCGCACTCGCTCATGCTTGACCGGCGACAACTCGATTTCCGCCGCATCACCTTGTCCAACCGCTCACTCGTCGGCCTCCGCGTGGAAGAGGTGGATGAAAGGCTGGCCAAGCAGTTCGGCGCGTACATGTCTCGCATCCGCCGCGGTGATACTGATCTGCTAGCGGAGAACACCGAGCTGCTCCAGATCGGTGACCGCATCCGTGTTGTTGCCCCGCGAGACAAGATGGAAGAGATCGGCAAGTACTTCGGCGACTCCACCCGCGGACTCACAGACATCAACCCAGTGGCGCTGGGTTTAGGCATCGCGTTGGGCATCTTTATCGGCCAACTCCCGATCCCGATGCCTGGCGGTTCCTTCTCCATCGGTGCTGCAGCAGGTGCCCTGTTCGTCGGGCTCGTCTTCGGACGCGTGGGCCGCATCGGAAATTTCACCACGTCGCTGCCTTATACCGTGACTCAGGTTCTCTCTGAGCTGGGCTTGCTCATGTTCCTCGCCGCAGCCGGTGTATCTGCAGGCACGCAAATCCTCGCAGCGTTCCAGGGTGGTGCGTGGCTCAACATTGCTCTGCTCGGCGTCATCGTCACCCTGATCGTCGGTGGCGGCATGTACCTTGTCATGCGCCTGGTCTTCCGAATGGGCGGGACCAAACTGTCGGGCGCACTCGCTGGTGCGCAGACTCAGCCGGCAGTACTTGCTTTTGCCAACGACCGCACCAACAACGATCCCCGCGTGGCCATGGGCTACGCCACCATGTACCCAGTGGCGATGATCGTCAAGATTTTGATCGCCCAGATCGTCGGCGGCCTCTAAGAACTCCACGTCCCAGGGATACAAAAAGACCTCGCACACCAAGTGCGAGGTCCTCTTTTCTCTGGCTTACTTGCCGCGTCGTTCCTGCATGCGACGCATGCGACGGTTCATACCCGCCATGTTCTGCGCCTGTCGAGGCATCGGCCCCTTCGGCATGCCAGGCATTCCGCCGTGGACAGCGTCCATCGCGTCAACCTTGGCCGCCATGGAGTAGACCTCGTCCTTTTTGTAGTTGCGAGGGAACTTCAACATCTCGCGCTGCAGCTTCTTCAATGGCACCTGGCCTTCGCCGGAACCAACGTATACCTCGTAAATCGGCACACCAGCTAGAAGGCGATCGACGCGCTTGCGCTCTTTAGACATCAGCGTGTTCAAACGCTTCTTGTCGCCTTCGCCGACCAAAACAACGCCCGGGTTACCCACGACGCGGTGTACAGTGTCCATCTGGTGGTTAGCTTGCACGCCTGTTTTGGTCACCCACGCAACACCCATGGTGTTCTTCATGTTTTCCAACGTCCAACCGGCCGCGCCCGGAGTGTCGCCCACCTCGTCGTACATGGAGCTTTCCAAACGACGGGTGAAGATGAACATCGCCAAGATGATGCCGAACAAAATACCGAAGATCAGGCCGAACCATTCAGCATTGAACAGCAGGCCGATCAGGAAGAACAGCGCGGCAAGACCCACGACGGCAAGCACCATATAAGGAACAAGCTTCTTGTCGCGCTTACGCTGCAGCTTAAACGCCTGCCACATCTGGGACCACGTTTGCTTCCGCTGCGCACGCTTGGCGGCGCGCTCTTGCTTCTTCGCCGCCTTTTCGGCAGCCTTTTCACTCTTCGACTCAGCCATGGCACCTACTTTAGCTGGTTGCGCCTTACTTGTTGAACTGCACCTACACCAAGACCAAGCACATTGAGCTTAACGACGACACCCTCGCGCAATCACGCCTCGACGCTCTCAAGCGGACCTACCTAGTGGCAATTCGACTGCGCCCGCGCTCGCTGCGGGCATGTGGGACTCACGGTGCGCTCGTCGTAAAGCTATTGCTGGTTGGCAGGGACCGGGTGATCCTCAGATGCGCCGTACTTGTGCAACAAGGTCGACGCTTCCTGGTCGGTGGCGCCCTGGGAAGTTTCGGCGAGGTGCTTGAGGTTTTCTGGAAGCTCGCGGCCGCGCTTTTCCATCGCCTCGACGTAGAGCTTGCCTGCGCGGTAGGAAGAACGCACCAGAGGGCCAGACATGACGGCACCAAAGCCCATCTCGTAGGCCGCGTCGCGGTACTCGATGAATTCTTCTGGTTTTACCCAGCGGTCAATCGGGTGGTAGTTCGGGCCGGGGCGCAGGTATTGGGTGATGGTAATGATGTCGGTGCCTGCGTCGACAAGTTCCTGCAGAGCCTGCAGAACTTCCTCGCGGGTTTCGCCCATGCCCAAAATCAGGTTGGACTTGGTGATCAAGCCGAAGTTGTGTGCCTGGTTGATCACATCGAGGGAGCGGTCGTAGCGGAACGCTGGGCGGATGCGCTTGAAGATGCGCGGCACTGTTTCCAGGTTGTGGGCGAAGACTTCTGGGCGAGCTTCGAAAACTTCCTGAAGCAGGTCAGCCTTACCGGAGAAGTCAGGGGTGAGGTTTTCTACGCCGGTGTGCGGGTTGAGTTCATGGATCTTGCGGACAACCTCGGCGTACAGCCATGCTCCTTCATCGTCGAGATCGTCGCGGGTCACGCCGGTGATGGTGGCGTAGTTCAGCTGCATTTCCTGAATGGATTCGGCAACGCGCTGTGGCTCTTCGCGGTCGAGTGGGTCCGGCTTGGCTGAGTTGATCTGGCAAAAGTCGCAACGTCGCGAACAGTTAGCGCCACCAATGAGGAAAGTGGCTTCACGAGATTCCCAACACTCATGGATGTTTGGGCAGCCAGCTTCTTGGCAAACCGTGTGCAGGGACGCGCCCGTGACCTTTTTGCGCATGTCCTCGTATTCGGGACCGGTCTTGACAGCGTTTCTAATCCACCGCGGCTTCGACTCGATCGGCGTTTCCATGTTGCGCTTTTCGATACGGAGGAGCTTGCGGCCTTCAGGAGCAATAGTCACAATTTCCCACCGTACTGACTTGCGATCAGACTGTCGAATACCGGGTGAGGCAAACGCTCCTCTACTTTCGTGGCAGGCCCTTCGACGGATCCGGTGCCGACTTAAAGGTGTGGTCCGCCACGATCAGACGACCGGCTAGTGCATCATCGAGTGCCTCCATTACAGGCGTGACCATGTCTGCGCAGGTCACTTCGCGGCCTAGTTCCAAGCTCATCGTGGTCACGTCGGCATCATCGATCCCGCAGGCGACGATGTGGTCGTAGAACTCTAGAGTGTTGTTGCAGTTCAGGCTCAGGCCATGCATGGTGACCCCGCGGGAGATGCGGATTCCTAAGGCCGCGATCTTCCTGTCGCGGGCAGACGCTTTTGCCGATGCAGCGCGGACACTATCCGGTAGCCACACGCCGCTGCGGCCGTCGATGCGTCCTGCAGCCTCCACACCTGCCACCCGCACGGCCTGGATC
Source organism: Corynebacterium breve (assembly GCF_030252165.1). NCBI lineage: Bacteria > Bacillati > Actinomycetota > Actinomycetes > Mycobacteriales > Corynebacteriaceae > Corynebacterium > Corynebacterium breve. The sequence continues at coordinate 1,586,839 of NZ_CP126969.1, read as the reverse complement.
ACGGCCTCCTCGATGCGGCGCACATAATCAACAACATCCACGGGCTCCGCGAGCTTGACGATGGGGTAGACCACCAGCTGGCCCTCGCCGTGCCAGGTGATGCGACCACCACGATCAACGTCGACTACCGGCAAGCCGTTCATGGGACGATCCGACGGTTGCGTGCGCTTGCCCGCGGTGTACACGCTTGGGTGCTCGAGCACCAAGACGGTATCGCCGATCTCGTCTGCAGATCGCTGTTTGACCAGATCAGCCTGAATGTCCCAGGCCTCTTGATAGTCGACGAGCCCCAAATGACGCACGTCTAGCGGGTCAGATGAGGCTCGGATGGATTTATCTGCAGGGAAAAACGGGTCACGGGGTGCAGTCATACCCCGTAACTTTACGCCACGCCGTTTGCCGCAGCGTACTCGTCTGCGGTCATCAGCGGACCGGCTTCTTCAACGGAAACCTCGAAGAGCCAGCCTTCGCCGAATGGGTCGGCGTTGATTACGGCGTAGTCGTCGTGAATTGCGTCATTGACAGCGGTGACAGTGCCGGTTACAGGAGCGAACAGGTCGGAAACGCTCTTGGTGGACTCGACCTCACCGCATGCCTCGCCAGCGGTGACGGTGTCGCCTACCTCTGGGAGCTCAGCAAAGACGACCTCGCCTAGGCGCTCAGTTGCTACGGAGGTGATGCCGATGCGCACCGTGGTGCCCGCAACGTCGTCCGCAGAAGCGTTGATCCACTCGTGGTCTTCGGAGTAGGAGAAGTTTTGTGGCAAGGACATGGATTAAGCCTTTCGTGAGTAAAACGGGGTTGTACTGATAGTAAACGGGTAGCGGCGTCCACGGATGTCAATTTCGACCTCGGTTCCAATTTCCGAGTGCTCCGGTGCCACATGCGCCAAAGCAACCGGGTACCCCAAGGTCGGCGAAGGCTGCCCAGAGGTGACCACTCCGATCCTCGTATCGCCGATGAAGATCTCCGAACCCTCGCGCGCGGCTCGTCGCTGATCGCTGGTCAGCCCAGCAATCACAACTTCTGGTTCACGCCCAACAAGCGCTTGCTTGCCGACGAAGTCCGCGCCCTTCTTCGCAAACGCACGCGACATTCCAGCCTCCACGGGAGTGATGTCCAGCGAGAGCTCGTGGCCATAAAGCGGCATCGATGCCTCTAGGCGCAGCGAATCGCGACACGCCAGGCCACATGGGGTTGCGTCGTCCTTCAGCGCGTCCCAGACGGCCAGCGCATCGTCGCTACGCAGGTAGATCTCAAAGCCGTCTTCGCCGGTGTAGCCGGTGCGCGCGAGCAGCACGTCGATGCCGTTGAACTTGGTTTCCTGCGCGGAGTAGTACTCCAGGGCATCGGGGTCGTCGTCAAGCAAAGGCGTCAGGATCTGCACGGAGTCGGGGCCTTGGAGTGCCACGAGGGCGGTGTCTGCGGACTGATTGTCCAGGGTGACGTCGTAGCCTTCGGCGCGTTCGGTCAGTGCCTCCCAGACAGCCGGGGTATTGCCGGCGTTCGGGACAACCAGGTAGCGGTCCTCGGCGAGCTTGTAGGTGATCAGATCATCGATGATGCCACCGTTGTCGTTGACGATCATCGAGTATTTGGCCTTGCCAACATTGAGCGCCGACAAGTTGGAGATCAGCGCGTAGTCCAAGAAATCTCCCGCGCCGGGGCCTTCGACCTCAATCTCGCCCATGTGGGAGAGGTCAAACAAGCCCGCGGTGTGGCGAACTGCGCGGTGCTCGTCGAGTTCGTTGTCGTACTTTAAGGGCATGTCCCATCCACCGAAGTCGGTGAAACTTGCCTCAAGTGCCTCGTGTGCTGAGTGAAGTGGGGAAGTGCTCATGATGGAACTCCTTTAAGAGATGTCGAACGCAGATGGTGGAGGGCATGCGCAGGCAAGGTTGCGATCGCCAAACGCTTCGTCGATGCGGCGCACCGGTGGGAAGTACTTGCCGCGCCGCAAGCCAGCCACCGGGTAGGCGGCCTTCTCGCGGTCGAATTCGTATTCCCAGTCGTTACGGGCCACCGACAAAGCGGTGTACGGCGCAAAGCGGATCACGCTGTTTTCGTAGTCGACCAAGCCGTCGATGATCTCCTGAATCTCGGCGCGGATGGTCTTCATCGCCTCGACGAATCTGTCTAGCTCTGCCAGATCCTCGGACTCGGTCGGCTCGACCATCAGCGTGCCGGCCACCGGGAATGCCAGGGTTGGCGCGTGGAAACCGAAGTCCATCAGGCGCTTGCACACGTCGGCAGCCGTTACGCCGGACTTGTCGGTCAGCTCGCGTAGGTCCAAGATGCACTCGTGGCCCACCAGGTTGTTTTCGCCGGTGTAGAGCGTGGGGAAGTCATCCTTGAGCTCCTGAGCCACGTAGTTCGCCGCCAGAATTGCGTGCTGGGTGGCTTGCTTCAGGCCCTCGTAACCCGTCATCGCGATGTAGCTCCACGAAATCGGAAGCACGCCAGCGGAACCGTACTTGGTTGCAGCCACCGGAACGCCGGTGCCCACCTCGGCCTCTGCGGCGGGGTTGCTCATGTTCGGATCCGACGGCAGGAACGGAATGAGGTGCTCGGCCACACCGATGGGACCCACGCCTGGGCCGCCGCCACCGTGCGGAATGGTGAACGTCTTATGCAGGTTCAGGTGCGAGACGTCGCCGCCAAAATCGCCCGGCCGCGCAATCGCCGTGAGAGCGTTCATATTTGCACCGTCGATGTAGACCTGGCCGCCCACTGCGTGAACCTTGTCTGCTACCGTCGTGACGGTGTCTTCGAATACGCCGTGCGTCGACGGATAAGTAATCATGATCGCGGCGACATGCTGGCCATGTTCTTCCAGCTTCGCATCTAGATCATCGATGTCGATGGAGCCGTCGTCGGCAGTCATCACAACCACCACGCGCAGGTTAGCCAACGTCGCACTGGCCGCGTTGGTGCCGTGCGCAGACGCTGGGATCAGGCAAATGTCGCGGTCGTTGTCGCCGTTGGCCACGTGGAATCGTCGAATAGCAAGCAAACCGGCAAGCTCGCCCTGGCTGCCCGCGTTTGGTTGCACCGACACCTTGGCGTAGCCGGTGACCTCCTCGAGCCAGGTCTCCACCTCGCCGATCAGCTCACGCCAGCCTTCGGTGTAAGCATCCGGAGTAAACGGGTGGACATTGGCAAAGCCGGGCCATGTAATCGCTTCCATTCCCGCGGTCGGGTTCAGCTTCATGGTGCACGAACCCAGCGGGATCATCGTGCGATCCAGCGCAAGATCCTTATCGCCAAGCATGCGGATGTAGCGCATCAGCTGGGTTTCGGAGTGATAGGTGTTGAACACCTCGTGGGTCAGTGGTGCATCCTCGCGCACCAGGTCAGCTGGCAACGGGTATGTGCCCTCGGTGCCTTCAGTGACCTTAGTGACCTCAGTGATACCGAATCCGCTGAGCAACACGGTGAGATCCTCGTCGGTAGTGTCCTCGCCAAAGCTCACGCCGACGGTGTCTGCGTCGATTGCGCGCACTAGGTAGCCGCTATCAGCAAGCGTGTCGACGATGCCCTGCGCGCGACCTGGTACCTCAACCGCAACGGTGTCGAAGAAATCCTTGTGTCGCACTTGCAAACCAGCATTGCTTATCGACGATGCAAACGCCCCCGCATACTCACGCACCTTCAGTGCGATCTGCTTAAGACCTTCAGGGCCGTGGTAGACCGCGTAGAAGGACGCGGTGACAGCCAGCAATGCTTGGGCGGTACAAATGTTGCTCGTCGCGCGCTCGCGACGGATATGCTGCTCGCGGGTCTGCAGGGCCAACCGGTAAGCGGGGGTGCCCTCGAGATCCTTGGAGACACCCACCAAACGACCAGGCATTTGTCGCTTAATCTTGTCGGTCACTGCCATGTAGGCCGCGTGTGGACCACCGTAGAACAGTGGGACACCAAAACGCTGGGTGTTGCCCACGACGATGTCTGCGCCCATCTCACCGGGGCTCTTCAACAGCATGAGCGCCAATGGGTCGGCGGTGACGGTAGCTAGGCCGCCGCGGTCGTGGATTGCCTGGATGATCGGCTCCGGGGTGACGATGTCGCCCTCCGTGCCCGGGTACGCAATGACCACGCCAACGAGATCCTCGCCAACAAGCGGACTATCAAGAGCAGTTACTTCCACCTCGAGGTCGATCGCGCGGGCACGCTCAGCCGCCACAGCGATCACCTGCGGGTGCAGGCGCTGGTCGAGGATCACACGACGCCCCTTCTTCACGGTGCGGCTCATCAGGCCGACTGCCTCGGCAACGGCGGAGGCTTCGTCGAGAAGCGATGCGTTTGAAATAGGCAGCCCCGTCAACTCCTGCACCATGGTCTGGAAGTTCAGCAACGCCTCAAGTCGACCCTGCGAAATTTCTGGCTGGTATGGCGTGTATGCGGTGTACCAGCCAGCGTCCTCGACAACGCCGCGACGGATCACCGGCGGAGTGATGGTGGAGGAGTATCCCTGGCCATAGAACGCCTTGAGCACAGTGTTCTTCTCTGCGAGGGAACGCAGACGATTCTGTGCCTCGGTCTCGGTGAGCGGAGCGGGCAGCTGCGGCAGGGCACCGTCCTTGAGTGATGGAGGAAGCGCCGCATCGATCAGGGCATCCAAAGATGGGTATCCGACGCGTGCGAGCATCTCCTCCCGCTCTGGCGTGTTGGGACCGAGGTGGCGGTCGATGAACTGACTCATAAGTCAAAACTCCTTGGTGGTTGGAGAAACGTCGGAGAAGCTTTGCATTCGATTCTAAATTGTTCCGGGCGGGGATTGGGGAAGTATTGGGTAGAAATGCAAAATGCCGCGCCCTTCAGTAGAAGGACGCGGCATAAGCCGTGAATCTAACGCGATGCTTTAGAGCGCCAAGTTATCTTCAAAGTCGCCGGTTTCGATGCGATCCTTGATGGTGGTAACAAAGCGACCTGCGTCTGCGCCGTCGACCAGCTGGTGGTCGTAGGTGAATGGCAGGTAGCACATCTGGCGGATTGCGATGGAGTCAACGCCGTCTTCGGTGTAAGCAACTGGGCGCTTCTCAATCGCAGCGGTACCCAGGATGCCTGCCTGTGGGGGGGTCAGAACTGGGGTATCCAGCAGTGCACCCTCGGAACCAATGTTGGTCACGGTGAAGGTTGCGCCGCTCAGATCGTCCGGACGCAGCTTCTTGTTGCGCGCACGGTCAGCCAGGTCGACGATTGCCTTCGCGATATCAGCCAGATCTAGGTCCTGTGCCTTCTTGATCACTGGAACAAGCAGGCCCTGTGGGGTGTCCACCGCGATACCGATGTTCACATCTGCGTGGTAGGTGATCTCCTTGGTCTCAGCGTCGTAGGACGCATTGACGTTCGGGTGAGAAACCAGGGCCTCTGCGGTCGCCTTGACGAAGAATGCCAGGTAAGTGATGTTCACGCCATGCTTTTCGACGAAAGCTGGCTTGATGCGCTTACGCAGCTCTGCGACGCGGGTGACATCGACTTCCTGAACGTGGGTGAGCTGTGCGGTGGTCTGCAGAGACTCAACCATCTTCGACGCGGTGATCTCGCGGATGCGGTTCACCTTTTGGGTGGTGCCGATCAGCTCAGCCATCTCAGGGTTGACAGACTTGGTGGACCAGTTCGCTCGTTCTGCCTTTGGTGCAGCCTGCTCTTCAGCGGCAGGTGCTGCCTCCGGAGCGGACTCGCCCTGCGCCGCAGCCAAAACATCTTGCTTGCGGATGCGGCCGCCAACACCGGTGCCTTCGATGGAGTTCAGGTCAACGCCGTGCTTATCAGCAAGCTTGCGGACCAACGGGGTCACGTAAGGCACGTTGTCGGTGTTGTTCACCTTTGCGGAGCCGGTTGCTTCCTTAGGCTCTTCCTTCTTGGCAGCAGGCTCGGCCGGTGCTTCTTCCTTCGGAGCCTCTTCCTTAGGTGCTTCTTCCTTCGGTGCTTCTTCCTTAGGTGCTTCTTCCTTCGCAGCCGGTGCAGCATTTGCATCGCCAACGCGGGCGATCACTGCGCCAACTTCAACAGTGTCGTCTTCCTCAGCGAGGATCTCAACCAAAGTGCCAGCGACTGGGGATGGAATCTCAGTGTCGACCTTGTCGGTGGAAACCTCGAGCAGTGGCTCGTCGATAGCTACCTCGTCGCCGACTTCCTTGAGCCAAGTGGTGATGGTGCCTTCGGTGACGGACTCGCCAAGCTCAGGCATTTCGATATCGGTTGCATCGCCCGATGCTGCAGGAGCTTCAGCCTTAGGAGACTCTTCCTTTGGCTCTTCCTGCGGAGCTTCCTCTTGAGGTGCTTCTTCCTGAGGTGCTTCGGCCTTTTCGGCTGGCGCGGCGTTAGGGTCGCCGATACGGACGATGACTGCGCCGACCTCGATGGTGTCGTCTTCCTCAGCGAGGATCTCAACGATGGTGCCTGCGACTGGGGATGGAATCTCGGTGTCGACCTTGTCGGTGGAAACCTCGAGCAACGGCTCGTCAACCTCGACGGTGTCGCCGACTTCCTTGAGCCAAGTGGTGATGGTGCCCTCGGTGACGGACTCGCCAAGCTCAGGCATCTCAACATCGGTCACGTCGCCGGATGCTGCTGGAGCCTCAGACTTAGGCTCCTCGGCTGGAGCTTCTTCCTGCTTTGGCTCCTCGGCTGGCTCTTCTGCAGCTTCCTCGGCTGGTGCGGATGCGCCTTCTTCGCCTTCTTCACCGACGATGGCGATGACTTCGCCGACCTCGACGGTGTCGTCTTCCTCAGCCTTGATCTCCAAGAGAACACCTGCAACCGGGGAAGGAATCTCAGTGTCGACCTTATCGGTGGAGACCTCGAGCAATGGCTCGTCCACCTCAACGGTGTCGCCAACGGACTTCAACCACGTAGTAATTGTTCCCTCGGTGACAGATTCGCCCAGTTCGGGCATCTCAATAGAGTGCGCCATTTTTTGAGTCTCCTCGAAAGTCTTAGATAAACGGATTCGTTAAGCCCCAAGCGTACCTGTTTCACATCTTTTCCGTGTCGAAAGGGTCGGGGAGGTGGGGCAGCTAATTCCTACCCCCGCAGCCAAGTATGATGGTTCCTGTGTTTAATCTCTTCGACCGCAACAAGCGGAAGTCTCAGATCCGCCCCGCGCGTGGCCCTGGGGAAACCGTGCGTCCCGAAGACCGTGATTATTTAGTCCAGTGGATCCAAGGCCGAGCCTTTGTCGAAGGTTTCATCGAGCCCGAGACCATGGTCAACGAAATGTCCATCGTGCTTGTCGACGAAACCGGCGAACATACCCGCCGACGCATCGGAGGGCCCAAGGGCATCGACGTAGTCAACAAACTCCTGGACATTCCCATTTATGACGTGGAAGAAACCGGCTATCCCGACCGCATGCGTCGTCGTATAGAGCAAGACCGCATCCTGCGCAAACGTGCCGAGCAGCGCGAACGCCGCGCAAAATTCGACCGGGGAGAACTTCCCGATTAAAACGCCCGTACCCCGCCGTACCATTCCAGAGCGGCGGGCGCAGCGTGCCGATGCTTGGCCAGAAGTTCCCACACCCGTCCATCCTGCACATGCTCGGCGCGCACCCGAATCACAATCAGACCCAGAGATTGTAGCTCCACAGTTTGGCGATACTCGCGCCGATCTTTCCCCGGATCCGCTGCGTACTTGCCCGCTCCATCATATTCAACGACCACCCCCGAGCTGGGCAAATAGAAATCTACACGAGCGATGAACCCCTCCCGCACCCCCTCGATATTCACTTGCTGCCACACATTCCGGTACCCGCGCAGGTAAAGACCCGCCTTAATCAAAGACTCCCGTGGGCTCTCACTCGCCGCATTCGCGATCTTCGCCGCGACCCGCGCCCGCGCTGCCCCTGTAGTTCGGTTCAACAGCGCGGCCCGTTCAAGCAGCTCATTCTTGCTGCACTTGCGATTCCTGATCGCATAGTCCATCGCTTGCACGCCTGTGACCTCGCCATACCACCGCGCCAAGTCGATGCAGGTCGTCGGATAGTCAGTCACGTTTACGTGCCCGTAGTCGGTCTTGATCTGCATGAGCCTCGCGTGCGGCCCGAGTGTCCTTGCCGTGATATCCTCCCTCGTCGGCGGGCGCTTGTGCGGGTACGCCAACTCAGTCCTCGGGCGCCGACGAAATTGGTAAGGCAACCCAAGGAGATGCGCCGCTGACCTGCCCGAAAGTGCCGAGCTCGGCCGCGTAGAGGCCAGTGCAATCGATTTCGCGGTTTCCTGCTGGCGCTCGTTCAGCCTGTTGTAGTCGCTCATCAGCATAAATCGGCCTGGAGCCAGGATCACGAGCTTTCGTTGATCGCGCATACGATATAACCTCGCGCGTTGCGACGCATTCAGCGTCCGCGCATCAATGATGAGTCCCCCGAGAACATCCATAACCCGATTGTCGGTGCTGGCGCGGAGTTTATCCCGGTAGCGATGCGTACCGAACCGTACAAACGCTACCGTTCTCTGGGGCAGCAGTCTGCTATGAGACCCTCAAACGGCAGCCATTGTCCGCCGAGGCTTACCGACGACCCCACCGCGCACAATCATGACCGTTTGTCGCCCTCCAGCCCCGGCCCGGAGCCCTCAAACGGCAGCCATTGTCCGCCGAGGCTTACCGACGACCCCACCGCGCACAATCATGACCGTTTGTCGCCCTCCAGCCCCGGCTCGGAGCCCACAAACGGCAGCCATTGTCCGCCGAGGCTTACCGACGACCCCACCGCGCACAATCATGACCGTTTGTCGCCCACCAGCCCCGGCTCGGAGCCCTCAAACGGCAGCCATTGTCCGCCGAGGCTTACCGACGACCCCACCGCGCACAATCATGACCGTTTGTCGCCCTCCAGCCCCGGCCCGGAGCCCACAAACGGCAGCCATTGTTCGCCGAGGCCTCAAAACTGAGCAATAACGGATCCGATTAGCCTGCGAAGTCGCGCAGGACCTCGACAATGGTACGTACGCCGAAACCGGTACCGCGCTTCGGGGTGTAGCCGAAGGCTGCGGAAGTGTTGTAGGTAGGCCCGGCGATGTCGATGTGGGCCCACTCGATGTCCTCGCCCACAAAGGCCTCGATGTAGCGGCCGGCAACGAGCATGCCGGCATTGCGTGAGTTGTGGGAGTTGCGCACGTCGGCGACAGGGGACTTCAGATCCTCGGCGGTTTCCTCTGGAAGCGGCATGGCCCAGGCAGGCTCACCGGCATCGCGGGCGAGCTCGGCGACGCGATCGCGCAGCTCGTTAGTGCCCATGACACCAGCGGTGCGCGCACCCAGTGCCACCAATTGTGCGCCAGTCAGGGTTGATGCCTCGATCAGATAGTCGGGCTGCTCTTCGGAGGCGCGGGCGAGGGCGTCGGCAAGCACAACGCGACCTTCGGCATCGGTGTTGATGATCTCGGACGTCTTTCCGCCGTAGTGCGTGATTACGTCGCCGGGGTGGGTTGCGGTACCGGACGGCATGTTTTCTGCCATGGACAACCAAGTGTCGATGCGTACGGGAATGTCTAGGCGCGCCGCGGCGAGGGTGGCACCGAGCATCATGGCGGATCCACCCATGTCAGAGATCATGTTTTCCATGTTGCTTGGCGGCTTCAAGGAGATGCCGCCGGTATCAAAAGTAATGCCCTTGCCCACTAGTGCAACCTTCTTGGATGCCTTGCGTGGCGACCAGGAAACGTGCACCAAACGTGGCGGGCGAGCGGATCCCTTACCCACAGCGATCAGTCCGCCGTAGCCGTCCTTCTCCAAGGCTTTCTCATCGAGTACCTCTACCTTGAGCCCGGTGCCCTTGACAGCTCCTTGCACGAATTCGGCGTAGACCTCTGGGTACAGCATGTTTGCTGGGGTGTTTACCAAGTCGCGGGCGAGGTTGACGGATTCGGCGACGATTTCGGAGGCGACGAAGAACTCCTTGTCTTCCTTCTCGCCAACCACAGTGATCGCAGGCTGCGCAGAATCTTCCGAAGATGAGGTCTTGAAGCCTGGGTAGGAGTATCCGCCGAGCAGCAGGCCTTCGACAATAGCGCCTGCGCCAAATTCGCACGAGATTGCAGCGGTCTCAACACCTCGAAGCGAACGTGCGAGGACGCCGACTGCGCGGCGCACGTCGTCGTCGGAAAGTTCTTCTGCGTCGCCGAGACCGAAAGCGATGACGAGTTGGTCGTCGATAAGCACGCGCGTGATTTCTCCGTGTTTACCGGTGGCGCCGACTGCCTCGAGCGCCTCAAAAAGGCCAGCGGGCACCAGTGAAGTCACCGGGACTTCGAGGGTATCGCCCTGGGTCACGGGCACGAGCAGGGCGTCGGATTGCTTGGGCGCCTTGGTGGAGAATGAAACGGTGGGCACGAGTCCGGTCACGGGCAGGGTAAAGCTCATCTGGCAATTCCTTTCGATAGATGTATCTCCGAGCATATCGACAAGCACAAACGGGGCGCGAGTATGTTGTAGATCATGACGTCTCTTGAATTTCAGGTCGATTTGACCAATACACCTACAAGCGACCAGGAGCGCGATGCGATCCTGGCTGATCCGAAGTTTGGCAAGAACTTCACCGATCACATGATCACCATTGAGTGGACCAAGGAAAAGGGCTGGCACGACGCGCGTCTGCGCCCTTACGAAGCCATGCCGATGGACCCTGCGACCACCGTGTTCCACTACGGTCAGGCGATTTTCGAAGGACTCAAGGCATACCGCCAGCCAGATGGCTCTATCGCGACTTTCCGCCCGGAGCAAAACGCGCGCCGTCTGCAGGACTCCGCGCGACGTATGGCGATGCCAGAGCTTCCCGAGGCTGACTTCATCGAGGCGCTGCGGTTACTTGTCGACGCCGACCAGGCCTGGGTCCCAGCCGCCGGTAGCGAAGCAGCGTTGTACCTGCGTCCGTTCATGATCTCCACTGAGGTCTCACTCGGGGTTTCACCTGCAGATTCCTACCGCTTCTGCGTGATCGCGTCGCCTTCAGGCGCGTATTTCAAGGGTGGCCTGAAACCCGTCAGCGTGTGGTTGTCTGAAGATTACGTCCGCGCAGCTCCTGGTGGCACCGGTGCTGCGAAGTTTGCCGGTAACTACGCGGCCTCACTGCTCGCTCAGGCGCAGGCGGAGGAAAAGGGCTGCGACCAGGTTGTGTGGTTGGATGCGATCGAGCACAAGTACATCGAGGAAATGGGCGGCATGAACCTCATGTTCGTCTATGGCGAGGGAGCGGACGCGAAGATCGTCACCCCGGCGCTGTCCGGCTCGTTGCTGCCAGGCATTACCCGTGATTCTCTGCTGCAGGTGGCGCGCGATCTGGGCTACGAGACCGAGGAACGCCGTATCTCCACCGAAGAGTGGGAAGCAGACGCCACGTCCGGCGCCATGACCGAGGCGATGGCCTGTGGCACCGCTGCCGTGATTACGCCGGTTGGTCGCGTGCTGAGCAACCACGGCGAGTTCCAGGTAAACAACAACGAATCTGGCGACATCACCATGGCGATGCGAGAACGCCTCACCGGCGTTCAGCGAGGCGAGGTAAAAGACACCCACGGTTGGGTGCACACGCTTGTACAGGCTTAACCCAAGCACTCAAGAGACAAAAGAAAACTCCGCGGCCACCCTCACCGCGGAGTTTTTGCTTTACGACGACTCGCCGGCCGCTTCCATTTCGTCTGCGATGAGCTGGGCAGCAGTGTTGATCAGCGGCAGCGCGGCGACAGCGCCCGTGCCCTGGCCGGTGTACATGTCCAGCGCCAAGAGGGGAGTGAGGTCGAGTGCCTGGAGGCTGACCAAGTGGCACGGTTCTGGGGTGAGCTGGCCGGCGATGAGCCATTCCTTTGTTCCGGGGGCCAGGCGCTCGGCGGCATAGGCGGCTACTGCCGGAAAAGCACCATCGATAATGACAGGGGTGCGCCGGACGGCTGCTTGGGCGATCATGCTGGTCAAGACAACAAAGCACGGTGAAGAGATCTTGGTCAGTACTTGGTAAACGTCGTCGCGCACGTCGCGGACGCGGAACATGGCATCGCGGACGACCGCGACTTTGGTCTTCCACGCCTCGTCGTCAATGCCCGAACCGCGACCCACGGCGACGACGGGCTCGGTGCGAGTTAATGCGCCGAAAACTGCGGCGGCAACGGTGGTGTTTCCTACTCCTAGGTCCGCAGGGATGATGATGTCAGCGCCCCCGTCGACCTCGGCATCGATCAATCCTTTGCCGATCAGGATCGCCCTCTGCAACTGCTCCGGTGTCATGGCGTCTTCAACGTCGATGGCTCCACACGAACGGGAGACGCGCTCGCCGCCCCAGGCTTCGTGGTCGAGGGAGACGTCGATAAGCCGAACCGTGCTGCCTGCCATGCGCGCCCAGGTCTGGATTGGCCCGCCCCCTGCGAGGATCTCTTCTGCCTGCGTTACGGAATCGGTGGGAGAGAAGACTGAAACCCCGCGCGTGGCGATGCCGTGATCGCCTGCGACAACGAGCGTTCGGGCCTGAGAGAAGGGCCGGGGAGCCTCATTGCCTTGGCATGCGGCGATCCATGCTGCCGTGTCGATCAAGCGACCGAACGAACGACCGCGGGGAGTGCCCATGACGGTGGTAGTAACACGTGATCGTAGCGCCTGATCAGGGACGGAGATAGTATCGAACACCGTGGGTCACTCTCCAGAGCATGAAAGAAAAAGGGTCAGAGTCAAGCATAACCCTAGGCGGTTTTAGACAGTGTCGCCGATTTCAACCTGTGGCTTCGGGGTGCGCCACTTGCGCGGCTGGGTAGCGCGATTGTAGGCGTACATGCCTAAGCCAAATCCGGCTTCGGTGGTGTTTGGGAACTTCTTGCGTACAGCCTTGTTTGCGCCGCGGCCAATGAAGATGCCCTCAGCGATCATTCCCGCAATCAGGAACAGGGTCAGGAAAGAGACGATGTTTGCCACTACTGGGTACCACTGGCCAAGCACCATGATGACCAACAGAACTAGTGCCATTGGCATGACCCAGTTGGTCACGTGGCGCTTGGAATCTACCCAGTCGCGTACGTAACGACGAACCTCGCCGCGGTCTCGGTCCATCAGGTAGCGCTCGTCGCCGGCATCCATGCGTGCCTGAACCTGGCGATTGCGCTCGCGGTTCTCTTCACGGTTCTTGCGCTTGTATTCTTTCCATTCCTCTTTGGACATGGACTTTTTCAGTTCCTTGTGGCGCTGCGCAGCCTCTGCGCTGGACAACGCGTCTGGGTCGCGGACGACTCCGCGCGCGATCTCTTGCTCGCGACGCTTCGGAGTTGGCTTGCCCTTTGGGGGCGTGTAGCCCTTGGGAAGCTTCTGCTGCTCTGGGGAATCAGCGGAATCAGCGGAAGCAGCGGATACGGCCGTCGAGCCCGAAGCAGCGTTGGTTGCGTCCTGCTCAGGCGCATCTTCAGATTTCTGCCAAGGAAGTTTCACGTCTTATAGGCTACAAGCATCTTGTGGCAAAACGGGAATAAGGGTCGAGGGTGGGTTGTTGCACCAAGCAGATGTCCCCAAAGATGACAGCCACAGTAATTCGTCTACCATGGTTGAAAGATTCGGAGGAGTCACTTTTCCGAAACAGGGAACATGCCCTAATTTTGAACTTTTCGCTAGGTTTAAGGAGACCTCATGACCGCACCAACCTCCTCTACCGGTGTGATCCTCACCGATGCCGCTGCTTCAAAGGCGAAGGCACTTTTGGACCAAGAGGGTCGCGATGACCTGTCTCTGCGCATCGCTGTTCAGCCAGGCGGCTGCGCTGGCCTGCGCTACCAGCTCTACTTTGATGACCGTGAGCTTGACGGCGACAAGGAAGACGTCGTTGGCGGCGTTCGCTTGGTCGTCGACAAGATGAGTGTGCCGTACCTGACCGGTGCCACCATCGATTTCTCCGACACCATCGAGGCACAGGGTTTCACCATTGATAACCCGAACGCGGGTGGCTCCTGCGCTTGCGGAGATTCCTTCAACTAATCCCCGAAAGATTAATGGCCTGCGCTGGACTTGATTGTCCGGCGCAGGCCATTTCACGTGACTAGAGCTTTACAGGGTAATCCTTCTCTTCGATCTGCGGATCGATTCGCTTTTCGACGAAGATACCGTGCCACACCATGAACGCAAGGACGGTCCAAATGCGACGGGAGTGATCAGTTACTCCGTCACGGTGTTCCTTGAGCATCTCCATGACTTCGGCCTTGGCAAAGATGTGGTCGGTTTCGGACTCGTTAATGGTGTCCTGGGCCCAGCCGAACAATTCGTCGCCTGCAAGCCAGTGACGCATCGGTACTGGGAATCCGAGCTTCTTGCGGTGCAAGACGTGCGGCGGAACGATTTGCTCCATCGCCTTGCGCAGCGCGTACTTGGTCGTGCCATTGGCGATCTTCAGATCGTGCGGAATCGATTGAGCAACCTCGAAGACTTCCTTGTCCAAGAACGGAACGCGAAGCTCAAGAGAGTTTGCCATGTTGATCTTGTCGGCCTTGACCAAGATATCGCCGCGCATCCAGGTAAACAGGTCCAAGTGCTGCATGCGTGCGACCGGATCCATGTCCTTGGATACTTCATATATAGGTGCGGTGACTTCGCGGTGATCCCACTCTGGCTTTGCCCACGGCAAAACGCGCTGAAGTTGCTCCCAGTTGAAAGAGCGCGCATTGCCGTAGTAGCGAGATTCCATCGGCTGGGTGCCACGCTCCAAGAGCGACTTGCCCTTCATTCCGTCGGGGAGAACCTGACCCAACTTGTTCAGGCCCTTCAACAGGGGAGTAGGCATCTTCTCAAAGGAGCCAGGGAAAGCGGTTCCTTGTAGATGGTGTAGCCGCCAAACAGTTCGTCGGCACCCTCGCCCGACAGCACGACCTTGACGTGCTTGCGTGCTTCCTGTGCGACGAAGTAGAGCGGCACCAGCGAAGGGTCGGCCACGGGGTCGTCGAGGTACCACATGATTTTCGGAATAGCATTGGCGTATTCCTCGGGGCTGACAATCTTCACGATGTGTTCGGCACCGATGGCTTCAGCAGACTCAGCTGCGACGTCGACCTCGGAGTAACCTTCGCGCTCGAAACCGGTGGTGAACGTCAAAAGGTCTGGGTTGTGGCGCTTCGCCAGAGCTGCGATCGCAGTGGAATCAATGCCACCCGACAAGAATGAACCAACTGTGACATCTGCGCGCATGTGCTTTTCAACTGAATCTTCAAGCACCCGTGCAATGCGATCGAACAGCGCTTGCTCGCCGCCCTTCGGCACAGGCGTGACTTCAAAGTTCGGCTTGAAATAGCGCTTGGCAACGACCTCTCCACCAGGCTTCAGCGTAACCGTGCAGCCGGACTCTACGCGACGAATGTTTTCGTGAAGAGATTCCGGTTCAGGTACATACTGCAGATCGACGTAATGCTCGATAGCTCGCTGGTCAAGGTCTAAGCCGAGACCGATGGCTTCTGCCATTGCGAGGATCGACTTCTTCTCGGATGCAAATACAGTGCCTGCGTCGGTGGTCGCGTAGTACAAAGGCTTAATGCCGAACTGGTCACGCGCCACAAACATGGTGTTGGTCTCGGTATCCCAGATGACGAATGCGAACATGCCACGAAGATGCTCGACGACATCTTCGCCCCAGTGGTGGTAGCCGACGACGATCGTCTCTGAATCGCCCGAGGTGTGGAACTCGTGGCCCGCTGCTTGGAGCTGAGCACGCAATTCGATGAAGTTGTAGATCTCGCCATTGAAGGTCAGCGCGTAGCGCTCGGGATTGCCCTCTGGGCCCCAACGAAGCGGCTGGTGCGAGTGCTCGAGGTCGATGATGGCGAGGCGGTTGAAGCCGAGGACTACGTCGTCGTCGTTCCAGGTACCGGCTGCGTCCGGACCACGGTGACGCATGCAGGGGAGACCGTCCTCAACAGCTGAGACGAAGTCCGCTGCATTGCCGCTGCTGGTCAACATTCCAAGAAGGCCACACATGAGTAAAAATCGCTCCTAATTAATAAGGCGTACGGAAGAGAAAGTTCTTCAGGCGAGTGTACGCGGTGAGATGCTCTCACCTTAGAGCTCGGTGCCCTTTTCTGACCAACCGGAAAGAGCCACGCTGCCGGTTATGTTTGATCCATCTTTAGCTGGTACCCAATTGGGGTGCAACTTTTGGTGGAAGTTTGAAGAGGTGTCTGTGGCGTGGGTCACCAGGGTGGGTTTGGGGTTGCGCTTTACATGCTGGGTGAATGCGACAAATCAATGGCTATGCAGGTGATGGGCATGATTCTATGGTCGGCAAATACCTGCTTGGTGTTCCATACGAATTAAAACGGGGTACCGAATGAACTATCCTGAGGGGGTAGTAATGCTCGGGCCGTGCCCGAGGAATTTTTGTGTGGACAGGAAGGCAGACACACGTGGAACAGCGAAACAACCGTGGCATTGCGCGCAAAGTCGGCGTCGCAGGTGCCATCGCCCTCGGAGGCTTTGCACTCGCCGGCTGTGAGACGGCACCGCCTGAGGCAGTGTCCAGTTTCTTGGACATGGGCTGGCCGGACCCAATCACCCCTGAGGGCCAGGGCATGTACAACTTCTGGATCTGGATCTGGATTGTTGCATGGACTATCGGCATCATCATGTGGGCCATCTTCTTGGTCTCCATCTTCCGCTGGAATGGCAAGGCGAAGGAAAAGCGTGGCGAAGGTGAATTCCCGAACCAGCTGCAGTACAACATCCCATTGGAATTGGTTCTGACCATCGTCCCAATTCTGATCGTCATGGGCATCTTCTTCGGAACTGTCCAGACCCAACAGAAAGTCATCGCTAACGACAAGAACCCTGAGGTTGTCGTTGATGTCACCGCTTTCCAGTGGAACTGGAAGTTCGGCTACGCAAACGTCAACGGTGAGCTGGCTCCTGGTGGCGCAGATTATGTTGGTGTTGATGAAGAGCGTCAGGCAATTGCCGACGCGACCAAACTCGACGACCCGGAGCAGGTTAAGAACCCGAACCCAATTCACGGTTCTTCCAAGGGTGACCAGTCCTACTTGAACTTCAACCAGATCGAAACCATCGGTACTTCCGAGGAGGTACCAGTCCTGGTCCTTCCAGTGGACACTCCGATCGAGTTCCGTCTAGCGTCCGGAGACGTATCCCACTCTTTCTGGGTTCCTGAGTTCTTGTTCAAGCGCGATGCTTACGCTCACCCAGAGACCAACCAGCAGCAGCGCAGCTTCCAGGTTGAGTCCATCGATGAAGAGGGCGCGTTCGTTGGCCGCTGTGCTGAGATGTGCGGTACCTACCATGCAATGATGAACTTCGAGCTGCGTGTTGTTCCGCGCGAGGACTTCACTGCCTACATGGAATACCGCGATGCCAACCCAGAGGCTTCCAATGCAGAGGCACTCAAGGAAATCGGCCAGGCTCCATACGCAACTTCCACCCACCCGTTTGTCACTGACCGCACCGGCTCCCGTGAAGATGGCGCTGGCGTGGACAACAACCAGAACGCTTAAGAAGGGTATCGGTACTTAAAATGGGACCTACAGCAAAACTATTTTACGGCCTGGGTGCATTCTTGGGCGTGATGGCGGTTCTCTACGCATTGGCAACCAACTGGATTGCCGATGACGCTTGGATCTTCGGCTACGAATGGGCGGGCGGTGTGGCCATCATCCTGGCTACCGCGATGTCCTTCATGCTTGGCGGCTACCTGCACTTCACCGAGCGTCGCATGGACGTTGTCCCAGAGGACTGGGAAGAGGCAGAAATCGAAGATGGCGCAGGTGTCCTGGGCTTCTTCGCACCTAACTCCATTTGGCCATTCGCTATGGCCGGCTCCGTTATGTTCCTAGGCCTGGGAATTGCGTTCTGGCAGCTGTGGCTCGTAGCGTTCGGCGCTTTGGCGCTGATCGGCACCACCGCGATGCTAAACCTCCAGTACGGCATTCCGAAGGAAAAGCACTAATAGGAATCAGAGTCTAAGCCTTCATAGACTCCCCACAGCCCGGCCCCGTTTACCACGGGGCCGGGCTGATTTGTTTGTTCGACTTCTGGCAAAAGGGGCCCCGAATGTGGCTTTCTACCAGCTCGCGGGGGTAGGCAAAGGCGCTGGGGTGTGGCGACAGGCCGGTCAGCATTGACAACGGTGCAGAAGCTCGAAACGAAGGGGTCAACCGAAAGTATGTGTCCTGCAGGTTTAGGGTCGATCCAAATGTGATGTCGCTCTCATTGCGGAACTTTCTTGGGTTTGTCGTCGGTGAAATTGACCGCGGGGGCACCTGTGGTGGGGTTGGATTATGGCCGTCCAGGTTCGAAGGGAATGGGTTGACCAGCATTGATGCCTAGTCGGATTCCGGAGGAATAAAGTTCCCGCCAAAGTCGAGATTTTTCGCTGCAACTTTTGTAGGGGGTAAAAGTGCAGGTGGGGGAGTAGTTGGGAGAAAGTTCTCGGGGGTATACGAGGTGACTTTCAGCCATTGAACAGTCATACTGTTATGCGTGACGAGCGCAATTTCTAACCAAAATCCAGCTGCGCAGCAACCGCGTGTACCCGTGCTGAACCGACCAAACATGGTCAGCGTGGGCACAATCGTGTTCCTGGCGCAGGAGTTGATGTTCTTTGCTGGACTGTTCGCGATGTACTTCACTTCGCGTGCGAACGGTATGGCGGCAGGAGACTGGGATACCCAGACAGCACACCTCAACGTGCTGTACGGCACGATCATTACGATCATCCTGATTTCCTCCTCTGTAACTTCACAGTTCGGTGTCTTCGCTGCAGAGAGGGGTGACGTTTACGGACTGAGGAAGTGGTTCACCATCACTGTCCTCCTGGGTGTTGTGTTCCTGGGCATGGTCGCTTTCGAGTGGTACGAAATGATCCACGCTGGCGTAACTGTTCAGTCGAGCGTTTACGGTTCGGTGTTCTACATCATTACCGGCTTCCACATGGCTCACGTAACCGCAGGTATCATCGCATTCCTTGTGATTCTTGCGCGTGTAGCTAAGTCGAAGTTCACGCCCGCGCAGGCAACCGCCGCAATGGTGGTGTCCTACTACTGGCACTTCGTCGACATTATTTGGGTCGGCGTCTTCATCACCTTGTACATCGTCCAGTAATGACCTTTGGTCTTTTCACTTCAACACATAGTCGCAAAAGGGAAAATGATGGATAAGAACCCTAAGAACGTGCGTAGCCGCCGCAAGGTGCGCCGCACAGTTGCCGGCGCGGCAGCCCTGACCGTGGGTCTGACTGGCGCAGGCATCCTGGCAACGGCTCTCACCCCAGATGCTCAGGTCGCCACCGCTCAGCGTGATGAGCAGGCAATGATTCAGGAAGGCAAGGACATCTACGATGTCGCTTGTATTACTTGCCACGGCGCCAACCTGCAAGGCGTCGAAGGCCGTGGACCGTCTCTGATCGGCACCGGCGAAGGCGCGGTGTACTTCCAGGTGCACTCTGGCCGTATGCCAATGATGTCTAACGACGCACAGGCTGAGCGTAAGCAGCCTCGCTACACCGAGTCCCAGTCGCTCGCTCTGGCTGCCTACGTTGCAGCTAACGGCGGCGGCCCAGAGCTCGTCTACAACGAAGACGGCACTCTGGCGATGGACGAACTTCGTGGCAAGAACTACAACGGACAGATCCAGAAGGAAGACGTCGCCCGGGGTGGCGAGCTCTTCCGCACCAACTGTGCGTCCTGCCACAACTTCACCGGCCGCGGTGGAGCTTTGTCTTCCGGTAAGTACGCGCCTGTCCTTGACCCTGCAAACGAGCAGGAGATTTACCAGGCAATGCTGACCGGCCCTCAGAATATGCCGAAGTTCTCCGATCGTCAGCTCACCGCTGATGAGAAGAAGGACATCATCGCGTTTATTAAGTCCTCCAAGGAGACCCCGAGCCCTTCCGGCTACGCTCTCGGCGGACTTGGCCCAGTTTCTGAAGGTCTCGCAATGTGGATGATCGGCATCACGCTGATCGGTGCTGCTGCTATGTGGATTGGATCGCGCTCATGAGCAATGAAGTGAAGAAGGATTACACCAAGGCCGAGCTTGAGGCTATGAGCAACGGCGAACTCGCCGCTCTGGGCACCGAGCTTGACGACGTTACGATCGCGTACCGCAAGGAACGCTTTCCAATTGCCAATGATCCAGCCGAAAAGCGTGCTGAGAACAACGTCAACATCTGGCTAGCAGTCTCGGTTCTATCCGGAATTGCTTTCCTCGCGGTTTACCTGTTCTGGCCATGGGAGCCAAAGTTCCACGGAGACGAGGGCCTAGGCATCTTCTCCATGTACACCCCACTCCTTGGTCTCACCTCTGGTCTGGCACTTGTTGCACTGGGCGTCGCAATCGTTCAGTACGTAAAGAAGTTCATCCCAGAAGAGGTCGCTGTTCAGCGCCGCCACGACGGTCCTTCCAGCGAGCTGGATCGCCGCACCACTACCGCTCTGCTTAACGACGCTTGGGAGACCTCGACACTTGGTCGTCGTAAAGTAACCAAGGGTCTGCTTGGCGGTGCGGGTCTTCTCGCGGGTCTGGCGATTATCGCCCCTATGGGTGGCATGATCAAGAACCCATGGCGCGCATACGAGATGAACTACAACGGCGACGGCACCCTGTGGACCTCCGGTTGGACACTGCACGACAAGGGTGTAAAGCTTTACCTCGCACGTGATACAGGCGCGATCGCTGAAAAGCACGAGACTGCGACCGGCACTCACTTCACCACCGAAGGCGTTTCCCGTCTAGTTCGCGTTCGTCCAGAAGACATCGCGGCTGGCGGTATGGAAACTGTCTACCCACTGGCTGAAGAGGACGTTAACGACGGCGCGAATTACGACGCCGAGCGCGACGTGTACGAGAACCACATGCACTCGATCCACGGTCCTCGTAACTCGGTCATGCTGATCCGTCTTCGCTCGCAGGATGCTGCGAAGGTTGTCGAGCGTGACGGCCAGGAAGACTTCCACTACGGCGACTACTACGCGTACTCCAAGATTTGTACCCACATTGGTTGCCCAACCTCGCTGTACGAAGCACAAACTAACCGCATTCTTTGCCCATGCCACCAGTCGCAGTTCGATGCGCTGCAGTACGGCAAGCCAGTCTTCGGTCCGGCTGCCCGTGCTCTTCCTCAGCTGCCACTTGCAGTGGACGAAGAAGGTTACCTCATCGCCAAGAGCAACTTCATTGAGCCTGTTGGCCCTGCATTCTGGGAGCGTAAGTCTTAAATGAGCACCAAACTAGAAAACGCCGCGAAACAGGTCGATTCGCGCTACACAATTGCGGGATTCCTGCGACCACAGCTAAACAAGGTCTTCCCAACCCACTGGTCCTTCATGCTCGGTGAGGTAGCTCTCTACAGCTTCATCATCCTGCTTCTGACCGGTATCTACCTGGCACTGTTTTTCGACCCTTCGATTACGAAGGTCATTTACGACGGTGCGTACTTGCCACTGAACGGCGTTGAGATGTCTCGCGCCTATGCAACCGCGCTCGATATCTCCTTCGAGGTTCGTGGTGGTCTGTTTGTACGTCAGATGCACCACTGGGCTGCGCTGATGTTCATGATGTCCATGTTCGCGCACATGATGCGTATCTTCTTCACCGGTGCGTTCCGTCGCCCACGTGAAGCGAACTGGATCATCGGCTCCACACTGCTCATGCTGGGCATGGTCGAGGGCTTCATGGGTTACTCCCTTCCGGATGACCTGCTCTCCGGTGTGGGTCTGCGCATTATGTCCGCGATTATCCTGACCATCCCAATCCTGGGTACCTGGATGCACTGGGCGATCTTCGGCGGCGACTTCCCATCCGATCTCATGCTCGACCGCTTCTACATTCTCCACGTCTTGGTACTCCCAGGCTTGATCCTGGCGCTGATCGCAGCTCACCTGCTGTTGGTCTGGTACCAGAAGCACACCCAGTTCCCAGGGCCGGGTCGCGCTGAGAACAATGTTGTCGGCGTCCGCATTATGCCGGTCTTCGCAACCAAGGCAATCGGCATGGGCGCGCTGGTCTTCGGCGTTCTCGCGCTGATGGCTGGCCTGACCACTATTAACGGTATTTGGAACATCGGTCCGTACAACCCTTCGCAGGTCTCCGCTGGATCCCAGCCGGATATCTACATGCTGTGGACTGACGGTGCTGCTCGTGTCATGCCGGCATGGGAGCTTTACTTGGGCAACTACACCATCCCCGGTGCGTTCTGGGTAGCCTTGATGGCTGGAATCATGGTTGTGTTGCTGTTCGCATACCCTTGGATTGAGAAGCGCATCACCGGTGACGATGCACACCACAACCTGTTGCAGCGTCCACGCGACGTCCCAGTACGTACCGGACTCGGCGTCATGGGCATTGTCTTCTTCCTGTTGCTGACCCTGTCCGGCGGTAACGACTTGTTCGCTTACCACTTCCAGATCTCGCTTAACGCGATGACTTGGGTAGGCCGTATCGGTCTGATCATTCTGCCTCCGATCGCATACTTCATCACCTACCGTCTGTGCGTTGGACTCCAGCGTTCTGACCGTGAGGTACTGGAACACGGTATTGAGACCGGCATCATCAAGAAGCTGCCTAACGGTGCATTCGTTGAGATTCACCAGCCGCTTGGTCCTGTGGACGAGCACGGTCATGCAATCCCACTGGAGTACACCGGTGGTCGCGTTCCGAAGCAGATGAACCAGCTTGGTTACGCTGACTCTGACACTTCTGGCACCTTCAAGGCCGACGATCCAGAGATCATGGCACGTCGCGCTAAGATCCGCCACGAGAACCATCTTGAGGAGGCCGCAGCGTTGCAGGCCATCACGGATGCGAACCGCAAGGAAGACGAACAAAAGGGTCTGGAATAGGCCCCTCGTCTTAGAGATAGCGCTCACTAGAAGTCCCCCTTTTTCCGCCCGAGAGGCGGGGGAGGGGGCTTCTTCTATTGGTGCATCATTCAGCGGGCAAGATCGGTGAAAAACAGCTTCACGGGACTAGCCAAGGTTGATAACGAAATGATCAAAAGTATGCCCCGTAGTGCGAGTTCAATCTTGTTGATAAAGATACAAACGGGTCTCTTGCGGCTAGTATGTGGTGAAGGTCACAATCGTTTTAAATGAACGTATTTGGGGCGAACGCTCAACTTTGAAGTGTCGGAAATTTACCTTAATGTGCGCTTAACCTGCTGTTCAGGCAGGGTGGATTTCTTCTATACTCTTAGGGTTCAATTACATTACCGTCTTGGAAATGGTGTTCATTTGGTGCAAGGTCAAAAATAACGGGATGATAACGGGCGTGCCATTGGACAAAGTTCGTTGCAATTTCGTAACCTGTTCGAGACATTGCGGCCAACCGGTACGCAACGATCGAATAAACATATAAAGCCGAATCTTTACTTGGTGGTCAGCGAACGACCACGGGGCGAAGAGCCGGGGAACCAAAAGTGTTTCCCTGGGGTGAATTCCTCGCAAGGGTGGACGGACACGAGAGTGACTGTCCATGGAGCGGGGGAGGGTGCATTCCGAAACCTAACCCGTCAGCTAACTCGGTAGGCGTTATAGGAAGATATGGAGAACTTTCGTGGCTAACCACCGTCGCCAGAACTTGAACATTGCCGGCAAGGTCGCAGCTGTATCTGTAGCTGCAGTCGGCGCAACTTTGCTCGTACCTACCACCGCAACCGCGGCGGAGGTCACCATCCCGGGAACCGGCATGAGCTCCGAGGTTCCTGGAATCGAGAACATCCCTGGCGTTGCAAACATCCCAGGAATTGAACAGTGGGTCCCATCGCTCGCTGGCCAGGCGCAGCAGGGCAACGCTGCAGCGGCCATCGCTCAGGTTCGTCAGATTCCTGGCGTTACTGCTATCCCTGGTTTCAACCAGTGGCTAAACACCGTCGAGGCGCAGGTAGCGCCAGCAACTTACGATGCACAAGTTGAGGCTCCTGCACCTGCTCCAGCTGCAGCGCCAGCACCTGTTGCCGCAGCTCCTGCTCCAGCGGCAGCTCCTGCTCCATCCTCTACCGGTCAGCAGATCGTGAACATTGCCCGCTCCAAGATGGGTGCACCATACGTTTATGGCGCGGCTGGTCCTAACGCGTTTGACTGCTCCGGCTTCACCTCTTGGGTTTACGCTCAGGCAGGCAAGACCATCCCACGCACTTCTGGCGCACAGGCAGCGCAGGGTCAGCGCGTGTCTCTTGATCAGCTTCAGCCCGGCGACATCATCGTCTACTACTCTGGCGCATCCCACGTTGGTATCTACACCGGTAACGGCACCATGATTGACGCACTGAACTCCGGTTCCCCAGTGGCAGAACGTCCTCTGCACTACATGCCGATTCACTCGGCTGTTCGCTTCTAGGTCATTGACCGACTCTCCGCCTTAACGATCTCTCAGGATTTGTGGCTGGAGTGACTCCTGATCTCCCTTGCGTGCGAGCCCGAGAAGGGCGCCACAAGGGAGATTTCGAGTTTTCTATAGAAGTATTGGTTGACGTGCATAAAGGGATCTGTGGCTCTTTGCAAATTCTTCGTTGTATCCCTTTGCGCTTCGGCAATAAATCGCTATAGTATGGATAGTTGTTAGGTTCATTACTTATGTGGACTTCAGGGTGAGTCGGTCTCATCTGAAGGCTTAAGTTTTGTGAGGAAGGAAACTGTGGGTAAGCACAGCGCACCATCACACCGTCGATCAGCGGTAGTCGCTGCATCGGTGATTACAGCGGTCTCTGCAGGCTCTATGGCAGCACCAGTAAGTGCACAAGAGATTGATGACCTTATCGAGCAGATCGAAAGTGTCTCGCATGAGGCAACCGCGAAAAATGAGGACGTCAAGGAGCTCGAAGACGAGGTTGCTAGTGCCCAGGAGAGCTTGAATGCGCTCACCGAGGCGGCTAATGATGCCAACGATGCTGCTGGCACAGCAACATCGTCAAAGGATGGATTTCAAACCGAAGTAAACGGTATCGCGATGACGAAATATCGCAATGTTCAAAACGACTCCTTTGTCACGACCCTCGAATCTGGAGATCCGCAGACGGTCATTGATCGTGCGAGCTACCTAGGGATCATTTCCCGCAACACCGAACGTACTTTGGGCGATCTTCAGACTGCGAGTGAAACCGCGGCATCAAAGGCGAATGCAGCGAACATTGCAGTGGCTGAGGCCGAGTTCTTGCGCAACCAGCTTGACTCGAAGCTCAAAACGTTGGAAGAAGAGCGAGACGATCTAGAGGATCAGATCGCAGACATTGAGGCTCAGGTCGATGCTCTGTCAGAGGCGGACCGTGAGGCTTGGGAGAACAAGAATAACCCTGTCGAAGAGCCGGATCTTTCCGAGGCCGACACTGCCCCCGCAGGCACCGCAGGCGTTGTCGGGGCAGCGATGAGCAAACTTGGCTCGCCGTACGGCTGGGGAGCAGCAGGCCCGAATCAGTTTGACTGCTCTGGCCTGATGTACTGGTCGTATGCACAGCAGGGCAAGTCGATTCCTCGCACTTCCCAAGCACAGATCTCCGGCGGTCAGTCCGTCTCCCTGTCAGACCTGCAGCCGGGCGACATCATCGGCTACTACCCGGGTGTGACCCACGTGGGTATGTACATCGGTAATGGCCAGGTGGTCCACGCTTCGGATTACGGCATTCCAGTCCAGGTGGTTCCGTACGACTCCATGCCGATCTCGGGCGCATCCCGTTACTAGATGACGACCCTTTTGGTCACGAATGATTTCCCGCCCACTGTCGGCGGGATTCAGTCGTATTTGCGGGATTTTGTTGACACCCTTGATCCTGAGGGCATCATTGTTTTCGCCTCGACCCAAGACGCACAGGCCGCTCAGGCGTGGGACAGCGTTGCTAAATACCGGGTGATTCGGTGGCGGCGGTCCGTGATGCTTCCGACTCCCGCCACTGTACGAGAAATGCAGCGCATCATTCGTGAGTTCAATATCGACACGGTGTGGTTTGGAGCAGCCGCCCCACTCGCAGTCATGGGCCATGCCGCGAAGTCTGCCGGTGCCAGCCGGGTAATCGCGACCACGCATGGCCATGAGGTTGGTTGGTCGATGCTGCCGGGCGCCCGCCAAGTATTGGGCATCATCGGCGACAGTGCCGATGTAGTCACCTATATATCGGCGTACACTTTGCGACGATTCCGTCGCGCATTCGGAGACCAGCCGGAATTCGTGCACTTGCCGTCGGGGGTTGATACCGAGTATTTCACCCCAGCCAGTGCAAACCGACGCCTAGCCACCAGGGAAAAGTTCGGGTTTGCTAATGGCCCGATTGTCGTATGCGCCTCTCGCTTGGTGCCCCGCAAAGGGCAAGATCAATTGATCCGCGCCTTCAAAGGTGTCGTCGATAAGCACAGCGATGCACGGCTCGTGATCATCGGGCAGGGTCGCTACCGATCCGTTTTAGAAACACTTGCCAAGGACCTAGGCGAGCACGTGGTGTTTACTGGGGCCTTGCCACGTGACGAGATGCGTGATTTGGTCGCAGCCGCTGATGTCGTCGCCATGCCAGCGCGCACGCGGGGCGGGGGTCTCGACGTCGAGGGGTTGGGCATCGTCTACTTAGAGGCCCAATCCTGTGGTGTGCCGGTCATCGCTGGAGCATCAGGCGGGGCGCCGGAGACCGTCACGCAGGAGACCGGGCTGGTGGTCGATGGCACTGATCTTCCTGCACTTGAGAACGCACTGTTGACACTTCTCGAGGACCCCTCGCTACGACGCTCAATGGGGCGGGCAGGCCGAGCACATGTCTTACACAACTGGACATGGCCGATCATGGCACAACGCCTTGCCCAACTGCTTAATCAAGCGTGATAAGCATCGGCACCTCCGAGAGGTCTATTCTTAATACCTATGGCTATCTCTATCTCGGCTGACGAAGGGCTCACCGTCGGCTTCGACATCGGCGGAACCAATACCCGCGCTGGTGTCGTCACCGCGGCAGGGGAGATAATCGCTTCGGCGTCGGTTCGCAGCCCTGAATCCGCAGACGACATGGTGGGGGCCATTGTTTCGCTTGTCGACGAGCTCAAGGCCGACCACGACATCAAGGCAGTTGGGGTGGCTATCGCGGGCTTCTTAGACCCAGAGTGCGAAATCGTTCGTTTTGCTCCGCACCTGCCTTGGCGCGGTAACGCTCCAGTGCGAAAGATTCTTCACGATGCACTTGGTCTTCCTGTCCGCCTGGAACACGACGCGAACGCTGCGGCGTGGGGTGAGTACCGCTTTGGGGTAGCACAAGACACAGATACCTGGGTGTTTTTCGCACTTGGAACTGGCATCGGAGCAACATTGATGCACCGCGGTGAAATCTTTCGCGGGGCATTCGGCACCGCGCCAGAATTCGGCCATATTACAGTTGTTCCATCGGGGCGGCCGTGCTCGTGTGGAAAGCGAGGCTGCCTCGAGCGCTACGCTTCGGGCACCGCCTTGGTCGATACCGCGCAGGAGCTCGCGCATCAAAGGAGCTTCGAAGATACTAGGTTGTACCGTCGTGTCGTCGAAAAGCGAGTAACCGGCGACGACATCATGACCGCTGCGAGAAATGGGGACCGCTTGGCCCTTGCAGCCTTAGCTTCATTCTCCCAGTGGTTGGGGCAAGGGCTATCTGTTGTTGCAGATATTTTGGACCCTGAGTTGATCGTGATTGGCGGGGGAGTAAGCCGCGATGCGGATCTGTTTTTGGAAGATGCCCGCGAGCACATGTCATCAAGTATTGTAGGTGCGGGATTTCGTCCACTGCCACGAGTGATTCGGGCAGAGCTCGGGGCACAGGCAGGTATGATCGGTGTGGCTGATTTGGCGCGCCAAAGGATTGAGGAGTGACGACGTGCAGAACAAATGGTACTGGGTATTCAAGCACATTCTGTTGGGGCCACTAATCCGTGTGTGGAACCGCCCTTACCTGGAGGGTAAGGAAAATATTCCTGCCGAGGGACCGGCGATTATGGCGTCGAACCACCAGGCCGTGTACGACTCGTTCATTTTCCCGCTGGTCTGCCCGCGTCAGCTGACTTTCCCTGCCAAGAGCGAGTACTTCACCACTCCAGGCCTGATTGGCGGCATTCAGAAGTGGTTTTTCACCACATTGGGCCAAGTTCCTGTTGATCGCACCGCAGCCGATGCAGGTGACGCCATGATTACGGCGGCGAAGAAGGTGCTGGATCGCGGAGACCTTTTCGGCATTTACCCTGAAGGAACGCGTTCTCCGGATGGACGAATCTACAAGGGGCGCACCGGAATGGCGCGAATCGCTATGGCAACAGGCGTAGACGTTGTACCTGTCGTCATGGAGAACTTAGGCAAAGCGAACCCGATTGGAAGCTGGCTGATCCGTCCTGTCCGTGTCGGTGTGAAAATCGGTGAGCCGATCAATCCTCACAAGTGGGCTGAGGAGAATGGCTTCGACCCAGAGTCGCGCGAGGTAATCCGCCCGTTTACAGACTTTGTCGTAAAGAAATTGGCCGAGATTTCCGGCAATGAATATGTCGATATGTACGCCTCCGACGTGAAGAAGTCACTGGAAGCTGGCCACGGTTACCCGCCAGAGGCGCAACCAAAGCGGGACTAATCGCTTTCGACGAGCTTGATTGGTTGGTGTCGTTGCAGCTAGAATGAAGCCGATTAAAAAACCGTGACATAACTGGCTACTTATCGGCAGCACGGTCAGCTGAGAACGAAGGAGGGGCGCTCATGGCCTCACAACGTCTTGCTTGGCCGGATGTGGCAAAGGGACTATCGATCATCGGGGTCGTCGTATTGCACGTATCCCTCTTGGTTCCAGGCGCCCGCGAAAGCTTTCTCTCTCAGGCGAACACCCTGCTTGATCCACTGCGCATGCCACTGTTTTTCTTGGTCAGCGGCCTGTTTTCTGCAAAGGTTTTCAACTTTAGCTTCGGCGAACTCTTCCGCAAACGACTGTGGTTCTTTCTTATCCCGTATCTCATCTGGGTTCCAATCGAGGTCACGCTGACAAACGAGATGCGCATCCTCGCAGGCGTCTCGGGGCCGATGACCATTGCTGATCACGTCGAGCTCATTGTCACCGGTCGGAATATGGCGTGGTTTTTGTACGCCTTGATCCTGTTTAACGTTGCACTGTGGGCTACGCGCAAGATGCCATGGTGGGGCGTTATCGCGGTGGCGTTGAGCCCGATCATCGCGATTCCTCTGCACCATGACGTGCCGATCGTCGCTAAGGCAATCATGTACTTGCCAGTGTTTATCTCGGGTGCGTACCTGCGCCACGTGATCAAGCGCTTTGCACTCACCGCGCTGACTCCGACGAGGACCCTGTTCGCCCTCGCGGGGTACCTGCTTGGTGTCGCAGTGATTGTCGGCTGGAATATGTACTTGGATAGCGGAGTCACGGTTGCAATCCCTGTCCCAGTGCTCGAGCCATTTGACCACACCGAAGTGCTGCTGCTGATCAACCTTGTGCACTACATGTTGATGCTTCCAGCCGGTGTGTTGCTTGCGGTGGCCCTTTCCAAGATTCCGTTTATCTCGCAGCCACTGCAATTCCTGGGTCGCAATACGTTGCCAATTTACCTTGGCCATCCAATCGGCCTGACAATGCTGATCGCATTTCCTCGCACCATTTACGAGCTTCCAATTGGCATTGATGAGACCTCAATGTGGATGCACACCAACATCTGGATAGTGTTGAGTCTGGTAGCGGCTGCTATTGGATCCATTGTGATGTGGGGGATTGGAAAGATCCCTGTCGTTCGTTGGAGCCTGTACCCACCGAAGCTGCCTGAACGAGGAATCGCCGGATACAAGTTGGCAGATGGTTCGTCGACAAGTAAGCCTGCTCTGGCGCAGAAAGAAGGACCGAAGTAAATGGATCGCAGCATAGCTATCCGCATCGGATTGGTCACTGTGCTGATCGTGGCTTATATCGCCGCCGCGGCAGTGGATTTTCACCGTCAGACCGTCGCCCCGATCATTGTGATCGCAATTGCTGTGGTCATGTTCTTTCCCCGCCCAAAGACTAAGTAAAGAAAAGATGTGTCACCCTTCGTGAGGTACTTTTACGACACGGAATTCATCGAAGACGGACGAACGATTGATTTGGTTTCAATCGGAATTGTCGCGGAAGACGGGCGCGAATACTATGCGGTGTCTACTGACTTCGATGGAAGCAAAGCCAATGCCTGGGTTCGGGACAATGTCCTGGACAAGCTCCCCAACCCGCAGTTGGAAGTGTGGAAATCGCTGAACACAATCAGGCAAGAGGTCTACGAATTTCTTACCAAGACAAAGACCAAGCCGGAACTGTGGGCATGGGTAGGGGCCTATGACCATGTGGTTCTTGCCCAACTGTGGGGAGATATGACGGGGCTTCCGCGTGCTTTGCCGCGATACACTCGGGAACTTCGTCAGTATTGGGACATGGCTGGGAGACCTACGCTGCCGGATACACCCGAAGGCAACCATGACGCATTGGTAGATGCGCGTCACAATGTTGAAAAGTTTAGAGTGTGCGAAAACGTGCTCCCGTTGGACAAACGGGGGCGTGTTGAAAAACGCCTCTGAGTGTGTTTTTACAAGTTAGCGTGCTACAACTAATAAGGTGAGTTGGACTATTGATATCCCCGAGACAGTTCTTCCGGATCTGCCCCCACTGCCAGGGGAATTGAACGAGAAGTTCCAAGATGTTGTCGCACGCGACGCAAAACAGCAGCCTACCTGGGACCGAGTCAAAGCGGACAACGTTCGCAAAATCCTTGAATCGGTACCTCCAGTAGTCGTTGTGCCTGAAATCCACGCGCTGAAGAGCCATCTGGCAGACGTGGCCAACGGCAAGGCGTTCCTCCTTCAAGGCGGCGATTGCGCAGAAACCTTCGAGTCCAACACAGAGCCACATATCCGCGCGAATGTAAAGACGCTGCTGCAGATGGCAGTTGTCTTGACTTACGGTGCGTCGCTACCGGTGGTCAAGCTCGCGCGTATCGCGGGACAGTATGCAAAGCCACGCTCTTCCGATTTGGATGCCAATGGCCTGCCTAATTACCGCGGCGATATCGTCAACGGCGTCGAGCCAACCCCCGAGGCACGTCAGCATGACCCAGCTCGTATGGTCCGCGCTTACGCAAACTCGGGCGCTGCGATGAACCTTGTGCGTGCGCTGACCCAGTCGGGCACCGCCGACCTGTACAACCTGGATGAGCTCAACCGGGAATTCGTGGCAAACTCCGCAGCAGGTGCACGTTACGAGGCACTGTCCCGTGAGATTTCTCGCTCGCTCGCTTTCATGGATGCCTGCGGCGTTAATGACCACAACCTGCGTACTTCTGAGATCTTCGCTTCTCACGAGGCCCTGTTGGTCGACTATGAGCGCGCAATGCTCCGCCTCGGCGAGGGCGAGAACGGCGAAACCAAGCTGTACGACTTGTCCGCGCACCAGCTGTGGATCGGCGAGCGCACCCGTGGCATGGATGACTTCCACGTGAACTTCGCGGCGCTGATCGAGAACCCGGTGGGCATCAAAATCGGCCCGACGATCACTCCTGAAGAAGCTGTTGCTTACGCAGACAAACTTGACCCGAATCATGAGCCAGGCCGCTTGACCATGGTCGCTCGCATGGGCCACGACAATGTGCGCTCGGTGCTACCTGGCGTAATCAAGGCTGTTGAAGACTCGGGCCATAAGGTGATCTGGCAGTCCGACCCGATGCACGGCAACACATTCACCGCATCGAACGGCTACAAGACCCGCCACTTTGACAAGATTATCGACGAAGTTCAGGGATTCTTCGAGGTCCACCGCGCACTGGGCACCCACCCAGGCGGCATCCACATCGAGCTCACTGGCGAAGACGTCACCGAGTGCTTGGGTGGCGCGCAGGACATCACCGACGTTGATCTGCCAGGTCGCTACGAGTCCGCTTGCGACCCGCGTCTGAACACCGAGCAGGCTCTGGAGCTGTCCTTCTTGGTTGCGGAGATGCTGCGCTACTAGCTTCGTGCTTAACGACGAACCCGCCGCCCGGCACTCACTTGATCTACTTCGAGTCGACCTTCACGGTCTGGCCGACAGTGAGGGGGGAGCCAGCGGCGGTTTTTTGTGCCGTGATGGTTTGCTTGTCATAGCGGGAGCCACGGTTAATCTTCAAACCAATGTCCTCCAAGAGCTCGCGCGCATCGGCCACTGTCATGCCGGTGACATCAGGCACCGTGACCTTTCCCGGCAGCACAAGGGAGGCCTCGGCTTCTTCCGGCTTGAGGTTGGTCCACGGTACTGGATCAGACGACACGATGACATTGCCATTCTCACCCACCGCTTCCTTGTCGCGCTGAGTGTTGTCAAGGGTGATTCCAGCGGCGTCGAGGGCTTCGGTGGCGTCGTCGAGAGTCATGCCGGTGACATCAGGCATGGTCTTGGCATTGGAAAGAACCAGATTCACCGTGTCGCCGCGCTCGAGTTGCGTCGTCTTGCCGGGATCGGAAGAGACGACGTTGCCACCGTAGATGTCTTCGTCGAAGTCCTCGGTGATCTCACCGACATTAAGGCCCGCTTCTTCCAGTTGGCGTACCGCGTCATCTTTGGGCAGGCCACGCAAGTCGGGGACTTCAATGGGCTCGGGCCCTTTGGATACCGCTACAGTCACCTTCGACCCAATGTCGAGGGCGGTACCCGCTGCTGGTTCGGTTGAAGCAACGGAGCCGACGGGAGCATCAGTGGAGTAGACGGACTCGCCGGTAATTACCTGGAATGTGCGCTCCTCGGCGATCGCGCGATAATCCTCCACAGACATTCCACCGGGCACTTCGGGCACGGTCGGCCGACCCTGTGAGATCAGAATTTTTACCTGATCACCGGGAAGAACCTTATCCCCGGCTGGCGGTTCGGTGCCAACCGGGGAGTCTGCGGGAACTGTGTTGGAATAAACTATCTCCGTCGCCGGTTCGAAGCCGGCTTCCGTCACTGCGGTGATCGCCTCTTCTCGGCCCATTCCGATCACTTGGGGGATTTCACCGTATCTGCCCGACCCGAACCACCAAGCACCGACAGCAACTGCTGCGGTTAGCGCAAAGATCACGATGAGCCAGAGGATGAGCGACCACACCGAGCGGTTCGTTTCCGGTTTAGGCTGATCAACGGCAACATCGGCGCGTTGGTACTCGGCCGGGACTGCATGGGAGTCTGCCTCAACGGGAGGCACCGCGGGCTGCATCTGAGTCTCCGGCTCGCGATATGCAGGGGGAGTGGGTGCAGCTACAGGTGGGACCACGGCTGTTTCAAATGAGGTTTCCTGTTCCGCGTGCGGCGATAGAACCGAGGTCTCGTTCGCGCTCGAGTCAACGCTGTCTCCTGTGGGAGGTTGCGTCGAAAGAGGTGAAGTCATGTCCGTCGGAATTGCAGCAGCCCTGTGGGCGGCTGAGTTGGTCGGCACGGGCACAGTGTAGGCCGGAAGCTGCAACTCCGCGGCGACATCATCAAGCGCAGCCAAGAAATCGCCGGCGTCGTTAAAACGATCTTTTGGATCCCGAGCGGTAGCGGTGGCCACGAGCTCGTCGAAAAGCTTTGGCACGCCCGAGATCCGCGTTGAAGGTGCTGGGACGTCGTCGTGAATGCGGGCGAAGGCATGAGCGAGCTGGGAGTCTCCGCTAAACGGGGTGGTGCCGGTCAGGAGCTCGAAAAGCACAACGCCAGCCGAGTAAACATCGGACGCCTGGGTGATCTCAGAACCGTCAACTTGCTCTGGGGATAGGTACGCCACCGTGCCCACGATCTGATCGGTCGAGTGCTGCGCATCGCTGGCTGCTCGTACCAAGCCAAAGTCGGCGAGCTTGACGCGGTGGTCGCCATTAATCAAGATATTGTCGGGCTTGATGTCGCGGTGCACCATCCCCTTCGCGTGAGCGACCGACAGGCCGGTCAGAGTCGCCCGCATCACTGCGGTGGCGGCATGGGGTGGCATGGGTCCACGTTCCGCTAGAAGCTCGCGCAAGGTACCGCCGGTAATGAGCTCCATGATCAGGAATACCGTGTCGCCTTGAGCAGAGAAGTCATAAACACCAACCAGATTCGGGTGGGTCAGCTGCGCCATGGCCCGTGCTTCGCGACGAAAGCGGTCAAGAAAAACCGCGTCGTCGACGTAACGCTCGTCCATTACTTTCGCCGCAACTTCGCGCCCGAGCCTCTCGTCGACGCAGCGGTAAACGGTGGACATGCCTCCACGCGCGATCGGGCGATCGATGCGGTAGCGGTCCTCCAAATATTCTCCAACTGCGAGTTGACTCATGCCCCTCAGTATGGTGCAAAACGGGTGACTAGTGGTAGTCGACAGCCGTAAAAGTCGTAGAGTAGTGACTGTGAGTACTCCAGAGAACACCCCAATCGATTGCGCACAGCTGCTTGTCGACGAACCGATGCTCCCGCTTCCTGACGTAGCTGAGCGGTTGAACATCCCGGTGACCAAGGTCCACGACCTGATTCACACCAACAAACTCGTGGCTTGTCGTGTCGACGGCGTAAATATGATCCCTGAAGCACTTCTCGATGGTGATGAGCTATCGAAGTTTGTCGCCGGCGCGATCACCGTCTTGCGCGACGGAGGCTACGAGCCCGACGAGATTCTCCACTTCTTGTTCACGCCAGACGACACGTTGCCGGGGCGCCCCGTTGATGCTCTCCACGGGCACGGGGCGCGCGAGGTCATTCGCCGCGCGCAGGCGATGGCATTTTAGCAGCGTTATTTGTAACCAGCTGCAGTCCTGGACGCGTCTTCGCGTCCAGTGGAAAGACGTAGTGGGTAGCAATCCAAGCGACGATCAGCGCTGCGCCGAGCCACCACATGTCGTAGAACCGGTGGTTGCCACTGCCGGTGAATGCCATCGCGAGGACTATCGATGTGCCGGTGGTGAGCTGCAGCAGCCAGAGCGGCGGGCGGAATGTTCCAATCAGGGTGATCACCGATGCGTAGTACCAAGGCAGTGCGACAGCGTTGAACGTATACGCCACCTGGTAGGCCAGCGTGGTGCCCATGATGGCGCGGCGATCGTTGTGGCGGAAGAACCACCAGACGATGACCAATCCCGTCAGCATCAGGATGGATCCCACGGTCCTCGTTACACCAAGAACTGTGTTGTAGGGGAAACGCTCGTCGAAAAGCTGCAGAAACGGTGTTACACGATCGGCGATGAACGTAGGGGCCGAGAGTGGATTGACTACCTTGGAATTGCCGGAGATTTCGGCTAGCCAACCCCACGACGAGCCCGACGCCCAGGTAACGATGCCAACGACAAGGAAAGTCAGCACCACGCCAATGAAACCTGACGCAACAAACGCGAAGATACGACGCGCAAAGGTGGCCGATTTCGGGGCGTAATGGTTTGTCGCGATCCACACCACAAACGGCAATGCGATCGCCGCTGTTGCCTTCAAGGAGACTGCAACGGAGATCAACACCACGCTGCTGACAAAGTGACGGTTCAAGGCAGCGAGCAGGCCAACTGAGACCAACCCGACCATGATCGACTCGTTGTGCATGCCGCCGATCATGTGCAGAACCATTACCGGATTAGCCACGCCCAGCCACAGCGCCATGGTTGGATCCCCGCCGAGCTTTTGCGCGATTCTTGGCACCGCCCATGCGATTGCCGCGAATCCAGCGATCGAGATAATCTTGTACACAATGAGCCCGGCGATGACATTATCACCGACCAAGGTGGTTACGCCCTCGCCGATCCACAAGTGCAGTGGACCATAGGGAGTGGTGGTGTTGCGCCAGTCGTGGGACACCTCAAGCAGGTACGGCCCGGGATTGACAGCTGCGCCTTCGGTGTAGGGATCAAAACCGTCGCGCACCATCGCACCCTGCATCAGATACGAATAAACATCACGGGACAAAACCGGTGCCGCTGCTGCCAAAGGCGCGATCCATATCCACATGGCCCGTTTGGTCGTCGTGAAGCGTTCGCTGCTTCCCGCAGGCTTGTCGACGACAACAGTGCGCCCCAGCAGGACCCATGCGCCAATGAGTAAAGCGATTCCCACGAACAAGACGATCTCCATGATGCCCTTGCCGTGGCCGAATGTGAGAAACTCAAGACCTAATGCTGAGATAACACCGCCGCGGTTGCGGGTGGCACCGGCGCCGAAGGAGCCGAGTGCGAGCAAAATGGTGCCGGTGAGTCCGAGCCAGGTCGGGGAGAGTCGCGCTAGTCTGTCCAGCATTACTTGTGGCGCTCCGTGGAGCGGATCGCAAGATCGCGCAAGGCTTCGGAAACCTCTGCGTCAACGCCAGCCTCGGTGAGGTATTTCAGGCCGGACGAAGTCAGGGTGGAAATGTGCTTTTCTACTTGGTCTACTGCGCCAGTTTCCGCGATGATGGTGGCGAGGCGAGAAAGCGTAGCCGGGTCAGAAGTCTGTCCGACCCCTGCTCGTAGCTCTGCGGCAGCTTGAGGGTCGTGCGCATCGGCGTGCTGTAAAGCTAGCGCGAGAAGGACGGTGCGTTTGCCTTCGCGTAGATCGTCGCCGGCGGGCTTACCGGTGACCTTGGGGTCGCCGAAGACGCCGAGGAGGTCGTCGCGAAGCTGGTAGGCGATACCGATGTCGTGGCCGTAACCGCGGAACGCTGCGATGGTAGCTGCGGGTGCTCCAGCGATTGCCGCCCCGAGGTGAAGTGGGCGTTCGATTGTGTATGCGGCGGTTTTGAACCGGTTGACAGCGTTGGCCATTGCTGGGTCTTCATCACCAGTGGCTTCCAGCGAAATGTCGAGGAGCTGCCCGCCGATCACCTCGGTGCGCATACCCCGCCAGGGTTCGGCTGCGCGTTCGAGGGCTTCAGGAGACAACCCAGAGTAGCGCCACATGTCCTCCGCCCAAATGAGAGCAAGGTCGCCGACAAGAATCGCGGTGGACACTCCGTAGTGGAACGGGTCGCCAGACCACTTGGCTTCCTTATGGGTGGCTTCTACCGCGCGATGGACGGTGGGATTTCCGCGCCGGGTGTCGGAGGAATCGATGATGTCATCGTGGATCAGTGCGCAGGCCTGGATAAATTCCAAAGAGCTCACTGCGCGCAAGACTGCAGCGGGATCTTCGACGGAGTTTTCTAACCCTCCGCCACCGACAAAGCCCGCCCAACCATAGAGGGGGCGAACACGCTTGCCGCCACCAAGGACGAAGTCATGGAGATACTGCACAGCATCAGTCACGGGTTGACCGATTGCGGTAATCGCATCCGTGCGCTGTTGGAAAAACGCTTCGAGTTCACGGTGTGCGGCCTGCGGGACGTCATGAATGTGTAGCTGCTGAAGATCCTGCGAGGCGCTCACGGTCGAAGTCTCCTTGGTAGTGCTGCAAAAATGGTTGCCTCTTAGGATACCTACTGTGGTTTCCCTAACCGGTGTCTAGCCCGGAACTCTGATCGTTGCGCTTTGTATCGGGCTTAGAGAAGTCTTCGATTGCGGGGCGAGTGCGTTTGATCTGGAAGGGGGAGTGGGCGCCCCAGTACGGCGAAAGGTCGATTGTCGCCCTGGTAGTAGAAGTCTCTCAATACGTCGGTAAAACCCATCGACCTGTAGAGGCCGAACGCTGCGTTCTTTTCATCTTTAACTTCAGGCGTAGATAGCAGCGCGTGACGGGCGGGAGCATTCCAGAGTAGTTGGGTAAGCAAATTCCTCCCGATTCCACGCACTTGAAGCGCAGGGGTGACGTGAATCTCGGCGATTTCGAAGTAGCTTTCCAAGAGTTCTCTTTGCTCAGGTGTGGGACCGCCTGCCTCTAGGAAGCCGCGTCGTAGTTGCCGATCCCACCAATGGTCGGGGCTGCCGAGAAACCCATATGCAACCCCGATGATCACGCTATCTTGCACCGCGATTAGAGCGGTGAATCCGGGGTGGGTGATTTCCGAGCGCCATACGCGGATCCTTTGAGTTCTGATCCCCGCGGAATATCCCATCGCATCCATGTAAATATCGACTAGTCGCGGAGCAAGCACCGAAAATTCGGGGCCCGTTAGTCGTCGAATCGATACAGTCACAGCTTCTATCGAACCATGCTCAGGCCCTTGATGTGTTGGTTTTGAACCGGCTGTTTGCCACGCTTTCGCAAATCCAAGTGGCGGGAGAGCTGCGTAAACAGGGAATATCTAGAACATATGTTCTAAAGGGCTGTCGGGATGTCGAACGCATGTTTTATGTTATTGGCACAGCGAAAGAAAAGGAGAGGGACATGGCAGGCAGCGTAATTTCGGCAACAACAGGCGCGGTGGTCGGCGCTACTCGCCGTTCGGCCAAGGAGGATCGCTTCCTTCGTGACGCGGAAGCGTTGCTCGATGCTGCCCGTGCCCACTTTGACCAGGGCCGCACTGACCTCGCGCTTGAAGATGCGTACCGTGCCGCTCTGCGGACTGCAGGCGCCATAAGCGCCAGGTCTACGGTTCTAGCTCGCAAAAAGCGCTTGCCGACGAATGCGTGGGACAAGCTCAGGTTGACCGGGGGCGAAGGAGCTCATTGGGCAGGAGAGTTTTCATCCTTCTCGGCACTGCGCGGTCGTGTGGCATTAGGGATTGAGGATCGACCGAGTCGGCTTGATACTCAGCGCCTTATCTCACTTGCAGGAGCTTTCTACGGTCATGCAGTTTACGGCGACTCGGGCTATCCAATCTCTGGTGGGGGTGCGGTGGCAGAAGCTGCATAGACCAGGCACCGGTACGGGGCGGGAGAAGGTGTAGGCGGGCTTTCACTTCGGGGAACAAACGGGATACCCTATACGTTGAAGAGGTTAGAGAATTAATCAAGGACCAATCACTACCGCCGGGAGGAATTGTGGCCCTTTCAGAGCAGGAGCAGCGCGCGCTCCGGGAAATCGAGCAGTCGCTGCTAGCAGATGACCCAAAGTTTGGCGCGTCAGTATCTGGGCGTGAGCCCCTTGGCGGTGGAATTCCTTCGGGCCGGGCAACGCTTCGTGGGTCTGCGCTTATCGTTCTAGGTTTGGTTTTGCTGATCGCGGGCGTGGCGCTCTCGCAAATGAGCTTTTGGTTCATCGCTCTCAGCGTTGTTGGTTTTATCGTGATGTTCGCTGGCGGTGTGTGGATTCTCAAGGCTCCGCAAGGAGTGGCTCCGCAGCGTGCGCATCCGGCCACTGGCGGCCAGGGCGGTCGTAGTGGAGTGGGTTTGCGAATGGAAGAGAACTTC
Organism: Corynebacterium breve; assembly: GCF_030252165.1. Taxonomy (NCBI): domain Bacteria; kingdom Bacillati; phylum Actinomycetota; class Actinomycetes; order Mycobacteriales; family Corynebacteriaceae; genus Corynebacterium; species Corynebacterium breve. The sequence continues at coordinate 1,547,746 of NZ_CP126969.1, read as the reverse complement.
CGCCGCCGCTTCGAAGGTCAGTAGAAATACCGGTTTGAAACTAGTTGAATAACTAGACGGCTGAACTTTAGGTCGCCCCCTCGCTTGATATGCGAGGGGGCGACCTTTTTCTTATGGTGCGACTCTCCGGCGTGTCGCTTGGGCTCCCCTGAAAGGGGGTGCGGTTCCAGTCTGTGCAAAGCTCTGCGAGCTGCGCTTCCGGCTCCGCTCAGGCCGCCGGGATATGTCGTCCCCACTTTGCCCCACCGGGTTCACCCACTTCGCCCCACTTTCTTGCAGTGTCGAATAACCGCAGGTGAAGGCCGAGAAATCCTTGACGGGGTAATGGTAAGTACTGGTTCCAGTGGGGCTAAAAGTGGCAAATGTGACTCAAGGGGGAGCCGTTGGCGTACGCTTACGGGAAACCGCGCCACCAAAATAAACGATATCTAGCTGCGAAAACTTCGATAAGTCGAAGAAAAATCGGTGGGCGTGTGGTGTTTGTGGGGCAAAGTGGGTTAAAGTGGGGCACAGCGGCGAACAAGTGGAGGCGCATCCAGCGTTTTACCGAGGGAGTCGTTAGAAGATCACTCCGGAGTTGACGAGTAGAGGAAAGGTGGGCCCGGGATGTTTCTCGGTACCTACACGCCGAAGCTCGACGACAAAGGCAGATTGACCCTTCCAGCGAAGTTTCGTGAGGACCTCGCCGATGGGTTGATGGTGACTAAAGGGCAAGACCACTCACTAGCGGTCTTTCCGCGGGAGGCATTTGCGGCACGAGCACGAAAAGCTGCAGCTGTTTCTCGTACGAACCCACAGGCACGTGCGTTCATTCGAAACCTCGCAGCGAGCGCGGATGAACAAACTCCAGACGGGTCCGGTCGAATCACCTTGTCTCCGGCGCATCGTGAATACGCAAATCTCTCCAAAGAGTGCGTTGTGATCGGTTCCGTTGATTTTCTTGAGATTTGGGACGCAGAGTCCTGGGCTCAGTATCAGGCAGAGACTGAAGCTGCATTTGCTGCAGCGGATGACGACGACATTCTCGCCGGACTGCTGTAAGACAGCTGCCCCTGGTGGAGAACGTGTAAGGACTCTGCTCGAAGCGTGAGTTGTTCTGGTGTACTTCCCCGATATCAGAATGACCGCTTCGAGTAGGGCCCTATACGTTCCCCGCGAGCGCATAAGCGCAGTGGACACAGAGACGTAGACGAGTAATCGACCTGGCAGCCAAGAAGGGGGTGCATGACATCATGGCTCACAAAGAACCGAAACCAGCAGAGATGGATTTCGATATCACCGCGAACCATGGGCATGTGCCCGTGCTGCGGGACCGAATGACCGATCTGCTTGCACCTGCGGTGGAAAAATTTGCAGGCAACGCAGTGATTATCGATGGCACCCTGGGCGCGGGAGGGCACACGGAGCACTTTCTTCGCACCTTTCCCCAGGTAAGAGTCATCGGTGTCGATCGCGATCCGAATGCACTACGAGATGCGACCGAGCGGTTGGCACCTTTTGCAGACCGTTTTAGTACTGTCCAGGCTCGTTTCGACGATATCGGCGAAGCACTCGCGGAGCGAGACCAAGAAGTTTTTTCCGTCGCCCGTACCCACGGTGTCGCCGGTGCGCTGTTCGACCTCGGTGTTTCGTCGATGCAGCTCGATCAGGAGGAGCGTGGCTTTGCCTACCGCACAGATGCTCCTTTGGATATGCGCATGGATCCGACAGCAGGAATGACTGCTGCGGATGTTTTGAACACCTACAGTCATGGCGACTTGGCACGCATCCTCAAAACCTATGGTGATGAGCGATTCGCAGGAAAAATCGCTAGCGCGGTGCTGAAAGAACGCGAGAAGGAGCCATTTTCCCGCTCTGGTCGTCTGGTGGAGTTGCTTTACGACACAATCCCGGCCGCTACCAGGCGAACGGGTGGGCACCCGGCCAAGCGCACTTTCCAAGCGCTGCGCATCGAAGTCAACGGTGAACTCGATGCCGTCAAGAATGTCATCCCTGTCGTTGCAGATGCTTTGGGAATTGGTGGCAGGGCAGTGTTCATGAGCTACCAGTCACTCGAGGACAAAATCGTAAAGACAGCGTTTGGTGAGCTCACTGCTTCGAAGACGCCACCGGGTCTTCCTATGGATCTTCCTGGCACGGCACCGAAGTTCCGGGCTATTACAAGTGGCGCCGAAAAAGCTTCCCAAGCAGAAATCGAAGAGAATCCACGTGCCGCGCCCGTCAGAGTGCGGGGTATCGAGAAAATCGCAGACACCTAGCCATCGACCAGCCTCCAGTCATCTACTACTTGCCACCCGCTGAACAACACTGAAGGGACACCAGCACCATGGGAGCCAGCCGAGACCTCACCACCGGGTACGACTCCGGCGCGTCTGCAGCGCTACTCGACCGCGATGTCGAGCCACGAGGCCGCGCTGCGGTGGAAACCCCGGCACCTAGTCGTGCTGTGCCTTCGGGATATCAAAAACGCATCACCCCTCACGTGCCTCGCCAGCCGCGACGGTTGGGGTCGAAGCAGGTTGTCTCGGTACGAGGGCGTCGTGTTGCGCAGCCGACGACCGAAGTTCGTCGTCGTTTCACTGCAGTGTCAGTGATTGCTCTCCCGTTGCTGATCGTAGGGATCTTGACGGCGATGTTTTTGTCTGCGCTGTCAACGCAGCAGACTTTTGCAGTACAGGAGCTGCAGGTCACTGAAGAACAGTTGAATAATGAAGTGGAAACGTTGAATCGTGACCTTGAAGATCTTCAGTCATCTGCAGAGATCGCTCGACGTGCAAGCGAAGCTGGAATGGTTCTTCCTGTAAACCCAGGCATTGTCAATGTGGAAAACGACGGCTCTGTTGCCGAGAGTCGCCCAGCTGATCCAGCAACGCAACCTATCATTGACGTTAATGGAGCCCCGGTACGCCCAAGCCGAGCATCCAGCGATCCGGAGGCGACTAACGAGATTTCGGATGCACTGGAGACTCGACCACAAGGCAACCAGTTGGCTCCAACTGGACCTGAGTCCCCAGCGCCTGATTCGGAAGCCCCGCAGCCAGACGCGCCGGCAGCAGGACCGGCCCTCGCTCCGTATGCCCCGAACGTGCCTTCTCAGTTCTAGAAACTGAATAGTCTTAGTAGGGTGAAACTGAGACGTGGAGTAACCCGAAAACGTGAGGAACAGTAGGAAGTAGGCAGGTGAGACGCGGCCGTGAATAGACCTCAAGAGTCGCAGCGCTCTCGGACGAGAAAAGCATCTGCCGGCACCAGAGATGGACACACCACTGGCCGACCCGCCAGAACTTCATCGGGTGCCCAGGGCCTGCAAAAGCCGATTACTTCACGACGACTAACGATCATGCTTGTAGCGTTCGTCGCCGTAGCAGCTTTGCTGATCGGTCGCCTGGCGTGGGTGCAAGTTGTGTGGGGTCCCGATCTCTCGGCTGCAGCTGAACTACAGCGCTCACGTGTTTATGTTGATCCGGCCCGTCGAGGTGAAATCACTGACCGTGAAGGCAAACAGATGGCCTACACCATGCAGGCTCGCTCCCTTACAGTGTCGCCGATTGTTCTTCGCAAGGAACTCACCACTCAAGAGCGTCAGGCGATGGAAATCGAAGGAATCGATGCCAAGACGATAGACAGCCAGCTTGATGCCAAGGTGGAAGATCGTCTGCGCACGATGGCGACAGAAATCCCCAAGTTGATCGAAGAGGGAGGCGAGAGCAGCAGGGAAGCCTCGGGAGATGTTGACTCCGACGAAATCCTAGACAAGCTCCACGCCGATACACACTACGAAGTGTTGGTGCGCAACGTTGACCCTGATGTCGCGGAGAGGGTGGCAGGTGAATTTCACGGCGTAGCTTCTGACCATCAAGACATCCGGCAGTACCCAAACGGGGCTATCGGAGAGAACATTATTGGCAAGGTATCGATGGACGGCCAAGGACAGTTCGGGCTCGAAGCGTCGGGCGATTCTATCCTAACGGGCATTAACGGGCGCTCCACCGAGGATGTCTCGGCGAACGGTCAGCCGATCCCTGGGACCCTACGCGATGCTGTTCCTGCGATACATGGCTCTAACGTGACTTTGACTGTTGACTTGGATTTGCAAACCTATGTGCAGCAGCTTCTTGAACAGTCCAAAGCAAACTCGGGGGCTAAATCTGCCGAGGCGGTCGTTCTGGATGTTGCCACGGGAGAAGTTCTCGCGATGGCTAATACCGACACCATCGATCCCAACGGCGACCTGGAAAAGCAGCTGGACAAGGGAAAGAACTTTGAAAACCCTTCCATTTCTCATCCTTTCGAACCTGGCTCGGTAGCAAAGATCATCACCGCAGCTGCGGCCATCGAAGAGGGCATCACCACTGCTGACGAGGTACATACCGTTCCAGGCTCGATCCAAATGTCTGGTGTGACCGTGAATGATGCGTGGGTCCACGGCGACTTGCCCTACACCACTGCAGGCATCTTCGGTAAGTCATCGAACGTTGGCACGCTCATGCTGGCGCAGGAGCTGGGCGAAGAGAAGTATGCACGCTACCTAGATGCGTTTGGCATTGGTCAGCCGACCGGCATCGAATTGCCCAATGAGTCTGCGGGCCTGTCGCCAGCACTCGAACAATGGTCGGGTGGAACTTTTGCCAACTTGCCCATTGGACAGGGCATGAGCTGGACAACGTTGCAGATGGCCAGCGTCTACCAAGCTCTGGCGAATGATGGTGAGCGCATCGAACCCAGGATCATTGAGTCAGTTGTGGACGAAAACGGCGAGCCAGTCGAGCAGCCCGAAGCCGAACGTACCCAGGTTGTCAGCCCTGAGACTGCAAAGACTACTGTCGATATGTTCCGCTCAGTTTTCCAAGAGGATCCCGCTGGTTTTAACTCGGGTACTGCTCAAGGGCAGGGCATCGAGGGATACCAACTGGCTGGTAAGACGGGAACTGCCCAAAAGGTAGACCCCGACACTGGTGCTTACTCGCAGGACAAATTCTGGATTACCTTCGCTGGCATTGCGCCGTCGGATGATCCTCGCTTTGTGGTTGCGGTCATGCTCGACGAGCCACAGCGCGGGCCGCTGGAAGGCGGTGCAGGAGGTCAGTCTTCTGCACCAGTTTTCCGAGAAATCGCTTCCTGGCTAATAAATCGGGACAACATTCCGATGAGTCCAGAAGCGGACACAATCGTTTTACAAGAACAATAGGGCCGTTACCCCATCTCCCTAATAGACCTCTACGTAAGAAAGGATTCCAGTCGTGGCGAACACACCAAACTACACGCCCTCGCTGCAGGATCTTGCCAAGCTTGCGGAAGCACGCACCGAGAATGCTCCTGATAACCCTTTGCTGATCGAATCAGTGAGTTTGAACGGTGCCGAGGTCGAGCCGGGAGGCCTGTTCGCAGCGCTTCCAGGCACGCGTGTCCATGGCGCATCGTACGCAGCTACCAGTGCCGCCGGAGCCATTCTCACCGACGACGCCGGGCTTACTATTTTGCAGGAGGCTGGGGAAGAACGCCCCGTCTTGGTCGTCGACAATGTGCGTGAGATCCTTGGTGCCGTATCTGCCGAGATCTACGGGCACCCTTCTCAGGATCTGACCATTTTGGGTGTCACTGGCACGTCGGGGAAGACCACCACCACATACCTTCTCGAAGCAGGCCTTCTGGCTGCGGGATATAAGGTCGGCATTATTGGTACCACCGGCACGCGCATCGACGGCCGTTTGGTCCCGACGAAGCTCACCACGCCTGAAGCCCCGATGCTTCAGACCCTTTTCCGCATGATGGTGGACGAAGGAGTCACCCACGTCGTGATGGAAGTCTCGTCGCACGCGATTAGCTTGGGACGCGTCGATGGTACTCGCTTTGCCGTCGCGGGCTTTACTAATCTCTCGCAGGACCATCTGGATTTCCACCCGACGATGGAGGAGTACTTCGAAACCAAGGCGAAGCTCTTCGATCCTGCCGCACCGTGGTCCGCTGAGCGCAGCGTCATCTGCATTGACGACGACTGGGGCGAGACCCTTGCCAAGCGTATCGACCAACCAGCAACCGTGGGCACCAAAGGGCAGCGTGCGGTCACCTGCAGCGCGCGACGCATCAAACTTGATCCCACCGGCGCGCAAGATATCGAATTCACCATTGGTAACTGGGCTCACAAGGCGCACTTGTCTTTGCCCGGTGATTTCAATATTGCCAACGCAGCACTAGCGACCACAATGGCTTATGTCGCAGACATCGACGTAGATAGCTTCCTGCGGGGCGTGGAAAAAGCAGGTGTTCCAGGTCGAATGGAGCGCATCGATGAGGGACAGGACTTTGTCGCGGTTGTGGACTATGCGCACAAGCCGGCTGCTGTGGCTGCCGTCCTAGACACATTGCGTTTTCAGGTCGATGGCCGCGTCGGAGTTGTCGTGGGCGCGGGAGGTGATCGTGACGCAACAAAGCGCCCGATCATGGGCGCTGAGGCGGCGCGTCGCGCGGACCTTGTGATCATCACCGACGATAACCCGCGAAGCGAGAATCCAGCGCTGATCCGCGAAGCTGTAGTGGCGGGCGCACGACAGGCAAAAGCCGAGGAGAACCTTGATGTCGTCATCCGCGAGATTCCATCGCGTGCCTCTGCAATTGACCATTTGATTCAATGGGCGCAAGCTGGAGACGCAGTGATCGTGACGGGCAAGGGACACGAGGTAGGGCAGATCGTGGGCGACACGACACACCACTTTGATGATCGCGAAGAAGTGCGCCGTGCTTTGGGGCACTATGGACGGGGAAAGAACTAGGGAAAGAAGGCACCAATCATGATTCCGCTTGGCTTAACCGACATCGCCGACATCGTTGGCGGTTACGTTGCCGACGCTGAAGATCCGCATGCCAAAGTCACTGGTTTTGTTGAGTTTGACTCTCGCAAGGTATCCGAAGGCGGACTTTTCGTAGCTCTTGCTGGCGCAAAGGTCGACGGCCACGATTTCGCCCACAAGGCCGTGGAGCAGGGGGCTGTCGGCGTGCTCGCGGCACGAGAGGTAGGCGTACCTGCTGTTATCGTCCCACCGGCTGAACGAAACGAGAATGACAACTCTGACCTTGCCACTAATGACCCTGACGGTTCCGTTACCGCAGTCGTCCAAGCGATGAGCAAGCTCGCGGCTTACGTGTCGCGGGAGCTCGTCGATAAGCATGGACTCATGATTACTGGTGTGACCGGCTCCGCAGGCAAGACCTCGACCAAAGATCTGATCGCGGCTGTGCTGTCGCGCCAGGGTCAGACAGTGGCGCCTCCGGGCTCTTTTAACAACGAGATCGGGCACCCGTATACCGCGCTGCGCTGCTCTGAGCAGACGAAATTCCTCGTGGCTGAGATGTCGGCGCGTGGTATCGGCCATATTGCACACTTGGCGACGATCGCCCCGCCCACCGTGGGTGTCGTCCTCAATGTTGGCTCGGCACACTTGGGTGAATTCGGCTCTCGCGAGAATATCGCCCAGGCCAAGGGCGAGCTTGTGGAAGCCCTACCTAACGCTGCCGATGGTGGCCTGGCCATCTTGAACGCGGACGATCCATTTGTCGCTTCGATGGCAACCCGCACCAAGGCGAAGGTCGTATTCTATTCGGCGGCCACTCCGCACGTGCGTAACGCGGACTTTTACGCCACCGACATCGAGCTTGACGACGTCGCGCGTGCTTCTTTCGTGATGCACACCCCGAACAACCCGCCACAGAATGTGCGCCTCAACGTATTCGGCGCCCATCAGGTGTCCAATGCGCTAGCAGCGGCAGCAGTGGGGATCCAAGCCGGCATGACTGCGGCGGAGGTTGCAGAGGCATTATCTGCAGCCCGCAATACATCGGCAAACCGCATGGACGTGAACACTCGCGCAGACGGAGTCACCATCATCAACGACGCCTACAATGCCAATCCGGAATCGATGCGCGCCGGCATCGCGGCATTAGGTTATACCGCAGCGGGGCGCCCGGGAGCTCGTTCCATCGCCGTGCTTGGCGAGATGGGCGAACTTGGAAATGATTCCCTGGAACAACATCGAGCCTTAGGCGACGAGCTTGCCCGGTACCGGGTTAGCGATCTTGTCGTCGTAGGGCAGGGTGAAGTCGAAGAAGCCTTGGCACGCCAAGCGATCTCACGAGGGATTGTTACCAAACTGGCACACGATGTCGAGGATGCAACCGATGTCGTGCGGGGTATCCTTTCTACGGCGCCTGCCGGGGAAGAGAACTGGCACGCTAGGAAAGACAAAGACGTTGTATTGGTCAAGGCCTCCAATGCGTTGGGGCTGTGGCGGGTAGCTGAAGCGCTACTGGATGAGAAAAGGAACACAAGGTAGGCCGTTGTGACACAGATTATTATCGCGGGAATCGTCAGCTTCCTTGTGGCGATCTTCGCTACTCCGATGCTGATCAAGTACTTCTCCCGCCAAGGCATCGGGCAGGAGATCCGTGAAGACGGTCCTAAGTCTCACCTGCGTAAGCGCGGCACTCCGACCATGGGTGGCATCGCTATTTTGCTCGGCATTACGGTTGCTTATCTAGCAGCCGGGTTTTGGTCGATGGCCGTTGGGCGCGGTGGGTTCACAGCATCCGGTCTATTAGTACTGGGGCTGACCCTCTCGTTGGGCGCCCTCGGGTTCGCCGACGACTTCATCAAGTTGTACATGGGGCGAAACCTTGGTTTGAACAAAACCGCCAAACTAGTCGGTCAGCTTGCCATCGCGATAATCTTCGGCATCTTGGTACTGCAGTTCCCAGACGAGAACGGATTAACTCCCGCCTCGACCATGCTTAGCTTCGTGCGCGATATCGATACGCTCGATCTTGCGTTCGGAGGTGGTGTTATCGGCACCATCGTATTCCTCATCTTTATTTATCTTCTCATTGCAGCGTGGTCGAACGCGGTGAACCTCACCGATGGCCTTGATGGGCTCGCAGCAGGCTCGACCACACTAGTAATGGGCGCGTACACCCTGATTACATTCTGGCAATTCCGCAACTCATGTGCACTTGCCGCTTCACCGGGCTGCTACAACGTGCGTGACCCGCTGGATCTAGCAGTATTGGCGGTCGCAGGCATGGGTGCCTGCGCCGGCTTCCTCTGGTGGAACGCCTCCCCGGCAAAGATCTTCATGGGCGATACCGGCTCGCTAGCTCTTGGCGGACTGGTAGCGGGTCTTTCCGTTACCAGCCACACTCACTTGCTCATGGTGATTATTGGTGCGCTATTCGTCATCGAAGCCGCATCCGTTGTGATCCAGGTGATCGCGTTCCGTTCTACCGGTAAGCGCGTGTTCCGCATGGCTCCGTTCCACCACCACTTTGAAAATGGCGGTTGGGCAGAAACCACCGTTGTGATCCGCTTCTGGTTGATCACCGGTGCGGCTGTGGCGCTCGGCTTGGCTATTTTCTACGCCGAGTGGTTTACCTCCACAGGGGTGAGCCTGTGATGACCTTGCCTGGCTTCCTTACTGGTCATGTTCTAGTCGCCGGTGCAGGTGTTTCTGGCCTCGGTGCAGCACGCCTGCTCGCCGATCTAGGAGTGACGTTTACCGTGGCTGACGATAACGAGGTCAGCCGCAACAACGTGCGTGACATCACCGGCGCTCCCACCGTCACGGTGTCTGAGGCCCGCGAAAGCCTGCAAAACTATTCGCTCGTGGTTACCTCGCCGGGCTGGCGACCAGACTCGCCCTTGCTCGTCGAAGCGATTTCTGCGGGCATCGAGGTCATCGGCGATGTGGAGCTGTGCTTCAGGCTTGATCGAGCCGGGGTGTTCGGCGCACCGCGGACGTGGCTTGTCGTCACTGGTACAAATGGCAAGACGACGACCACCGGCATGCTCGCTTCCATGATGACTCAGGCAGGAGAGCGCACCGGCCTCACCGCTGTTGCATGTGGAAACATCGGTTTGGCGGTGTCTGACGCGCTGACGAGCGATGAGCGAGTAGACATTCTGGTCGCTGAGCTGTCGAGTTTCCAGCTGCACTGGTCTAGCGAACTCATCCCTGATGCGGGTGTTTTGCTTAACCTTGCCGACGATCACATTGACTGGCACGGTTCTTTCGAAGCGTATGCCGATGCCAAGGCGAAGGTGCTCCAAGCGCCGATCGCGGTCGCTGGAGTAGACGATGAATTTGTTCTGCAGTGGGTCCACGCGACGGGGCGCGACGACATCATCGGCTTTACACTGAACCAACCGGAAACCGGTCAGATTGGTGTGGTTGACGGCTTTATTACCGAATCCCACGCGGACATCTGGACTCGCATCGCCTCCGCAGAAGGCATCGAGCCCCCGGGGCAGGCTGGGGTGTTTGACGCGCTAGCTGCCGCAGCCGTAGCACGCAGCCAGGGAGCCACACCGGAAGACATTGAGCAGGCACTGCGCAACTTCCAGGTTGACGGGCACCGCGGCGCAGTTGTGCATCGCGCTGGGGGAGTCCAGTGGGTAGATAACTCCAAGGCCACCAACCCGCATGCAGCTCACTCAGCGTTGGAAGGTGCGGGCACAATTGCGTGGATCGCAGGCGGGCAGCTGAAAGGCGCTGCCATTGATCCGCTGATTGAGGCGCACAAGGATCAGTTTAGGGCCGTCGGATTGCTTGGCATCGATCGCGAGATCCTTGCAGACGCTTTTGCCCGGATCGCTCCGAATGTGCCTGTTCTCGTGTCTGAGTCCACGGATCCGGACGAAGCAATGGCTGAAGTTGTGAAATTTGTGGCACATGAGGTGAAATCCGGCGATTCGGTACTGCTTGCACCGGCCGCGGCAAGTTTAGATATGTATACGGGCATGGCACACCGCGGAGATGTCTTCGCACAAGCCGCCCGAGCCAACGCCATCATCCCTGAACCTGAAGAAGGGTAAACCCCACCATGACTGCAACTCGCGACCGTTCGACGAAGCCAGCCCCGGCACGATCGGGCGTGGCGCGGGGGATTGAGCGAGCCGCCCACTGGATGAATCAGCAACCCTTGCTCGACTACATCGCAATTCGCTCGATCGTCTTAGTGCTTGCCTTTTTAGGCGTAATCATGGTGATGAGCTCGTCCATGACATGGTCAGTAATCGACGATCAGACAGTTTGGGCGCAGCCAGTCAAACAAGCCATCATGGTCGCAATCGGATTAGTTGGTTTTTGGGCCGCACTCAAAGTCTCGCCTGAACGTGTTCGTCTCTGGGCTCCTTGGATCATGTTGATCTCGTTCGTCTTGTTGATCGCCGTCTTGATCCCCGGCATCGGTACCGGCCGTGATTCTGTAGGTTCTCAGTCCTGGATCGCGTTGCCAGGCTTCCAGCTCCAGCCCTCCGAAGTGGCAAAGGTGGCAATCGCCATCTGGGGCGCAAGCTTGTTGGCGAACAAAGACCCACGAAGCCTCGGCTGGAAGAACGGCTTTGGTCCCTTTATCCTTGTCGCAAGCTTGTGCATCATCCTCATCGCACTTCAGGGTGACATCGGCATGGCCATCGCCTTCGCCATTGTTGTCGGGTTTGTGTTGTTGTTTGCCGGTGTGTCATGGGTGTTCATTGCGGTGGTCGCGGCATTCGGTGCTGTTGCTGTTTTTCTTTTGATGGCGGCAGGCGGATTCCGTTCGGCCCGTTTCCACACGTTTTTTGATGCCTTCGTCGGTAACTTTGAAGATACCCAAGGCGCTGCTTTTCAGTCGTACCAGGGGTTCCTCTCCTTGGCCGATGGATCATTTTTCGGCGTCGGTTTGGGCCAATCGCGGGCGAAGTGGTTCTACCTCCCTGAAGCGAAAAACGACTTCATTTTCGCCGTGATCGGCGAGGAACTGGGGCTATGGGGTGGCTCGCTTGTCATCTTGCTGTTCCTCGGTCTCGGCTGGTTCGGTTTCCGGACAGCCCGTCGCGCAGCGAACCAGTATCAAGCGTTGCTCGCGGGCACATTGACTGCTGGAGTGGTTGTCCAGGCATTCATCAACATCGGATACGTCGTCGGTCTGCTGCCAGTGACTGGTATTCAGCTGCCCCTGATCTCTGCGGGCGGTACCTCGGCCATTATCACGCTGACTTCGATGGGCCTGCTTGCATCCGTTGCCCGCCATGAGCCAGATGCTGTTTCTTCGATGCAGAACCACGGTCGCCCATTGTTCGATCGTGCGTTGGGCATCCCAGAGCCCAAGGCCCCAGTCCAGGTAGCTGAGCGTGCTGAGAAGCGTAACGACGAACAGCCAGACCGGTTTGGCAAGCCAGTCACTGTCCGCCCGCGGCCTACGAAGGGCGAGCGCGTCGTCGACAAGCGTCGCGGTGCTGCACGTGAGACAGTGAAGCCGGAGCGCCCTCGTCGGGCCCCTGCCGCGCGTTCCGGTCGGGTACCTTCGAACCGTAGCGAACGACGTCACAACCCTCGTGGTGGACGCAACCAAGATCGGCGCTAATCTGTAATAGCTTTACCGCGCGCAGTACCTAGCTGCCACTAATGATTCAGAAGGTGACAACACTCATGGCTGACAACTTAACAGTAGTTCTTGCAGGCGGAGGCACCGCCGGTCACATTGAACCTGCATTGGCTGTGGGTGAAGTACTTCGCGACGACCACGGTGTAACCGTCAGCGCACTCGGCACCCCTAAGGGTTTGGAAACGTCGATTGTTCCAGCTCGTGGATTTGAGCTCGCCCTGATCGATCCAGTGCCGGTGCCGCGGAAGCAGCCTCTGAAACTTCTTGCGCTGCCTTTCAAAATCGCAAAGTCGGTAGGGCAAGCCCGCAAGGTGCTGCGAGACGCGAACGCCGATGTGGTGTTTGGTACCGGTGGATACGTGTCTGCTTCGGCATACATGGCGGCGGCATCGCTGCGCATCCCGTTCTATATTCATGAAACCAACGCGCTCGCGGGCATGGCGAATAAACTAGGCGTGCGCCTCGGCGGTACTGGCTTTAATGCAGTGGCCAATTCGGGAATGAAGGGCGAGGTCATTGGTATTCCAGTCCGCCCCGGCGTGGGTGCCGATCCAGACGGTGTGAAAGCGGCGCGAGGGTATGCCCAGTGGAACCTGGATCCGAATAAGAAGACCGTTTTGGTAACGGGTGGGTCCCAGGGCGCCGTGCGTATTAATGATGCCGTGGCTGATGCCGTCGGCCGCCTCGACGCGGCGGGCTACCAAGTATTGCACGCATACGGGCAGAAAAATGATGCGCCGGAGCCACACTCTGGCTATACCGCCGTGCCATACATCGAAGACATGGAAGCTGCGTACGCGGTGGCGGACGTCGTGGTGTGCCGCTCAGGTGCAATGACTGTGGCAGAAGTATCTGCGGCGGGACTTCCTGCGGTGTACGTCCCACTTCCTCATGGCAACGGCGAACAGGGGCTGAACTCCGTCCACGTTGTGGAAGCGGGCGCCGCGCGTTGCATCGACGATGCTGATTTCACCGGAGACGTGCTGGTGGAGAACGTAGTCAACATCTTGTCTGATCAGAACACTTACGATGCGATGCGTAAAGCGCTGAAGGACACTGGTGCAGGTAACGTTGCGGCTGAAATCGCACAGAAGATCGTTGACGGCGCTAAGCGTTAAGTACTGAGCACTGAGCACTGAGCACTGCCACAAGGCACTGGATAGACCCAATTGACCCAGAACAAGGAGACCCTCACTGTGACTACCACCGGCACTGACATCGACCTGTCGCGAGTTCATCTGATTGGTATTGGTGGCTCGGGCATGTCGGGAGTCGCGCGCATTCTCCTCGACCGCGGCAGCGTGGTCACCGGCTCCGACGTCAAGGACTCCCGCCCGGTGCGTGCCCTGATGGGGCAAGGCGCAAAGATCGCTATCGGTCACGATGCCGCTAATCTTGAACTCGCAGGTGAGCTGCCGACTGTCGTTGTGACCAGCTTCGCAGCCATCCCGAAGGACAATCCCGAACTCGTGCGCGCCGCGCAGGAGAACATCCCGGTCATTCGACGTTCCGACTTGCTTGGCGAGCTGATGGAGGGCTACACACAAGTACTCTTCGCGGGTACGCACGGAAAGACGTCTACTACCTCGATGGCGGTCGTCGCGTTGCAACAGGCAGGCGAGGACCCATCGTTTGCTATCGGTGGGCAGCTCAACCGCGCAGGAACAAATGCACACCACGGCTCGGGCTCCGCCTTTGTGGCTGAGGCCGACGAGTCCGATGCGTCGCTGCTGCGCTACAAGCCGGACGTTGCGGTGATCACCAACATCGAGCCGGATCACCTGGATTACTTTGGCACGCGCGAGGCGTACTTCCAGGTCTTTGACGAGTTCGCCGATCGCGTCACCGAGGACGGCCACCTTGTTGTCTGCCTTGATGACGACGAAGCCGCCGCCTGCGGCAAGCGCGCGCAGGAGCGAGGCGTGGCTGTGCTGGGCTACGGCACTCTGGAGGCGTGTGAGCGCCACCGCGAGATCACTCCTGGGGTTGTGATCACTGATGAGGAGGTTACTGCCGAGGCAACCGAAGTCACTGTGAGCCTAAACACGGTAGCCCCTGCTGCCTCGTTGACGTACCAACTGCAGATTCCTGGTCGCCACATGGTGCTTAATTCGGCCGCCGCACTTCTTGCCGGCGTCCTTGCCGACGCCGAGCCGATGCGCATGGTCGAGGGCTTGAGCGAATTTACCGGTGTGCGCCGTCGCTTTGAATATCGCGGGGAGGTCGCCGAAGGCCCCTACGCTGGTACTCGTGTCTACGACGATTATGCGCATCACCCGACCGAGGTCGAAGCCGTTCTTACTGCTGCCCGCGCCAAAGTTGACGCAGAGGGTAACGGCTCCCGCGTTGTTGTGTGCTTCCAGCCCCACCTGTACTCGCGCACCATCGAGTTCGCTGCTGAGTTTGCTGAGACGCTTTCGCTTGCCGACGCCGCCGTAGTCCTCGACATCTTCGGCGCACGCGAAGCGCCGGTGGAAGGCGTTGACTCCCGGATCATCACCGAGCGCATCAACACAGAAACAACCGAGGTGAGGTTTGAGAAGGAATTTCTCCAAGCTCCACTAGTAGTTCGAGAGCTGGTCAACGCGGGCGATCTAGTCCTCACGATGGGCGCAGGCTCTGTCACCATGCTTGCCGACGAAATCCTGAACAACTTGGCGGAGAAGTAATCGCCATGTCCACCGTTGCCCGTTCCGAACCCGTTCGCCCCTCGCGCAAGAAGGCCTGGATTGCAGCCGCGATCGCACTCGCACTAGTTGCCGTTGTGGCCGTGGTTGTCATGTTCACGCCACTTTTTACCGTGCGCGAATACAAGGTGACCGGTAACGACCATCTGCCCCAGGAGCAGGTGGTGGAGGCAGCCGGAGTCGCCGAGGGAGAGATCCTAGCGCAGGTCGATGTCGGGGCGGCCGCTTCCGGCGTGGCGGGAATGCCATGGGTGAAATCGGTGACTGTGTCACGTGGCTGGCCATCGAGCTTGGATATCAATATCACGGAACACGAAGCCGTTGCTTTTCTCTCGGAGGCCGACGGTACGCATTTGATTAATGCGGAGGGCGAAGACTTTGTCGTTGCCGAGCCACCAGCTGAAGCGATCGAAATCACCGGCGACGGAAGTGGCGAAGAACAGGCGCGGAAGAACGCAACGGACATCGCTTCGTCGATAAGCGAAGAAACACGTCGCAGGGTGACCGCGTTGGAAGTTCGTGACCAGTTTAACTACGAAGTCTTGATCGATGATGGGCGTCGTGTCACATGGGGCGCGTCGGAGGACAACCACGACAAGGCCATCGCGCTAGACACGGTGCTCGAACGCGAGGGCCAGGAGTTTGATGTTTCGAACCCTGCCATGATTGGCGTGCGCTAGTCGGAGAGGCTTCGGCATTTCCCCAGGTTAAAAGTCTAAAGTTGAGGTTGAGGGTCTCGACACGCCGGTTAAATAAACCTGATTTCTGTAGAATCTTCGACATGATGGAAGCAGTCCGGTTGGCCTTACAACGGGCCTCCCACTAACTGCGTACAAAGATTTTCCATTTATGTTCTGAAAGGCGAGCATTCTCACATGACATCTCCGAACAACTACCTCGCCATGATCCGCGTCGTCGGTGTCGGCGGCGGCGGAGTCAATGCGGTGAACCGCATGATCGAAGAGGGCCTCAAGGGCGTCGAGTTCGTTGCCATCAACACTGACTCCCAAGCGCTACTGTTCACCGATGCCGACACCAAGCTCGATATCGGCCGTGAAGCAACACGTGGCCTTGGTGCAGGCGCTAATCCTGACGTGGGTCGTACCTCCGCAGAAGACCACAAAAGTGAGATCGAAGAGTCGCTGAAGGGCTCGGATATGGTCTTCGTTACCGCAGGCGAGGGCGGTGGCACGGGTACCGGCGCTGCTCCAGTTGTCGCTGGCATTGCAAAGAAGATGGGGGCGCTGACCATCGGCGTTGTCACCCGCCCGTTCTCCTTCGAGGGCAAGCGTCGTACCCGTCAGGCAATGGCTGGCATCGAGACCCTTAAGGAAGTCTGCGATACCGTCATCGTCATTCCTAACGACCGCCTCCTGCAGCTTGGCGACCAGGAGCTGTCCATGATGGAAGCCTTCCGTGCGGCCGACGAGGTTTTGTACAACGGTGTGCAGGGCATCACCAACCTGATCACGATCCCAGGAATGATCAACGTCGACTTTGCCGATGTGCGCTCCGTCATGGCAGACGCTGGTTCCGCACTGATGGGTGTTGGCTCTTCCCGCGGCGACAACCGCGTCATGGATGCAACCCTTCAGGCGATCAATTCGCCACTTTTAGAATCCACCATGGAAGGCGCCAAGGGCGTACTGATTTCCGTTGCCGGTGGTTCCGATCTTGGCCTGATGGAAGTGAACAACGCAGCATCCATCGTTGAGGAGAAGGCTGACGACGATGCCAACATCATCTTCGGCACCATCATCGATGACAACCTGGGCGACGAGGTCCGCGTGACCATTATCGCTACCGGTTTCGACGAGAAGGCAAACGCCTTGCCAACAGGCAACGCGCAACCTGATGTCGAAGCTGAGCCAGCGGCGCCGCAGTCCGAGGC
Organism: Corynebacterium breve; assembly: GCF_030252165.1. Taxonomy (NCBI): domain Bacteria; kingdom Bacillati; phylum Actinomycetota; class Actinomycetes; order Mycobacteriales; family Corynebacteriaceae; genus Corynebacterium; species Corynebacterium breve. Next base: position 1,530,757 of record NZ_CP126969.1, on the reverse strand, counting down.
TGCTACACCAGCGCCTTCTCGGGGATCGCTTTTCGACGAGCGCGCCCGCGAAGAGGAAGTCGCAGAGGTAGAAGAGCCTGTGCGCTACCGCCAGGAGCCACGCAGCACTGGCCTGTTCACCCCGTCGGAGACTCGCTCCGACCGCGGCAACCGACGTCGCCGCGACGATGACGACGACTTGGACGTGCCAAGCTTCATGCGCTAAGCCACGCTGCGCTAGCCTGGAGAACATGTCGCAGTTAGAAAATCGCCCCGTCCGCATGGTGTTTACCACCCGTGCAGGCGGGGTTTCCCAATCCCCGTACGCCTCCTTCAACCTTGGTGACCACGTCGGCGATGATCCGCAGGCCGTTGCCGACAACCGGGCCCGCCTAGCCCAGATCCTCGACCTGCCGCAGGAGAACTTTGTGTGGATGGAACAACTCCACACCAACAACGTCACAGTGGTCAACAAGGCACAGGACACACCCGTAGAAGCGACCGATGCCTTAGTGACCACCACACCAGGTTTGGCGCTGTGCGTCCTCGTGGCCGATTGCGTTCCAGTTCTACTTGCGGACCATTCGAACGGTGTTGCAGCAGTAGCCCACGCCGGCCGAATGGGTGCTCGTAACGGAATCATCCCGAACACGGTGAACAAAATGATTGAATTGGGGGCTAAACCGCAGAATATTCAGGTCATCCTGGGGCCGGCCGCAGCTGGTGAATCCTACGAGGTGCCGGAATCTATGGCTGCCGATGTGGAACAGCATCTCCCAGGCTCACGCGCAACAACAAAGCAAGGCACCCCAGGCATCGACGTGCGCGCAGGATTGGTCCGCCAACTAATGGGAATGGGCATTACCAACATCGATGCCGACCCAAGGGACACGATTACCGACGAGGACTTCTTTTCCTACCGCCGCGAGGGCACCACTGGAAGGCAAGCAGGCGTCGTCTGGCTTACCGGCAAGGAGGCGTAGCGATGACCCGCTTCGAGGACATCTCCGCCAACCTGAACTCAGTGATGGAAACCATCCGCGCCGCAGAAAAGGCTGCTGGCAGAACGGCTGGAAGCGTAAAGCTGCTACCGGTCACCAAATTTCACCCGGTGGAGGACATTGAAATACTAGGTCAGCTAGGTGTGGACTTGGTGGGAGAAAACCGCGAACAGGAAGCCCGTGCGAAAGCGGAAGAGTTGAAAGCGCGCGGGGAGTCGTCGATAAGCATTGCGATGATCGGCCAAATCCAGACCAAGAAGGCCAATGCTGTTGCGCGTTGGGCACATGAGGTGCACTCCCTAGATACCGTGCGGTTGGCCGAGGGGCTCAACCGAGGGGTGGGGCTGGCGATCGAGCGAGGCGACCGCGAAGCGGGCCAATTGCCAAGTCTGATTCAAGTGTCAATGGATAACGATCCCACGCGCGGGGGAGTCCCACTTGATGATGTGGATGAATTGGCTGCATTAGTCGAAGAGACAGAGCATTTGCGATTCGACGGAATCATGGTTGTACCGCCTTTAGACACCGACCCCGTGGAGGTGTTTGCGCAGGCGAGAGAGCTTGCGGACCGCTTCGGTGAAAGCCTCGGCCGGTCGATGAAACTCTCGGCGGGAATGTCGGGGGATTTCGAAAAAGCAATTGCTGAAGGAAGCGATATCGTGCGTGTCGGAACCGGAGTGCTTGGCGCGCGCCACGTAGGCTAACGGTCAGATAACAGCGCACCGACCGCCAAAATGATCGACCTTTAGGAGTGGCCACATGTCTATTATGAAAAGCGCCAAGGAATTCTTCGGATTCGCACCATACGGCCCTGAAGATGACGCTTACTACGATGAACCTCGTTACCAAGACGACGGATCTGCAGCTTACGAGCCGGTAGCAGAGCGGTCCTTTTCCTACGGCGCTGACCGCGTTGAGCCTGTCGAGCGCGCACCACGCGCATACGCACCTGCTGTGGTCGCAGTGGCGCTGCGCTCTTACGATGAGGCAAAGGAAATTGGCGAACCTTTCCGCGACGGCGACGCAGTTGTGATGGACTTGACGGAGCTGGACCGCGATGCGCGCAAGGCAGTTGTCGATTTCTCGGCAGGCCTGTGCTTCGCACTTCGTGGCCAGATGCACAATCTAACGCGATACAGTGACACTGATCGTCGAGTCTTCGCGATCGTTCCAGAAAACGCCCGCATCACCACTCTCGAATTGGAGCGCGCAGCTAAGCTCCGCTAAAGACCTCGCTGAGCTGCGGTTCAGTCTTGGATCGACGGTAACGGTCGGAACCCAACGCCCTAGATTTCTTTCGTGCACAAGCCGGGAAATCAGGGCGTTCGTCGTTTAACACAGAAATAGGTAGGCTAAGCACTCGTGAGCATGCTTGGAGCGATTTTATACGCGATCGTGAGGATTTACGCCCTCATCGTTATCGTGCGCATTCTGATTGAAATGGTGCAGTCTTTTTCCCGTCAGTTCGCACCGCCGAGCTGGTTTATGGTGATTGCCGAGTTCTTCTTTGTTGTCACGGACCCACCGATTAAGGCTTTGCGACGAATCATCCCGCCGATGCGGATGGGAGGAGTGGCACTGGATCTGAGCGTTCTGGTGTTGTTCTTCGCGTTGTCTATTCTCGGTGCCATTATCCGAATCGTCTTCTAACGTGAAACGCCAGTTTTGAAGATTACAACTTGGCAACTTAACCACTATCGGGGGTAATCCCGAGCGAGCTTAGGTGTATTGATTAGGGCGTTCTTTCAGGTGGGAGAGTGGTTGAAACTCTGAACCTACGGTAAAGATAAAGGGTAAGTGTTGTGCCTTCCGAGTCACGTCATGACTAGACTTGGAAGATGTAACAATTAGAAATGAACTAAGATGTACTAAACACCTTTTCATCGCTGTGCCGCGCGCATAGTGGAGAGCGACAAATGCTCTGTTTGGAAAGGGAAACATAGACTCGAAGGGAACGCTTATGCCGCTGACACCAGCAGACGTGCACAATGTCGCTTTCAGCAAGCCACCAATCGGCAAGCGGGGCTACAACGAGGATGAAGTCGACCAGTTCTTGGACTTGGTTGAAGACACCCTGGCCCAACTGCAGGACGAGAATGACGACCTGCGCGCACGCGTCGAAGACCTCGATAGCCAGCTCAAGGCAGGCGGCGCAACTGGTGCTGGAGCAGTGGCTTCAGGCAAGTCCGACGTCGACGAAGCTGCAGTACGCAAGCAGATCGAAGAGAAGTTGCGTGCCGAGTATGACAACAAGCTGAAGCAGGCACAGGACGCCAAGGCGAAGGCTGAAGACGAAGCTAAGAACGCGAAGCAGGATGCAGCGAAGGCTCGCGAGGAGGCAGCTAACGCTGCTAAGTCTCAGCCACAGGCAGCAGCTTTCGCTGGCGGCGCGGCCGCAGCTGCGAAGCCAGACACCGCAAACGCGGAGACCCACATTCAGGCTGCGAAGGTCCTTGGCCTTGCACAGGAAATGTCGGATCGTCTGACTTCCGAGGCGCAGGCTGAGTCCAAGTCCATGCTGGACGAGGCTCGCGAAGCTGCAGAAAAGCAGCTGAACGAGGCAGAGGCCAAGGCGACCAGGCAGCTTGCAGACGCAGACTCTCGCTCGAAGAGCCAGCTCGCAGCGGCTGAGAAGCAGGCGGCAGAGACCACCCAAGCTGCCGAAACTCGTGCGAAGACCCTCGTTGAGGACGCAGAGAAGCAGGCAGAGCAGACCATCAACGACGCTAACTCCCGCGCTGAGGCACAAATTCGCCAGGCAGAGGAGAAGGCAGCACAGCTCCAGGCTGACGCTGAGAAGAAGCACACCGAAATTATGAACACGGTGAAGCAGCAGCAGACCGCTCTGGAAACCCGCATCGGGGAACTGCGCACCTTCGAGCGCGAGTACCGCACTCGCCTGAAGACCCTCCTGGCTTCCCAGCTGGAGGAGCTGGAGACTCGCGGATCCTCCGCACCTAATGGAGACTCCGGCCAAAACAAGTAAAACTTGTAAACGTAGCGCCTGACCGCCCCGCGTGGTCAGGCGCTTTGTTGTTGCCTAAGCCGACTTGAGCCTCCGTGAGCCCAACAGGCTGGCCGGGGAATCGTCGTCAAGCAAAGCCGCAGTGTATACTCGCAGGCGTTGAGGCTACACAGCCATAACGCGCAGTGATCCGGCCATCACCGGGGAGCGTTTCCGGAAGAACAGCGACAAGCTCAGTAGAACCGGACGGACAGGAGACGTCACCTCCTTCACCACAGAAACGAAGTGGGGCAGCGCACCAGCGCAGCCCAAGCAGGGTGGTACCGCGCGCAAGCGTCCCTGCAGTTAAGTATCTGCAGCGTGAAGGAAGGATCGGACCAGCGCGATGTCCAACCCAGTCGGTGGTGTGTACCCCAAGGTTGATTTGACCGGGGGAAGCTCAAAGTTCCCTGAGATGGAACAAGAAGTACTGAAGTTTTGGAAGGAAGACAACACTTTCCAGGCCTCGCTAGAAAACCGCAAGGACGACGAAGAGTACGTCTTCTACGACGGCCCACCGTTTGCCAACGGCCTTCCACACTACGGCCACCTTCTGACCGGCTATGTCAAAGACATTATCCCGCGTTTCCGCACGATGAAGGGCTACCATGTCCCTCGCGTCTTCGGCTGGGATACCCACGGCCTGCCCGCTGAGCTCGAAGCCGAAAAGCAGCTGGGTATCAAGGACAAAGGCGAGATCGAGGAAATGGGTCTGGCCAAGTTCAACGAGTACTGCGCAAAGTCTGTGCTTGAGTACACCGAAGAGTGGAAAGAATACGTCACCCGCCAAGCGCGCTGGGTGGACTTTGACAATGGTTACAAGACCATGGACATGAACTACATGGAGTCCGTGATCTGGGCGTTCAAGGAGCTCTACGACAAGGGCCTGATCTACCAGGGCTTCCGCGTTTTGCCATACTCCTGGGCCGAGCACACCCCACTGTCCAACCAGGAGACCCGCCTGGACGATTCCTACCGCGAGCGCCAGGACCCAACGCTCACCGTCACCATGCCTTTCACCGGTGCTGAAACCGGTACCACCGGTGAAAAGACGTGGAATGCGCACCCAGAGCTAGCAGGCGCTGCAGCAATTGCCTGGACGACGACCCCGTGGACTCTTCCATCCAACCTCGCCTTGGCGGTTCACCCTGAGGTGGAGTACTCGTTGATCAAGATTGGCGAGGACGGTGTCGAAGGCTTCCGCGGTGAAAAGGTCCTGCTGGCAAGCCCACTGGTCGGCGCGTACGCGAAGGAATTTGGCAAGGAGTCCGAGATCGTGGCGACTTTCCAGGGCACCGAACTGGAAGGCATCCAATACACGCCGATTTTCGATTACTTTGCCGATCAGGACAATGCGTTCAAGATCATCCTGGCGGATTACGTCACCACCGAGGACGGTACCGGCATCGTCCACCAGGCGCCTGCCTTCGGTGAAGACGATATGCTTACCTGCGAAAAGTACGGTATCGAATTGGTCATTCCGGTGGACATGGACGGTAAGTTCACCAGCCTGGCACCGGATTATGAAGGCCAGCTGGTATTCGACGCGAACAAGGACATCATCCGCGATCTAAAGGCGAAGAACCGTGTCCTGCGCCACCAGACGATCGTCCACTCCTACCCACACTCCTGGCGCTCCGGCGAGCCGCTAATCTACATGGCTCTGCCGTCATGGTTTGTCAAGGTGTCCGAGTTCCGCGACCGCATGGTCGAGCTCAACCACGAGCAGATCGAGTGGGTTCCAGAGCACATCCGTGACGGCCAGTTTGGCAAGTGGCTGCAAAACGCCCGCGACTGGAACATTTCGCGTACCCGCTACTGGGGTTCACCAATCCCGGTGTGGCAGTCCGACGACCCTGAGTACCCGCGCACCGACGTCTACGGCTCCCTCGATGAGCTAGAGCGTGATTTCGGTGTGCGCCCAGAGTCCCTGCACCGCCCGTACATCGATGAGCTGACTCGCCCGAACCCAGATGACCCAACCGGGAAATCCACCATGCGCCGCGTCACCGACGTCCTCGACGTGTGGTTCGACTCTGGCTCTATGCCATTCGCGCAGTTCCACTACCCGTTTGAAAACAAAGAATGGTTCGACCAGCACCACCCAGCGGACTTTATCGTGGAGTACATCGGCCAGACCCGCGGATGGTTCTACCTGCTCCACGTCTTGTCCACCGCGCTGTTCGACCGCCCTGCGTTCAAGCAGGTAGTCGCGCACGGCATCGTGCTTGGCGACGACGGCCAGAAGATGAGTAAGTCCAAGGGTAATTACCCGAACGTCAACGAAGTCTTTGACCGCGACGGCTCCGACGCGATGCGTTGGTTCCTCATGTCCAGCCCAATCCTGCGCGGCGGCAACCTGATCGTCACCGAACAAGGCATCCGTGACGGCGTGCGCCAGGCGATCCTGCCGATCTGGAACGCCTACACTTTCCTGCAGCTGTACTCCTCAGAGGAAGCAACCTGGTCGACAGATTCCGAGCACGTGCTTGACCGCTACATCCTGGCAAAACTCCACGACCTTGTCGTGGACGTCGAACAGGCACTGAGCACCACCGACATCTCCGGTGCCTGCGAGCAGGTGCGCCTGTTCGCAGATGCGCTGACCAACTGGTACGTGCGTCGTTCCCGCGATCGTTTCTGGGAGGGCCAGGAGAAGCACCCTGAGGCATTCAATACTCTTTACACAGTGCTGGAAGTTCTCACGCGTGTTGCAGCTCCACTGCTGCCATACGTCACCGAGGTCATCTGGCGCGGTCTCACCGGCGAGCGCTCCGTGCACCTGACCGACTACCCGAACGCAGCTGATTTCCCAGCTGACGCCGACCTGGTTGCCTCGATGGATGCCACCCGTGGTGTGTGCTCAGCGGCGTCGTCGGTACGCAAGGCCCACAAGCTGCGTAACCGTCTGCCTCTGCCAAAGCTCACCGTGGCTTTGCCTAACTCGGCACAGCTAGAGCCGTTTACAAATATTCTGCGCGACGAGGTCAACGTTAAGGACGTGCAGCTTACCGACGACGTTGACTCGGTGGGTACCTTCGAGGTCGTCGTCAATGCGAAGGTTGCTGGCCCAACCCTGGGCCGCGACGTGCAGCGCGCAATCAAGAACGTCAAGACCGGCAACTACACCCGCGACGGTGAAAACGTAGTCGTCGACGGCGACATCGTCTTGACCCCTGAGCTCTACACCGAGCGACTCGTCGCGGAGGATCCAGAGTCCACCGCACGCATCGACGGCCTCGATGGCCTTGTCGTTTTGGACATGGAGCTCACCGAGGAACTCGAGGCGGAAGGCTGGGCAGCCGACGTTATTCGTGGACTGCAGGATGCGCGTAAGGCTTCTGGCTTCGAGGTCTCCGACCGCATCACCGCGGTGCTCAGCGTCCCTGCAGAGAAGGAGGCGTGGGCTCGTCGCCACGCAGACCGCATTGCCGCTGAAACCTTGGCCACCGACTTCACTGTGACCACAGCTGCACTAGAAGGCGACGTCCACGACGTTGTCGCCGGTGTGACCGCTACCGTGGCGAAGAACGCATAACCGCTGATGCAGCGACTGAAAGCCCCCGCTCTGCTGGTGGCCTCGGGAACGTCTTTGTACGCCGGGGCTGCCATCGCAGTGGGGCTTTTCGCTACGTTCCCGCCCCTGGTGGTGGCGTGGATGCGGATCTCGGCCGCAGCGTTGGTCTTGATCGTGATCAACAGGCCTGCGCTGCGCGACTTTGTCGGCCCGATCGGGCGCAGCGCAGCCATCTTTGGCGTGGTGACGTTGGCGATGAACATGACCTTCTACGAAGCCATCGCACGCATCCCGCTGGGCACTGCGGTGGCCATCGAATTTCTCGGGCCCATTGCGGTAGCTGCATTCGGTTCGCGTACCGGCCGAGACTGGCTGGCGTTGCTCCTTGCGGGCGCGGGCGTGCTTGTGATTTCCGGGGCAACGTGGACCACCAACGGGCTCGGCATTGTGTTAGCGCTCGCAGCGGGTGCGTTGTGGGCAGGGTACATCGTTGTGGGCAACCGAATTGCGGCAGATACCGCCACATCGCGATCGTCGACAGCAGTCGGGTTCTCGTGGGCGGCGGTACTTTCCCTGCCCCTGGTTGCCGTGTGGTTGGCCGTATGACGGTGATCAAAACCCGCTTATCATCTCGGCGCTTGCTCTCGCACTGGGAATACTTTCAGCCGCGATCCCGTACTCCATCGACCAAGTGGTCCTGCGCATGGCGGGGGCGGCGAGTTTCGCGGTCATGCAGGCGATCCTGCCGGTAGTCGCAGCGCTGGTCGGGGCGATTGCCCTGCAGCAGTGGCTCACGGCGCCGGAGATGGTCGGCATGTTGCTCATCGTCGTGGCAGTTGCTTTGCGACGACCATAGGGCCCAAAGTAGACCTCTTGGTCTAGTGTGTGCTTAGATTTTTCTATGACCACGACCAATGATGCTCTTCACCGCAAAGAAACTGCGGGCTATAACTCAGGACTCGGGCACCGGCACATCCAAATGATCGCCCTGGGCGGGGCATTAGGCACGGGCCTGTTCCTCGGAGCAGGCGGACGCCTCAACGTTGGCGGACCCGGCCTTGCAATCGTCTATGCAGTGTGCGGAATCATCGGATACCTTATGCTGCGCAGCCTTGGCGAAATGGTGGTGCATCGCCCAACGTCGGGCTCCTTTGCCTCCTATGCCCGCGAATTTCTAGGGCAGAAGGCGGCGTACTTCGCGGGCTGGATTTACTTTATGGCCTGGGTGACCGTAGGAATCACTGAGCTCACAGCAATCGCCATCTATCTGCATTTCTGGCCGATCTTCCAAGGGATTCCCCAATGGGTACTGGTGGCAATCGCCCTCGTAATTGTCTTGGGTGTGAATCTCCTGGGAGTGCGCCTATTCGGTGAAGCCGAGTTTTGGTTTGCCGTGATCAAGGTTGGCGCACTTGTGGTGTTCATGATTGTCGGCGTTATCCTCTTGGTCTCGGGTCACAACGTTGGTGGCTACGAGCCCGGTCTTACAGCCTTGAGCGAAGATGGGTGGTTCCCCAACGGTGTGCTGCCACTGATCGTGATGACACAAGGCGTGATCTTCGCCTACGCGGGCATCGATATGATCGGTGTGACCGCTGGCGAGACGGAGAACCCGCGCAGGGAAATTCCTAAGGCGATCAACGCGACAGTCATCCGCATCGTGTTTTTCTACGTCGGTTCCGTGCTGCTGTTGGCACTCTTGCTGCCAAGCCATGTGTACAAGGCGGATGAGTCGCCCTTTGTCACATTTATGAACGCCCTTGGCGTGCCTTATGCAGCCGACATTATGAACCTTGTCGTGCTTACCGCGGCGTTGTCATCAGTGAACGCCGGTTTGTACGCCACCGCGCGCATTCTGAAACCACTTGCGGTGTCTGGTCTGGCGCCAAAGTTCCTGGGTACGATGTCGAATAGTGGCGTACCAGCAGGGGGCGTGTGGTTAACTAGCGCGATGTTCGTCTTCGGCATCATTTTGAACTACGTGGTTCCCAACCAGGCGTTTGAGATCGTGCTCAATCTTGGTGCCATCGGCATTTTGGGCATGTGGATCATGATTTGTCTTTCCCACGTTGGCTACCTGCGTGCGGTAAAGCGCGGGCTGGTCGAACAGCATGAGTACCGCGCTCCGCTCGGTGTGTGGGGAGATGTGATCGTCGTGACGTTCTTGGTCGGTGTGCTGGTTCTCATGGGCTTCGATCGTCCAGTGGGCACCTACACTTTGATCACGGCAGTTGTTGTCCTTGTGCCGCTATTTGTGATCGGCTGGTACCTCACCGCAGGGTCGCGCGCCCGCGCCGCCGAAGAACTAGCGGTCGGCCAAGCTGAAGCGGTGGAGCTATAGGACAGCGATAGACTAGCTCCTATGCGGCGCTGGGTCTTACACATCGACATGGATGCCTTCTACGCATCCTGCGAACAGCTCACGCGCCCCACGCTGCGAGGACGCCCAGTGTTAGTCGCCGGAGTCAGCGGACGCGGCGTCGTTGCCGGTGCGAGCTATGAGGCCCGGAAGTTTGGCGCACGCTCTGCGATGCCCACGCACCAAGCCGCACGTTTGGTCGGGCCCAGGGCAGTGTTGGTTACTCCCAGACGGGCTGTCTACTCGACTGCTTCAAAGCGTGTTTTTGAAATCGTGTCGCGCCATGTGGACATTGTCGAACAGCTGTCCATTGATGAAGCGTTCATGGAACCACAAGAGCTGGTTGGAGCAAGCGTCGCCGAGGTGACCGACTGGGCAAACAACCTGCGCGCGGAGATCAAGGCAGAAACCGGTCTTCCCGCCTCGATTGGGGCGGGCTCGGGCAAGCAATACGCCAAAATCTCCTCGGATCTAGCCAAGCCGGATGGCGTGTTTGTCATCGACCCAGACCGTCAGCTGGAGATTCTGCGGCCGCTGCCCGTGGGTGATTTGTGGGGTGTCGGTCCCGTGACTCGCCAAAAATTGACGACGATGGGCGTGGAGACGATCGGCGACTTCGCGGACCTCAGCGAGAAAGAAGTGGAAATTGCGCTGGGCGGGGTTGTTGGCAAGCAATTGTGGCAACTTGCTCGAGGACATGACGATCGCCCCGTTGCACCTCGGGCAGAGGCAAAGCAAATCTCGTCGGAGCACACCTATCCGCAGGACCTGACCACACCCGCTGAGGTCGATGCCGCCTTGGCGCGAGCGGCCCAAGAATCGCACCGTCGGCTGCTCAAAGATGGGCGCGGAGCTCGAACCGTGTCGGTGAAGCTGCGAATGGCGGACTTTCGCATCGAGTCGCGAGCAGCCACGCTCCCGTATGCCACCGACGACGCGGATACGCTTCTTGCAACGGCATACAAACTTGTGCGTTATCCGGGTGAAGTAGGCCCGATCCGCCTAGTGGGTGTGAGCTACTCGGGTTTGGAAGAAGCGTTGCAGCATGTGCTCTTCCCGGAGCTAGACCAAGAGATCAAGCGACCATTGTCACCAGACAGAGATTATGAGTCGGGCGTGAGCGATCACGACACCAGCGCCGACACTATTGCCGTTGACATCACTCCTGCCGACGCGCCGGGACAGTGGCGCGCGACCCAGGACGTTTATCATCCCGAGTATGGGCACGGCTGGGTGCAGGGTGCAGGACATGGGCGGGTGACGGTGAGATTCGAGACGCGCGCCACGGGGCCAGGTCGCATCGTTAATGTGCTTGCCGACGACCCATTGCTCACCCACGCCGATCCGGTGGATTCACTGGCGTGGGACGATTGGTCACCCAATAACGCGGATTAGAACAAACTCGCGGGATCTATGCCGGCAGCCAAGGCGGCAGTGAGCGCGATGCGTGCCTGGTGCGGGCGCAGATAGCCAGCCGGGATGGCGCCCAGCGCGCCGAGCGTGTGGCCACCGCCAGCGCCGCCATAGTCAAATGTGACTTCCCCTTCGGGCAGCTGGGTGGAGATGACGACGGGGGTGTCGTCGTTAAGCATGCCGGTTAGGACGTGACCCATCGCGGTGGAGACGTTTCCGGAACCCATGGCTGCAACGACGACGCCGTCGGGCCGAGTAGAGGCGATCGCGCGAAGTGCAGTCTCGCTAGCGCCCGCCCACGCCGAGACGATGACAACATCTACGCTGCTCAACTGCACAGGGGCTAGGGGAGCGGGGCGACTCAGCGGGAGAGGGGAAGTGGCGTGGAATGCATCAAGATCAGAGGTGTGGCGTTTGATCACGCCTCGTGCGGGCAAGGTGCGGCCACCAAAGCGAACCAAGACGCCACGGTTTCGGGCGGAAGGGTCGGCTGCAAGCTCGATGGACTCGCGCAGGTTGCGTGGACCGTCAGGCGCGGGGTGATCGGCAGGGCGTTGCGCCCCTGTGAGAATGACGGGCCGAGGATCAGAGTGCATGAGGTCGAGCGCCAGCGCCGTGTCCGCCAACGAATCGGTGCCGTGAGTAATCACCACCCCAACAATCTCCGGGTCGGCTAGAGCGCGTCGAGTGGCGACGACTAACTCATCGATATCGGCAAGCGGCATGTCAGAGGAATCCAGGAACGCGGAGTCGATGCCGGTGGTTGGGTAATGAGCTCCAGCGCGTTCGACCAACTGCGCGCGGTGCAACGTTGGGACACATGCGCCTGAGCTATTCTGAGTGGACGCGATGGTTCCACCCGTCGCAATAATGAATACTTTCCCGATTGACCCAGCTGGTTGCATAGTTTTCCAGCTTGCCATACGCGGGTCGCTTTGGCGTTCACATCACGAAACGGTAACGTGTATGGCATTCAGACGTGTGAGGCGTCCCAATCCTATGGTGCCCTCTACGAAGCTCAAGGAGAAGACGTGAAACCGACCAAGATTACTGCACTGATCGCAGCATTCGGTGTTGCAGTCAGCCTCGCCGCTTGCTCGAGCGACGAAGAACCTACTACCGGCAACGGTGAATCCACGACCCGGGCCACCGGGTCCACCGAGGCTGGTGACACAGGTAGCAGCGATACCGCAACGCCTGCACCGGAACAGCCAACCGCAGCAGACCTTAACGAGGTCCTGGCGCGTGCGACTGACTCCAGCCTTCCGATGGAAGAGCGCGTGAGCAGCGTTCAGGGTGGGGAAACCGCCCCAGAGCTGTTCGACACCATGACCATTTCGAAAGAAGAGTCCGGTGCAGACTTCCAGGTAGTTGATCCAGTCCTGCCTGGCTACGCGCCAAACTCCGTTCTGGCTACCGTGAACTTCACCCAGCCCGATCAGGCAACCCAGCTCGCAGAAAACGTCGAGTTCATCTACGAAGATGGCGCGTGGAAGCTATCCCAGTCGTGGGCATGCACCCTGATCACGAACACCGTGACCCCTGAACAGGTTCCGGCCATGTGCCAGGCTGGCGGCGACGCTGGCCCGGTCGAAGAAGCGCCTGCAGAAGCACCGGCGGAACAGCCTGCGGAAGCACCTGCAGAACAGCCAGCTGAGGGAGCGCCAGCTCAGTAAGCTAGCGCAAGCTCAGCGAATTACTCTTCGTCGCGCCACACCTCAGAAGACCACAAGGTTTTCAATGTGAGGATCGTGGCGCGATTGTCTTTTTTCTCGATGCGCTGGCGCCACCGACGACGAATCCAGCGGTCGTGGCTAGTCATGATGACCGTGCCGGGGAAATCAAGTAGGGCAGCCTCTAGTTCCTCGGCCAACGCGAGTGAAAGGTGGTTCGTGGGCTCGTCGAGAAGCAACAGGTCCGGCGGGCAGGCCAAGATGATGCCTAAGGACACGCGACGACGCTGGCCCAACGACAAATCATTGAGCGGTGTAGCTGCTTGCTCCTCAGTCATCAGTCCCATATCCACGAGCGACGCCGGGGTACCTTTGACAGATTTGGTGAAGCGGTCGAAAGCCTCTTGCGCCGTGATCGAGAGGTCTTCCCATTGATCGTCCTGCTCGAGGCGGGAGATCGTGACATCTTCGGGAATGCGCAGCTCACCCATAAAGCCTGTTAGCTCACCGTCGATGATCTTGAGCAAAGTCGACTTTCCCGAACCGTTCGGGCCTTCGACTAAGAGTTGATCGCCCGGCTGAACTTTGATGCTTAGCGGAGCAAGACGTTCTTCAACTGCTAAATCCTTGGTCGCTACCGCAGGCTCACCCAAACTTGTCGCCGTGTGCTCAGGAATGCCGTGGAAGCGCAGGCGCTCCGGCGGCTTCGGAAGGGCATTGCGTTCGAGGTCCTCAAGGCGGTTCTTCGCGCCACGAATGCGGTTACCAACGGTTTTCGCAGCACGGTCGGCATAGAACTTTGCTGCAGCTCGTGTTTCGGTCTTGTTTTCCTGCGAGTGGAAGACTTCCTCAGCGGTCTGGTCCGCCGACTTTTCCAAACGGGCACGCTCGTGCTCTTGGGCGGCGTAGTCACTGGCCCAGCGGTTGCGGCGCGCCTCACGTGCCTTGAGGTAGTCGGTGAACGAGCCGGTGAAGCGGTTGCCCTGGCGGGTTTCCTCGCCAAATCCGCCTTCGTGTCCCAGTCCGGGGTCAAGGTCCACAAGACCATCGCAGGCGACATCGAGGAAATAGCGGTCGTGCGACGCAACCAGCACAGGTCCATTGAATGCTTCGAGCTCGCCGACGAGGAAGTCGACGGCTTCGTCGTCAAGGTGGTTGGTGGGCTCGTCGAGTACCATTCCGTCTACCGGGCGCAATAGCAGCGTGGCAAGTGCGAAACGACGACGCTGGCCGCCCGACATCTCGCCGAGCGGGGTCGAAAGGTCAACATTTGCTAGGCCAAGGCCGGCAAGGACCGTGTCGATGCGGGTGTCGAGTTCCCACACGCCGGAAGATTCCGCGCGTGCGAGTGCCACGTCGAACTGCTCAGCGACTCCTTGAGCGTCCGGGTCCTCGGCCATCTTCTCGGAGAGTTCGGTGATAGAACGTTCAACTGCGCGCAGTTCATCGACGGCTTCGTCGATAAGCGCTGAAGCGGGGAGGAAAACGGCAGCGAAGTTTCCTGCGCAATGAAGCCAGTCACCTCCGGGGTGATGATCTGGCCGACATCTGGGGTGAGATCGCCGGAAATCAGCGAGAGGAGCGTGGACTTACCGGCGCCGTTTTCGCCGATGAGGCCGGTGACGGAACCAGAGGGAACCGCAAATGCGATGTCGGTAAGAACCCGGTTTCCGCCTGGGTAGGAAAAGGACACGCCGTCGATATTGAAATGTGCTGGTGCGACCACGATATGCCTCCTTGAGTCATATGGTCAGTCATACGTGGGGTCCAGCGAATTCCACTTGGAAAACGCGAACCAAGAACACTCCAATAGTAGACCCTTCAGGGGCTGCGCAATACTATTCCGCGTAGGCCACCATGTTGGCTTGGTCCTGCACGATGCGGAAGTTGTCATCCTCGCCTGCGTAGACGACGCGTGTGGTGCTAGCGATCTCGCCGTCGACGGGCAGGGGTTGGGACAAGTCGATGGTCAAAGCGCCCTGAGAGCGCGTGGTGGAGCTTTCGACGGTGAGGGATTGCCCGGCAAGCTCGGGTGCCTCGGACTCGTCGAATGACAATGACGCCTGGGATGGGCGTTGCTCAATCTGCACGTCGAGGTCAACCGTGCCACCGTCGATTGCCGTGACGGTGTAGGTGGTGGTGCGCAACATGGTCGAATCCCCGGTCACGCGCGACTCCACCGACCAGGAGCCGCCTACGCCGACCGGTTCGGAAGGAAAAACCACCGCAGTGCTCAGGATGTTCATCAACCCGGCCTCCACGATGGCTCGACCTTCGTCAGCTCCGTCTTCTGGTGCGAGCAGCTTCACAGTACTGATGCGGCCCTGGTTGTTGCCACGCCAATCCATCAGGAATCCCTCGTTGGATTCCAGTTCGTCGTTGAGCGTAGCCGTGGTATGCGTCGGAGAGCCCGCGGTGAAATGCACCGCGCGCGTGGCCTCTACTTCGCCGTCGCCAGCAACAGGCGCGGAGGTCGTCGTCACGCTCAACGGCAGGGTCAAAGTAGAGGTGTCGGTGCCTTCTGGAGATTCGGGGTCAACAGCCTCGGCTGCCACGACGTTTTGCTCAAACCCTTCGGACACTTCGACGGTGCGCTGCGTGGCAGGTGCATCGTCTTCATCATTGATGTCCTCATACGCGAGAAGCTTGGCGTCTTTGCCAGCATCGAGGAGCTCTACCCGCGCCACATCGACAGCAAAAGCAGGGATTTCTGCCAAAGGATCGGGCTCCGCGCTGCACGCCGAAACGGCTCCAACACTCAAAACGGCCAAGGAAATTGCGATGCGACGAAGTTTCACAAGTACTCAACCTACCGCAAGGAAGCTTGTCGACGACCACCTGCCCAATCCACAGCCAGCGACACACAAAAGACCAATTGCCGCAGGATTAGGTGTAAACCAGCACAACCGCACTAAGGTAGTGAGCGATGGTCGAGGAAAGTAGGACACCGGACATAAATTCAGACAGCCAGACTCGGGCCCAGAAGCGACGGCGCTTCGTCGGTCTGATGGTCGCTGTCATTATTGTCGTCGCCGCACTGGACCAGCTGGTCAAGCAGATCATGCTGGGGTGGTTGGAGCCTGGCGTTCCTGTGCCCGTGATCGGCGATTGGTTCCGATTCTTCCTCCTATTTAACCCGGGCGCTGCCTTTTCTATGGGGCAGGATTCCACGTGGCTGATCACCACGATTCAGCTTGTCTTCGTGGTCGGCGTGCTGATCGCAGCGCCGAAGGTTCGCTACCTTGGCCAGGCGGTTGGTTTGGCGTTACTCGCAGGTGGTGCGCTGGGCAACCTATGTGACCGGTTGTTCCGCGAACCTGGCTTCTGGTTTGGCCATGTCGTTGACTACATCTCGGTGGGCAGCTTCGCGGTGTTTAACCTAGCCGACGCAGCGATCACCGTCGGTGTGATCATCTTCGTGGCCTCGGTGATGATCGAAGAGCCCCGCGCAGAAAAGCGCGCACAGGCGGCGGGGGAGGCAGCGAGGTGACAGGAGATTTTCGCAGCCTGCCCGTTCCCGAGGGGCTTGTCGGAATGCGCGTAGACGCGGCCGTGGCGAAGCTTTTCGGAGTGTCCAGAACAATCGCTGCCGAGCTCGCAGCCGATGGTGAGGTGTTAGTTGACGGCAACGAAGTAACTAAGTCCGAACGCCTCGCCGACGGTCAACAGATTGAGGTCACACTTCCGGAACCCAAGGGCCCACCGATGCCCAAAGAAGAACTTGTTCCGGGATTGGACATTATTTATTCCGATCGTGACGTGATTGCGCTGAATAAGCCCGTTGGCGTTGCAGCACATCCAACGGTGGGCTGGGAGGGGCCGACAGTTGTCGGTGGCCTAGCCGCTGCTGGCGTCAGGGTTTCTACCTCTGGACCTCCAGAGCGAAAAGGCATTGTGCAACGTTTGGACGTGGGCACCTCTGGCATCATGGTCGTTGCTGCTAGTGAGCTGGGCTACTCGGTGCTGAAGAAGGCGTTTAAAGACCGCACCGTGCAAAAGACCTATCACGCGCTGGTTCAAGGACTCCCGGATCCGATTGAGGGCACGGTTGATGCGCCGATTGGCAGGCATCCTTCGTCGGGCTGGAAATTTGCCGTGACCTCTGACGGCAAGCCCGCCGTGACGCATTACAAGGTACTCGAGGCTTTTCGCGAAGCGAGTCTGATCGAGGTCCACCTAGAAACCGGCCGCACTCACCAAATCCGAGTGCACATGTCGGCCCTGGGGCATCCATGCTGCGGTGATCCGATGTACGGCTCAGATCCGAACCTGGCGAAGAAACTCGGGCTCAATCGTCAGTGGCTGCATGCGACGCGCCTGGGCTTTGAACATCCACGGACAGGGGTATGGATGGAAGTGGAAAGCCCATATCCGGCCGATTTACAGCATGCACTTGACGTGATGCGGGGATGAGTAGCTTCGATCGAGCACGGGTGAGCTTCGCGGTGGGTGCCGTCGCGTTTTTCATCGGGCTTATCGTGTTGTTAGGCATGCGCACCCCGCCGCCTCCATTGATCAACGGCGACCAACTGGGCCAGGATCCGGGGGAGAGTTTTAGTGCCTACGAACAGCGCGCCGAGGACTCCCTGGCGGCCTTGCGGGGTGAAGAAAACTCATTCGCCTTGGTGACTTTCGCCCAGCCGTTAGGCCCCGACGACGCTGCAGAAGTCTTGGAACCGGTCGGTCGAGTCAACGCGATGACCGTGGCCTCGGCGCCGGCGCGCAGCCTGCCAGAGCCAACTTCGGGCGAGACCCGCGCCGACGTGTTCACGCGAGAACTCGATCGCATCGCGGCATCGCTGTCGGGGATTGGCAACGTGCCTACTCCCGATACGTTCAATGGGGTTGTCGTGTGGGATGTGCCTGATGTGTTGCGCATGCTTGACGACGACCCCGCCGTAGCTACCGTCGAAGCCCTCCCACCGGACGCGGCGTGGGGGCTCTTTGGTGTAAGCCCTGTGGTGGTTGATTAGGCGCTGGCCCGCGCCATCTTCTTCCTCCGGTGCAGGATGTCCCAAAGATACAAGATCACCGCGATCCAGATGATGGTGAATCCGACCCAGCGGCTCGTCGACAAGTATTCTTGCATGACGAACACAGCCCATAGCATCTGCATGGTTGGCGTGATGTACTGCAACATGCCGATGGTCGTAAGGTTCATGTGCTTGGCACCCATGCCGTAGAGAATCAGTGGCGCGGCGGTGATCGCGCCGGACAGAACCATGAGACCGGTGTGGGTGGGGCCTTCGCTGAAGAAGGTTCCCTGACCGGAGGATTCAAGCCACGTTAGGTAGCCCAAAGCAAGGGGAAGCATGGTAAGTGTTTCGGCGGCGACGGATGCTTGTGCGGAAACCTTGACCTGTTTCTTAACCAGGCCGTAAATGCCGAAAGTGATGGTCATGCCAAGCGCCAACACTGGGGGCTGCTCGGAGAATACAAGGAGCCAGATGACCCCCACGGCGGCGATACCCACGGCGAACACTTGCAGGTGGCGCAGGCGTTCGCGGAGGAACACCACGCCCAGCAGCACGGAGAATAGTGGGTTGATGAAGTATCCCAAAGCAGCATCGGCGACGTGCCCTGAGTTCACAGCGATGACGTAGATTCCCCAGTTGGAGGAAATCAAGAAGCCCGCAAGGACCAGGAGTCCCCAGGTTCTTGCGTCGGCACGGCGCAGCTCGGACCAGCCCTTGCGCACGGTAAGCACGATGCACATCAGTACCGCGGTCCACACGATGCGGTGTGAAAGGATCTCCACGGCGCCTGCTGGTTTAAGCAGGGGGAAGAACGCTGGGAAGAAACCCCAGATTAGATAAGCCAGAAATCCATAGATCACAGGGCTAGACCTTACATGTTGCGGGCGAAAGCTACGATCAATACGCGTGACTGACGATACCGCGAATCCTCCATTGCCCGCCTGGCTCGCCGTCCATATCGGGCGAACACCGGTGGCCGACGCCATGCCCATCAACCGCGCCGGGATGAATCGATTGCTGAAATCAGCCAAAATCCCGGTGAATTTCAAAGCGACTTCGGTAGCTTACGACGACCTCTCGCGCCTCGCGGCTCACGCGCACGAGGACGCAGCGGCGGCGACGGAGCTCATGATGGGGGTCATCGCAGCCTATTCCGGATCCAGCATGCGCAATAACAAGGCACGCCTGAACGCTTTGAAGCCGAAGGAAGCTCGTGAGCAGTTACGCGTGATCGCAGAACGAGCCCACGACGACGTCCAGGCCGCATACTCGATGTTCCGCACTGGTTCGCGCAACACGTTTAGCCATATCGGGCCAGCGATTTTCACGCGTTTTCTCACCCAGGTCACCGCCGGCGCTTTCATCCTCGATAGCCGGGTGGCCACCTTGCTCAATCGCGCGGGTGTCGCGATCGACCCTGCTGGTCCGTGGTCCGCCGCTGCATACGGGCGCTATATCGACACCTTGTACTCGTGGGCGGGGGAGCACCACGATCCAGCTGACATCGAACTCGCACTGCTCTACGCCCCACTGGAATCTGAGGAAACCGTGTTCACCGGGGATACTAGCCGCATCCTGGCGCACCTCCTTGGTGTTGCCCGCCCAGCGCCGACCACGTGGGGACTTGCCACCCTGGACAAGAAGTTCGGCCCGCTGCAGCCAGGGACTGTCTGCCTTGTGTACGGCGAAACTAACTCGGGCGTGTCCTCCTTCTTGCGCACCGTCGCGCTGGGGAACGCGCGCCGAGGCGTCACGGTGGATTACATCACCGACCTAGACACTGGCACCGCGTGGGCGCTGCTGATTGCCGGCGTCACAGGAATTCCACCTGCGGATCTGACCAACCGCGACAATGCCACACGCTTTGGCACCATGGTGGACAAAGCGCCACTGATACCTGGGAAGGTGCGAATTCTCAATGCGCCGGATCCAGAGTCGCGCGCTGACGTGCTTATCGACGATCGGCGTGGACGGCAGGGCAGTCGTCGTCAAGCAAGCGTGCCTGCCCCGAGGCATGGCGTGGCGCAGCTGGCACGTTGGGAACAAGCGAACCCGCCGGAGCGCGTCGATGCCTTCCTGCGCGTAGAACGGCCTGACCTTGAACAACCTGACCATCAGCGGGCCGGCGAGATCGATGTGTACGACGTGGTCAATAACAGGAGTGTAATTCTGGGTAACGCTTTACACTTCGGAAGGGTCGTTGACCTGGGGAAACGGTAGGAAACTTGCGCGGTTGACAGCTGGGCTAGACTCGTGGGCATGGCCAAAAACTCGTCGTTCGTCCACCTGCACAATCACACCGAATTTTCCATGCTTGATGGAATGTGCAAGGTGGATATGCTTGCCGACGAAGTCTCCCGCCAGGGTATGACCGCGGTGGGAATGACAGATCACGGCAATATGTTCGGCTCCGATGCGTTCTACCGCGCGATGACAGCAGCAGATATCAAGCCGATCATCGGTATCGAGGCGTATCTTGCCCCGGAATCGCGACTCAACAAAAAGCGTGTTTTGTGGGGCACCCCGGATCAGAAGCGTGATGACGTGTCCGCCTCCGGCGCGTACTTGCACCAGACCATGATCGCGGAAAATGTGACAGGCCTGCGCAACCTGTTCAAGCTTTCGTCGCTGGCGTCGTATGAAGGTCAGCTGGGTAAGTGGCCTCGCATGGATGCGGAGCTGATCGCAGAACACGCTGACGGCATTATCGCCACCACCGGGTGCCCATCCGGTGACGTGCAGACCCGCCTGCGCCTAGGCCAGTACGACGAGGCGCTGGAGGCGGCGGCGATGTGGCAGGACATTTACGGTCGCGACAACTTCTTCCTGGAGCTCATGGACCATGGCCTGTCCATTGAGAAGCGCGTGCGTGATGACCTGCTGCGTATCGGCAAGGCGCTGGACCTGCCGCCGGTGGTGACCAACGATTGCCACTACGTGCTGGAATCCCAGGCACCGGCGCACGAGGCCATGCTGTGCGTGCAGACCGGCAAGACGCTTTTGGATCCTGACCGTTTCAAATTCGACGGTACCGGCTACTACATCAAGCCTGCTGAGCAAATGCGTGAGCTGTGGGACGATGATGTGCCCGACGCTTGTGACAACACCCTGTGGATCGCTGAGCGCGTCAGCGACTACGGCGAGATCTGGGAAGAGCACACACACGACCGCATGCCGATTGCGGACGTTCCAGAGGGGTACACACCAACGACCTGGTTGCATCACGAGGTTATGGACGGCCTACGCGATCGATTCGACGGTGCCGAGGTTCCGCAGGATTACCTCGACCGTGCGGAATACGAGATTGAAGTTATTGATGGAAAGGGCTATCCGTCCTACTTCCTCATCGTCGCAGAGATCATCAAGCACGCCCGTTCTATCGGTATCCGCGTCGGACCTGGTCGTGGTTCTGCGGCAGGTTCTCTGGTTGCATATGCGCTAACGATCACCAACATTGACCCGATGGAGCACGGTCTTCTCTTCGAGAGGTTCTTGAACCCAGAACGACCATCCGCACCCGATATCGATATCGACTTTGACGATCGTCGCCGTGGCGAGATGATCACCTATGCCGCCGAGCGTTGGGGTGAAGACAAAATCGCCCAGGTGATCACGTTCGGTACCGTGAAGACAAAGCAGGCGCTGAAGGACGCTGCGAAGGTGAACTTTGGGCAACCTGGATTCTCGATGGCTGACCGAATCAACGCCGCGCTGCCGCCCGCGATCATGGCAAAAGATATTCCGTTGTCGGGTATCACCGACCCTGAGCATCCGCGCTACGGTGAAGCCACCGAAGTGCGCAACATGATCGAAACCGATCCCGACGTGGCGAAGATCTACGAGACAGCACGTGGCCTCGAAGGCGTTGTCCGTCAGGCGGGCGTCCATGCCTGTGCGGTGATTATGGCATCGGTACCTTTGATGGAACACATCCCGATGTGGAAGCGCCCTGCCGACGGTGCGATTATCACTGGCTGGGATTACCCGGCGTGTGAGTCTATTGGCCTTTTGAAGATGGACTTCCTTGGTCTGCGCAACCTCACCGTGCTGGGTGATGCGGTGGAGAATATCAAGAAGAACCGTGATGAACTCATTGACCTAGAAGCGTTGGAAACCAACGACCCTGCGGTATACGAATTGCTTGGTCGCGGCGATACCTTGGGCGTGTTCCAGCTCGACGGTGGTGGCATGCAAGAGCTGCTCAAGCGAATGAAACCAACCGGCTTTAACGATATCGTCGCGTCGTTGGCGCTCTACCGACCAGGCCCGATGGGTGTCAATGCTCACTGGGACTATGCAGACCGCAAAAACGGGCGTAAGCCGATTACTCCGATTCACCCTGAGCTGGAAGAGCCGCTGAAGGAAATCCTGGATGAGACCTACGGTCTGATCGTGTACCAGGAGCAGATCATGGAGATCTCCCGAAAGCTCGCTGACTACACCGCTGGTGAAGCAGACGGCTTTCGAAAGGCGATGGGTAAGAAGAAGCCGGAAGTACTGGCAAAGGAATATGAGAAGTTCTCGGGCGGCATGTTCAACAACGGCTACTCCAAGGAGGCCGTTGACGCGCTGTGGGGCACAATCGAGCCGTTCGCTTCCTACGCGTTTAACAAGTCCCACGCTGCGGGCTACGCGCTGGTCTCGTACTGGACGGCGTATCTCAAGGCGAACTATGCCGCTGAGTACATGGCAGCACTCTTGACCTCGGTGGGTGACAAGAAGGACAAGTCCGCGATCTACTTGTCTGACTGCCGTCACCTAGGAATCCGCGTGCTCCAGCCGGATATCAACGAGTCCGAGCAGGACTTTATGGCTGTAGGCGAAGACATCCGCTATGGTCTGGCCGCGATCCGCAACGTCGGCCGAGAGGTTGTCGAATCTATCAAGGAATCCCGCCGCACCAAAGGAGACTTCTCCAACTTCTCGGACTACCTAGACAAGATTGACCTCCTCCCATGCAACAAGCGCATCACGGAATCACTGATCAAGGCGGGCGCCTTTGACTCGCTGGGCCACTCCCGCAAGGGGCTCATGCTAGTGCAAGAGGACGCCGTCGATTCGGTGCTCACCACCAAGAAAGCAGCGGACAAGGGCCAGTTCGATCTCTTCGCGGGCTTCGGCGGTGACGATTCCGCAGCCAGCTCAGCCTTCACCATCGAGGTGCCCGAGGAAGAATGGGACCGCAAACACAAGCTCACCCTCGAACGCGAGATGCTGGGCATGTACGTTTCCGGTCACCCGTTGGACGGCTACGAGGAGGCCCTCGATGCCCAGACCGACACTTCTCTGCCTCGAATTCTGTCCGGTGAACTCCGCCACGGCACCGAAGTGACCATCGCGGGCATCATTTCCTCTGTGGACAAACGCTATTCCAAGAAGGACGGTTCGCCGTGGGCAATCGTTACCTTGGAAGACCACCACGGAGCGCAGGTTGAGGTGTTGCTGTTTAACAAGGTCTTCGCGATGTACGGCAGTCTCATCGCTGAGGACAATATCGTCGTCATCAAGGCGCACATCACGATCCGCGACGACCGCATGAGTGTTTTCGGCGACGGCGTTCACGCGCCAGATCTTGGCCCCGGTAACGGTGCAGGACTTCCGCTTCGTCTGACGATGCGCACCGATCAGTGCACCATGGAAAACATTGCGAAATTGAAGAACGTGCTGGCAAATAATCCAGGTGACACCGATGTCTACCTCAACTTGATCCATGGCGATCAGTCACAACTAATGGTCCTTGGCGACCACCTCCGCGTCGAGCGTTCGGGCAGCCTTATGGGCGATCTGAAGGCGACTATGGGAGCCGGAATTCTGGGCTAACCTTTAGTGCGAATACCCGGCGATGGATAGTTTCCCTCGCCGGGTTTTTACTGCTCACACTGCAAATCTTCGCCGATTGTGCTTTGCTTGAGTAGCTGATTGATTTTCGCGGGGGTGAAAAATGAAACGCACAGCAATCATCGCTTGCTTGCTCAGTACGGGGGTGCTGGCAAGCTGCACATCGCTTATCGACGACCAACCCGCCCCAACCCACACCAGTGGACAGGAGGGGGCTGACGTCGTCGACGCTAGTTCAGGCGCAGACGCGTCGACCGATGCATTTCATTTTGCCAGCGGCGATTTAGAAATCGGCCCTTTCGATCCAGAGGAGACCCTGCCTGTCCTCTTCGACCCTTGCAAGGAGATCTCTGCCGACGAGTTCGCAGCCATCGGGTTTACGACGGACGGGGTTACCATTCCTGCTCACGGGGGACAAGTTCTCGGATGCGGACTTGAGTCTGACAGTGTGGCA
Source organism: Corynebacterium breve (assembly GCF_030252165.1). Classification (NCBI taxonomy): domain Bacteria; kingdom Bacillati; phylum Actinomycetota; class Actinomycetes; order Mycobacteriales; family Corynebacteriaceae; genus Corynebacterium; species Corynebacterium breve. The sequence continues at coordinate 1,506,543 of NZ_CP126969.1, read as the reverse complement.
CCATTTCCGGATTCCATAGTTGTTGCAGGATTGCTTGCTTCATCCAAAGAAGTGGAGCGGCAAGCTCGAATGCAAGAAGGGATGAGTTCAACAGTGCTCAAAAACGCAGTAGTAGTCGAGAATCGACCATTCGACGGAACCGCCTGTGGATCTTACGTGGAGACGCACCGAGGAACACTGTGGGTTGAGGTGAGCAATGGCCGTTCTGGCACGGATCTTTTCAGTCTTTGCAATCAGTCGCTAGAAATCTTGGAAAACCTGTACAAAATCTAGATCAAACACTTCGGGGGAAATAATGGCAACAAACTTGATACCTTCTGACGTTGCGAGTGCAGTCAGCGGGTTAACATCGCTAATAAGCGTTCTCGATGGTGCAAACCGAGTCAATGCATTTCCAACGCCAACAGCCTTCTCCACCGTCTCTGGTCTTGACCGAGCCGGGGAAATGCATTCGGGGTACTTGGCGTCTGAATCTGCGGCTGCGATGCGCGCGTACGCGGATAGATTCAACAACGCGGCTTCGGTGCTCCGCGCGAATCTGACGAGTTTCGTCAGCGGCGACGTGAAGATCGCGGAGCTTATGGGAGCGGTCGGACTCGCGTCGCAGGTCAAAGAGTACAACGAGATCATCAATCCCGAAACGCTTAACACCGAGACAGAGCACTTCACCGCAGCATTGCCCGCTGCTGGAAGACCGATCTCTCTCGAGGCGTTGTCGTCGCAAATGCATGCAACCAACTTTGGGATGCCATCGACGATGACAAGTGAGTGGACGGCCTTGTCCAGCAAGGCAGTGGACGCAGCGAACGAACTCACCGAGGTCCTCGCCAACCTCCAAAGCTCGGCGGAAACAGAGGCGATCGCGAATGCAATTGACTATGTCACCCGTTTGCAAAACACCGGCCTAGCCTTCGGCGTCAACACAGGAGTGATGGGTGGACACACCGCAAACCTAGGCACTGGCGCTCTCGCGATGGGGCAGACTGTGGTTTCCGCGGCGCTGACCAAAGCCATGTTGCCTGGAGCATCGGGGCTTGCCTTTGAGCAAACTTTCCTTAACGCATTCCCCGCGATGCTGACAACCGCTTTGACGCCATCGGTACCCGTTATCACTCAGTTGCTGCCGCCAATGGAGCAACCGGGCGGCGCGATCAACGTTTCGGCGCCTTCTGTTCCGGAGACTCCAACCTTTGAACAAATCGTGCTCCCCGAAGTAGTGCAGCAAGCGATGGAAGCTGTCGGATTCGGCGAGGCCGCCCGCATCACCAATCCGCAAGATCTCGCAAGCGAGTTTCAACGACAAGGCATGGACCATCTGCAGTCGATCGCCGCGGGCAACACACCAACGGTAACCGCATCGGCACCAGCAGTGTCGATGCCGCCGTCGCTCAACCCGGGAGTAACCAATACGGCGCTGCCCACCGGCACTCTGTCGCCACACGGCGCAGTTTCCACCGCCCCAGCTCAACTAGGTCTCGGAGGGGTACCTCTAGGTGCCGGCGCATCTCCGCGAGGTGCTTCCGCCATGACGGGGCCAAACGCACGCTCGCCGTTGGAATCAAACACAACTCGAGGGCTGCCAGTCGGAGGTTTCGCGCCAGGCACTTCAACGAGGTCAGGCCACGGGCCACAGGCATCACTTCGCCCCGCTGTTCCCGGCACGCTAGGAGCACCGCAGACTGCGCGCCCCGGTTCCTTTGGTGCACCTGCGGTATCCACAGGGGCGAACGGTACTGCCCACACACCTATAGCACGAGGCTTGACGACGAACCCCGCGCCCGGAAACCTCGCCCTCCCTGGCGCAGTGGCGGGTGGAGCACAGGGGTCGTCGACAAGCGGTGCTCGCGCCGGAATGATGCCTGCGGGAATGATGGGTGGTGGTCGTGGCAAAAACCGGAGCGGAAAATCCGGCGCCGTCAAGGGGGTGACCAGCGCGGTTGAACGCGAGGGGAATCTGAAGGCGCTCCTCGGTGATGGGCCTGCGGTGATCCCAGGGGTGATCGGCGCGTGGGTGCGCGAACCCCGCTGATGAATGTAAATGGACAGTGCGGTTCAGTTGCGGAGCGGCACTTCGTTAGTATGGTTCGTGCAAGCCTGTAAACCCGGAGCCCTGGTCTGGCAGACAAACCTGTACACCGAAAAAGCTTTTGGAGGCTGAACACCACATGTCAGTAAACAAGATCCGCACGACCCACGTCGGTTCGTTGCCACGGACACCGGAACTGCTGGAAGCGAACACTCGCCGCGCAGAAGGAACCATCGAAGACGCGGAGTTCCTTGACATTCTTCAGAAGGCTTCCGACGAAGTGGTGCAGCGCCAGGTCGATTTGGGTATCGACATCGTCAACGAAGGCGAGTACGGCCACATCACTTCCGGTGCGGTCGACTACGGCGCATGGTGGAACTACTCGTTCTCCCGCCTCGGTGGCTTGACCATGACCGACGAGGACCGTTGGGCATCCCAGGAAATCAAGCGTTCCACCCCGGGCAACATTGAGCTGACCAGCTTTGCTGACCGTCGTGATCGTCAGATCTTCGCGGACGCATACTCGGACCCAGACTCTGGAATTTTCACTGGTCGCGCAAAGGTGGGCAACCCAAAGTTCACCGGTCCGATCACATACATCGGCCAAGAAGATGTCGAAGCTGACGCGAAGTTCCTCCGCAATTCCATGGACAAGGCTGGTGCACACGACGGCTTCATCGCAGCTCTTTCCCCAGGATCCGCGGCTCGTCTGAAGAACGAGTTCTACGAAACTGACGAAGAGTTGGTCCAAGCATGCGCCGATGCGATGGCCCACGAATACAAGGCGATCACCGACGCAGGTTTCACCGTGCAGCTCGACGCGCCTGACCTCGCCGAATCTTGGGATCAGATCAACCCTGAACCATCCATCGAGGACTACCGCGCATGGCTTCGTATCCGCGTCGATGCCATCAACTCCGCCCTCAAAGACCTGCCCAAGGAGCAGACACGTCTGCACATCTGCTGGGGATCTTGGCATGGACCGCACACCACCGACGTCGAGTTCAAGGACATTATCGACGAAATCCTGCGTGCAGAGGTTGGAGGCTACTCTTTCGAGGGTGCTTCGCCACGCCACGGCCACGAGTGGCGCGTATGGCAAGATGGCAAGCTTCCTGAAGGCTCCTTGATCTACCCAGGCGTGATCTCGCACTCGACCAACGCTGTTGAGCACCCACGCTTGGTTGCAGACCGCATCATTCAGTTCGCGGAGGCCGCTGGCCCAGAAAACGTGGTCGCTTCCACCGACTGCGGTCTGGGTGGACGTCTTCATCGCGATATCGCTTGGGCGAAGCTGGATTCTCTGGTGAAGGGCGCGGAGATCGCGTCGAAGGAACTATTCGGCTAGTCCCGCCGCTACTTCCCGAACCACAGAACCCGAACGCCCTGGATGGCAATCCTCCGTAGAGGAAACCATCCAGGGCGTTCGGGTTTTAGCGTTCGGGATCTAGAGAAATCAACCCAGAACTAGCGCGCAGAAGACAGGGAAGACACGGAAGAACCGGAAGACAGCGCAGAAGAAGTAGAAGAACCTGGTGCTGGAGCCTCATTCAGCGCATCCACCTGGTAAACAGTGGTGGTGCCGGAAACTTCATTGCCAACAACGACAAGGTTTTTGCCGTTCGGGGAGTCAGCGGCTGGGATAAACGCAAGGCCCTCAGGTCCAAGGTCGCCAGCCTTTGGTAGGTTCTCACGAATCGCGGCGTCGTCGCCTTCGAAGTCCTCCATGGAGATTCCGAAGTCACGGTTGTTTAGGTAGGTAACAAACTTGGAGTTTGCTGGATCGGTGATGTCGTAAACAATGACACCGCCGACGCGCTCGAAGCCGATGAACGCGTAGGTGCGGTCGCCGATCTGGCCGAGGACGAGTCCCTCTGGCTCAGGGCCCTTGTCGTCGGAACGGCCCTCGAACTTAGACTCCGTGTGGTTGGAGTTGAACCAGTCCGGCATGGCCTTTGCGGTGATTTCTTCAAACTCGGAGCCAGACTCGTAGACTAGCTCGCCTTTAGCAGTGAAGATGGAGAAGCTGCGTCCACCGTAGTTGTACACCTCTTCGTAGCAGGTGCCCTCGTCGTTGAGGCCAAACGCCAGGGTGATGTTCTGGCGGCCGGCGCCTGCGTCGGACTTGAAGAACTCGATCTCTTCGGCCGTCATACCCTGGAATCCTTCGCACAGGTCAGGGTTGCCGTCCTTGCCCAAGTCCTTCAGGCGTGCTTCCTCGGAGTATGCCTCCCAGTCGCGTGCGTCGCCTTCGTTTGCGGTGACGATGTAGGTCTGACCGTCAACGTTGTATGCGCCGATAGAGTCTGGCTGGCGGATTGACTTGAATGGCCAGTTCTTGATGGTGATGCCCTCGTCGCGATCGGACGCGTCGAATGGGACCTTTGTGCGGTCGATGTATCGCAGTGGCCACACGTCGGTCACGGTGGCGGTTTCGATGTCGATGACCGCGATCGCGTTGTTTTCCTGTAGGGATGCGTAAGCGGTGTCGCCGTCGACTGCGATGTACTCAGGCTCGATGTTCTGTGCCTCGGTCTTAGAGTCGCCAACTTGGCCGTAGATGTGTACGCCCTTGTCAGCTAGCGTGCCGTTGAACTTCTTGAAGTCCGCGGTGCGAACGTCGCCCTGCTTGGAGGCGGTGACGTCGTCGTTAAGCGCGACGACGGAGATGGAACCCTCTGGGTCAACCGAGTAGTCCTCGGCTGGTTCGCCTTCGTTTGCGACGAGCGCGTATTTGCCGTCTTCGGTGATGGTGACCATGTCTGGCAAGGAACCGACCGTGACTGCGCCGAGTTGCTCGAAGGTGTCGGATGCTGCGTCGAAGAACATGAGGGAGCCAGGCAGGGTCTTGTCTGCGTTAGGCTCGACGGTGGCAACCGCGAGGCCGTCCGCGCGAACGGAAACGGAGTTGATGGTGGTGTCTGCACCGCCGGAAACTGCACCGATCTTGGTTGGTTTGGCTGGATTGGATGCATCGAGAACATCGATTTGACCGGAGTTAGCGTTCACGGTCAGGATGCGCTTGGAGCCTGCGTGGTAGGCCACGATCTCTGCAGCGGAAGCATCGAAAACGCCGGAGTCGTATGCGCCAATTGGGGCGAGCTTGACGGCTGCGTCAGGTGCAGAGTGCTCGTATGGGGTGGCGACGATGGCAGCTTGAACGGGAGTAACCAACGCAAAGCCGGTGGCGAGAGCTGCCAGCGCAGCAATGCCGTGACGACGAGAGAAAGACACGGAGGAACCTTTCGGAAAACAGACAGGAATTAAACAGGTGCCGTTCATTTATAGTTGAGGAAAGTAATGGTTATATGACCTCCAGTTAGCTGTCATGTCTCCGATAGGTTAATTGAGGGTGAACTTGCTGGTGGGGGATCGTCGATAAGCTGAAGGCCAACACCCCTACATACAACTCGAGGGTCTACACTTGATTCCCATGAGTGAGCCGCACGAGTTTGAACCGATCCACGCCTCTGACATCCAGGTTGCCCAAGCGCACATCTCAGCAGTAATTGCACCAACACCTTTGCAGTACTGCCCGCGACTGTCTGAGCAGCACGGAATCGAGGTCTACCTCAAGCGCGAAGACTTACAGGACGTGCGCTCATACAAGATCCGCGGCGCCTATTTTGCTATCGCGAACCTCACCGATGAAGAGGCACAGCGCGGGGTGGTTGCGGCTTCAGCGGGCAACCACGCGCAAGGTGTTGCTTATGCCTGCAGGACCCGCGGAATCGAAGGCAAGATCTTTGTTCCTGTCACCACCCCGAAGCAGAAGCGCGATCGCATCCTGGTGCATGGCGGCGACAAAGTTGAGCTTGTCGTTACCGGCCACAACTTCGACGAAGCCGCACAGGCAGCTCGCGACGACGCGAAGGCCAGCGGGGCAACCATGATTGAGCCATTCGATGCGCGGGACACCGTCATTGGCCAGGGCACCGTGGCAGCGGAGATTTCTTCCCAGCTCACTGGTATGGGTAAGTCGTTGGACACCATCATGGTTCCAGTCGGCGGGGCTGGCCTGTTGTCTGGTGTGGTGTCGTACCTTGCGGATATGTCGCCACGCACGGCCATCGTCGGCATCGAGCCGGCTGGCGCCGCCTCGTTGCAGGCAGCGATCGCTAACGGCTCCCCAGTGACCCTGACTGACGTGGATACCTTTGTTGATGGTGCGTCGGTCAAGCGCACCGGCGACCTGAACTACCGGATCGTGGAGGAAAATCAGGGACGAATCCACCTGCTCAGTGCAGAGGAGGGCGCCGTGTGCTCCGAGATGCTGGAGCTCTATCAAAACGAGGGCATCATCGCTGAGCCAGCCGGTGCGCTCTCGGTCGCAGGACTTGACGAGATGAAATTCGCGCCGGGCTCCGTTGTCGTCTGCATCATTTCAGGCGGCAACAACGATGTCCTACGCTACGCGGAAATCATGGAACGGTCCTTGGTGTATCGCGGACTCAAGCACTACTTCCTGGTGAACTTCCCACAGGAACCGGGCCAGCTGCGCGTCTTCCTCACCGACATCTTGGGCCCGAATGACGACATCGCCTTGTTCGAGTATCTGAAAAAGAACAACCGCGAGACCGGTGCCGCACTCGTTGGTATTGAGCTGCAAAGCGCCACCGACCTAGAGCCGTTGCTCGACCGCATGGAGCGATCCGCGATCGAGTGCCGTCATCTCAAGCCAGGTACTCCTGAATACGACTTCATCGTCGCAAGTTAGCCAGGCCAAAACGCTTAGCGCGCGATGATCGCGAATCCCCACTCATCCAAGGTGGTGGAGGATTCGGTGACGGTTGGTGATGTAAACGAGTACACCAAGTCCCCACCCACCGGCAGGCTGATCTCGGTGGAGCTGAAGTTCACCGCCAGGACAACGTCGTCGTAGCCCATGGTAAGCCAGTTCGGCCCGTGCTCGACTTGCAGATCGCGTAGGTCGGATCGTCCCAGTTCAAGGTCGCGGCGAAGCTGCAGCAGAGTCGAGTACGCGTCGAAAATTGCCTTCTGCTCGTCCGTGAATTCCCAATCCAACTTGGCCGATTCAAAGGTTTCAGGCGCGGAGGGATCCGGGACCTCGTGCGGCTCCCAACCCGAGCGCGCGAACTCGCGAAAGCGGCCCTCGCGGGTCAGGCGGTTAAGTTCATCGTCGGTATGCGAGCAGAAGAATGGGAACGGGGTCAACGCGCCGTATTCCTCACCCATGAACAGCATCGGGGTAAACGGCGCGAAGTAGATCACTGCCGCCTTGAGTACCTGCTGCGCCGGAGTGAGATTCTGTGATGGGCGATCGCCTCGGGCACGGTTACCGGTTTGGTCGTGTGTGGTGGTGTAGGTGACTAGCTGCCACGGAGGGGTAGTGGAAAGGTCGAGCTCACGACCATGCGTCCGCCCGCGGAACCCCGACCAATTGTTGCGGAAGCGGAAGCCATGACGCAACGTATCGGCAAGCAACTCAATTGTGCCGAAATCCTCGTAGTATGCATGATTTTCGCCGGAGACCACGGTGTGAAGGCAGTGGTGGATGTCGTCAACCCACTGTCCAGCCAAGCCGTAGCCACCGTTCGCGGTCGGGGTGATCAAACGAGGATCGTTCAGGTCGCTCTCCGCGATGATCACGCGCGGGATGCCGGTGCGCGCTTCGACCTCGTCGGCCTCAAACTGGATCTGTTCCATGATGGAAAATGCGCCACGATCGTCCAACGAGTGCACGGCATCAAGGCGCAGGCCGTCGATATGGAATTCGTCTAGCCACTGGCATGCCGAGTCCAAAATGAAGCGACGCACCTCGTCAGAGCCGTGCGTGGAGATATTGACCACTTCGCCCCAGCCCGTGGAGCCGCCGGCGGTGTAGGGGCCGAAGAATCCGTTGTAGTTGCCGTCGGCGCCGAAGTGGTTATACACCACATCCATGATCACGCCAATGCCCTTGTTATGCGCGGCGTCGACAAGCTCTTTCAGGCCCTGCACGCCGCCGTAGCTTTCTTGCACGGCGAACCAGTCGACCCCGTCGTAGCCCCAGTTGCGCTCGCCGCCGAAAGGCTGCACGGGCATGAGCTCGATTGTGGTCACGCCAAGTTCTAGCAGGTAATCAAGCTTTTCGACGACCCCAGCAAACGTTCCTTCCGGAGTGAACGTACCAACGTGGAGCTCGTAAATCACCTGGCCGGCAAGACCACGTCCTGTCCACAGCTGATCGGACCATTCGAAATCTGGGTCGGTCACCTGCGAGCGGCCATGGACACCGTCGGGCTGAGATGTGGTACGTGGATCGGGCAGCGGCTTGGACCATGCGGTGCCGTCAAAGACTTCGTAACCGTAGCGATCTCCTGGTTGTGCGATGGTGTCGCACGTCCACCATCCAGAGCGCTGTGCGTCACGGTGCAGCTGGATGGTTTGGGTGTCGCCATCGGTGGGGCCTTCAAAGGATCCCTCTGGTGACTCGCCAGAGGAGACTCGGAGACGGACATCGTGGGCGATTGGAGCCCATACTGAATATGGTTCAAAAGCAGGCATGGCTCCCAGGCTATGGAAAAACTCGACACCCTGCCAGGTAAGATTTGCAATCAATGTTGACCTCATATGAGCTACCTCGCGATGGCGAGATCTACACCTACGAGTGGGAGATCAAGCGCTCTCGCTTTATCACCTGGATCACTCGCGTCCAAGACGAGGAACAAGCTCGTGACTTCATTGCGCTGGCTCGTGAGGAATTCCCGGACGCGCGCCATCACTGCTCCGCATACGTTTTCAATGTTGACGGCACCAACCCGGTCGAACGCTCTAGTGATGATGGCGAACCCTCCGGAACAGCCGGCAAGCCCATGCTCGATGCACTTAAAGGTTCAGGGCTGATGGACGCTGCTGTGGTGGTGATCCGCTACTTCGGTGGGATTAAGCTCGGCGCTGGCGGACTCGTACATGCGTACTCCAACTCCGTGGTGGATGCACTGCCGGTGGTGAAACGAGTACGTAGGAGCTTGAAAGATCTAGTCACCGTAGACCTTCCACACGGTGAGGCTGGGCGCATTGAAGCCGATCTGCGCAATCTAGGTATTGATGTGGTCGGGGTCGACTACGGCGAGAACGCCACCTATACCTTGGCGCACGATCCAGGCCAGCGCGAAAAACTCGAAGCACAGCTAGCGTCTGTCACCCAGGGCCAAGCCAGTGCACAAGATGCCGGGCACGCGTGGGTTGAGACGCAAGCGTCCTAGCCTGGTTCACGGTGTTTGTCGGACCGTGTGTTTAGTATAGAGCTATGACTATGCAGCGTCGAAACCCTAATCCCATCGAAGCACGCAAAGAAGCTGTGCGAAAGTACTCCCGCAACGCAGTTGTGTGGGCTGGCGGCGGAGTCGTCGGCGGTGTCGCTTTGGCACTGCTCTTCTCTTCCTGGACCTGGATCGCAATCGGCCTTGTTGTCGCGGTAGTTGGTGGCGTGTCTAACTACATGAAGGTCCAGAAGATCATCAACCACCACGACAACTACTAGGCGCACTTTCTGCATGACCGCACCTAGCGACGGCCCCGTCCGCATCGACGCGTGGGCATGGGCCGTTCGGATGTACAAAACGCGCAGCGATGCCGCTCAAGCAGTGCGCGCCGGGCACATCAAGCTCAACGACGAGGCGGTAAAACCTGCTTCCCAGGTAGTCCCAGGTGATCGGGTTCACATCTGGAAAGACCATCGGTACGTTGACCTCGAGGTGGTCACCACGATCAAGAAGCGCGTCGGGGCGCCTGTCGCCCGTACCTGCTATATTGACCACTCTCCGCCGCCCCCGCCGAAAGAACTCATCGCGTCTATGCCTAGGCGTGACCGTGGCGCAGGCAGGCCAACAAAGCGGGATCGTCGCAAACTCGACGAGCTACGTGGCCGCTAGTCGCTTAGCGACGATTTCCCCGCCGACCGCAAGAGTTTCAGACGTCGCTTGAGGCGCTCTTTCCGCTGCGCAGGATTAGTGCCGGTCTTGGCGGTGCGTTCGATGTGCTCCCGTCCGAATCGGTTGAGCAGGAGGTCGTCGATAATGCGTACTTGGCCGGGCACGAAGCGGTAATTCATCGCGGACGAGACTGCCTCGATATCTGCCTCGTTGAGCAAGTCAGTGAGCTGGCTGACTGTGGTGATGTTGTTGAGCACTAGGAGCTCTTCAAGCCAGCGATAGTGCTCAAAACGCGAGCGAGGGAAGCGAGTACCCACCAGCATCGCGAGAATACCCGGAAGTGTCTCGGCGGTGAGCTCGACTTCTTCGTCGGTCGGGCGCAGGGTTTCTGGGTCGTGCAACGCTGCGATTTGGTCGAACTGCTGATCGGCAAGTTCGATGAGCCCAGCGGCCAAAGTGAAGGAGCGATCCACCTGTGGGTCAATGTCGCCTTGGCCACGCTTGTATCGAATGTCGTGCTCGAATTCGGCCCATGCGTGCTGCAAGACGGTGCGGACTTGGATCTCAAAATCGATTCCCACATAGTCTTGCAAGCCTTCCGATTCCTCGTTCACCGTGACCACAAGGTGGTGGGAGCCGTAGCCGAATCCGCCGGACACCTTGGTTTCCAAGGCCTTGTCGATGCTGCGAATCACATCGAAGGAGTGCGCCAAAATGTCCAGGACCACGGGGATGTCGGTGGAGTGCAAAACGGTAATGCGCACGCCGATCTTGTCATGGATATCGCTCCACGGATCGGGATATACCGGTGCGCCTTTGTCGGTGGTCTTACGCGCTTTGTGTTTGAGGGATTTCCAAGACTTCACGCGTGCGACGACGCGGTCGTAGTTGATACCCGCGTCGGAAAGTGTGTCTTCGATGGCCTTTTGGAAATCGTCGGCTGCGTCCGGGTGGGCTTTGACCCACTCGTGGTAGGTGGAGCCCAGCCGGGCGATAGTGTTGTCGCTCATCGAAGGTGGATCTTACTCCACTACACGCTAACGTTCGGAAGTACCGTCAAGCGATCCGCCACCAGAAGCGCTGTCGGCAGATACTCCAGAATCTCAGACACCGAGACCGTGCCACTGAATGTGCGCCCGGTGAGCTGATCGGTCCAGTCGCCTTCCGGCAGGGTGACGGTGGTGCCACGCCAACCACCATTGTCGTCCAGGTTCAATGGTCGTCGGATAGCTAGCGCGATCACGCCGATGCCTTCGGTTCCTGGGGTGTCAGCATCGCCACGAGCGATGCCCACCAGGTGAGATTCTGCCGGTCCTACGCCGAACACGGCCTGGTGCTCACCGCGCAGGAAAGTATCCGGCAACTGACGACGAAGCTTCATCGCCTTGTGCACCACAGCCTGCTTGGCACGGTCAGCCCAGTGGTTCAAGTGTGGGTAAGGATCGTGCCCGGCGGATTCGGCCATCGCTTCGCGAGCTTCTTGGACAATGCGTTCCAACGCACCTTCCTCGTCGAGTTGCTCTAGACATTGGCTGCGCGCGGTGTAGTCGACGAAACGCCGGTTATCGGGATCAACCAGCGAGTAATCGAAGAACTCCTGGCCCTGGTAAGTATCAGGGATACCCGGGCCGATCATCTGCAGCATCTTGCGACCCAGCGACACCTGAACAGCGCCGTGATGAAGCTTGGCGACGAACTCCGTGATCTGGGAGGTCGCAGGGCCGTCGAGAAGAGCATCGATCCAGTCGATGATGGCCTGCTCAAATCCTTGGTCTTGATCGACCCAATCGGTGTGTACTCCTGCCTCACGTACAGCCTTGATCGCGTAGTCGTGCAGTCGCTGCCGCAAAGTGTCGGTAATCTCGCCGTCTTCAGGCCAGACGCCCAAAATGTTCTGCAGGAGGAAGTGGCCAGTCGCCTGATCTGGGGAAGGAACCACGGCGCTGATTTGGTTGACCAGTTCCGAAAAAGCGTTGGGGTACTCCGTGAGCTCGATGATGCGGGCGCGGGTGTCCTCGCTGCGTTTGGTGTCGTGCGTGGACAAGGTGGTCATGGTGTGTGGCCACAGTGTTTGGCGTTCCTGCTGCAAGAGGTGGAATTCTGCTGCCGACACACCAAAGCGACCCGGTGCACCGCCAACCTCTTGCAATGCGACGAGTCGTGCCGCGCGGTAGAAGGTCGTGTCCTCGACGCCTTTGGCCATGACGGCACCACATACTTGCGCGAAACGAATCTTCGCTTCGCCGTTGGCCAGCAAAGCTGCAACGATCAAATCCAGTGCGTCACGACGAGAAGGGAATCGGCGCGACATATCCGCCACAACCGTGGAGGTGGTGCGCGACAAAGAGATGTAGTCGGCGCGATAGACAGGCATTGCTGCCACCAAGTCCACGATGGTGGCAGTGAGGTCCTCGTCGGAGACAAAAGCGCCAGCCGTGGAGAAGTTGTCACGGCGGATGGCGCGGGCGAGCCTGCGGATTTCTGCGGCGAGTTCGGTGCGCGCAACCTCACGCTTGAGGTGGTGTTCCGTCGCTTCGATAGCGCGCTCGTCCCAAGTTGAACCGGTTTGCTGAAGTGCCAGCATGCTCATGTGGTCTTCGGCATCGCGCGAGACAAAGACTCCGTCAAACTCGCGTAATGCATCGTAGCCGGTGGTGCCATCGACCGCCAGGCGGGGATCGAGAGGCTCGGTCACGCCAAGGATCTTTTCGGCGACCAGCCAGCGGTCAGGTCCAATCAGGCTACGTAGTCGGTTGAGATAACCGAAAGGATCTGAAAGTCCATCTGGATGGTCAACACGCACACCGTCGATGAGATCCTCAGCGATGATCTCGCGCAGCACGCGGTGGGAGTGCTCAAAGACCAACGGATCTTCTTGGCGAATGCCGGCGAGCCCGTTGACGGAAAAGAATCGTCGATAAGAAATGACTCCGTCACGCCAGTACATCAGACGGTATGACTGCTTCTCGTACACTTCGATCGGGTCGTCGTCTACACCGGCGCAAGTGTCGGGGGCTACGGGGAAGACGTTGTCGTAGTAGGCAAGGACGATCTCGTCGAGCTCTTCGTCGACGCGAAGTTCCAACTTGTCCTCGTCGCCCTCAGCGCCGAGAACTGGCATGCCAAGTTTGCCACCTGCGCCGTTGTCCTCATGCCAGTCAATATCAAAGTAGGCCTCAAAGTGGGAGTCCTTGCCGTTTTTCAGAACATCCCACCACCAAGAGTTCAGTTTTGGTTGATCGACGCCGAGGTGGTTTGGAACGATATCGACGATGAGTCCCATGCCTTCCTCGTGTGCCGCTTTGGCGAGGGAACGCAGCCCGTCGATGCCACCGAGTTCTGGGTTGATCTCAGTCGGGTCGATCACATCGTAGTTGTGGTTCGATTCCGGAAGCGCGGTGAGGATCGGGGAGAGGTACAAGTGAGAGACGCCCAGTTCCTTCAAGTACGGGATCTGTGCTTCAGCTTCTGCGAACCCGAAAGCGCGTCCACCCGGGTCTGCCTGTGGTCCACGTAGCTGCAAACGGTAGGTAGACGTGATGGGACGGCGCATGTGGAATTCCTCCTCGCACTGCTAATGCTGGTGTTTGCCTAGCTGGCGCAGTGCACAAATCGAATCATGTTCGGTTGCTAAGACTTCAAATACAAAATGTCACGTTCCAGACTAATGATTTTCCGCCGACACGTGGTGCCAAGTCATCGCAGCACTGGGAAGCCGTGGGCATATTCCACTGGTTCTCCGAGGCCTGGAACACTCCTGATTGCCTCGGGGTGCGCGTCGAAGACGAACAACCGTTGGCGTTCGCGCATGACTATCCAGGAATAGACAAGACCGATCTTGGGCTGCAGGAGCTGCACACAATGATGGTGGAGAATGGTAAACGTACGAGGGTGCCCAAGCCATGAGGCTCCGGAGGCATGCGCGCTGGAAACCTCGATTCCTGGCGGTGTCGCACGCCCCAGCAGGACACTTGAGCAACGAACGAGCAACTCAGTTTCGCCACCGATCAAATGGCCTGCGATTATCTCAGTGGCTGCCAAGCGCCACAACTGGTGAGCGGTGAGCTGGTAAGTGCCCAGGTCACTCTGTGAAAAGAGCTGGCCACTCGCGGTGCGAAAAACACACGATAGATGCTTGGACAGCATGATGCGAACAGGCTCTTGGAAACCAGCGGATTTTCCCCACGGCGGGGAGTTGCTAGTTTTGCGATTGTGCTCCAGATGGAGACGCAACGGGGGAAGCAGCGGGAGGGAAGGAGCTACCGCGGGCCGGGATGAAACTGCCAGTGTTGTCATGGACAACCACCTCACATGTGTCAGTGGAAAGGTTATGCCCATTTAGACTGCACAATATTCAGTAAGGTTCCCTCCAGCCCGAAATTGGGCCTAGAAAGGTGGTTCCTCATCGAGCCCGAGCACCGACAGCAGCTTGTCTGCCGGCCAAATCTGAATAGCTTGGCCCTTGTCAATCAACTCGCGGGCGCGCTTTTCTTTCGAGGTCATTGTCGCCCATTCGCCGGTGACCAGAATTGTGGTCTTTTTCGTCACATTCTTGCCCACCTGCCCGCCCAAATGGGCTATGCCAGACCACAGAGCTCCTTTGTCAAAAGGCTCGAACTCACCAGTCAGGGTCACGTTTTGTCCGAACAACGGGTTGGATGAATCCGCATCGGGATTAGGATCAGGGATGGTATCGGGGGTAGCCACTGACTGCCACGGCGCGGGCCCTCGACGAGAAGGTTGATCTGTACCTGCCCCAGAAACCTCGGGCGCAGGTGACACATCGACCTTCTCGGGCTGTTCGGTGAGCTGTTGCACGCGGGATTCCTGTAGCGCGCGACCAGCACCTGAACGGTCCCGCAGCACAGGCACCACACGATTCGACTCGATCACGCCCAGAGTGAAACCGGTAGCGTGTACAAACTCCATGACAGATCCGGAATGCCCAGCTTGTTGTGCCAAGAAAACCATGATTTCACCGCACGCGGCGGCATCTGCTGCAGCATCGTGGTGTTGGAGCAGCTCCACCCCAAAAGCCTCAGCCAAAGTCGGGAGTTTGTGGTTTTCCACGTGCAACTTCGCCGCGCGGGATTGTGCCAGCGTGCATGCGAACATGATCGTGGGCGCTGGCTTATTCGAAGCCACGGCTGCTTCGCGCAAAGCGGTGGCATCAAATTGCGCGTTGTGCGCCACAATCGGGAGCTTGCCGACGAACTCCTCGAGCTGGTCTAAACGAGAGGCAAAGGAAGGGGCATCGGCGACAGCATCGGCGGTGATCCCGTGGATCGCCACATTGTAGGGATCAAAGGTGTCCAACCCCGGAGGGGGAGTACACAGCCACGAGGCGCGTTCCGTCGCAATGCCGTCGATGAACCGGACTAAGCCAATTTGGCAGATCGAACCCCACTCACCATTCGCGGTCTCAACGTCGAAAGCCACGAAATCGAAACCCGGAATGCCCGAAACTGTCGTCGAGGTGGCATCGGTTGCAGGTGCTTCGCCCCGTTGCGCGGCCTCAATGGACTGTGCGATGCGTTCTGCCTCCGACAACGTGTTGGGCGCGAAACTCAGCGAAGTCTCACCCTTAGTAGTCGTGATCGTCAGGACACTGTTGTCCCAAGCGTCGCCAGGGACGAGCCCCACAGAGGTGATATCGGTGATCGCTATCGATATATCGGCCTGGACACCGTGCAGCGAGGCCGCAAGATCCGAGGGGATAATGCGGATGGCTTGGTTGGTAACGGTGATGGATGCGCCGTGAGCTGCAATCACTTCGACATGCTCCTTGAAGGGGAATGCGGGTAGGACAAGTGGTTCTGCTTATCCTACCCGCGGCTCCGACACACCGGATTACTCCTCTGGTTGGGCTTCCTCTGCTGGTGTCTCAGCTTCAGCGGCCTCTTCTTCAGCAGGAGCATCTGCCTCAGCAGGAGCCTCTGCCTCAGGGGCGGAAGCTTCTTCGACAGGAGCTTCGTCGCTAAGCTCAGCGTTCTCAGCGTTTTCTGCTTCGTCGTCGGGCTCGTCGAAGATTGGCGGTTCGACCTGCTTGAGTACCAAGGTAGAGCGGGACTCGACGGTGACGGTGTCACCTGGTTCGTGAACCGACTGTTCCAGTGGGTAGCCCGTCTTCTCGGTGGTGTCGATGAGAAGCTGCCACTTAGCGCCGAGGTGCTTTGGAGGGATCGTGAACTCGATGTCCTCGTAGTGAGCATTGAACATCATGATGAAGGAATCGTCCTCGATCTTCTGACCTCGCTCGTCGGACTCTGCAATCGCGGTACCGTTGAGGTAGACCATGAGGGCCTTGCCAAAGGCAAAGTCCCAGTCGCCCTGCGTCATCAGCTGGCCGTCTGGGACAAGCCAAGCGATGTCGCGATCGAGAACGTCGGTACCCAAAGGACCTCCGTCGAAGAAGCGGCGGCGGCGGAACACTGGGTGCAGCTGACGGATCTTCAATAGGCGGCGGGTAAAGCCGTGAAGCTCAGCGTTCTTCTCCAGTAGGTCCCAATCCATCCACGCGATTTCGCTGTCCTGGCAGTAGGCGTTGTTGTTTCCGCCCTGGGTGCGGCCAATCTCATCGCCGTGCGAAATCATCGGGGTGCCCTGGGAGAGCAAGAGAGTGGTCAAGAAGTTGCGTCGCTGACGGTCGCGCAGATCGAGGATGACGGGATCGTCGGTGGGGCCTTCAACGCCGTGGTTCCAGGAGCGGTTGTGGGACTCGCCGTCGCGATTGTCTTCGTGGTTCGCCTCATTGTGCTTTTCGTTGTAGCTGACTAGGTCATTCAACGTAAAGCCATCGTGAGCAGTAATGAAGTTGATCGAAGCGGTTGGGCGGCGGCCGTTGTGCTGGTACAGGTCAGAAGAACCGGTCAGGCGGGAGGCGAACTCACCTAGTGTGGAAGGCTCGCCGCGCCAGAAGTCGCGCATGGTGTCGCGGTACTTTCCGTTCCACTCGCTCCAGAGCGCTGGGAAGTTGCCCACCTGGTAGCCGTCGTGGCCGATGTCCCATGGCTCGGCGATGAGCTTTGTCTGGGACACCACAGGGTCTTGCTGGACCAGGTCGAAGAAGGTCGCAAGGCGATCGACGTCGTCGAGCTCGCGCGCCAAGGTGGACGCCAAGTCGAAGCGGAAGCCGTCGACGTGCATCTCTGTGATCCAGTAGCGCAAAGAATCCATGATGAGCTGCAGCGAGTGCGGGTCGCGCACGTTCAGGGAGTTGCCCGTGCCGGTGTAGTCCATGTAGTGGAACCGGTCGCCGTCGACCAAGCGGTAGTACGCCTCGTTGTCGATGCCTCGGAATGCGATGGTTGGGCCGAGGTGGTTGCCTTCGGCGGTGTGGTTGTACACCACGTCGAGGATGATTTCGATTCCAGCCTCGTGGTAGGCGCGGACCATGCCCTTGAATTCGGACACCGCGCCGCCTGGCTTGGTTGCGGCAGCGTAATCCTGCTGGGGAGCAAAGAAGCCGAAGGTGTTGTAGCCCCAGTAGTTGCGCAGACCAAGATCGCGCAGGCGATCGTCCTGGAGAAACTGGTGCACCGGCATCAGCTCGACCGAGGTAACGCCGAGATCTTTGAAGTAGTTGATCACCGATGGGTGCGCCATGCCGGCATAGGTGCCGCGCATCTCCTCCGGTACGTCCGGGTGAGTGGCGGTCATGCCCTTGACGTGAGTTTCATAAATCACGGTTTCGTGGGCTGGGACCTTGGGAGCGCGGTCGTCACCCCAGTCGAAGAACGGGTTGACAACGACGGACTTCATGGTGTGGCCAAGCGAGTCGTCTTCGTTGCGCCCGCTTCCCGGAGGGTCGGCAAAAACGTCGTAGGAGAAGAGGGATGGGTCGCCGTCGAACTCGCCATCGAATGCTCGCGCGTATGGATCGACAAGAAGCTTGTTTGGATCGCAACGCTTGCCGTTGGCTGGGTCCCAAGGGCCATGAATGCGGTATCCATAGCGCTGGCCCGGCACAACGCCAGGGAGGTAAGCGTGCCAGACGTAGTTGTCCTTCTCTTCCAGAGGAACGCGGATCTCGTTTTCCTCGCGGTCGATCAGGCAGAGTTCCACCTTGTGGGCGATGTTGGAAAAGATTGCGAAGTTGGTTCCTGCGCCGTCGTAGGTTGAGCCGAGCGGATAGGCATCCCCGGGCCAAACCTGGGGAGTTTCTGCAGTCGCGTTAGTCATAGTTGGCAATGCTAGTGGAAAATCGCATTACTTACCGTTTTGGCTCTCGAGTTCCTTCATTCGCAAACCTGCTAAGAGCAACCTGACGGCATTCTGGGATTGCCATTCATTGTCGGCGTCGAACTCCTCGCCGGTCGCTTCGGCAAACTGCAGACCTGCCTGGTGTAATGCGGCTGCACCCACGGTCAGGTGGGTTAAGCCCGTTGCTGCTGCTTCGATGTCGCTGGGGCTGAGAATCTGGGTGTCAAAATACTCGCTTATCGACGACGTCACAGCCTCAAATATTTTCAATCGCACAGCGGATTGCGGCTGTGACATGGCAGCAGCTACCACTTCGGCACCGTCGCGGTGATGGAGCAGGAACTCGCGCAAACTAGTGCATAGCTCATCCGGGGACAGGGGAGTCGTCGCCAAGCGAACGCCGATGGGTTCGATGATCGCCTCGGCGATTGCTGCGACGAGCTCCTGTTTGTTGGAGATGTGCCAATAAAGTGCGCCGGGGGCCACACCGAGCTGCGTGGCAACGCGACGCATGGTCATATCGGCGAATCCATAGGTGTCCAGGATCTCTAGCGCCGCGTCGACGATGTAACTACGAGAGAGCTGCATGATGATTGAGGATACTCAATCTGTCGGCAGGGATTGTGCCGGATGTACGTGAGCAAGCGGACATTCACAGTGTTCTATGCGGAAGACTTGTAATAAAAACAAGGACTCCATTGATAAGGTCAGTGAAAGCCAAATATGCAGCTGGGCATTTCTACGTGCTACCGAGGTATCGCTTCCTGGAAAGGAGTCGGACGATCGGTGAAATGCCTGGCGTAACCCGAGGAGAAAGACAACGTGAAGGTTTCCACAAAGACAAAAAAGACAATCGCAGCCGCAGCCCTTGTGCTTCCGCTTGCGTTGTCTGCATGCGGCTCGGACGAGTCGGAAACCAAGACTGCTTCTGACGCAACGGAAGCAACGGCGTCCAAGGCGGCGGATTCCTCGAAGGCGAAGTCTTCTGAGACCAAGGAATCCACTGAATCCACAGAGTCCGCAACTTCCGAGGAGAAGCCGGAAGGCGAAGACAAGGACAAGCCAGCTGATCCAAATACCCCTCCGGGAGAGAACCTTGGCCCGCAGGGTGATCCGAACACCGTAGAAAACCCATTCAATAATGGTCAGGCTCCGATTGCAGATATTCAGCCGCTGCAAAGTGGTGTTGAAGGGTCCCCTGAGGTAACCGCGGAGATTCGTGCGGTAATTGACGACCTGTACGCACAGAACACCCTCAAGGGCATGACCGACGCGATGCTGAACAACACCTGCGCCCGCGTGATCGACGAAAACGGCGGCCCACAGGCATTTGATACCGGAAGCATGCCTGACATGTCCTTCGCAGAGCTTGGCATCGACACCTCGCAGAATTACGTGGAAAACGTCTCGGACGTCAAGGTTGATGGCAACCGCGCATCGGCTACAGTCTCCGTGCACACCAAGGACGGCCCAAGCCACGCTACCCAGATCTTCGAGCACGAAAACGGCTCGTGGAAGATGTGCAACTAAAGATAGCTCCGCTGTCTAATTGTCCGGTGGTGGGAACTTTTAACTCACCCCGGCTTAGATCACCCCGCGCTCAAGTGCGGAGTACGGTATACACCCATGACTAACTACCGCACTCCTACTGCGACCCGCGCTCAACGACCACGGAACACCGGTCGCTTCGTCGTAGGTTCGGGCGCGGGTGTTTTGATGTGGGGGCTCCTACTCGGTGTAGTCGTCGGCGCAATCTGGGGAGCCCTTCGCCCCACTTATATCGGGAACATGAAAGACGGCATGCTGCTTGTCGACGAAGCTGCCAGCCCCGTCAACGTCGAATTCTCTTCGTTCATCTCTTTTGCGATCCTCACGGGCCTAGCCGGTGCGATCATCGCCATCATCGCTTTTCTCATCGTCGGCGGAATTTCCGGAGTAGGAATGCTGCTGTGGTCAGGGGTAGTAGCCTTCTTCGCGGCCGTGAGTTTTTACGTCGTGGGCGAATGGACCGCGAACGCGTTGCATCCCATGCCGGAGCATTCCTCGGGAAACCTCGAAGGGGTAAAACTTGTCCCAGCGTTAGCCCCTGGGGTGGGTTGGCTGGCAGGCCCATTTATGGCAACGCTTGCTTATTGGACAATGGCACTCGTCGCAACGCCCGAAGAACTTGAAGCGTCATCGCCAGCTGACGATGCGGTGTAACTGCGCTGCGCCCAAACCTACTGCGGCCAAACCTACTGCGGCCAATCGATAATGGAATAGCCGCAGGCCTGCAAGCAAACCGTGTCCATCCCGCTTAAGATTCCGACCAGGGAGGACACCACAAAATGGCTGCGTTGATCTAGCGCCATTCCTTGCGAAATGTCGCAAGCGGTCTCCACTTGCAAGAGCAAGGTGTCGTTTTCTACGCGGGTATAAGCGGTGGTGAATACCGCTTCCTCGTTGTGCTCGTTGCACGCCAGCCACACGCTTAAGAAGTCGTGCGTGGGATCGAGCGTGGTGGGGTAGACGCCGGTAACGCGGAAAAACGTGTCGGAATCAACGCACAAAGCGAAACCTAGGCCGTTAACTGCGGTAGTCACGATGTCTTCATCTGCGATCGAATAACGAAAATCCAACTGATCCAAAGGTTCGACGACATGGGAAAATTCAAACTCGTCGAGTGGCTCGTCGCCGGAGATCTCCACAGGATCAGGGGCCCCAAACACCGGGAGTTCCTCGTCGGGCGGAAGGTGGCGAGTACTGGGGTGTGGGCCGCGCAGTGCCTCAGTGTCTTGGGCTCGCTTGATTGTTTCCGGCAACGATTCGTCCTCGTCGTTGGCCAGAAAATGCACGCGATACTCAGTAGAAAACGTGTTCATTGAATTTAGCGCGCCGGTGAGAGCCGAGGCGAGCTGGTCGTCGGTAAGCCCAAACTTGATAAAGGTCGCGGACCGCAGGCGAATTAGCAAGTCACCGGTGTCAAGCATGTGATAGCTCGCGGTGGGGGCGATGCGGTCGTGATTCCAAGTGTCTAGGAAGTGCGCAAGGGTCGAGGCCTGCTCGAACGGTGCGGGAACGCGTCGTTGACCATCGATGACCAAAGCCAAGGGGGCGGAAAAACTGATCCACACGGTGGCGACGTAGTCGTGACCGGAGATCACAAGACGGTCGAACTCCGCCACGGTCTCGTAGCCTAAACCGGTGAGCATTTTCGCCACCCGCGTCAGCGTTACCTCAGTGGCAAATTCATCTTGGGGATCGGGCGCGCGGTGTTTGGCCAACCTGCTCACCTCCTTCAAAGGGCTGTTAAAGGGATCTATCTCTCTGTCTTGCACGCTATCCTAAGCGCACCAATCCGTGAAGTAGAAGCTGCAAAACTGCCGGGTAAGGCCATACACAGCCGATGTGTGGTGGAAACCACCCGCAGGAATACAATGAGAGGCGTACCCGCGCTCACTGCTGAGCGCACCCACTCAAGCTCGAGGAGAGAATCGATGCTGAAAGTCACTGACCTGCGTGGTCGTACTCCATCCACTTCGGAACTTCGTCGTGTCATGCCACGTGGTGGCACCGACGTGAACTCGGTCATGCCGACCGTCGCCCCAATCGTGGAAGCAGTCAAGGAGCATGGCGCTGCCAAGGCTCTTGAGTACGGTGCGCAGTTCGATGGCATCACCCCAGCATCTGTTCGCGTACCCCAAGACGTCATCGATAACGCTCTTGAGACCATCAGCGACGAAGTGCGCACGGCTCTCGAGGAGGCGATCTCTCGCATCCGCAAGGTCCACGCCGCACAGAAGCCTGAGCCACACACCACAGAGCTCGGACCTGGCGCGACAGTGACCGAGAAGTTCATTCCTATCGACCGCGTCGGCCTGTATGTTCCAGGTGGCGAAGCCGTGTACCCATCGAGCGTGCTGATGAACGTGATCCCTGCGCAGGAGGCAGGAGCTACATCCATGGTTGTGTGCACCCCACCTCAGGCGAAGTTCGATGGCTGGCCACACCCAACCATCCTCGCGGCGTGCAAGCTACTCGGCGTTGACGAGATCTGGGCAGTCGGCGGCGCACAGGCTGTCGCCTTGATGGCTTACGGCGATGATTCCGAAAACCTTGAGCCAGTAGATATCATCACCGGCCCGGGCAACATCTACGTCACCGCAGCAAAGCGCATGGTCAATGGTGTTGTTGGCATCGATGCAGAAGCAGGCCCATCCGAGATTGCGATTCTTGCCGACGACTCCGCCGACCCAGTCAGCCTCGCGTTCGACTTGATCTCCCAGGCCGAGCACGACCTTCTCGCCGCATCTGTGTTGATCACCGATTCCGAGGAGCTTGCCAACCAAACCCTCAAGGAGATCGAGGAACGCTACACCGTCACCCTCAACTCCGATCGAGTCAAGGCAGCACTCGTCGGTGAGCAGTCCGGAGTGGTTCTTGTCGACGACCTTGAGCAAGGCATCGCCGTTGCAGACGCATACGCGGCGGAACACTTGGAAATTCACACCCGCAACGCTCGCGAGGTAGCCGAGCGCATCAAGCACGCCGGTGCGATCTTCGTCGGCGAGTATTCTCCAGTCCCGCTGGGCGATTACGCTGCAGGCTCCAACCACGTACTGCCGACCTCGGGCACCGCGCGTTTTTCCGCAGGCCTAACCACCCATACCTTCCTGCGCCCAGTCAACCTGATCGAATACAACAAGGAAGCACTGGCAGAAATCGGCCCGCACATCATCGTTCTTGCCGACGATGAGCGGCTTCCAGCACACGGTGAGGCCATCCGAGCACGTTTTGAGGAGCAGTAAGGCTAATGGACTTTCTTCCAAACACACTCGCCCCGCAGACTTCGCTGGGCGAGTTGCCTTTGCGCGAGGAGCTGCGCGGCAAATCCGCGTACGGCGCTCCACAGCTAGAGGTACCTGTTCAGTTAAATACCAACGAGAATCCCTATTCGCCGTCGCAAGCACTTATCGACGACCTTGTCGCCGAGGTATCCAAGCTTGCCTCCACGCTCAACCGTTACCCGGAACGCGATGCTGTTGAGCTTCGTACCGCATTAGCCACCTATGTAAGTGAGCAGACCGGTGTGACGGTGACCAAAGACAACCTGTGGGCAGCCAACGGATCCAACGAGATTCTCCAGCAGCTGCTCCAAGCCTTCGGCGGACCGGGTCGCAGCGCGATGGGGTTTGTCCCGAGCTACTCGATGCATCCGATCTTGTCATCCGGCACTCAAACCGAGTTCATCGGCGTGGATCGTGGTGCCGATTTCCGCATCGACATGGATGTCGCGTTGGCCGCGATCGCCGAGCACAACCCAGACATTGTTTTTGTGACGACCCCGAACAATCCCACCGGCGATGTCACTAGACTGGCAGACATCGAACGTATCGTAAACGCAGCCAACGGCATCGTCATTATCGACGAAGCCTACGGCGAGTTTTCCCCGTCTCCGTCTGCGGTGACACTGCTAGAGAAGTACCCAAACAAACTCGTCGTCTCTCGCACCATGAGCAAGGCATTCGACTTTGCCGGTGGACGCTTGGGCTACTTCGTCGCAGCGCCGGCGTTCATTGAAGCTGTGATGCTGGTCCGCCTTCCTTACCACCTCTCGGTGCTAGCGCAAGCAGCTGCAACTGTGGCACTGCGCCACAGCGAGGACACCCTGGAGACCGTGGATAAGCTCTCCCAGGAGCGCATTCGCGTGCAAGCCGCACTGGTCGACATGGGCTACGAGGTGGTGCCCAGCGAATCGAATTTCTTGTTCTTTGGCAACTTTAACGATGCCGCCGCGGCATGGCAGGCGTTCTTGGACGAGGATGTCTTGATCCGCGACGTTGGCGTTGCAGGTCACTTGCGTGTCACTATTGGCTTGGACATCGAAAATGACATGTTCCTCAAGGCTGCTGCCATCGTGAAGGAGAAAGGGCTGTAATGGCTGACCGTATTGGCACCGCAACTCGCACTACTAGCGAGTCCGATATCACCGTGGAGATCAATCTCGACGGTTCAGGCAATGTCGACGTAAATACCGGCCTGCCGTTTTTTGACCACATGCTCACCGCATTTGGCACCCACGGTTCCTTCGACCTCAAGGTGCACGCCACGGGTGACACGCACATCGACGCGCACCACACCGTCGAGGACACCGCGATCACCATGGGCTGGGCACTACTTGACGCAGTGGGAGATAAGAAGGGCATCCGTCGCTTCGGCTCCATGCAGCTGCCGATGGATGAGACTCTGGTTGAAGCCGTGCTAGATATTTCAGGCCGTCCATACTTTGTCATGAACGGCGAGCCAGAGAACATGGACTGGCAGATCATCGGCGGGCATTACGCCACCGTGATCAACCGCCACTTTTTCGAGACATTAGCCTACAACTCGCGCATCACCTTGCACGTCAACGTGAAATACGGTCGCGACCCGCACCACATCACCGAGGCAGAATACAAGGCCGTGGCTCGCGCTCTGCGCGAAGCAACCGAGATGGATCCGCGCGTCCACGGTGTTCCATCAACCAAGGGCGCTCTGTAATCTATGACTCGCTTACTTGCTGAAGGCTCTCCCTCAGTAGGCGGGAGCATGGCCGTGTGGCTGTTGTTCATCGTGGCAGGCATGTTTGTCGGTGGTGCTTGGTCCGCGTATCAAAACGGATCTAAGTTAATGACGATGATCATGGCGGTACTAGCCGCCGTAGCACTGTTGGTAGCGTTGGGGAGCTTGTTCAACCTGATGCCGTTTTAAGGAGTGATGAGGAACGTGGCCACCCAGCGCCTTTCCCGCGACGAGATTGAACAACTCGACAGCATCTGGAAGGCACCAGGATTTGTGCCCACCCTCATCGCCGTCGGTGCCGCCTTCGGTGCCTGGTCGCTTTTGCTGCCCGTCCTCCCAGTGGCAGTACTCGAAGCCGGTGGCTCGGCAACCCTTGCAGGTGCCTCTACCGGCATCTTCATGGCGGCCACGGTAATTACCCAGGTTTGCACTCCGTGGATGCTGCGCACCGTGGGGTACAACCCAGTGATGGTGGTGTCCGCGCTGCTGCTCGGCATCCCGGCGCTTGGTCACATGATCAACATGGATGCCTCCACTGTATTGCTCTTCAGCGCACTGCGTGGAGTAGGTTTTGGCGCAATTACTGTTGCCGAATCTGCTCTGATGGCAGAGCTCGTGCCCGCACGCTTCCTAGGAAAAGCTACGGGAATGCTCGGCGTTTTCGTCGGCGTTGCGCAGATGCTCTTCTTACCGGTTGGCCTTGCAATGGCCGAGCCGTTTGGATACAACTCCGTCTACATCCTCGCCGCAGTGATCGCCTTGGTCGCAGGGTTGATGTGTTTGAGAATTCCTCATATCAAAGCCGATCGAGCAGAAAAGCACGACTCCACCTCACTGCAGACACCGATGTGGAAGTTGGTGATCGTCCCGGCCCTCGCGTTGACAACATTGTCCATGAGCTTCGGCGCCATCACCGCATTCTTGCCGGCATCCATTAAGGAACAAGATCCTGCAACAGGAGCAGTCCTCGGCGGCCTCATTTTGTCGATCGCGGGCGCAGCAGCCATGATCGTGCGCTATTTCGTCGGCATCATCGCAGATAAGCGCGGTGAGCCAGGTATCGCTATGATCCCGGCGCAGTTCTCCGCTCTGGCAGGAATTTTGCTCATCGTCTCCGTAATGGTCTTCGACTGGTCAGTGTGGTGGATGGTCCTCGCGGCAGTGCTCTTCGGCGGCGGCTTCGGCGCGGTGCAAAATGAGGCACTGCTCAGCATGTTCTACCGACTCCCACGCACCAAGGTCTCCGAAGCATCAGCAGTGTGGAACATCTTCTTCGATGGTGGCACTGGCACCGGGTCGATGGTGTTCGGAATGATCGTGGCAAGCACCGGTTACCCAGGGGCATTTACAACCGCGGCGTTTATCATCGCTTTCGGAATCCTGTTGACCGCTATCGATCGCACCCTTGGCAAATACCGAGTGGTGGAAAACAACAACATCGCCACACGGCTGAAGGAAGTTCGCCGGAAGAAATAAAGGTGGGGCAGGTGCGTCGTCGTTAAGCATGCTGCGTTTACACTTGGGAGCCATGGTGAAAGTCGCAGTGCTGGATTACGGCTCAGGAAATCTTCGTTCGGTGCAACGCGCCCTGGAACATGTCGGTGCGGACGTCACCGTCACCAGCGATCCTTACGAAGCCATCGAGGCCGACGGCCTTCTCGTCCCAGGTGTAGGGGCGTACGCCGCCTGCATGGACGGACTGAACAAGATCAGGGGACCGCGAATTATCGGGCAACGCCTCGCAGGTTCGCGTCCAGTGCTGGGGATTTGTGTTGGCCAGCAGGTGCTATTCGACAAGGGTGTCGAGCACGGAGTGGAAACGCAGGGCTGCGGTGAGTGGCAAGGGGTCGTCGACAAGCTTGATGCCAAGATTTTGCCGCACATGGGCTGGAACACTGTGGATGCTCCCGCCGGATCCGAGATGTTCGCAGGGCTTAACGACGACGACCGTTTCTACTTTGTCCACTCCTACGCGGTGCAATCGTGGGACATGCCGGTTGATGAATTCATCGCTGCGCCGCGAGTGACATGGGCAACCCACGAGAGCGCTCGCTTTGTCGCCGCG
This sequence comes from Corynebacterium breve, assembly GCF_030252165.1. Classification (NCBI taxonomy): domain Bacteria; kingdom Bacillati; phylum Actinomycetota; class Actinomycetes; order Mycobacteriales; family Corynebacteriaceae; genus Corynebacterium; species Corynebacterium breve. The sequence goes on along the minus strand of NZ_CP126969.1, from coordinate 1,479,833 downwards.
GTGGAAAACGGTCCGCTGTGGGCCACACAGTTCCACCCGGAAAAATCCGGTGACGTAGGTCTGCATCTGCTGCGCAACTGGCTAGGCACGCTGGCCTAAAGCGTTATCGTAGGATAGATGGCATGACTTTTACTTTGCTTCCTGCAGTTGACGTTGTTGACGGAAAAGCTGTCCGCCTAGACCAAGGCGAGGCCGGCACCGAAAAGACTTACGGTGAGCCTTTGCAAGCAGCGCTTGAATGGCAGGAACAGGGAGCGCAGTGGCTCCACTTCGTTGACCTCGACGCGGCGTTTGGCCGAGGCTCCAACCATGAGCTGATGGCAGAAATTACCTCGAAGCTGGACATTAACGTTGAGCTCACCGGTGGCATTCGCGACGACGCTTCGCTGGAACGTGCCCTGGCTACGGGCGCAAAGCGCGTGAACATTGGTACCGCCGCGCTGCAGAATCCTGAGTGGATGATTGACGTGTTAAAAAGCCACGGCGACCAAGTGGCCATCGACATCGCAGTCCGTTTGGAAGACGGTGAATGGCGCACCAAGGGCAACGGCTGGACCTCGGACGGAGGCGATCTGTGGGAGGTGCTCGAACGCTTCGACGCCGCTGGATGCAGCCGATTCGTGGTCACCGATGTGTCCAAAGACGGCACCCTAGCTGGCCCAAACATCCAGCTGTTGCGTGAAGTCTCAGCAGCCACCGATGCGATGATCACCGCCTCGGGCGGAATCGCCACCTTGGACGATGTCCTTGAGGTTGCAAAGTACCAAGATGAGGGAATCGATTCCGTCATCATTGGCAAGGCGCTGTACGAAAAGCGTTTTACTCTTCGCCAAGCCCTGACTGCCATCGGGCAGTAGCTACAGTGGTCTAGGATAAAAACATGGTTAATCCCCAAGCAATGCTGCAGACAGCTCACGATGTCATCCGCGAGGCAAGCGAGATGTTCGTCGCGGGCGTGGGCGCAGCACCAGTTCTATACAAAAAGCATGGGGACTTTGCCACAGAAGCGGACCTTAACATCGAGAAGATGATTCGCCGGCGCTTGGAAGCAGAAACAGGCATTCCCGTCTTCGGCGAGGAGCAAGGCGGTACTTTCGAACCCGATGCCTGCTGGATCATCGATCCGATCGATGGCACCACAAACTATGCTGCAGGCAACCCCAACTGTGCGATCTTGTTGTCGCTGATCGTGAACAATGAACCGGTTGTCGCAATCACCGACATGCCTTTGATGAATATGACCATGAGCACCACGGTGGGCCAACCTGTCATTCTCAACGGCAAAGAACTTCCTCCGCTTGTCGACGAGCCCTCGTCCAACGCCTTGGTCGGCGTGGGCTCCGTGGGCTCGCCCGACTCGCAGCGCTTTCCTGCGAGATACCGGCTGAAGCTGATCGGGTGGCTTTCAGACACCGACCTGCGCCCTCGTATCACTGGTTCTGTGGGCGTGGATTTGGCATTCGTCGCGCAGGGTGTTTTCAGCGCGGCCCTGAGCTTCTCGCCACACGTATGGGATAACTCTGCCGGAGTGCTGCTCGCGCGCAATGCGGGTGCAAAAGTGACCGATGGATTGGGCGGCGAATGGCATCCGACATCCCTCGGAGTTATTGCCGCACCACCCAAGGCACATGCAACGGTGATGGACACCATCGCCGAAATTACAAATACTAAGTAGAAAGAACCTTCACGATCATGGCTGTAGCTATCCGTGTCATTCCTTGCCTCGATGTAGACAACGGTCGCGTTGTCAAAGGCGTGAACTTTGAAAACCTTCGCGATGCCGGCGATCCGGTAGAACTTGCTCAACGCTACGGCAAAGCAGGGGCAGACGAATTGACCTTCCTCGACGTCACAGCGTCGAAGGAGGGGCGTGGCACGATGCTCGAGGTTGTTCGTCGGACCGCGAATGAGGTGTTCATCCCTCTCACCGTAGGCGGGGGAGTGCGCACCGTAGACGATGTCGACGAGCTGCTGCGCGCCGGTGCGGACAAAGTCAGCGTGAACACCGCAGCGATTGCGAACCCGGAGATCCTGCGCGAGATGTCCCAACGCTTTGGCGCTCAGTGCATCGTTTTGTCAGTGGACGCGCGTCGCGTGCCTGAAGGCGGGGAGCCACAGCCTTCGGGATTCGAGGTCACCACCCACGGTGGTACCCGCTCTGCAGGCATCGACGCCGTCGAGTGGGCGAAGAAGGGCGAGGAGCTCGGAGTTGGCGAGATCCTACTGAACTCTATGGATGGCGACGGCACCAAGGACGGCTTTGATATCGAGCTGATCGAGAAAGTTCGCGCAGAAGTGAACATCCCGGTCATTGCTTCCGGCGGCGCCGGTAAAGCAGAGCACTTCCCTCCGGCTGTGGCAGCGGGCGCAAACGCAGTTCTTGCGGCGTCGATCTTCCACTTCGGTGAAGTAGCAATTAGCGAAGTCAAAGACGCTCTCGACGCGGCGGGATACGAGGTGCGCAAGTGACAGCATCTGAAAACCCCCTGGACTACGACCTAGATCCTGCTATCGCAGCGCGGATGAAGTTTAATGACCAAGGCCTTGTTCCGGCCGTTGTTCAGGCAGACGGCACCGGAGAAGTCCTCATGATGGCGTGGATGGATCATCACGCTTTGGCCTACACGCTGGCCTCCAAGCGTGGCACCTACTACTCCCGTTCTCGTGACGAGTACTGGATCAAGGGGCTCACCAGCGGGCATACCCAGGAAGTCACCGGTGTGCGCCTTGATTGCGATGGCGATACTGTGCTGCTTACCGTGAAGCAGGTAGGTGGCGCGTGCCATACCGGCGACCGAACCTGCTTTGACGCGGACCAGTTGCTCTAGGAGGAAGCTCGGTGGACAAGAAGTATTCGCGAATCGGCGCACTATTGCTGGGAATCGGCGCACTGATCATGTGGGCCGGATCCTCTGTGAAGTGGATGGGCGTTGACTATTTCGACGATAAATCCGGTGATGGCTACGTTGCCGTCTCGGGCGGATCGTGGTCCACAGAAGTTGTTGCCGTCATTCTGCTGCTGTTGGCAGGGATGATCGCGGGTTTTGTCGTACGCAGGTGGGGCAGGCGTGTCATCGGAGCGGTAAGCGCGATAGCTGCAGCAGGTGCCGCGATTTCGCCGATCATGCTGCTCGTAACAACTCCCGACGAAGAACGAGTGAAGAGCCTGCTCACCGCAGGAGCAACCAGTCAGCGCGCCAATGACCCCGTCACCATCGCTGAATGGGCGGAAATCACCAACGTCCAAGTGGCATCTCTCGGGCCGTTGGTCACCGTTTTAGGGGCGGTAGTGGCCATCATCGGCGGCGTTGTGATGGCGCTGCGACCTGGTACCGATTCCGCGAACCTGAATAAGTATGAGACCGCCGCGACACGACGCAAGAAGATCGCCGACGATCTCGAATCGAGCCCGGATTCCGGCCGCGTGATGTGGGACGCCCTGGATGCGGACATCGATCCGACGGATGAAGAAAAGCGGGATACTGATATCCCGTAACGCGCCGAGTTGAGGCTCGCCCCAACATCCGTTTACCCCCGTCAGGCAAACAACTGTTTACCTAATTTTTTTAACCGAAGCGGCACCCGCTAGCCTTAGAGACATCGAGACTTTCTATAAGTCGCACTCTTGGAGGTGAATGATGCACACTGCGAGCACAGTTGATCGCATCGTCTCTGGGGTGCTTGCCGACGTAGCCAAGAGGGAAGCCCAACTTCCCTTCAAAGAGGTGAAGGCACGATCCCGGGACATGGGCCCCACTCGCGATGTTCGAGCGGCCCTCTTACGCCCCGGTTGTGGCGTGATCGTCGAGATTAAACGCACCTCTCCCGTTTTTGGCCCCACAGGCTTGTCGTTGTCTATCGCAGACATTGCCCGCGACATCGAAGCCGGTGGGGCTCATTTGATTGCATGCCAAACGGAGCGCTTGCGCTTTGACGGTTCGCTCACCGATATGTTTGCTGCGCGTGAGGCGGTTGATCTGCCCATGGTGTGTCGCGATGTCATCGTCGACCCGTATCAGATCCACGAGGCTCGTTGCTACGGTGCCGACATGATTCCATTGCAGGTGGGATTGATGGACCAGGCACGTCTGGAAAGCCTGATCGACAGGATTGAGTCGCTAGGAATGGTGTGCATGGCAGAGGTTCGCACACCGGAAGAAGCCGACCGGGCCCTCCAAGCCCACGCGAGCGTGATTGGCGTCAACTCGTGGACATTTGACACCAATGACCTCAACCGCGAGATGTTTGCGTCGATCGGCCCAGGCCTGCCCACTGAAGTTCTCCGCATCAGCTTGGGGGGAGTACGCAATGCCCGCGATGTCATCGGTGCGGCGTCCAACGGTGCGGATGCGGTCCTTGCTGCCGAATCGGTGATGAGCCAGCCGGACATCAAAGCAGCGACGATGCGACTCAGCGCCGCGGGGCAACACCCCGCTTGCCCGTCTCGCTCTTAATCTCGCAAAACTGGGCATAATCAGGCACACTGAGATGCGTGCAAAATCAACTCTTGGCTAACATTCCTTCGCCTCCGCAGGGTGTCTGGTACCTAGGTCCAATCCCACTTCGTGCCTACGCGATCTGCATCATCATCGGCATGCTCGTCGCGCTTTCTCTGACTGTGCGCCGCTACCGTGCCAAGGGCGGCGACGTGGACGTGGTCTGGGACGCGGCGATCGTGGCGATCCCCGTCGGCATTATCGGTGGCCGTCTATACCACGTGATCACCGATTACGATAAGTATTTCGGACCAGGCAAGAACCCTTGGGATGCATTCAATATCTCCGCGGGTGGTCTAGGTATCTGGGGTGCGATCGCGCTTGGTGGTCTCGGCGTGTGGATCTTGTTCCGAATGAAGAAACTGCCACTAGGACCATTTGCCGATGCGGTGGCGCCGGGCGTTATCTTGGCGCAGGCAATCGGACGTTTAGGTAACTGGTTCAACCAAGAAATCTACGGTCGCCCAACCGATGTGCCGTGGGCGCTCGATATTTACTACCGCGTGGACCAAAACGGCGACTTTGCGCCGTTGACAGGGCGCTCTACCGGTGAAATCATCACCTCGGTCCACCCAACTTTCTTGTACGAGCTGCTGTGGAACGTCGCAGTCTTTTTCTTCCTACTGTGGGCAGAGAAGCGATTCCGCCTCGGCCACGGTCGCGTGTTTGCATTGTATGTAGTCGGTTACACCCTGGGTCGCTTCTGGATCGAGCTCATGCGCGACGACTCTGCGACCATGATTCTCGGACTGAGAGTAAACACATGGGTCTCGGCAATTGTGTTCATCGTCGCACTCATCGTCTACTTCCGACTGCCCAAGGGACAGGAGACTCCCGAGGAGGTAGATCCGCGCAATGAGGTGGGGGAATCGTCGCTAAGCGAGGCTTCCAGCGAAGCGAAGACTACGAATAACAGGTAGCCTTTATTTCGTCAGGACTTGACGCCGGTGCGAACAATCTCGGTGAATTCGCCCACCAAATGCGATAAGTCACACCAAAAGCGACTAGGTTGGATACTGTGGATAGACGAACAAAGATCGTATGTACTCTTGGCCCAGCTGTGGCCAGCAAGGAAGCAATTGTAGGCCTCGTTCGCGATGGCATGAACGTTGCGCGTATGAACTTCTCTCACGGCGACCACGCCGATCATGAGCAGAACTACCGTTGGGTTCGCGAGGCAACCGATGAAACCGGCCAGGCAGTAGGCATTCTCGCCGACCTGCAGGGACCGAAGATCCGCCTCGGTCGCTTTAAGGAAGGCGCAACCGTCTGGGAAACCGGCGAAACCGTCCGCATCACCGTCGACGACGTTGAGGGCACCCACGACCGCGTATCGACGACCTACAAGAACCTCGCCCAGGACGCGAAGCCTGGCGACCGCCTGCTTGTCGACGACGGCAAGGTCGGTTTGATCGTCACCGAGGTCGATGGCAACGACGTTGTCTGCCGCGTGACCGAGGGCGGCCCAGTGTCCAACAACAAGGGTGTCTCCCTGCCGGGCATGGATATTTCCGTCCCAGCGCTGTCCGAGAAGGATATCGCCGACCTGAAGTTCGCACTGATCCTGGGCGTAGACTTCATCGCACTGTCCTTCGTCCGCTCCCCAGCAGACGTTGACTTGGTACACGAGGTCATGGACGAGGTCGGCCGTCGTGTTCCAGTAATTGCGAAGCTGGAGAAGCCTGAAGCCGTCGATGCATTGGAATCCATCGTCTTGGCCTTCGACGCCATCATGGTTGCTCGTGGTGACCTTGGCGTTGAGATCGCACTGGAGCAGGTCCCGCTGGTGCAGAAGCGTGCAATTCAGATCGCGCGCGAGAACGCGAAGCCAGTTATCGTCGCAACCCAGATGCTGGACTCGATGATCGACAACTCGCGCCCAACCCGTGCGGAAGCATCGGACGTTGCAAACGCAGTTCTCGACGGCGCTGATGCCGTCATGCTCTCCGGTGAAACCTCCATCGGCGTGGACCCACACAACGTGGTTCGCACCATGGCTCGTATTGTGCGCGTTGCCGAGACGGCAGGTACCGTCCCACCGCTGAACCACATCCCACGTACCAAGCGTGGCGTTGTGTCCTACTCCGCGCGTGACATCGCAGAGCGCCTGAACGCAAAGGCGATCGTGGCGTTTACCACCTCCGGTGACACTGCTCGTCGCGTAGCACGTCTACACACGCCGCTGCCAATCCTGGTGTTCACTCCGCGTCAGGAAGTTCGCTCCCAGCTGGCTCTGACCTGGGGTGCAGAGACCTTCCTGTGCCGCGAAGTTGCATCGACCGATGACATGATCAAGGTGATGGATGAGTCGCTCCTGGCGATGGAAGAGTACAACGAAGGCGAGACCATGGTTGTTATCGCCGGTACCCCTCCGGGCGTAGCGGGTACCACCAACATGATTCACGTCCACCAGCTGGGCGAGGATACCCGTAACCCGAAGTTCTAGACTGATAGAGCCTAAGCCGGCTGCTTCTCCGCTTCACCGGGAAGCAGCCGGTTTTCTCGTCTTCGCAAGTGTGTCGCAAGTATGTGTCGAAAACACTACGGCCCCTGCATAGGAGTAGATCCTATGCAGGGGCCGTACTGTCGATTCAGATCAACCTGGCGTGATTAGTTGATCGCGGTTGGCTCGATCTTCCAGACCTCGGTAGCGTAGTCGCGGATGGTGCGGTCGGAGGAGAAACGGCCGGATTCGCAGATGTTCACCCAGCACATGCGTGCCCAGTGCTGTGGATCAGCGAAGTACTCTTCGCTCATGCGGTCACGGGTAGCGCGGTAGTCCTCGAAGTCGCCCAGGACGTACCAGGTGTCTGGGGTTTCCCAGCCGCCGCCGTCGAGCAGGGAAGCGCGGATGTCGTGGAATGCGCCGGAGTTGTTGTCGTCCAGGGTGCCGTTGGTCAGTGCGTCCAGGACGCGCTTGAGACCAGGGACGGTCTCGTACACGTGCATTGGGTTGTAATTCGCGCGCAGGCCAGGAAGCTCGTCCTCCTCTGCGCCGAAGATGTAGGCGTTTTCTTCGCCAACTGCTTCTGCGATCTCAACGTTTGCGCCGTCGAGGGTGCCCAGGGTGAGCGCACCGTTCATCATGAACTTCATGTTGCCGGTACCGGATGCTTCCTTGCCAGCGGTGGAGATCTGCTCGGAGATGTCGGTTGCTGGAATGATGTGCTCAGCAGGGGAGACGTTGTAGTTCTCGACGAAGACAACCTTGATGGTCTTGGATACCTCAGGGTCGTTGTTCACCAGCTCGCCGATCTCGTTGATCAGCTTGATGATGCCCTTTGCGCGGGTGTAGCCAGGAGCAGCCTTCGCGCCGAAGATGAAGGTGCGCTTTGGAACGGTCTCGCCGTCTTCCTTGATGCGGAAGTACAGGTCGAGGATGTAGAGCGCGTTCATCAACTGGCGCTTGTACTCGTGGAGACGCTTGATTTGGGTATCGAAGATGGACTCTGGGTCGATCTCGATGCCCTGACGCTCGAGGATCCATTCAGCGAACTCGCGCTTGTTCTCGATCTTGATCTCGTACAGCTCACGCATGACATTTTCGTCGTCCGCGAAGTGGCGCAGGTCCTTCAGCTTGGACATGTCGGTGACCCACTCGTCGGAGCCAGCTAGGCGGTCTAGGAGGCCAGACAGGCGCGGGTTGCACATGCGCAGCCAGCGACGTGGGGTAACGCCGTTGGTCTTGTTGTTAAAGCGTTCAGGCCAGATGTTGTACCACTCGACCAAGGTGTCGCGCTTCAAGATCTCGGTGTGCAGCGCAGCAACGCCGTTGATGGAGTACGCCGCGTAGCAGGCGATCCAGGCCATGTGGACCTTGCCATCGTGAACTGGGGACATGCGGTGTGCCTGCTCTGGGGAGATGCCGCGGGCGTCCATGTCCAGGCGGAAGCGACGGTCGATCTCCAAGGTGATCTCCCAGATGCGCCAGAACAGCTGCTTGAAGATGGACTCGTCCCAGGTCTCTAGGGCCTCGGTAAGAACGGTGTGGTTGGTGTATGCGAAGGTCTCGGTGGTGATCTTCCACGCCTCGTCCCAGCCCAGGTTGTGCTCGTCCATCAGCAGACGCATCAGCTCAGGGACAGCCAATACTGGGTGGGTGTCGTTGAGCTGGATGGAGTTGTACTTAGCAAAGTCGGTGAGGTCCTCGCCGTGGTGCTCGATGTAAGTATCGATGAGCTCCTGCAGGGATGCAGAGACGAAGAAGTACTGCTGGCGTACACGCAGAACCTTGCCGGCGTAGGTGGAGTCGTTCGGGTACAGCACGCGAGTCAGGTCGTGGACCGACTCGCGCTCCATGATTGCGTCAGAGAAGCGCTGGGAGTTAAACGCATCGTAGTCGAACTCGCGCATTGGCTCGGAGTTCCACAGACGCAAGGTGCCTACGTTGTCGGTGCCGTAGCCGGTGATTGCCATGTCGTGAGGGACTGCGCGCAGCTGCATGTCGTCGAAACGCACGATGCGCTGCTCGGACTGGTGGCGCACCAGGAATGGGTAAACGCCTTCCTTCCAGGAGTCAGGGTGCTCCTTCTGGAAGCCGTCAACGAACTCCTGGCGGAACAGGCCGTAGCGGTAAAGGATGCCGTAGCCGGTCACAGGGAAGTCCTGGGTGACGGAGGAGTCGAGGAAGCAGGCTGCCAAGCGGCCCAGGCCACCGTTGCCCAGCGCTGCATCGTGTTCGGACTCGAGGACGTCGGTTAGGTTGTGGCCGTTAGCTTCGGTAGCGGCCTTGGCTTCGTCGACAAGCCCGAGGTTGGTGAGGTTGTTCAGCAGGGCACGGCCCATCAGGAACTCGGCGGAGAAATAAGACTGCTTGCGGGTAGCTGCGTATGCCTTGGTGGTTGCTTCCCACTTGTCGGCAATTTGCTCCATGACGGCTGCGGACAGGCCGTACCAGAACTTCTTATTGGTCGCGGATTGTGGGGTCAAACCGGCGTATGCGCGGACATGGCCTCCCACAGTAGTTTCGAGCGCGGGTGGGGTAGCTGGCTGATTCATTGAATACCTCACGTATTTCTACGATAAATGGAAAGAAACCGTACTGGGCAGAGTCTATCCAACAATCGTGGGTATTTCTCGTAATAAAGTACTCTCAATAGCCGTCGTCATGTGTGACCTGTGCCGATCAAGCGCACTGGCTACTCGGCGCCAAGGTAAGTAAGCACGGCCGCGGCCGCGGCGTGCGTAGCTGCGTCGACAGTAAGCTCATAGTCGGGCAGGAATGTATCCATGTGGTTAACGGGCACGTCTTCTTTTACGGAGTTGTTGGCTACCGCGCGGTCCCACACCTCGTGCGGGGTGCAACCAATCACCCAGTAAAGATACGGGGAACCATAGGCCAATGGGATGTTGGCAAAATCCTCCGATACGGTGCGGCGCTCGGCATCCACAGAGACATCGCCGAAGACAGAGTCGAAGGTGGTGCGCACACGCGCGAAAACCTCGGGATCGTTGTCTAGCAGCTCACCGTGAGCGAAGAACTCCAGCTCTGGCGCATCCTCGATGCCCGAGGCAATACACTCCGCCTCGACGACTCGTCTGATCGACGCATAGACCCGGCGCTTGACATCATCGTTGTAGAAGCGGCAGTTGAGAACCAACTCAGCTTCGGCGGGAATGATGTTGTTGGTCGAACCGGCTCGTAGGGTGCCCACGGAGACCACGGCGAAATCGTTGGGATCAACCTCACGGCCGACGATGCCCTGCAGACGCACGACGACCATCGCGGCGATATAGGTCGGGTCTATGGCGTTATGTGGCATAGAACCGTGTGCTGCGCGACCAGGAATCCGGATGCGAATGGAATCGCACGCTGCGAATTGCGGGCCAGGCTTCGTTTGCACCTCACCGGCGCGACCCGGCATGACGTGCTGGCCAAAGCAGACATCGGGGCGAGGCACCCGAGTAAGCAGACCGTCATGGACCATGGCGGTGGCACCCATGGCATTTTCCTCGGCAGGCTGGAATAAGGCGATGAAGGTGCCTTGCCACGAGTCGCGGGAGCCGTCGATGAGCGCGCAGGCACCGAGTAAGGCGGTGGCGTGCATGTCATGACCGCAGGCGTGCATGACACCCACCTGGTTTCCGTCGGCGCCGGGGCGCACGCGCGTGGACGCAAACGGCACACCGGTTGCCTCTTTCACTGGGAGGCCGTCGATGTCGGCGCGGAATAGCGCGGTGGGACCTTCACCGTTGCGAAAGATTGCCACAACCCCGTAGCCACCGATGGGGCTGACGATTTCGCAGTCGTACTTTTCCAGCTCGGCGACGATCGCACGATGGGTCTCTTGTTCGTGGCCAGAAAGCTCAGGATGCTCGTGAAGCCACTCGTAAACAGAGCGCTGCCACGACAGATCAATCGTGTGATTCTGCAAAAGCCGAGCAATTTTGGACACGCGCAAACAACTCCCTACGTAGACAAAAGCGGTAGTGCAAAACCTAGTGCACTACCGCTCAAATTGCGAGGACCCAGCCCTTTGATTGCCCCTTAGACGTTGAGCGCTGGGTTGTACTTGAGCACATTGCGCGCCGGGGTGCATTCGGTAGCGATGCGAATGGTGGAATCGATCCGGCCCTCCGCGCGGAGACGGTACATGGCCGAAACAACGCGGTCGCGAATGTTGTACGGCGACAAGGTGTTGACGTAGACCTTGGTGCCACCCTCGAAGCCTGCCAAGGTAGAGACGCGCCACTTGACGTTGATGCGCCACGGCATCGGGATATCCAGGTCCACCGGCTTGTGGTGCCATTCCTCGTTGCACGCTACATCTGGTCCGGCGGCGGCGTGGCACGCGTGGAGCAGATCCGACATACCGCGAATCTCTTCTGGGGTATGCAGCCATGGTTCCGAGGTGGCGGACTTGGAGTACAGTCCCATCGTTGGATAGCGGTGGCCAAAGCCCGCGATCAAAATGGCGTAGTCGTTCTCTGCGATGACCAAGTTTTTGTAGCTGGCGTAGTTCACGCCCCACTCGTTGTACATGTTGGGGTTGGTGCGCAGCTTCTGGATCTCCATGTCGGTTTGCACGCCACGCTCGTCGATGGCTACAAGCTGCTTGTGCAGGTGATCGAACGAAGCGCCCGCGGGGGCGAGCCAGTTTTGGAACACAACGACATACGGCGCGTAGCGGTTGCGCTCATACAGATCCCGCATCGAGTCAATCGTGAAGGCGATAAACCCGTAATGCTCGTCGGGAGTCATCGTGCCGGAGGACGCTAACTGCGAGGTGTTGGTGGCGCCATCTTCGTAGTGGCGACGCGACACGATCACGTCGTGGCCACCTGCGAAGTAGGTTGGAGCTAGTTCCAGAAGTTCCTCATCCGTCTTGGTGTCGCCAGCACCACCAGAAGCGTTCATGCGCGTGCGAACAATGTCGATGACGTGCTGGCGGCCTTGCTCATCTGCAAGATAGCGGCCCATTTGGAATGCTGTTTCCGAGTCCATCTGGAAGCCATAATTTTTCACCCAGTAGTCGTAAGACACGATTTCAAACAGATTCGGAACGCGGCGGTAGTAGGCCTGGGTCTGATCCATCTCCGAAGGTAGGAGGCCACGCAAGATGTGCCAGTCACCATCGTGCCCCTTGATCATGCGGGACTTCTCCGGCGGGGTCTTCAGCGGGAAAGCCTCGCAAAAGGCGCACGAGTGGGTGAAGTCTTCGTCGGTAAGCGGCTGCGGGTCTTTGACTGGCTTAGAGATGGGACGATTGCCTCGTCCCGGGACGGTCCACACTTGAGTGCCTGAAAACGGATTGATCTGTTTGATGGTTCCGTCGGCCATCGTGGTGATGGCATCGCGGTAGGAGTGAACTGGAAACGTCATACTCTCAACACTATTGATTATTGTTAGATCATGCCGTCTATCCAGTTTGACATTTTGATCCCAGACACGCCGCCCACAGCAGCCGGCGACGTCTACGAAGCGTTCCAGCGTGCGGTAGCAATCCTGGAGTCAAAGAACATGCTCACTCAAGGTGAAATTGCCCACACCGCCGGCCAGGAATGTGACGATTTCACCGCCGATCAGCTGCGCAACGTATACCGCGAAGAACGCGGTGAAGATCCTGCGGGAGCCAGCATGCATCGCATCGTCGTCAAAGCGCAGAACGTGCGTTCCTATAACCAGCTCGCGATGGGACTCTCGCGCATCTTGACACCGAAGGCAGATTTACCCGCCGATCCGGTAGCGCTGGAAAGAGAAACCGACTTCGAACTAGCGTCGCTTTACCCTTGGACGGTGGAGATCCTCAGGTAGTCCACCGCGATCTGGGCACCAGCGCGCCGCAGCTGTTCGGCGACAGAACCCGCCTCGCTTAGCGACGACAACTCCGTTCCAATCACGCTCGCAGGGAGATCGGCAGCGATCTTTCCGGCAGCAACTGCGACGACGGCGGGGGAGTCGTCGGCAAGCGACATGACCGTGTTGACAACCTTGCCCGAGGCGGTCTGTTCGTCGTATGCGCCTTCGCCGGTGATGACCAGGGAGGCGTTGTTGATTAGCTTGGGAAGGCCCATCGAGGCGGCGAGGACCTCGGCACCGCTGAGAACCTGAATGTGGTCGTCGTTGCCGTGGAGCGTGGTGGACAGCCACACCAAACCCACAGGGATGGCGCCGGCGGCGCCGTAGCGCGGGGTTTCAGGATCGATGCCGGTGACTTCGCAGAGGCGGGCTAGACCGCGATCAAGCTGCTCGATGTCCTCGGCGGTTGCCCCCTTTTGCGGACCGAAGACGTGGGCTGCGCCATGCGGGCCGGTGACAGGGGAATCTACATCAGTCAGCAGGATCCAGTCCACGGCGCCGGCTGGGATGTTGGCTTTGGCAAGGTCGAAATCGTCAAGGTCTGTGAGAGCTGCGCCGCCCGGGCGCAGGGTGTAGCCCTCTTTGTTCAGCGGATTCACCCCGAGGGCGACAAGGATGCCGGTGCCGCCGTCTACAGTGGCGCTACCGCCCAGACCAAGGACGATGCGGCGGGCGCCACGAGTCTCAGCGTCGGCGATTAAAACGCCGGTGCCGTAGGTATCGCCGGTCGCCGCACAGGGCTTGTCTGCTACTGCTGGAAGGCCAGAGGCGGCGGCATCCTCGATATACGCGGTCTCGGTTTCGGCGTTGAAGGTGTAGGTGGCTTCGGTGAGTCGCCCGGCAGCATCGGTCGTTGGCAGGGTGATGCGCTCACCTTCGAACTTCGCTGAGGTCCCTTCGCCACCGTCAGCCATCGGGGCGAGCTGGATCTGCGCGTTGGCGATAACCTGGCGGACACCTTCGCCTAGCCATTGGGCGGCCTCCTCGGCACTAGCTGTGCCCTTGAAAGAATCCGGCGCGATAACGACACGGACGTCTGAGTGGTTGAGGTCATCGATGGGGCTAGAAGCGGACGCGGAGGGTGTAGTCATGCAGGTCATTCTAAACAATCGCGTGGACAACTTTAAAGATCGTACCGAATAGGACTTAAGGTGCGTTTTTATTCGGCAGGGGGCTAAAGACTTGCTAAAACGCTGAAATAGGTGAAAACTCTTGTGCGTTAGCTATGTCTCCAAGGGCAAAGGTAAAGACCTTCAAGTATAGAACCCGACGCTTACGGAGCTGACCGTCGCCCCCGGGAGTGACAAGGAAAGGAATGCGATGACTTCTTCAAAAGAGCTGGTCTCTGGTTACTACAACAAATTGCTGAAGCGCAACGCAGGCGAACCAGAGTTCCACCAAGCGGTGGCAGAGGTTCTGGATTCGCTCAAGATCGTCCTCGAGAAGGACCCGCACTACGCGGACTACGGCCTCATCCAGCGCCTGTGTGAGCCAGAGCGCCAGATCATCTTCCGCGTTCCTTGGATCTCGGACAACAACAACGTCCACGTCAACCGTGGCTTCCGCGTCCAGTTCAACTCCGCGCTAGGCCCATACAAGGGCGGCTTGCGCTTCCACCCATCGGTGAACCTGGGCATCATCAAGTTCCTGGGCTTTGAGCAGATCTTTAAGAACTCCCTCACCGGCCTTCCAATCGGCGGCGGCAAGGGTGGCTCCGACTTCGATCCGAAGGGCCGTTCGGATGCAGAAATCATGCGCTTCTGCCAGTCCTTCATGACTGAGCTTTACCGCCACATCGGCGAGTACCGTGACGTCCCAGCGGGCGATATTGGTGTGGGTGGACGCGAAATTGGCTACCTCTTCGGCCAGTACCGCCGCCTGACCGTGCAGCACGAATCCGGCGTTCTGACCGGCAAGGGCCTCACCTGGGGCGGATCCCTGGTACGTACCGAGGCAACTGGCTACGGTGCCGTGTACTTCACCAACGAAATGATGCGCACCCACGGCGAGTCCCTCGACGGCGCCAAGGTCATCGTCTCCGGCTCCGGCAACGTAGCGATCTACGCGATGGAGAAGGCACAGGAACTCGGCGCGACTGTCGTTGGTTTCTCCGACTCCTCCGGTTGGGTCAGCACTCCAAACGGCGTTGACATTCAGCTGCTCAAAGACATCAAGGACAATCGTCGCGAGCGCGTCAGCCAGTACGTCAAGGAAACCACCGGCGCAACTTTCAACGCCGACGGCACCATTTGGTCGCTTGAGGCTGATGTCGCTCTTCCTTGCGCAACCCAGAACGAGCTCAACGGCGAACACGCTCAGATGCTCGTCGACAATGGTGTTAAGTACGTGGCCGAGGGCGCCAACATGCCTTCGACCCCAGAAGCAATTGAGATCTTCCGCAAGTCCGGCGTCCACTTTGCGCCTGGTAAGGCTGCCAACGCAGGTGGTGTGGCTACCTCCGCGTTGGAGATGCAGCAGAACGCATCCCGCGACTCGTGGTCGTTTGAATACACCGACCAGCGCCTGCACAAGATCATGTCCAACATTTTCCAGCGCTGTGATCAAACCGCGAAGGAATATGACCGCGAAGGCGACTACGTGATCGGCGCAAACATCGCTGGCTTCAAGAAGGTTGCAGACGCAATGCTCGCACAGGGCGTCATCTAAGCTTTACGACGATTTCGGCCGCCGTCCACGAGTGCGTGGGCGGCGGTTTTGTCGTCGCAAAGTGTCTCTTTGGGTACATTCCGCAAAACCGTACGGCCAGTCGTACGGATTTGCGTAAGGCTGCCCGCGCGATGTCTTGCGCCCAGACACGCCCGCTGGCATTGCCGAGGTAGCAGCACTATCGCAAGTACGCTGAGAGGCATGTATCGCGTCTTTGAAGCACTTGATGAACTTGTCCATAATGTGGAGCAGGCCTACGGCGTGCCCATGACAGCAAACTGCATGGTGCCACGCAACGAAATGCTGGCGCTGTTAGACGACCTTCGCAACGCTCTGCCCGTTGAAATTGACGACGCGCAGGATGTCCTAGACAAGCAAGATGAAATTCTCCGCGGCGCACAAGAACGTGCCGACGGCATGGTGGCCGATGCTGAGGACGAGGCACAGCGCCTTGTTACCGATGCTCACAACGAAGCCGAGGACATGCTCCAGGATGCGCAGCAGCGCGCGACCGCCATGGTTGCCAACGCCGAGGCCGAGGCGAATGACACAGTTCAGCGGGCTCACGATGAGGCAACCCGCACCCTTGATGGTGCCCAGGCCGAGGCAGATCGCCTCATCCAGGAAGGCAACGACGCCTACGAGCGTTCCGTTTCCGACGGTCTTGAAGAACAGACTCGCCTGGTGAGCGAGGCAGAAGTGATGAAGCGCGCCGACGAGGAAGCGCACCGCATCGTCGAATCTGCTCACTCCGAGTCGAATCGTCTGCGCACCGAGTGTGATGACTTCGTTGACACAAAGCTTGGCGAATTCGAAGAGTCCCTCTCCGGCATTTTGCGCACAGTGACCCGCGATCGCAGTGCTTTGCGACGAGGCGCCGGCGTTTCCGGTGTACCTGGCACCACCGCCGGCCAGGGTCAGCAGCGCCAAGAGTTTGCGCGCTACGAGCGCCCAGATCGCGGCGAGCGCGTTCGTCGCCCGCGCACTGAGCAGCCCGGCGACTACGCTTAAAGCCCCTCTGAGCGGTAGGCTGGGGAACTGTTATGGCTACTAATCCCTTTGTATTTAACGTCGTCGAGGTTTTACACGGCGACGGCATGCCGCAGGTTGTCACCCAGACTGGGCCGTCTCCTTCGCGAATCGGCCCAGAAATGATCGCAATCCCTGCTGGCGGCGACGTCACAGTTGTCGCTACTTTGACCAACCTGGGCTCGGGCGTGCTGGTGGATGCCACCGCGACCGCACAGCTGAAAGGCGAGTGCGTGCGTTGCTTGAAGGAGCTCACTCCGACACACGACGTCACCATCAGCCAGGTCTTTTCCACCCACGACGAGTTCATCACCGGCGACCCCGAGGATGACGAGGATATGGGTTCCGGCGACGAGGTCAAGCGCGTCGAGGACGACTGTGTTGATCTTGAGCAAGCCTTCATCGACGAGGCTGGCCTGTCGTTGCCGTTCAACCCAACCTGCCAGCCGTCCTGCGACAGTGAGTCCACAGATGTCCCGGCTCCCGATGGAGTCTCAGGCGAGGAAGAGCGAGTTGATCCACGCTGGGCCGGTCTGGAGAAGTTCCTGTGAGCCGCGCCAAGAAACACAAAATCAGTGGCGCCGAAGCCTGGCAGATCGCCTACGAGTCAGTCGATCACACCCCGCTGCTGGAACAACTCGGCATTTCGCTTGACGACGATCACCTGCGCCTAGCTCTAACCCACCGCAGTTTTGCCAACGAGCACGGACATTTGCCGAACAACGAACGCCTTGAGTTCATCGGCGATGCTGTTCTGGGACTGTCCGTGGCGACAAAACTCTACGAGCTGTATCCGTCTCGCCCCGAGTCCGATATTTCGAAAATGCGCGCGTCGATCGTGTCCCGTTACGGCCTCGCCGACATTGCTCGCCATATCAATTTGGGCCAGCACATTCTGTTGGGCAAGGGCGAGCTAGTCACCGAGGGGCGCGAGAAGGACTCGATTCTTTCTGACACCACCGAGGCAATCTTCGGTGCCATCTACCGCCAGCACGGTTTCGAACCCGCGCGCGACGTGATCCTGCGCCTTTTCGATGAGAAGATCCGCACGGCATCTGCCACAGGTCGCCACCAGGACTGGAAGACGCTACTTCAAGAGCGACTCGCGGAGCTCAAGGCGCCGATGGCCGTCTACCGCGCAACATCTGAAGGTCCCGAGCATGATCTGACCTTCACCGCCGAAGTTGTTGTGGGAGATACCGTGCGTGGCAAGGGCATCGGCCCGAACAAGAAGCTCGCGGAGCAGGAAGCCGCACGCGAGGCAGTGAAGTTCTTGCACGACCACCCTGAAGCGGTCGCCGGTTTGGGGCAGTAGTGCCCGAACTTCCTGAAGTTGAGGTGGTCCGCCGCGGACTTGCCGACCACCTCATTGGTGCAACCTTCGACGAAGTAGAGGTTTTGCACCCGCGCGCGGCTCGGGGCAACGACGTGCGCCTTGAAGACATCCTCCCAGGGCTAGTAATCAATGATGTCCGCAGACGCGGGAAGTACCTCTGGTTCGTGCTCTCCGACGGCTTTGCATTGGTGATTCATCTGCGCATGAGCGGACAGATGCTCGTCGGCAAGCCTGGCGAGGTAACAAGCAAACATCTGCGCATTCGTGCCCAGCTGGGCGACCGTGAACTCGCTTTTGTCGATCAGCGCACGTTTGGCTATTGGCAGTACGCCCCGCTTATGGACGACATCCCTGCCACCGTTTCCCACATCGCCCCTGATCCGTTCGAGGGAGAATTCGATGCGGCTGAGGTGGCTCGCCGGATGCGGAAGAAGAATTCAGCGGTGAAAACGGTGTTGCTGGATCAATCGATTGTGTCAGGCATTGGGTCGATTTATGCGGATGAAGCAATGTGGGCGGCCGGCGTTTTGCCCACGAGGAAGGCGAAGGCTTTGCGGCAAAGAGACGCGGTGCGCTTGCTTGAGGAATCCCGCGAGGTCATGCTACGCGCATTGGAACAAGGTGGCACTAGTTTTGATGCGCTCTACGTCAACGTCAATGGCGCAAGTGGATACTTTTCGCGTTCGCTCAACGCCTACGGGCAGGTGGATCAGCCGTGCGCGCGGTGTGGCCAGCCGATTGTGCGCACGAAGGTCAACGGCCGATCCAGCTACTTTTGCCAAAACTGCCAGAAGCTTTAGCCACCATTTTTTCCGGGCATAACGCGTCGGAAGCAAAGCTCCACGTATTATTCTTTGCTCATGGAAACAGCAGAGCAGTTTATTACTGCGACTATCAACGACAACCTCTGGATGGTTGTCCCTTGGGTTCTCATCTTGGCAGGCGTGTACTTCGGTGTCAGAACCATCGTCGTCCAGCTGCGCATGTTGCCCGACATGTTCCGCTACGTCGCCGAAAAGCCAGCAACCGACGATCGCGATAGTCACGACGACGGCATCTCCGCGTTCAAGGCCTTCACCATCTCCGCGGCCTCACGCGTGGGCACGGGAAATGTGGCGGGTGTGGCCGTTGCGATCTCGATGGGCGGCCCCGGTGCTGTCTTTTGGATGTGGCTAATCGCGATCATCGGGGGCGCGACCGCATTTATCGAATCCACCCTGGCGCAGCTGTGGAAAACCAAGGACGAGGACGGCAACTACCACGGCGGACCTGCGTACTACATGACACGCGGCCTAGGTTGGAAGCCACTCGCGGTATTCTTCGCCATCGCGCTGTCGATCACATATGGATTTGTCTACAACGCCATTCAGACCAATTCCATCGTGGAATCGATGGGCCAGTCTTTCCACGCCGACTCTACGACTTTCAAACTCATCATCGGTGCAGCCGTCGCTTTGCTTACCGGCGCCATCATCTTTGGTGGTGTCACCCGCATCGCCAGTGCTACCCAGATCATCGTTCCGTTCATGGCAGGTGCGTACATCATCGTCGGTGTGATCGTCCTCGCACTGAACATCACCGAGATCCCTCGGATGTTCTCCGATATCGTGACGCACGCGCTGGGACTGCGAGAGATCGCCGGCGCAACATTGGGTGCTGCATTTATGAACGGTGTGCGCCGCGGCTTGTTCTCCAACGAGGCCGGCATGGGGTCGGCTCCTAATGCCGCTGCGACGGCTACCGTCTCCCACCCCGTGAAGCAAGGGCTGGTTCAGACGCTGGGCGTGTACTTTGACACCCTCGTCGTATGTTCCATCACCGCTTTTATCATCCTGCTCGGTCCAACCCCTAAGTATGGTGAAGAAATCCAAGGCGCATCGCTTACTCAGGCTGCATTGTCCGATTCCGTCGGGGCGTGGGGCACGCACTTCCTTACGTTCATTCTGTTCTTCTTGGCGTTCTCATCGATTATCGGCAACTACTACTTGGCGCAGGCCAACATTCAGTACCTCACTGAGTCGAAGACCGTGTTGAATCTCTTCCGCGCAGTGGTCTTGGGCTTCGTATTCTTTGGCGCAGTTGGGTCCATCCCGCTGGTGTGGGCGCTGGGCGATACCTTCGCAGCACTCATGGTCTTCATCAACCTAGTCGCGATCGTTCCGCTGGGTGGGGTTGCCATCAAGCTGCTCAAGAACTTCACCGAGCAGCGCGCACAAGGCAAGGACCCCGTCTTCCACCGCGACATGCTGCCGGAGCTCAAGAACGTCGAATTCTGGGACGGGACTGACGCAGCGACGCGCGGTGGACAACAAAATCTCATCGTCTAGGGTTGGTGTCATGATGGCGGTGTTGTTTCTTCTCGGATGCGCGGTGCTCATCGCCGTGCTGTATTTTGTGGACTCTGCTATCGAGAAGGTGGTGCGCATATTCGTGCCAGCACGACCAGATGTGTCCCCGCACAACACCCCGAGCTATCACCACACCCTGAGTTCAATCTAGCTACCCCCGTGTGTAGTTGGCGCTACCTTGTTGCTTGACGTGTAGTTTAATTGCTTCGTAAAAACTGTTTCAAGACAGAAAGAAGAAGCACATGCGCCGCAAAATTGCTGCACTCACCGCTGGTGTTGCCATCATCGCCAGTGGTATTTCGACTCCAGCTATGGCAATGACTATCGAACACTTCGAGGATGGCTGCCAGTTCACTCCTACACCGGAGGAGATCACTCTTCTAGAGCTCTGGGGCCCGATCGGTTACAAGCACGACGAGATCGATGGAATCCGAGCTGCCATCAAGCCTGCACTGGATGAATACTCTCACGACTATGTGCCTTCGCCACAAGGCGACGAGGCCTGGGTAGTAACGGATCCAGAACTGCGAGCAGCCAAGTACGCAGCTTTCAAGGCGTTTGATGATGCGCTCGTTGAATGCAAGGCTGGCGCCGTAACCGAGGAAGAAGAAGTAGAAGCTCCCGTCGAGGAAGAAACACCGGTTGCTCCAATCGGCGGCCTTTCTTCCTTTGGTGGATCCTCGCAGGGCGGATTCTTCTTCTAGAGAACCTGAAATACCCGTACAGTAATCATTCATGACGACGATTCGGGTTACAGCCTTTGTCCACGGGCGCGTCCAAGGCGTTGGATTCCGCTGGTGGACTCGGTCCCAGGCACTCGGGCTGGGACTTAACGGCCATGCGGCAAACCTCGTTGATGGCCGGGTGGAGGTCGTGGCCGAAGGGGAGCGGGCGGTCGTCGCCAAGCTTCTGCAGCTGCTGGAAGAAGAACCTTCCTCGGCCGGGAGGCCCGGCCGAGTAGACACCGTTGTGACGCTGGAGAGCGATCCGCGCGGGGAACGCGGCTTTCACACGCGCTAATGCCGCGTCGGAGTCCCATTGTGCATGGTCGTGAGTGTTAAAATGCCCCGGTGCACCTAAAATCGTTGACGCTCAAGGGATTCAAGTCCTTCGCGTCTGCGACGACCATGAAATTCGAGCCAGGCATTTGCGCCGTGGTAGGGCCAAACGGCTCCGGCAAATCGAATGTGGTCGATGCGCTCGCCTGGGTGATGGGCGAGCAGGGTGCGAAAACCTTGCGCGGCGGCAAGATGCAAGACGTCATCTTCGCTGGCGCAGGCAATCGTAGCCCGCTGGGACGTGCGGAAGTTACTCTGACTTTTGATAACTCCGATGGGCACCTGCCGATCGATTTCACGGAAGTGGCCATTACGCGACGGATGTTCCGCGATGGCGCTTCGGAGTACGAGATCAACGGCTCGAAGGCACGCCTCATGGACATCCAGGAGCTTCTAAGCGACTCGGGAATTGGCCGCGAAATGCACGTCATCGTGGGGCAGGGAAAGCTCTCCGAGATCCTAGAATCACGCCCGGAGGAGCGCCGTGCGTTCATTGAAGAGGCTGCAGGCGTGCTGAAGCACCGTCGCCGCAAAGAGAAAGCGCAGCGCAAACTTACCGGTATGCAGGCGAATCTTGACCGTTTGCAGGACCTTACCGACGAGCTGGGCAAGCAGCTCAAACCGCTCGCTCGTCAGGCCGAGGCAGCGCAGCGTGCGGCGACGGTGCAGGCGACGCTGCGCGATTCGCGGTTGAAGCTCGCTGGACACCAGGTGGTGAATTTGCGTGCCAAGCTGAACGACGCCGCCCGCCAGGCCGAAATGCTCGCCGAGCAAGTCGAGGCCGTCACGGAAGCATTGGAAGAGGCAACGGAGCAACAGGAGCTGATTGAGGCTCAACAAGAAGAGGTCGCTCCGCGCGCTGAAGTAGCACAGCAGCTTTGGTTTGCACTCTCGACGCTGGCAGAGCGGGCCAGCGCCACCGTCCGCATCGCTACTGAGCGAGCCTCAAATGTTGGTGCCCAGGTCGCCTATTCCGGCCAAGATCCTGAGGACCTTCAGGCCCGCGCTTTGATCGCCGACGAGCAGTACGCCGAAGCCCTCGCGCTAGCCGAGGAGGCCGCCGAGCGATTAGAGACGATCCGCGAAGAAGTCTCGTTCCGGCAAGATGCAGCCAACGCTGCTGAGGAAGAACACTTAGCGCAGGTCAGGGCAATTGCGGACCGTCGAGAAGGTGTTGTCCGATTGCTCGCACAGGAGGAGAGCCAGGCCCAGGCCGTCCAAGCTGCCGAAGACGAGATCGCCCGACTTGCCGAGACTCTCGATGAAACCCGCGCGCGCACCCAAACGGCCGATCGCGAAGCTACGGACGTGGCCCAACGAGTTGCTGAGTTTGAATCAGCACGCATTCCGTTGGACGAAGCCAACGTCCGCGCCGCGACCGAAGCCTCCGCCGCAGAGAAGCGCTTGGAACAGTTGCGTGACCAGCAGCGTGAACGCGAGCGCTCGGTGTACTCGCTAGAATCGCGCATCGCAACCCTGGAAGAATCAGCCCCTACTGTGGCCGGTGCTGACGTTCTCGGTACAGATTTTGGGCCGCTAGCGGCTCTTGTGAAAGCCGAGCCAGGCGTCGACCGCGCTTTAGCCGCCGCGTTGGGCACCTTTGCGGAAGCTCTGGCCGGTGAGGTGGGCGAGGGGGTCGTCGACAAGCTTGCCCAGGCTAACCGCACGATCGTCGTCGATGCTTCCGGTTCTGGAGCGCAATGGCGCCTTGACAGCGACGCGCAGGTGTCGTGGTTGCTGGATCACCTGACACTGGAGCCCGCAATCGAAGGCCCCGTGGCGCGTTTGCTTGCCGATGTCGTGCTTGCCGACGACCTCACCGCCGCCCAGAAGATCGTCGCGGAGGATCCGCGTCTGCGCGCGGTCACCAGGGATGGCGTGATCGTGGGCGAAGGCTGGGTCGCCGCGGGCACCGGCCAGACCACTACCGTGGAGGTCACCGCCCAAATTGAGCAGGCTCGCGCGGAACTTGCGACGGCGCGGGAGCAGCTTGAGGAGCTTTTCGGAACCTTCGAAGGAGCAAAAATCGCCGCTGAGGATGCGCGCGTGGCAGCAGCGAGTGCCCGCGCGGCCCTCAATGAACACGATGCCCACGTGGAGGCTTGGCAGCGTGACTATCAGCGACTGAGGAAGCAGTACGAGGTAAACAAAGCCGAGCACGAGCGTGCGGCCCAACGCGCAACCGAAGCTGATGTTCGACTAGCACGGCGTACTGAAGAACTGGCCGAGACTCGCGATCGCCTCTCGCGCGTGGAGGACACGGATCAGCCCGCGGAGCCGTCAACGCACGATCGTGACGAGGCCTCGGCAGCTCTCGCCCAAGTCCGTTCGATGGAGATGGAAGCAACCTTGCAGTACCGCACCGCGCAGCAAAATGCGGAGCAGTTGGCGGGTAAGGGCGATAGTCTTCGTCGTCAAGCAGAACATGAGCGGCAGTCGAAGGCGCGCCACGATGCGGCGATGGCGCGACGCAAAGCCCAAGCCGAACTGGCACACACTGTCGCAGGACACGCGCGTGACCTGGTAGCGCGCATCGACGACGCCCTAGTCCGCGCCACCGCATCGCGCGACGAGCTAACCGCCCAAGTGAAGTCGTTGCAGGTGCGCCTGAGCCAAGCGCGCGACAAGGTCAATGCCACGCGCAATCAACTTTCGCGGCTAACGGATAACGCCCACGCTTCTGATATTGCGCGTTCGCAGGCGCAGGTGCGTATCGACGAAGCGGAGTCCAAAGTGTCCGAGCAGCTTGGGATTGCCATCGCGGACCTGCTGGCCGATTACACCCCATCCGCTGAATTCGATCTGGGTGCGGAACAAAAGCGCTTGAAGCAGGCGGAGAAGGACCTGACCTCGCTGGGCAAGGTGAATCCGCTCGCGCTGGAGGAATACAAGGCGCTGGAAGAGCGCTACAGCTTCCTGTCCACCCAACTTGACGATGTGATCCGCGCGCGCGAAGACCTCACCGGCGTGATCGACGAGGTAGACCACCAAATCCTGACGCTGTTCACCGAGGCATGGTCGGATGTGGAGGCCGAATTCCCGCGAGTCTTCCACACACTTTTCCCTGGCGGCGAAGCGCGCCTGTTGCTGACAGAGCCCGACGACATGTTGGCTACTGGCATTGAGATCGAAGCCCGCCCGCCGGGCAAGAAGGTCAAGCGCCTATCGCTTCTGTCGGGCGGCGAGAAGTCGTTGACTGCACTGGCCTTCCTGGTCGCGATCTTCCGCGCGCGCCCTTCACCGTTTTATGTGATGGATGAGGTTGAGGCGGCACTAGATGATGTGAACCTACGCCGTCTTATCGCGTTGTTTGAGGAACTGCGCAAGGATTCGCAGCTGATCGTCATTACGCACCAGAAGCCGACGATGGACGTGGCCAACGTGCTCTACGGCGTCACGATGCGTGGCGACGGTGTGACCCGCGTAATTTCCCAGCGCATGAGCCCTGCAGGTGCGGCGCCCGCCTCCGATGAAGCAGTGGAATCTTCGAATCGGGATACTTCCTCTGGCAACTAGGGGCGACATTGAGGGGCGAAAGCTGGCACTATTGGGGGCATGAACTCAACGCTTTTGTGGATCCTTATCGCCGTCGTCGTACTGCTGCTCATCATCGTGGGCATCGTTGTTATTGGTAACAACCGGAAGAAGTCCAAGACGATTTCTTTTGAAAAGCAGGATGACCAGCCGAAGGAGCTGACTCAGCAAGAGAAGTCGGGCAACTACCAAGCCCAAGGTGGCTTTAACTTCGCGCCTGCCAACGCGCCGGAGAAAGAACCCGTGCGCGTGGATAAGCCGCTGGATAAACCTACGGCGAAACCTGCGGAAATGCCTGTGGCAAAGCCCGTTGAAGAGCCTGTTGAAAAACAGATTGCGCCTGAGCAGCCTCAGACACGCATTATCGAAGAGACCGTGCCTGAGCCTGTAGCCACCACGGAACCAGTTGAAGGGGCAGAACCGATTCAGCAGGAGCTTGTCGATTCTGAGCTCAACGAGCCTGAGCTGCGTGCAGAGACCTCCGAGGAATCCCAGCGCCTGACCGGAGCTTCCGAGGCTGTTGCTGCCGGCGCTGGCACCGCTGCCGTTGTCGGCGCAGCAGCTGCAGCACACGCAGAAGACGGTGAAGAGGACGGCGAAAAGGACGTAGTCCGCCAAGAAGAACAAGAAGAGCCCGCTGAGGAGATTGAAGTTTCTGAAGAAGCGGTTGAGGCCGCAGAGCACGTGAGCTCGTCCGATACAGTGCAGGGCGAAGCAGACGAAGACGTTGATCTTTCCCCGCTTTTCGACGACCTCGCCGAGGAAACCGTAAACGACCCAGAAACCACCGTGGACGTTGCAAAGCAGCTCGACGAAGCAGAGTCGCATGCCGACGCCGAGGACACCCGCACGGTCGAGGAAGAAGCGCAAGAGGCTGCGGACATCGCCCAGGTCACCGCGGAGGTAGCCGAGGCAGCCCGCGAGCAGACCCCAGTGCCTGAGGGCGAGCCAGCGCCGGCTCCTGCACCGATCGACGACATCGATCCGGCTGCGGGCCGTATCGGCCGCCTGCGTGGTCGTTTGTCCCGCTCCCAAAACGCAATCGGCCAGGGCTTGCTGGGTATTCTCACCGCCGGTGACCTTGACGAAGACGCGTGGGAAGATATCGAAGATACCCTCATCATGGCGGACCTTGGCGCGGAGCTGACCATGAAGGTCACCGACTCCCTGCGCGAGAAGATCGCCGAGCGTGGTGTGTCCAGCGAGGAGGAAGCCCGCGCAATGCTGCGTGAGACGCTCATCGAGGCAGGCCGACCTGACATGGATCGCTCTATCAAGGCAATGCCGGTCGACGGCAAGCCGGCAGTCATCTTGGTCGTCGGTGTTAACGGCACCGGTAAGACCACCACTACCGGCAAGCTCGCCCGCGTGCTTGTATCCATGGGGCACAAGGTAGTCCTCGGTGCTGCGGATACGTTCCGCGCGGCAGCAGCCGACCAGCTTGAGACCTGGGGTCGTCGCGTCGGTGCAGAAACCGTGCGTGGCCCAGAGGGTGCTGACCCAGCGTCCGTTGCCTTCGACGCGGTGGCCCGAGGCGTAGAGCAGCAGGCCGACGTGGTCATGATCGACACCGCTGGACGCCTCCACACCGCGACTGGTCTGATGGATCAGCTGGGTAAGGTCAAGCGCGTAGTCGAGAAGAAATCCCAGGTAGACGAGGTGCTCTTGGTGCTTGATGCAACCGTGGGTCAAAACGGTTTGACCCAGGCGCGTGTCTTCCGCGATGTCGTCGACATCACCGGTGTGGTCCTGACCAAGCTTGACGGCACCGCAAAGGGTGGCATTGTTTTCCAGGTGCAAGAGGAACTCGGTGTGCCGGTCAAGCTCGTCGGTCTAGGCGAGGGCGCGGACGACCTCGCCCCGTTTGAGGTAGAGGGATTCGTCGACGCATTGTTGGGCTAAGCCACAACAAGCCACAACACCGAATCACGACACCGAAGATTCGAACACGGAAATCCGGCGACGGAATGTGACCTTAATATAGGTCACACGCTAGGCTGGATGCATTCATTATCTAACCATCAAGGGAGTGTGGAAACGTGTTCGAGTCACTGTCCGACCGCCTACAAACAGCTCTGACTGGTCTGCGCGGCAAGGGCAAGCTCACCGAGGCAGATATCAATGCCACCGCCCGTGAGATTCGACTCGCCTTACTTGAGGCGGACGTTTCTCTACCTGTGGTCAAAGCGTTTATCAAGCGCATCAAGGAACGCGCCAATGGTGCGGATGTCTCTGAAGCCCTGAATCCTGCGCAGCAGGTAGTCAAGATCGTCAATGAGGAACTGACCAATATCCTCGGTGGCGAAACCCGTCGCCTGAACTTGGCCAAAAACCCGCCGACTGTCATCATGCTGGCCGGTTTGCAAGGTGCCGGAAAGACCACCCTGGCCGGTAAGCTGTCCAAACACTTGGCCAAGGACGGACACACCCCGATGCTGGTGGCTTGTGACCTCCAGCGCCCGGGTGCTGTGCAGCAGCTCCAGATCGTCGGTGAGCGAGCAGGCGTAAAGACCTTCGCGCCTGACCCTGGTACTTCCATCGACTCGCACGATCATGAGATGGGCACCTCCCACGGTGACCCCGTCGCGGTCGCATTGGCGGGTATCGAAGAAGCCAAGCGCGCACAGCACGACGTGGTCATCATCGATACCGCAGGTCGCTTAGGCATCGACGAAACCCTGATGACCCAGGCGCGCAACATCCGCGACGCGGTCAACCCTGATGAAGTGCTTTTCGTCATCGATGCCATGATCGGCCAGGACGCCGTGACCACTGCTCAGGCCTTCGCCGAGGGCGTGGATTTCACCGGCGTTGTCCTGACCAAGCTCGACGGTGACGCCCGTGGTGGTGCAGCGCTGTCGATCCGTGAAGTCACAGGCAAGCCGATCCTCTTTGCGTCCACCGGCGAGAAGCTGGAAGACTTCGACGTTTTCCACCCAGACCGCATGGCTAGTCGCATCCTGGGCATGGGCGACGTCCTCTCGCTTATCGAGCAGGCCGAAGCCGTCATGGATCAAGAGAAGGCCGAACAGGCCGCCATGAAGCTGGGCACCGGCGAGCTAACGCTTGAGGACTTCCTGGACCAGCTCCTCATGGTCCGCCGCATGGGACCGATCGGCAATCTGCTCAAGATGATGCCTGGCGGCAAGCAGATGAACGAGATGGCGGATATGGTCGACGAGAAGCAGCTCGACCGCATCCAGGCCATCATCCGCGGTATGACTCCTGCCGAACGCGAGGATCCCAAGATTCTCAACGCTTCTCGACGAAAGCGTATCGCCAACGGTTCCGGCGTGGCCGTGGCCGATGTGAACCAGCTTGTCGAGCGTTTCTTCGAAGCCAAGAAGATGATGGGCAAGATGGCCAGCCAGTTCGGCATGGGCGGCCCAGGCATGGGTGGGCGTAGCGCTACCAAGAAGAAGCCGAAGGGCCGCAAGGGCAAAAACGGCAAGCGCAAGCCGGTGAAGAACCGTCGTGGCGGCATGGGCGGCGGTATGCCGGGCATGCCAAGCGGAATGCCAGACCTAGCTGAGCTGGAGAAGATGCAGCAGCAGATGGGCGGTGGAATGCCAGGTATGCCAGGCGCAATGCCGGGAATGCCAGGTGGCAAGCAAATGCCACAGGGCATGGAAGGCATCGACCTGAATAACTTGGACTTCAACGAAGCAATGAAGCGCATGGGCAAAGGCAAGTAACAACAAAGGCGTCTGGACACGAAAGTCCAGGCGCTTTGTCCTTTACGACGACCTCCCGGGCCGCCAGCTACGCCACAAACGGCTCGATGATTGGCCGAAGCAGCGGGATCGCGGACACCGCGAACGCGTTGGTGATGTGGTGCATATCGCGGTAGACCACAATATTTCCGATCACGGCGGGGCAGTAGACCTCGTCGCAGAAGAAATTTGCCGTGTCTACGGGGATCATGTTCGGCATCGATTGGAGAATAGTCGCCGAAGGATCGACCGGGGCGTAGGCCTTTTCGCGCAGCATGCCGCACTCGATCGCGTCGTGCTTTTCCGACCAGCACTGCGAGGTGTTTCGTGGCTCGCCGTCTTGGTCGATGCCCCACGGATTATCCCGCAGACCAACAAATGGAATCTCGTTATCCGCCAGGATCTGCCAAAACTCCGGGTAGCCGGCAGGTACTACGTCAGGGCCTTCGCCGCGCCCACGTTCGTCGGGGCGCGTTGTCGTAGAGACCACTAGGTCGGGGTCTTCGTCGATAATGCGGTCAATGACCATCGCTCCGTAGTCGGCACACATCGTCGATACGCCACTGGTGTTGCCGGCGACGATGGGGCAGGCGGCGCGGACATCGATCAGCACGCGAAAGCCCATCTCTTGCCCCATGATGTCAAAGGCTGACACCCACTGCTCAGCGTGTGATCCGCCCACAATGTAGACGGTTTTCTCGGCTTCGCGGTCGCCGTAGATGCACGGTGTTTTGCCGTCCTTGCGGTTTTCGATCGGCAGATGAAGGGGCATCTCTTCGGGGTAGAAACAGTGATCGCCAATGGGCCAACCGTATTCGCCGCCGGGGACTTGCTCGGTCGGGACAGGTTTTGCGGGAGGTACCTCCGCGCCGTGAAGAGCCATCGCACCGGGGTACTCGTGCGGGTCCAAAAGCACGTTGCCACGTTCAGGAGACCCGGCCATGTACAGCGGCTGCACCGCGAAGAGCGCTGCCACCAGGCCTGCGATCACAACGCCACCGATGGCCCGGCGCATCCCGGCTAACGTACCCAAGCTTGCGTGGGCGCGGGCGAGGGGGTCGTCGTTAAGCGTTGGTCTTTTGGCGTGCTGTTGCAGGGGCTTTTCGACGAAGCGGTACGTGATCTGCGCCAGCGCCAACGAGACAACGACGATGATGACACCCAGCCACCAGGAGGGGCGGTCTTGATCGAGCTCGTTGGTGGCGATGATAAGCAGCGGCCAATGCCACAGATAGAGCGAATACGCGGTGCGCCCCAGCCACTGTGCAGGCGCAGACGCTAGCAGCTGTGACGCCCCGCCCCCGCCGGCCAGGATGACTAACGCGGCACCACCAATCGGCAGTAATGCTGCCGGTCCAGGGAACATCAGCGAGGACGGAACGACAAATCCGGTGGACACGACCATGCCCAAACCCAGCCAGGTCGCAGCCGAACGCAGGCGCTGCGGAATGCGGATGTACTTGCCGTAGATGGCTAGTACGCCACCGAGTGCGAGCTCCCAGGAGCGGGAGAAAAACGAGTAGTAGCTCTCTGGCGTGCCCACCCACCCGTGGCGCGCGGCCCAGCCGAAGGACACGACAGTGACCACGACCAATAGCGGGCCGACGCCTTTCTCCACGACCCTGTGGCCATTGAGGCTGCGGCGCACCAGCCACGCGACCAGCACTCCGAGGGCGATTGCGACAAGATAGAACTGGCCCTGCACACTCATCGACCACAGGTGCTGCAGCGGTGAGGTATCGGGGCTGGCGGCCTCGTAGTCTGCGTTTTGGCGAGGCAGTTCTAGGTTGATTGTGTAAGTTAGCGCCGCGGTGAGTTGCCGTACTGTCTCCTCGCGGATCAAATACGGTGTGAGCAGCTGCATGATTGCCCAGGTTGTGCCCAGGACAACCGCCAGTGCTGGGACAAGCCTGCGGATCGTGCGCCACAGTGGCCACCACGGATTCAAGCGGGCACCGGATCGCACCGCGTAGCGCAGCTGCGAGCCGAGGAAGAAATATCCCGAAAGCATCAAGAAAACGTCCACGCCGCCGGAGACGCGCCCGACGAAAACGTGGAAGATGACGACAAGCGCGATCGCAACGCCCCGCAACCCATCGAGGTCGTGCCGATAGGTCGAGGTGGGGGAAGTGGCGGAAGCCCCGGGGCGTGCGGGTGCGGAAACAGTCACAGAGAAAGTGCTTTCACAACGCTAGTTTTTGCTGGACTGCCCAAGTATAGGACCAACGTGTTCCCAAACGGTTTCGGCAGTCGATTCAGCAAACGCGTTGGACAGGTGGTTGGTGTCGCGGTAAACGTAAATGTTGCCGATGACCGGCGGGCAAAGGCCGTCGGTGCAGAACCAGTCCACGGTGTCCACGCTTGTGGCCAGGGGCATCTCGGCCAGGATCGGCGCGGCTGGGTCTTGGGGCGCGTAGACCTTCTCTAACGGCATGGAACATTCCTCCATGTCGTCGAACTCGATCATGCAGTGGTTCGGGTCGCGGGGAAGCCCCTCGGGATCGAAGAACCATGGATTGTCACGCAGACCCAAAAATGGGATCTGGTGCTCGTTGAGGACGTTCCAGAAGTTGGTGTAGCCCACCGGCACAATATCGGGACCCTGGCCGATCTCCCCACCGGGGCGAGTGGAGTTAGACACAACAAGGTCGGGGTCGATGTCGAGCAGCGCTTGTAGCACGTTGTCGTTCCACTGGGCGCACTCTAGGATGATCTCGTTCATATCGTCGAGCACCATCGGGCAGTCTTGGCGAATAAACGGTATCACCCGGAAGCCGTGTTCCCTGCCCAGCTGGTCTAGAGGCATGCCCCACGTCTCGGCGTGGGAGCCACCGACGAGCACTACGGTTTGTTCGGCGCTAACATCGCCAAGCCAGCATTCGGGGCCTTGGAGCTGCTCGGTGTCGTCATACATCAATGACATGCAGCCCATCTCGCTGATCGGCGGATAGATACCCGCGATCAGCGATGGATCGGGCTCTGCCTTCGCCCGTGGTACGTGTGCGCCGAACTGCGCTGCTAGCCCGGGGTAGCGGGCAGGGTCCAACGCATCGTCGGCATGCTCGGTGCGCGCGGCCCAGACCGGCTGAATGGACAAGATTCCCAGCAGGAGTGCTGCGACTACAGCCCCTCCCGCGGCACGCCGTTTGCCGACGACCGTACGCAGCGATTCCTTACCCCGCTGCACCGGCTGATCTGCGGTGGTCGGGCGCTTTGCATGCTGACGCAGCGGCGCCTCAACGTACTTGTGCGTGAAATGCGCGAGCACAAGCGATGCCACAACGACAAGCACGCCGAGCCACACCGGCGGGGTGTTGTGCACCGTCATCGCGGTGGTGATGATGAGCAGCGGCCAGTGCCACAGGTAGAGCGAGTAGGCGATATCACCCAACCAGGTAGCCGACTTGGACCCGAGCATGCGGGTCATCCAGTGATCGCCACTGCTGATGATGACCAACACCGCACCGGTCAGCGGCAGCAGGGCCAACGGTCCGGGAAACGCCAGCGACGTTGTGATCACAAAGCCAGTAATCGTGATCATCACGACGCCGAGTAGCGACGTCCACGGTGCGATGCGCTTAGGAACTGTCACTCGGTATACCACCAGTGCCAGCACGGCCCCCAGCGTCATCTCCCACATGCGGGAGAACAACGAGTAGTAGTTGTCCGCGGTACCGATAATCCCGTAGCGCGACGCGTACACAAACGACGCCACGGTGATCACACCGAGGATGATCGCGCTCGCGCGGCGCACCTTCTCATCGGGCACGTTTTTGCGCTGCGAAAACCATGCGACAGCAAGCGCAAACAAGATGGCGAACAGGTAGAACTGGCCCTGCACACTCATGGACCACAGGTGCTGCAGCGGGGAGGTGTCCACACTCGCCGCGGAGTACGCGGCGTCTTGGGCCATGAGCTCCCAGTTAAGGTAGTACAATACCGCGGCGGTGAGCTGGGTGGTCAGCTCCGGGGCGATCAACTGCGGGGCAAAGACTAAGGCCAGGACAAACGTCGCTGCGATGACCACCGCCAAAGCCGGTAAGAGTCTGCGCATTGTGCGCCAGATTGGCCACCACGGGTTCAAGCTTGCTCCACGGCGCATCGCGTAACGCAGCTGGGAGCCTAAAAAGAAATAGCCCGACAAGAGCAAGAACACGTCCACGCCACCGGAAACTCGTCCGACGAACACGTGGAAGAGAACAACTAGGGCGATCGCATAGCCGCGCAGGCCATCAAGATCGTAACGGTAGGTGGAGGATCGCGTGGTGCTTGTTGGTTTGGAAGTCATGCCTCAATCACTTAGAAATCGCTCACACTATTTAAGGAATCACGTCGACTCTATCCCGAACACTCACCGCGCATGCAACACGGGAAGGTATCAAGGCTAAAGCAAGGAAACCGTGGTTTGGTTCCAGCCGGGGTAGGCGGGTACCCTTACTCGAGTTGTCTACTTTGTAGGCCAACGCCCAATTTCATACTGCGTACGCACCGTCCCCGAGTACGCTCGGCCGGTCGAGTCACGCGCAGATAAATCCCAAGGGTTGAACCGGCTCGTCGAAAAGCATGGCGAGCGTCCGAACTGCCCAGTGACCGTAAAGGAAACATTCATGGCTGTAAAAATCAAGCTGCAGCGTCTTGGTAAGATCCGCAACGCACAGTACCGCGTTGTTGTTGCTGACGCTCGTACCCGTCGCGATGGCCAGGTCATCGAGAACATCGGCATCTACCACCCAAAGGAAGAGCCATCCCTGATCCAGATCGACTCTGAGCGCGCACAGTACTGGCTGGGCGTTGGCGCACAGCCAACCGAGGCTGTCGCGGCACTGCTCAAGGTCACCGGCGACTGGCAGAAGCACAAGGGCCTCGACGGTGCAGAAGGCACCCTCAAGGTTGCTGAAGAGAAGGCATCCAAGCTCGACCTGTTCAACCAGGCGCTGGAAGAGGCTAACAACGGCCCAACCGCTGAGGCAATCACCGAGAAGCGCAAGAAGGCTAAGGAAGAGGCAGAGCTCAAGGCTGCTGCTGAAGCTGAGGCCGCTGCAAAGGCAGAGGCTGATGCAGCTGCTGCAGAAGAGGCTGCGGAGGAAGCTCCAGCTGAGGAAGAAGCTGCAGAGTAAATCTGCTTAGGCTTGTGAATCCGTCCACACCGAGAGATCGGTGCGGGCGGATCTTCTTTATGGTGGAGGCGTGAGTATCGAGAAGTGGGACGTCTACGATGTCCACCGCAACCGCACCGGCAAGATCGTGGACAGGGGCACCCCGCACGGGCCGGGCGAGTTCCACTTGGTGGTGACGCTGTGCCTTTTCGACGAGCGTGGTCGGATGCTCATTCAACGTCGTAGTGACGAAAAAGAGCTGTGGCCCGGCCTGTGGGATGTCACCGTCGGAGGAAGTGCCGTGGCCGGCGAGAACTCACAGGAGGCGATGCAGCGCGAGACTTTTGAGGAGCTCGGTATTGCGCTAGATTTCTCCAGGCTGCGGCCGGCGTTTACCGCGAACTATCGGAACGGCTTTGACGATGTGTACGTGCTGCGCCACCCAGTTGCGCTGGCAACGTTGGCGATTCCTAACCGGGAGGTCGTCGCTGCCACGTGGGCTACGCGCAGTGAAGTCGCCGAGCTCATCCGGGCGGGACAGTTTTTGAACTACCGGGCGAGTTTTATCGACTTTGCCTGGGATTTCATCGACCGCACAGACGTTTTCGCTTGACGACGACCTACTGGTGACGCTCGCCAGTGAGCATCGTGAGCAGGAGGATGTTGTTCTCCTCGGGTGCCTGATCGGGGCAGTAGACAGCGTGCGGGACATAGGCGCGCAGGTGGTAGATTTCGCCCGGTTTCATGGGGATGCGCTTGCCGTCGCACTCGAAGTCCAGCTCGCCGGAGATGCACTGCACCGTGATCGGGTGGGCCGCTTTGTGATCGGGAAGGTCCTGGCCGGGGCAGAAGTTGAACACGATGAAGTTCGCGCCGTCGCCCTGGAGCAGACGCTTGACCGCAGGGCGGGGGCGGGCGGGATTGGGGGCGGGGGCGTCGTCGACAAGCGAGAGCACCGTTGTGCCTATGGCCGTGTCGTGCTGATCGGCGTCGCCGAAGATTTCGGGGGAGTTAATCGGCAGGTTGTCCATAGGCCCACCTTACAGTGGTGGGAGGGGCAATCGTCTACAGTATTGTCCATGGAGCTGCAGATCGGACGCGTGATTAAATCCCACGGAATTCGCGGGGAAGTAGTTGTCGATGCCACCACAGATGAGCCTGACGTGCGCTTTGCTATCGACGAGGTACTGCGCGGCAAGCAGGCGGGCAAAGAACACTCCCTGACCGTGGAAACGGTGCGTCCGCACAAAGGGCGGCTGCTAATCAAGTTCCGCGAAGTGCCTGATCGCACCATGGCGGAAACCCTGCGTGGCACCGTGTTTTGGGCAGAGCCTTTGGAGTCGGCTGACGACGACGAAGGGTTCTACGATCACGAGCTGATCGGGCTGCGCGTGATTCGCGACGGTGGCGATATCGGCGAGGTGACCGGGGTAATGCATACGCCGGGTCGCCAAATTCTGGAGGTAGACGTGGACGGGCGCGAAGTACTCGTGCCCTTTGTCTACGACATCGTTCCCGAGGTGGATACGGGCGAGGGATTTTTGATTGTTACCCCGCCCGAGGGCTTGTTTGAGGAATAAGCTTTGAGGACTAAGCGACTGGTCCGACGTTGAGAATCGATAGCTCGGGGTTTGCGCAGCCAGTCAGACCTGGGACGGCGACGTAGGAGGAGTTGGTGTTTCCGGGAGGGAAGACGCGCAAGCCGTCAGCTGGGGTGGGCTGGCATTCGGCTTCGTCGTAGGCACCGGCCTGGGAAATCGTGACGGTGAAGGTGGCGACGTCGCCGTCTTTGAGCTCGACATAATCGGTGCCGCGGTTTTCGCGATTGGCAGGCGCGCCGATCTGGGTGCCGTTGCCGCCACCGACGATGCTCACACCGGGGAAACCGATCATTTGGCAGTCTTTGCCGGAGGTGTTTTTCAACTCGAGGTCAAGGATGCGACTGCCGGCTGCGCCTTGTTCGCCAGCCACGGTGAGCTCAAGGCCTTCGGTGATGCACGCACCCTTCGCGGTGTTCGCGGTGACATCATCTGCGCGGTGGCCCTGCTCGTCCGGTGCCATGTCGGGGGACGGGGACTCTGAGGGCAGGTCATTCTGCAAGACCTCGGGCTCAGCGGTAGGTGTTGCTGAGCCTTGATCGCCGCCGGTGCCGCATGCGGTGAGGGCGAGCGTGGTGAGAAGGAGCGCAGGGATGATTAGATCTCGAGTTTTCATGTGCATCAGTATGTTGCAATTACGGGGGCTTACCGGGGAGCGACTCGGGATGCCCTGGGGGTATCTGAGCGTCCACCCTAACTCTCTCAGGAGATTCTTGGTGAAAACATTTTGTGATCAAAATTAGGTCTGAACTTAAAGTTGCCGTAAAGCCGACTGAAGCGAGCGGACAGTGTTACTAGCTGGCACTTCGGTATTTTAGCTTTCGTCGCCAAATAGGAACGTCTGAATAGTTTGCGTTATCTCGAATGGCGGTAAAAGGTCGTCCCATTTATGGGGATGTACAAATGTGACCAGTTGCACTGTCACATAAGTTGGAAAGCTTGACAGGTTGTCTTAAGGTACCTACTAGATCACATTTTTACTGAAGGGTAACCAGGATGGCTTTCCACGATTTCACAGGAACTCGTAAGCAGTTCCGCGAATACGGAAAAATAGTTTCCTCACTTGCGCTTACGCTGTTTATTGTGTTCGCTACCGTCTATGTGGCGGCACCTTCTAACGCTGTGCCCGAGGAGGCGGCCGCCACGGATTCGATGAGCGTGTTCGATGATCCGAGCCTGGACGCTGCATATGAGGATCTGATGGCTCCCGAAGAGGTGGCGTCTGAGGAGACAGCACCTGTAGAAGAAGCGACGTCGCCTGAGATTGACTCACCGAGCATTGATGGAGAGGCGGTCGAGCCCAGCCTTCTGGACGGGGAAGCGGCTGATCCAGCTCTTGCTGAATTGACGGCAACAGAGCAAATGATGGGCACGATGGGGATGGTCTCGCCGATGGCTCTAACCACCGGCGGAAACTTTGAATGTACGCCGGGTAAGTTCTATGCGATCAACGCTCAAGGCGATGTGTATCCGGTGACTTATGCATCTGGCGGATTCACTACATCTCAAACCTCTGATACACGGTTCATACCGTACTATTCGAACACTCAGATGAACGGATTAGCGATTGGTGCAGGTGGTACGACGGCTTTTGCTTATGAACGAACAGGATCCTCCATTCGAGTGTACGAATGGACTACTGGCCAGGAGTCAATTAGTGCATCTACAGCTACGTCATTCACCGTTCCAGCCACGATTCGGGGAGAATCTTTTGGCTCTGGAAAATTCATTGCGGGCGGCACAAACCCTGTCGATTCGAGTGGTTACTACATGGGTGGGTACTCCACGGCATCGACTACTACTGAGAAAGTAATCAAGGAAGGCTACTGGAAAGATGGGGGCACCAGCCAGCAGTGGCAGTCAGATTGGCGCTACGTATGGCTTGGGTACTACGACTACTACGGGTACCCCGTTTATGACTGGAGAGATTACGGCAGGTATGTAACGGTTGAAAACCCCGACGTATGGGTTCCACCCGTGGTCGAAACGACCACAGTAACACAGGTTCGATTCAACCTGTACAAATACGATTCCTTGTCAAACCAAACACAGTATGTGGGCTATGTTCCGGTTTATGAAACCACTGGGTCTGTAGCAGGTGCAAATGGTGACCTGGCGTTTGACCAAGAAGGAAACATGTACATCTTGTTTCACGATAGTGCAAGCACTGTTCGACTCGTTCCAGTCTTGAGCGAAACGCTCGCTGAGGCTGAAGTCGGCCTTGGTTCAAACGATCGTACGGCCAACGAATACTACGAAATTAAGCCGCAAGAGTCGACGACCCTTAACGTCACTGGTGCGACTGGAACACAGTTTAACGGTTTGGCCTTCAACTACGACGGAAACATCATTGTAGAAAACAGCGCATACGGCGATCCACCAACGATGCGCCTAATCGATCCGAATACAGGCCAGGTGATTGCTAGAACTGATCTACCTAAAACGTTTCAAGCTTGGGATTCGTATTATGGGTACTACTACACCGAAAACACTTGGACCTACGGTACAGACTTGGCGTCCTGCACAGGTTTTCCAACTGTTGAATTGAAGAAAGACGTCGAATCTCGTGTGAACGAGGCTGACCAGTTCAAGCTTGAAATCCTACGTGCAAGTGATATGACGACTCCAAAGGTTGTGGGCAGTGCGACGACTGAAGGAACCGATCTTGGGGTCCAGGACGAACAGGCCGGTCCAGTGCCTGCGGTCTCTGGAAAGACGTATAGGATTCGCGAAGTCGGAGCTTCGGAGCCCGGCTCTGATCAACCGCCTGCAGATTTGGTCGACTACCAAACGACACTTCGATGTGTGAATACTTCTACAAACAGCGACGTTCCGGTTACTCGCGTGGCGGGGACTATGAACGAGTGGCAATTTACAGTCCCAACGGCGACTCGCTTTGACATTCCAATCGTCTCGTGTACTTACGTAAATGCAAGCGCAGTTACCGATGTCGAATGGACCAAGCTCGGTGAAACGCGAGGGGGTGACCCTACTCCACTTCGCGGAACTACGTGGACCCTAGTTCGAAAGGACGTTGCGGGAGACAAGTCGTATACGATCAACGACTGCTTTGTTGAAGGAAGCACTGATCCGAAAGCATGCCTAGCGGGTGACGTTATGGATGTGAATCCTGCAGCAGGTGAGTTCAAGTTGCAAGGGCTTCCGTATGGCTCGTACGAGCTCACAGAGGCTACGAGCCCAGAGGGGTACAAACTCCTGAAGGAGCCCGTAAAGTTTGAACTGAATGCTCAGACTGCCGCTTCAAAATTACTCAGACTTCCTGACCTACTGAATGAACTTGACTTAGGTGAACTGACTTGGACCAAAATCGATAGCAATGGCAAAGAATTGTCTGGCTCCGAATGGATCCTTACCGGTCCAAATGATTCCGGTAAAGAAATCGCGGTAACGGATAACACAGGTCAGTCTGACTACGAAGGTGTTGACACTGATCCAAGGCCTGGCAAGTTCAAGGTAATCGACCTTGACCTTGGCAAGTACACTTTGGAGGAAGTGAAAGCTCCTGACGGCTATATCAAGAGAACTGCTCCGGTAGCCACTCTTGAGATAACCTCGACGACCCCAAGCGCGGACTTCGGGGAGATCGAGAATGTGCCAAACAGAATCGATTGGACAAAAGTAGATTCCGAGGAAAACAGCAAGGTTCTTGGTGGCTCGGAATGGTCGCTGAAGAAAACAGGAAGCACGGATACAGCGACTGTCATCGCTGACTGCGTGAGTGCTGGATGTACTGGCCCCGATCTCAATCCGACCCCAGGCGAGTTCTCGCTAGAGGCCGTTCCAGCTGGTACTTACGATCTCTATGAATCGAAGGCCCCTGCGGGCTACGACCTCGACGACAGCGTATGGAGACTTGAGGTAATGGAAGACGGATACGTATTGACCGCTGCCGACGGCACATCTACCAAGGGAACCTTCACAATGTCGGGCGGTGTCGCCTTGGCTGACATCGGCGAATTTGAAAACACCGCTACCACCGGTGCAGTTCTTTGGCAGAAGATAGGCATTCCGTACCTCGATCAGCCGGACACAGTTGTACTTCTCGGAGAATCCGAATGGGAGCTAGTTCCAGTATCTGGTGACGGCGGAGAAGCAACCGGCGACGCTATGACAGTCAAAGACTGTGTTGCGGATACCGCTGACGGTTGCACTGGCCTAGACAAGGATCCTATTGCCGGGCAATTCAATGTCGACGACTTACCACTCGGCTGGTACCGACTCGTTGAGACCAAGGCGCCGCTGGGATTCCTCAAAGACGAGACTCCACGCTTCGTGCAGATTACAAGCGAAGCTCGCACTTTCGACGCAGGACAAATCAAGAACGAGCTAGTCAACACTCAAACCCTTCCTAAGACAGGCGGGATGGGAGTGCTGCCGATTATCGCTTTCGGATCGTTGCTCATGCTTGCAGGCGCGCTCTACGGCCGTCGCCAAGCTCACTAAAGAACAGGAACAGGAAATGAACACACCGTTTACTCAACGACGTCGCGCTGGGCCATTTTGACGTCGCCCTCCTGAGCACTATCCCGGACCAACGGGACTAATGATGCAGGAATCAATCCAGCAAAATTCACAAAGTTCGCTAGGCGCCGTAAAACAATTCCCGGGCCCAGCGACCAGATTCCCAGAGAGGAACCACCATAATGGCTACCATTTCTTTCAAGCGCACAGCCGCTTTCGTTGCCGCATTCGGCATCGCACTCGCACCAGCAACCGCTGGAATCGCACTTGCCCAAACCGTTACCAACGTCCCTGTTGACCTCGGTGGTATTGATGCCAATGCGTCAGGCACCCTAACTGTTGTCAAGAAGAAACTTGCTTCCGACGAAACGCCCGGCGAGATTGCTTCCGGTGAAACCATGGAAGGTACTCCGGGTACCTTGCTGCCAGGAGTCACCTTCACCGTGCAGCCGGTCACTGGCGTCGACCTTTCCACCAACGCAGGTTGGGAAGCAGCATCTAAGATTGCAAACGGATCTCCGACCGATCCAGACCTTGCGCTGGGTGCAGCAACCTCGGCCACCACAAACGAGCAGGGTGAAGCAAAATTCACTGACCTGCCAGTTGGCCTCTACTTGGTCACCGAGACCGAGGTTCCTGAAGGCGTCGTTCCTTCTGGACCATTCTTCGTCTTCCTGCCTATGACTTCGGCTGCATCCGACGCCACCAGCGAGACTACCTGGAACTACAACCCAATCGTGTACCCAAAGAACACCGAGTCCAACGTGACTAAGGAAGTTCAGGACGCAGATCAGAATGTTGGTGACTCCATCACCTACACCATTACCTCCGACATTCCTGCTCTTGCCGGTGATACCACAATCTCCAAGTACGAGGTCTACGATGACCTGGACGAAGAGCAGCTGACCACCACCGCAGACCAGATCACTGTTGGTCTCACCGACGGCACCACCTTCGTGCAGGGTACCGACTACACAGTTGCAGTTGATCCTGTAACCCAGGCCGTGTCCATCGAGTTCACCGAGCAGGGTCGTATCGCATTGACTGATGCTAAGAAGGCTGATGCAGCTGTCCAGGTTGTGACTACCATTGAAGCTGCTGTTGGCGAGATTGGTACAACCGATGGCGTCGTGGTCAACGAAGCTAAGACTGTCACCAACAACGGTGGCGGCGGTGGCGATACCACCACGCCTTCGAACGAGGTTAAGACCACCTGGGGCAAGCTGATCGTCAACAAGACTAACGAGGATGGCGAGAAGCTGGAAGGTGCAACCTTCGAGCTGTACCGCTGCTCCGCTGGCGGAGTCCTGGAAGATTCAAACACCGAAACTCCTGAGATCGATCCACTTACAGTCAATGGTGAGACCGCATGGACCACCGATGCTGAAGGTGCCATCACCGTCGATGGCCTCCACGTCACTGACATCGAGAACAACGACGATGCAATCGAGAAGAACTACTGCCTCGTTGAGACCCAGGCACCTGCGGGCTATGCAAAGCTTGTTGACCCAATCCCATTCCAGCTTACTGGCGAGGCAAACGTCACCTACACCGCTGACGTACTCAACGTTGACGATGATGACTTCCTGCCATCCACTGGTGGCATGGGTGTTGGCCTGATCATCGCTGTCGGTGCTGGTCTGATTGGTGCGGGTGCTTACGCTGCACGTCGCAACTCCCAGACTGCATAGTCAGTTCGGAAAGCTAGTCAAGCTTAACGACGACACGTCGTCGATAAGCACCTGGCGCCGTGCAGTTCGACGTCGGAGCTAGCTGGCTAAACGGTCTGCCGCGGGAAAGACCTAAAAGATCCCGCCAAGTTTAGACACTTCATTAACAATTCGGAGAAGCACCGTGGTTACAACCGCACAACACAGGCAACAGCCACAGTCGACCGCATTTCGGCGCGTCGTCGTGCCAGCACTGATCGTGCTGCTTGGCCTCCTCGTCATGCTTTACCCGGTCGTCGCTTCCAACTGGAACAACTACCAGCAACAGGAAGTTGCAAAGCAATACGAAGAGTTGATGAAGGATACCGACCCTGAACTGCTGAATCAGCAAATCGAGGCGGCACACGACTACAACCGAACCAAGGTCGAGGGTCCGATCCTTGACCCATGGTTGGCGCATGTC
The DNA here is from genome assembly GCF_030252165.1 of Corynebacterium breve. Classification (NCBI taxonomy): domain Bacteria; kingdom Bacillati; phylum Actinomycetota; class Actinomycetes; order Mycobacteriales; family Corynebacteriaceae; genus Corynebacterium; species Corynebacterium breve. The sequence goes on along the minus strand of NZ_CP126969.1, from coordinate 1,438,044 downwards.
AATACAGATATGCCCGAGTACCGCGAGTACTTGGAACAACTGTCGGGGCAATCGGCAATGTCGCAGGTGACGATTCCCGCCATTGATTCCAAGCTGCCGTTATACCACGGGACAAAAGAAGAAACGTTACAGCGTGGACTTGGCCACCTGTATGGCACGGCCTTGCCCGTCGGTGGTGAGTCGACACACGCAGTTCTAACCGGGCATACCGGAATCACCAACGCGACACTGTGGGACAACCTAATTGATGTGAAGGTGGGCGATGCCATCTACATCAACACCTTCGGTGAGAAACTGAAGTACGAGGTTTATGACATCCAGGTGGTCACGCCTGATCAGACCGACATGTTAGGCACCATCGACGGCAAAGACATCATCACATTGATCACCTGTACACCATATGGCATCAACACCCACCGGTTGTTGGTGCATGCCGAGCGCGTTCCGATGGATCCTGAAGACGAGACGATCGTTGAAGAGACCAACGGCTTCAAAATGCAGTGGTGGATGTGGGCTGTCCTCGGGGTTGCCGCACTCATCCTACTCGGACTGATCTGGTGGTTCCTGCGTGCCTTGCGCCAGACAAATGAAGCCAATACGAGTACGCAGCCTGTCGAGGACACTGAGGAGATGCTCTAAGCCATGAAGACAACGATGAAGAAACCACTGGTATTCGCGGCAACCACAATGATTGCCTTCGGTGCCCTTGGATTCGGCGCTGGAGCGGTCGAGGCGAGAACTGTCGTCGGCTATGTCTCACAGCAGGTGGCCGCAACGATTGATGTGAATCGCACAGTTAATCTGACGATTCGCAAGTCGAAGCCAAACTACTATGACGATGTGGCTGAAGGCGAGCTACCTCCTGCGAGTCTGGCGGGGTCAGTATTTGAGATCCGCCGAATCGACGGGATTGACCTGACCAAGGCCGAAGATTGGGATCGGATTCGGGGTCTCACTATTGAAGACGCCGCAACGATGCCGATGGGCCCAGCGATTCGGGCGACAACCGATGCTGAAGGCGTTGCGCGTTTCTATGACCTTGAGGTCGGCCTGTATTACGTCGTTGAGAACCCACCGGTCACTCCTGGACAGAACTACCGAAAGTCGGCGCCTTTCTTGATTACGCTGCCAACGGGCAATCTCGACGGCTCGACATGGGATTACGACGTCGAGGTGCAGGCAAAAAATGGGCCGGATCCGTGCGACGAGACAGATCCATGCCCGACGCCGACTCTTCCGCCAATCCCCGGCATTCCGGAAACCACAGACCCATCGGTTCCACCGACTAAGCCTGGAACTCCTTCGACGACTAGTACTCCTGTACCCGGAGAGCCTGGTCAGCCGGGCAGCCCTGACCGTCCGGGTGGACCAGACAGCCCAGGTCGCCCGGGAACCCCACCTTCATCCAACGTGCCTCGTGGCCCACTGGCCAGTACTGGCGCCAGCGTTATCGGCGTAGTAATCGCCGCTTTGGGTCTGATTGGTGTCGGTCTGTTCCTTATGCGTCGTAAGCGCGCTGATTAGTTAGATCAAGGAGTACCTGTTGACTACAACTCAGCAAATCCACAAGAGCAAGGGCGGAAAGAGAAAACAAAAGTCCGTTTTCCAGCGAGTGTTTGTCCCGCTCTTGTTGGTGCTGGTTGGTGTGGGCATCATGCTGTACCCGGTGATCGCATCGACATGGAACAACTTCGCACAGCAGAAAGTTGCTGCTGAATACGAAGAGATCATGAAGGATACGGATCCTGAAACACTGAATGCGGCCATCGAAGCGGCTCACGAATTTAACCGGGTACACACGCCAGGGCCGATTCTTGATCCATGGGATGCACGCGCGAGTGAGGACAATGAGCTGTATGCGTTGTATCTTTCGCAGCTCTCGGGTCAGTCCGCGATGTCGCAGGTGGTTATCCCTGCGATTGACTCGCAGCTGCCGGTGTACCACGGCACAACCGAGAAGGTTCTGCAGCGCGGTCTTGGCCACCTGTTCGGATCGGCCCTGCCTGTTGGTGGCGAAGGTACCCACTCGGTGATTACTGGTCACACCGGCATTACCAATGCGACGCTTTGGGACAACCTGATTGACGTCAAAGAAGGCGACGCAATCTACATCTCCACCTTTGGCGAACGCTATAAGTACGAAGTCCACGGCATTGATGTAGTGCTCCCTAATGAGACAGACAGCCTTGCGCCTCGACCTGGGGAAGACTTGATCACCTTAATCACGTGCACCCCCTACGGAGTAAACACTCACCGCCTTTTGGTGCATGCTCACCGCGTACCGATGGATCCTGAAGATGAGGCCGTATTTGAAGACACCGGATTCAAATTCCAGTGGTGGATGTGGGCGGTTCTAGCCGCAGCACTCCTGGTTTTGTTGCTGATGATTCTGTGGATCACGCGCATGATCAAGCGAGCCAAGAAGAACAAAACAGAGCAGCCCAACACGGCATAGAGAAGCTGGGTTGACTATTCTTTCTTAGGTGAGCAACCCAGCACTACGCCTTGACATCATCACCATCTTTCCCGAGTACCTTGAACCTCTGCGCCACGCGCTGCTAGGAAAGGCCATCGAGGAAGGTCGGTTGGAAGTCGGTGTGCACGACCTTCGCGATTGGGCGATGGATCGGCACAAGTCGGTTGACGATACACCACTTGGTGGCGGACCAGGCATGGTTATGAAGCCTGAGGTGTGGGGGCCGGCGCTTGATGATGTGGCGGCTGGTCGCAGTGGGGTGGAGTTGTCGTCGGCAAGCGAGCACCGCAACGATCGTTTGCGTCACGACGAGGTTGAGGGCGTGACTCCGGAGAGATACGAGGCTGCGGAAGAAGATCGTTCGAAGCCGCTGTTGTTGGTGCCCACCCCGGCAGGCCAACCGTTTACCCAGGCGGATGCGCGGGAGTGGTCGAATGAAAACCACATCGTGATTGCTTGTGGCAGGTATGAGGGCATCGATCAGCGTGTTTTCGAGGATGCGGAGAATCGTTACCGGGTGCGCGAGGTCTCGATCGGTGACTATGTGCTCATCGGTGGCGAGGTCGCAGCGCTGGTGATCGCCGAGGCCGTCACGCGCCTGATCCCGGGTGTGCTGGGCAACGCCTCCAGTCACGAGGAGGACTCGTTTTCCGACGGGCTGCTCGAAGGGCCGAGCTACACCAAGCCGCGTGAGTGGCGCGGGCTCGCTGTGCCTGAGGTGCTGCTCAGCGGTGATCACGCCAAGATTGCCCGGTGGCGCCGCGACCAGTCATTACTCCGGACGAAGTCCGTGCGCCCCGAGTTGCTTGACGACGAGCACCTGCCCGAACCACTGTCACGAGAGGATCTTTTTACTTTGAACGCCAGGGACATTGCCACCGATATTTCCGTGCTGATCACGCCCGGCGAATGGGAACGGGTGTCGGCGAAACTGCCGAAGAAACTGCGCAAGGCGGGATTTGAACCCTACGACGTCAACGCGGAGCAGGTGGATTTGACCTGCGAGCCCGACAACATCCTGGTCAACCAATACGAGCAGGCGGAAGGCCACCAGCCGACTGTGGAGGTGCTGCACCGGGTGATTATCAACGGACGCAGCGACCTTGACCTGCGCGAGGCCACCCAGGTGGTGGTGCGCGCCCTGCCGGAAGGAACCTACTGGTACGGCAGTACCGATGAGGGCAGGAAGGAGCCGGGCGTGGCGTCGGCGTGTGCCTGGAACCATCAGGGGTAGGGCTCGCTGGATCGGCGTAGGCTCCGGCTAGTAGTGGTACCTGCAGCTGAGGATCACAATGGAATCCTCAGCGTAGGAGTAGACGAGGCGGTGTTCGTCGGTGATTCGTCGTGACCAATAGCCTGAGAACTCGTGTTTGAGTGGCTCCGGCTTACCAATGCCTTCGTGGCCGTTGCGTGGAATGTCTTTGATTAGGGTGTTGATCCGCTTGAGCACTTTCTTGTCGGTGGACTGCCAGTACAGGTAGTCCACCCAACCATGTGTTGACCACGACAGAACCACTGCGAACTAATCCTCGATGAGATCGTGCGGGGTGGTCTTTCCGGAGCGGACTTCCTCGAGGGATTCAAAGAGTCGCTGTGCATTGCGAGGGGAGCGCATGAGATACGCCGTTTCCTGCATGGAATTGAAATCGTCGAGAGCCATCACAACAACCGATTCGTGACCCGCGCGGGTGACGATAACGGGTTCGCGGTTGTCGGTGACGTGATCCAGTACTTCGGCGTACCGTTTCCGTGATTCGGTGTACGAGATGGTCTTCATGCGTGCTCCTTCCCTTCCAGCCCTGCCCCTATATCCCTGTACGGAATAATGTACAGGGCTGGCGGGGGGATTTCAATAGGGAGAGCGGAGTGCGTGAACTATGCCAGCGCCTTGAAGGTACCGGCGGCCCCGGCGGCGTCATCGACGGTGATGTACAAGGTCTGCGATCCGTCGAAGTCGACGCGAATGGCCTCGCCACCTCGGGTGACAATCGCGCGCTTGTTGCCCAGGCCGCGCAGTCCGAAGCCACCCCATTCGCCGGGGAAGACCTCGTCTGGGTCGACGGTGTGGATCCGATCCAGGGCGATGGAGCGCCGCGGAATCCCCAGCGGGGAGCGGTAATGGATCCCGCGGGAGTTGATGGTGACCTCGAAATTCATCAGCGCTACCGCGAGAAGGGCAGTACCTACCATCAAGACAATGATCACCCAGTTGGCCATGGCCGTTCCCACAATGAAAAGCAGAGCCGTAATGCCCAACACCAGGGTGAGAATAGGGGTGGACGGACGGGCGTAGCCGATCCATGCCGCGGTGCCGCCAGCTGGCACGGTGACAGGGGTGGCCTCGATGTGCTGCTTGTGTGGTGCAGGTGCTGGCTGGCACAGCCACGCAAGCAGCAGCCCGGCAATAATCGCAGCGCTGAACATCAAGGCAAGCGTGCCGTAGGAAAGGACCGGGTCGCCCGCGACGTTCGCGCGCAGGATCCACAAGGTGACGATGCCAAGCATGGTCACAGATCCACCGAAGAAGCCGGTGATCACGCGCGCGTTGGTCGAGTGGGCGCCACCGTAGCGGCCCATCCACCAAAACACCACCAGGAGCAGTATTTGCTGGGCGGTTGTCAGTCCGTAGAACAGTCCGGGGAAGTCCAGTCGTTGGGACGCCCGCCGAAATCGAAGTGGGTCCCGATGAGAACAGGGGCTTGGGCGAGGTAGAACGCGGCCGCGCCGTGGAGGACAAGCGCAATGACCGCCATGGGGACAAGGGAGGTGAGCCAAAACTTTTTCATAGCGTGTCCTTGAGGTATGCGGTGATGTGGTCAGTGGTGAGGTTATGGGCTCGGGCGATCTCGGCGATTTGCTCGAGGGCCTGGTCGTCGGGATGGGTCTGTGTGGGTGCCAGGGCAATGGCCCCGCGGCCGCGGCGCAGTTCGATCCGGTGGTCGTCGCGAAGCAAGCGGTATGCCTCGAGCACGGTATTGCGATTGACGTCGAGCGCGTCGGCGAGGCGCGCCGCAGTGGGCAGGCGTTCACCGGGTGCGATCGTGCCAGCTGCAATGTGGGCGGTGATCTGGTCAGCGATTTGCTGATAGAGGGGGTCGTGGCTGGCAGGGTCCAAGGTGATAAGCATTGCTATGCATCTAGCGTGGCACGATCAGCCACGCGCGTGGACCACAGCAAGACAGAGACCTGTATCGCTAGTGCAATACCGGGGATAAGCAGCGATGCGGGCTCAGCAGCATCGGCGACTCCAACGATAGGGAAGGCGGCAGCGAAGATGACCCCCACGGTTCCAACGATGCCTGCCGCAAGCAGGTAAGGCGCGGCCGCCTGGTGGCCTGCGTGCCAAGCCTGATCCGATTTCAGCGTATTCCGGGTACGCAGACCGATGGCGCCGTTGCGGTCCAATGTTCCGCGCTTGCTGGCCGAAGCCATGAGAAATGCCACGACGGTGACAATAGCCAAGCCGAGTGTCAGTGAGATGTAGCCGCCCATGATGAGTCCTTTCTGTAGTGCCGTTCACTTCCTAAACTAGCACAACTATTACAACTAGCACAATGGTTTTTGTAGTGCTATCCGCTAGAATCGCATGAATGACATTTATTGCCCGCACGATCGCAGAAGAGCTCGGCATCAAGGAATCGCAGGTTGCGGCCGCGCTGACCTTGCTTGCCGAAGGTAACACCGTCCCGTTCATCTCGCGCTACCGCAAAGAAGCCACCGGCGGCCTCGACGACGCACAACTGCGCCACATCGACGAGCGCAACACCTACCTGGTAGAACTCGCCGAGCGCAAGGAAGCCATCCTTGAAGCCATCGATGAGCAGGGCAAACTCACCGACGAGCTGCGCGCGCAGATCATGGCCACTGACACCAAGGCCCGCCTCGAGGACCTCTACTTGCCCTTCAAAAAGCGCCGCAAGACCAAGGCCGATATCGCGCGCGAGGCCGGCATCGAGTCACTCACCGATGCTCTTATCGACGACCCCACCGCGGCACCCGAGCAACTCGCCGAGCGCCACATCACGGAAGGGTTCACCGACACTAAGGCCGTGTTGGACGGCGCCCGCGCCATCCTCATCGACCGCTTCGCGCTTGACGCCGACCTCGTCGGTGAGGTGCGCGAAACCATGTACAAGGCAGGCACCATGCGCGCTTCCGTGGTGGAAGGTAAAGAACACGAAGGCGCGAAGTTCAAGGACTACTTCGACTTCAACGAGGACTTCACGACGCTTCCCTCGCACCGCATCCTTGCGCTTCTGCGTGGTGAAAAGGAAGGCATGCTCACTCTTGACCTTGACCCGGGCGACGACTCCACCTACGAAGCCATGATTGCCCAGCGCTTCAACTTGGACACGAAGGCATCGTCGTGGCTTGCCCAGGCTGTGCGCTGGGGCTGGCGGACCAAACTGCTGGTTTCCTCGGGTCTGGATACCCGCATGCGCCTGAAGGAGAAGGCCGAAGAGGGCGCCCTAGACATCTTCGCCACCAACCTGCGCGACGTGCTCTTGGCTGCTCCGGCCGGTCAGCGTGCGACCTTGGCGCTTGATCCGGGATACCGCAACGGTGTCAAGTGCGCGGTCGTGGACAGCACCGGCAAGGTTTTGGCCACCACCATCGTCTACCCGCATCAGCCAAAAAACCAGTGGCAGCAGGCCGTCAGCGAGCTGGCCACCCTCGTGGCAACACACGGCGTGGAGCTCATCGCCATCGGAAACGGCACGGCCTCGCGTGAGTCGGAGAAGCTCGCCGGTGAGGTAGCTGATCTGATTGCCCCGGCCGGTGGGGCGCGACCAACGCCCGTGGTCGTCAGCGAATCGGGTGCTTCGGTGTACTCGGCCAGCGAAATCGCTGCCAAGGAGTTCCCGGACATGGACGTCTCCCTGCGCTCAGCCGTCTCTATCGCGCGCCGACTCCAGGACCCACTCGCCGAGCTGGTCAAGGTGGATCCGAAGTCCATCGGTGTCGGCCAGTACCAGCACGACGTGAACCAGACCGCACTCGCGAAAACCCTGGACGACGTGGTCGAAGACGCCGTGAACGCCGTGGGTGTGGACTTAAACACCGCCTCGGTGCCGCTGCTGGAGCGCGTGGCGGGCATCTCCAACACGCTGGCGAAGAACATCGTGGCCTACCGCGACGAACACGGCAGCTTCGCCAACCGAAAGCAGCTGGGAAAGGTGCCTCGCCTCGGCCCGAAGGCCTTCGAGCAGTGCGCTGGTTTCCTGCGCATCAATGGCGGTGACCATCCACTTGACGCCTCCGCGGTGCACCCCGAGGCCTACCCCGTGGTGGAGCGAATCGCCGCGACGACGGGGTTCGCCGTTGATCAGCTCATCGGCAACACCCGCGTTTTGGAGAAGCTTGCGCCCTCCGACTTCGCCGACGACACCTTCGGCGTGCCCACCGTGACCGATATCATCGCCGAGCTGGACAAACCCGGCCGCGACCCACGCCCCGAGTTCAAGACCGCCACATTCAAAGAGGGTGTGAACAAGGTCTCCGACTTGACTCCGGGCATGATTCTGGAGGGCACCGTCACCAATGTTGCCGCGTTCGGCGCTTTCGTGGATGTCGGCGTGCACCAAGACGGCCTCGTGCATGTCTCCGCGATGAGCCACCAGTTCGTCAAGGATCCCCACGAAGTTGTGCGCTCCGGCCAGGTAGTCAAAGTCAAGGTCATGGAGGTTGACACCGAGCGCCAGCGCATCGGGCTGAGCCTTCGCCTTGACGACGAGCCCGGCGCCACCAACAAACCGCAACGCGGTGGCAGTGCGCCTAAGAAGCAGGCTGGCAAGAAGAAGCAGGGGAATCGTCGCCAAGCAGAAAGCGGCTCGATGGCGGACGCGCTGCGCAAAGCAGGTTTCGGGCAATAGGTGCAGAAGGTGCCCCGCGACACCTTTTGCAAACCCGTCTGGTTTTCCAGACGCTTTTGCAGAAGGCGCATCCGAACACCTATCGATTTGGGAAAACGCCACCTGATGTGGCACACTGCGTTAGTTGCGTGTTGCCTAAAGTGACGCGCGCATGAACTTGTAGCTGACACGAACCGGTCGAGCGCCCCAGAAGGGGAGAAGCCGCCAGGGTCCTCTGTCCAGAATTGAAAAGGATTGCTTACATGAGCAACGGCATCATCGATAAGATCGACGCGGCGCAGCTGCGCGACGACGTCCCAGATTTCCGCCCAGGCGATACCCTCGACGTTCACGTTAAGGTTATCGAGGGTTCCACCACCCGTACCCAGCTGTTCAAGGGTGTTGTCCTGCGTCGTCAGGGCGCTGGCATCCGCGAGACCTTCACCGTTCGTAAGATCTCCTTCGGCATCGGCGTGGAGCGTACCTTCCCGGTTCACTCTCCAAACATCGAGAAGATCGAGGTTGCACGTCGCGGCCGCGTCCGCCGTGCGAAGCTCTACTACATGCGCGACCTGCGCGGTAAGGCTGCACGTATTAAGGAACGCCGCTAATCCAGCGCTCCTTTCACCCCCGTCCCGATTTGGGTACGGGGGTGTTTGCTTTTCGACGATTCCCAGGCGCCACCCAGCCACGCCGTGCTAGGGGCACGCGTCAACCCTGCTAAACTCGCTCTTCGTGACGAATTCAACTGATTCAGCGGACACCTCTGGCCAGGACCTTGATCTCGATCAGGATCTGGACCAAAACTCCGACGAGGGTGACGAGGAAGGCCGTACCACCCCGTGGTACATCGAAATCCCCGTTGTCATCTTGATGACGTTGGGTTTGATTTTCCTCATGCAAACCTTCATCGGCCGCGTGTACCTGATTCCCTCCGCATCGATGGAACCTACGCTGCACGGCTGCGAGGGCTGCACCGGCGATCGCATCTTCGTTGAAAAGATCTCCTACGGGCTCGGCGAGCCCAAGGCTGGCGATGTCGTCGTTTTCGAAGGCACCGACTCGTGGAACCAGGGCTTTGTCTCCCAGCGCTCCCAGAACACGTTCGTGCGCGGCGTCCAAGAACTCGGCTCCTACGTGGGCCTTGTCGCCCCAGATGAGAACAACCTGGTCAAGCGCATCGTCGCTACCGGTGGACAGACCGTGTCGTGCCAGGAAGGCGACCCCGCCATCATGGTCGACGACAAGCCTATCGATCAGTCCTATATTTTGAATCCACCGACGTACCCGGTGAATTCGGCAACCGGCTCCGACGCATGCGGCGGCGAGTTTTTCGGTCCAATCACCGTCCCGGAAAACCACTACTTCATGATGGGCGACAACCGCACGAACTCGCTCGACTCTCGCTACCACCTTGGCGACCCACACCAGGGCACCATCCCCGAGGAGAACCTGCGCGGCAAAGTCCAGGCAGTCATTTTGCCTGTCAGCCGCATCGGCGGCGTGGACGACCCAGCCATCCAGGAGTAGCGTGCGCCGGCTCAAACAGCTGCGCACCTACGAGGTTGCATTGTCTCGCGCCGGACTTGGCCCCGTCGCAGGCATAGACGAGGCTGGCCGCGGTGCCTGTTTCGGCCCCGTGACCGTCGCCGCGTGCATCCTCCCAGATCGCCCCATCCCCGAGCTTAAGGGCCTGACTGATTCGAAGAAGCTCACCGCGCGTCGTCGTGAAGCCCTCTTCGACGTGGTGCTGGAAAAAGCAGTCAGCTTCAGCGTCGTGCATATCTCAGCCAAGCTTATCGACGCCCGCGGCATCCACACCGCCAACCTCGACGGGGCCCGCAAAGCCATCGCGGCCCTCGACGTACGCCCAGGCTATGTCCTCGTCGACGCGTTTAAAGTCCCCGGCCTTCCCGCTCCCCAGTTGCCGATTATCGGTGGGGACTACACCGCCCGCTGCATCGCCGCGGCCAGCATTGTGGCCAAAGTAAGCCGCGACCGCCTGATCACCGAATTGGCCCGGGACTACCCGCAGTACGAACTCGAACGACACAAGGGCTACGGCACGAAGGCGCACATGGATGCGGTGCGCCGCCACGGTGCAAGCCAGTTGCATCGCTACACTTATGCCAACGTGGCTGCTGCCGACGCTGAATTTCGAAGGAGTACCAACCAACCATGAGTGCCGAAGAGCTGGACAACTATGAAGCTGAAGTTGAACTATCGCTGTACCGGGAATACCGCGATGTGGTCAGCCAGTTCTCCTACGTGGTTGAGACGGATCGCCGCTTCTACCTAGCCAACGCCGTCGAGCTGATCCCGCACACCGAAGGCAAGGACGTCTACTACGAAGTCCGAATGTCCGATGCTTGGGTGTGGGATATGTACCGTGCTGTCCGGTTCGTGCGCTACGTCCGCGTGATCACCTACAAAGACGTCAACATCGAAGAGCTGGACAAACCGGAGATGATCATCCCCGAATAGCTTTACCAAGCAAGTACCTGTGGATAGAAATGTTGTTTTCCACAGGTTTTGTTGCTTTTCGACGACCTCCCGCGCGAAACCTCTCATTCCCGGTCATCCTGGGAAGTGGACCAACACTTTGTCTACTTCCGGGGGGAATGATTACCTGTGTCCACATCGACTGACCACCTTTCTCTGGCGCGTCGCGGTGAGAATGCCGCCGCCGACTTTTATCTCGCCCGCGGTGCCGAAGTGCTCGCGCGCAACGTGTACTACCCGGTGGGGGAACTTGACCTCATCGTCCGCGAACCCGACGGCACCATCGTCTTTGTTGAGGTCAAGACCCGCTCGGGCCTAGGCTTTGGCAACGCGGAGTCTGTCACTTACTCCAAACTTCAACGCATGCGCCGTGCAGCCGCACGCTGGCTTCTTGACCACCCCTATTCGCCCGTCCGCTTCGATGTCTTGGCACTCAACGTGGTCGGCAGAGGGTTTTCCGTCGAGGCATTCCAGGGGGTTGACCATGGCGCTTGCTAGCACTTTCACCGCAACCGTTGAGGGCGTAAGCGCGCACCTTGTCACGGTGGAATCCAACGTGGGACCTGGTCTGCCAGGAATCTTCGTCGTCGGGCTTGGCGACGCCACCGTGCGCGAATCCCGCGATCGCATCCGCACCGCCACCACGAACACCGGCCTACCGTGGCCTCGAACCAAGATCATGGTGTCGCTCTCGCCAGCTGATGTCCCGAAGACCGGCTCGCACTTCGACCTTCCCATCGCTCTCGCAGTCCTAAGCTGTACCCATCCTGCTGTGGCGCACCGGATGCGCACAACGCTGGTAGCCGGCGAACTTGGCCTCGACGGTCAGCTTCGCGCCGTCGGAGGGGTGCTCCCCATGCTGATCGCGGCCCGGCACGAGGGAATTCGACACGTGGTGATCCCACGCGCCAATGCCGCAGAAGCCGCCTTGCTCGGCGAGCGCAATATCCTCGTCGCCGACACCTTGGCCCAGGTGTGGGAATGGGCACAAGATATGCGCGAGCTTGATCGCGCAGTGGACGTCGGGAAGTCTGATTCCGCGCCGCGTGAAGACCTCGACTTTGCCGATATCGCAGGCCAGGATGACACCAAACGCATCGTCGAAATCGCAGCTGCAGGTGCCCACCACTTGTTCATGGTCGGCCCGCCTGGCTCGGGCAAGTCCATGTTGGCGCAGCGCATCCCGAGTATCCTTCCTCCTTTGTCATCAGAACAAATGGTGGAAGCCACGGCGGTACATTCGGTGGTCAGCAACTCCGCCACCAAGGTGATCACACACGCACCGTTGATTTCTCCGCATCCAGGTGTCACACGCGCAGCGCTAATCGGCGGTGGCCCGGGGTCCGCCCGCCCCGGCGCGATCAGCATGGCACACCACGGTGTGCTTTTCCTTGATGAAGTCTCTGAAGTCTCCGCCAGCGTCATCGACAGCCTGCGAATTCCCTTAGAGGAAGGACAGGTGCGATTGGCCAGGCCTCGTCGTGAAGTGGTTTTTCCCGCGCAATTCCAATTGGTCATGGCAGCCAACCCCTGTCGCTGTGGCACCGACGACCCTCTGGCGTGTACCTGTTCTTCGCGGCAGCGCGCCACGTATTTGAACAACATTTCGGGCCCACTGCGTGATCGCATCGATATCTCCGTGGAAGTGACCAACGCCAACGCGGTGTTGTCTACCGCGCACTCGGAACCGTCCTCCGTCATCGCAGCACGGGTCGCCGCCGCCCGCGATCGCGCCGAGCATCGCTGGTCGCGCGCCGGGGTGCAAGCCACCACCAACGCCGCCATTTCCCCGTCGGTGTTGCGTCGCGACTATCCCGCGGACGAGGCAGGCATGGCGTTGCTCGGCGCATACCTGGCCTGCGGGGACATCTCCCAGCGTGGTGTCGATCGCGCCATCAAACTCGCCTGGACCCTGTGCGATCTCGCAGGAGCGACGCAACCCACCTTGGATCACGTAGCTCAGGCGATTGATCTGCGCGACACCACCGGAGTGAGGAGCGCAGCATGAGCACCTTCGATTCGTGGGCGTATCTGCGCACCGTTATCGACGGCCCATCGCCTCACCTCCAAGCGTTGTTCCGCGCGGGACGCGACGCAGACGAGATCGCACGCGGACTGCGCACCCGTGCCAGCTGGCTCGGGGGATTGTTAGGCGATACCGAACACACCCGGAATCTCAACCCGCACGAGATGCTGGACAAGGCTTCGCTTGCAGGCTTTGCCCTGATTCACCCCGATAGCCCGGAGTGGCCGGCCGAGGAGATCGACGGGTCCTTTGACTTCCTCTCGGTGTCAGACAGTGTGTCGTCGGCAAGCACAAAAGAACTGACTAAGCCACATGGCCTGTGGGTGAGTGGTAATCAGGATCTGAGGACCCTTGTGGCACAGTCCGTCGGGATCGTCGGGACGCGCAACGCAACCGATTATGGACGCAAAGCCACCGCCACACTCTGTGCGGAACTTGCCCGTCACAATTACACGGTGGTTTCCGGTGGTGCGCTGGGTATTGACACTGTGGCGCACCGAGCGGCGTTGGAGCATCAGCTTCCCACCGTTGCGATCATGGCCGGTGGGCCCGGGTGGATTTATCCTTTGCGAAACAAAGAGCTCTTTTCGACGATCACCCAACGCGGTGGCGCGCTCGTGTCTGAGTACAGCCCGGGCAGCCAGTCTTATCGGTGGCGGTTTTTAGAGCGCAACCGGCTCATCGCAGCGCTTACGCCTGGCACCGTGGTCGTGGAGGCACCGTATCGCTCGGGCGCGTTAAACACAATGACCCGAGTGAATGATTTTGGACGATTGCCCATGGCGATGCCGGGCCCGATCCAGGGGCTTGGTCAGTCGGATGGGTGCAACCAGCTGATTAAGAGGAATGAAGCAATGCCGGTCACCGATGTGCGAGACGTGCATCAGTACCTCTGCAGTATCGGCACAGTGGACGTGGAGAATCAGCTCGAACTGGAATACGCGCCGAGCCAGGTTCAGGCTCTCTCGCGCAATGAGCTACGCGTGTACGACGCGCTCAATCCCCTCGGAGACAAGGGCATCACCTGCACCGAGGTCGCAGAGAAGGCGGGACTGACCACGGCGCTTACCGTGCACCTGTTGGTGGATCTGGTCAAGCGCAACGTGGTCACTCGCGACGGCGAACATTGGGCGCGCATGATCTAGCAGAGGCAGGAGTATACTCATGTGGCATGAGTGATAAAAGGGGAGAGGCCACCCAAGTCGGCGAAGCAATTGCAGACTTCGCCGACTACCTCCGCCTGGTTAAAGGTCGATCCGACGCCACCGTGCGCGGCTACCAATCCGACCTGGCAACCCTAGAGGAATTCGCTCCCACGTTTCGCTCCTTCAGCATTGTGACCCTGCGCTCCTGGCTTGCCGACGCAGTACAGCAAGGCCTCGCCCGCACCACCATCGCACGCCGCACCGCCTCCGCGCGCGCCTTTTCCACCTGGGCCTACAACCACGGCTACCTTGAATCAGACGTGGCCGCCCGCCTAGTCACCCCCAAGATCACCCGGCCCCTGCCGCACGTGCTCAACCCGGACAAAGCCGCCGACCTCGTCTCCGCAGGCGGCAACCAGGCAGGCACCCCGCAAGACGGCACGACCCCGGAAGAGGCGGAGCTCTCCACCGCCGAATCCCAGCGTGACCTCGCCATGCTTGAGCTGCTCTATGCCACAGGCATCCGCGTCGCCGAACTGACTGGACTAAACCTCTCGGACCTCGACCTCAAACGCATGCAAGCCCGCGTCACAGGAAAGGGAAACAAGCAACGCATCGTTCCCTTCGGCAAGAAAGCGGCCGATGCGCTTACCCGGTGGATCGACCAAGGGCGCGCAGAACTCGCCACCGACACCGCTGCGCTTTTCGTCGGTGTACGCGGTGCGCGCATCGATCAGCGCCAAGTCCGCCGCGTTGTGGAGCGCGCCGGGAAAACCACAGGTGCTACCGACCTCACCCCGCACGGCCTGCGCCACACCGCCGCCACCCACATGCTCGAAGGTGGTGCTGACCTTCGCGTGGTACAAGAACTCCTGGGCCACTCATCGCTTCAGACCACCCAGATCTACACCCACGTCTCCGCGCAGCGCCTCAAAGCCGTGTATCAGCAGGCCCATCCAAGGGCTTGAGCCGAATTACCGGCCGATCCAGCAACGTCAGCGGATTGAGATACTCATCCGGCCCCGTCCGCGCACCCCAGTGCAAACCCGGATGACCATCGACAGGATGAGCAAGCTTGCCGACGACCTGACCTACCGCAACCTCATCACCCTGCGCAACCACGGCGTGCACGGGCTGGTAGGTCGTGCGAATCCCATCTGCGTGATCGATCGACACCACAGGCGTGCCAGCGACCCGGCCTGCAAAGGCGACGATCCCGTCGTCGCTAGCTACAACCTCCGCACCCACCTCGAGCGCTAAGTCCACGCCCCGATGCCCGGGCAGCCATTTCTTCTCAGGGATGTCCGCGCCGCGCAGCACCTGTGTGGCGTGTGGCAGACCGGTGGACGGATCGACATAACCCACCAGGAGGGGAGGGCACAATAAACACAGCAGAACCACGAGCCTTTTCATACTCACATCGTCACGCGTTTCCCGGTGGTGTGCTGCGACGACGACACATTCCTGTGGAGAAACTCCTCCCTGTGGATAACGCTCGCGTTTCGTTTGGCCGAAAAGCCCCCAAGGGTCTATGATTCTTGCTAGCAGTGTGTCTGTTTCCGGATTGCTTCGGATCTAACGCGCTGACTACGCGCGGCGAATCACCAGGCAACTGCCTGGCTGCCAGCATAAACAACGGTCCCTCAAGCTGTGACTTTACAGCGTGCGGGTGTTTGTGTGGCTCGTCGCTAGGGCTCGGGATAAAAACCCGTGCAATTGATCAAGTAACCGAACTAACTTTACTCCGAAGGAGAGTTTCCCATGGCAGTTGTAACCATGCGCGAACTCCTCGACGCTGGTGTCCACTTTGGTCACCAGACTCGTCGCTGGAACCCGAAGATGCGTCGCTTCATCTTCACCGACCGCAACGGCATCTACATCATCGACCTGCAGCAGACGCTGACCTACATTGACGAGGCTTACGAGTTCGTCAAGGAGACCGTCGCTCACGGTGGCACCATCTTGTTCGTCGGCACTAAGAAGCAGGCACAGGAAGCTGTTCAGGAAGAAGCTGAGCGCGTTGGAATGCCTTACGTCAACCACCGTTGGCTCGGCGGCATGCTCACCAACTTCACCACCGTGTCCAAGCGTCTCCACCGCATGAAGGAACTTCAGGCAATGGACGCAGCCGAAGACGGCTACGCAGGTCGCGGCAAGAAGGAAATCCTCATGCTGAACCGCGAGCGCACCAAGCTCGAGCGCGTTCTTGGCGGCATCGCTGACATGACCAAGATTCCTTCCGCTCTGTGGATCATCGATACCAACAAGGAACACATCGCTGTTTCCGAGGCTCACAAGCTGCGCATCCCAGTTGTTGCTGTCCTGGACACCAACTGTGACCCAGACGTTGTTGACTTCCCAATCCCTGGTAACGACGACGCGATCCGCTCCACCAAGCTGCTCTCCAAGGTCATTGGCGAGGCAGTCATTGCTGGTAAGCAGGCTCGCGAAGAGCGTCAGCTTGCAGCAGCTCGTGAAGCAGCAGGCGA
The DNA here is from genome assembly GCF_030252165.1 of Corynebacterium breve. NCBI lineage: Bacteria > Bacillati > Actinomycetota > Actinomycetes > Mycobacteriales > Corynebacteriaceae > Corynebacterium > Corynebacterium breve. The sequence continues at coordinate 1,421,554 of NZ_CP126969.1, read as the reverse complement.
CACCGAGGAAAAGGCAGCTCAAGACGCTGAGGCAGCAGAGGCAGCAGCTTCTGAGGCACCGGCAGCAGATGCTCCTGCAGAGGCAGCAGCTGAAGCTACCCCAGCTACCCCAGCTACCCCAGCTACCGAGGCACCTGAGACCGAAGAGTCCAAGGACGCTTAAGCTCTACGCACATAGCGCGTAATTGCGACGGTTTCCACCCCCAGCGTCCCTCGGGCGCCCACAATTTCACGATTGGGCGCTTCCGGGAAGCGCCGGGGGTGTCGTCGTTTCGACATGCCTGAGCTAGGGATGTCGACTAGTCTTTTTACAGATCACCTAAACGATTTTCGTTCTACAACGAGGAGGATCGCCCTGATGGCGAACTACACCGCTGCTGATGTTAAGAAGCTCCGCGAGATGACCGGCTCCGGCATGATGGATTGCAAGAAGGCACTGGAAGAAACCGGTGGCGACTTCGAGAAGGCCGTTGAGGTCCTTCGCGTCCAGGGTGCTAAGGACGTGGGCAAGCGCGCAGAGCGTAACGCTCTCGAGGGCCTTGTTGCTGTTTCCGGCAACACCATGATCGAGGTTAACTCCGAGACTGACTTCGTGGCTAAGAACCAGGAGTTCAAGGACATCGCAGCTCAGGTCGCTGACGCAGCAGCAGCTGTCAAGGCAAACTCCCCGGAGGAGCTTGCAGCAGCAGACGTCAACGGCACCCCAGCCTCTGAGGTACTGGCGCAGCTGTCCGCAAAGATCGGCGAGAAGCTCGAGCTTCGTCGCGCAACCACCCTCGAGGGCGACAACATCGAGGTTTACCTGCACCAGCGTTCCGCTGACCTGCCACCAGCAGTCGGCGTCATGGTTGCATACAACGGCGAGGGCGAGAAGGCCGCAGAGGCTGCTCACCAGGTTGCACTGCAGATCGCTGCAATGAAGGCCCGCTTCCTCACCCGCGACGAGGTCCCAGCGGACGTCGTTGAGAAGGAGCGCGCAGTTCAGGAAGAGATCACCCGCAACGAGGGCAAGCCAGAGGCTGCCATCGCAAAGATCGTCGAGGGTCGCGTCGGCGCATTCTTCAAGGACATCGTCCTTCTTGAGCAGCCATCCCTGGCAGACTCCAAGAAGACCACCAAGGCATTCGCTGAGGAGAACGGTCTGGAGATCACCAGCTTCGTTCGCTACGAGGTTGGCCAGCAGTAAATTGCTCTAGCATTCACCCCAGTTCGGAATCCTCCGAGCTGGGGTTTTGCTTTTGCTTGACGACGACACCTCGAACCCACCGACACGCCCATCGCCCGGACCAGCGGGTCTTCACCCTCCGTGCACTTGCCAGGTAGGCTAAAGGACAGTTTTTGGGTAACCGATCCGCACTTCCAAAGGAGCTTCCTGCAGTGACCGACACCACCACACCACAGCGCAAGGGATACAAGCGAGTGATGCTGAAGTTGGGCGGTGAAATGTTCGGTGGCGGCAAAGTCGGAATCGACCCAGATGTCGTCGAAAACGTTGCTGCCCAGATCGCAGAGGTAGCAGAATCGGGCGCCGAAGTAGCCGTCGTGATCGGTGGCGGCAACTTCTTCCGCGGAGCTGAGCTACAACAGCGTGGCATGGACCGCGCACGCAGTGACTACATGGGCATGCTCGGCACCGTGATGAACTGCTTGGCTCTGCAGGACTTCCTCCAGCAGCGCGGCGTAGACACCCGCGTGCAGACCTCCATCAACATGGCGCAGATCGCCGAGCCATACTTGCCACTGCGCGCCGCCCGCCACTTGGAAAAGGGGCGCGTAGTCATCTTCGGCGCTGGTATGGGCATGCCGTACTTCTCCACCGACACCACCGCAGCCCAGCGCGCACTGGAAATCGGTTGTGAAGTGCTGCTGATGGCAAAGGCCGTCGACGGTGTTTACTCCGACGACCCACGCACCAACCCTGATGCGGAGCTCTACACCGAGATCACCCCGCGCGAGGTCATCGAACAGGGCCTCAAAGTTGCCGACGCCACCGCGTTCTCCCTGTGCATGGACAACAACATGCCGATCCTGGTCTTCAACCTGCTCACCGAGGGCAACATCAAGCGCGCTGTCGCAGGCGAACAAATCGGTACCCTAGTGCAGTCCTAGAACAGTCCTAGTGCAGTCCTAGACCAGAACTTAGACCAGAACTAGCTCAGGAGCTTCTCGACGAGCACCGCGACGCCGAGAAGCTCCGCGTTTTCTAAGGTGATCCCGCCAAGATGCACCCCACCGAGTGCGATCGCCGGGCCACCGGTGGCATTGAATAGGGAACACCACGGCGACCACTTGGTCTGCTCGTCGAAGATGACCTCGTGCTCAAGGCTAGAGAAATAGCCCACAGCCGGCGGGTCGTACGCGATGGTGGGGGAGAGCAATACGTCTATATCCCACTCGGCAGCGAGTATCTTTGGCAGCATCGCAAAGTGCACCTCGGCAGCCTGAAGCTGCGCCTGAGAAACGTACTGGCCCTGCTCCTTGACCCATTCCAAGTACCCGGCGGTGTGCTCCAAGTCCGCGTAGTGTGCGTAGAAGCGATGGCGAAAATGTTGGAAGGTTTCTTTGGCCTGAGCAAAAGGTTCCACCTCCACCACATCGCAATACGGGCCAAGCGCTTCGGCGACGCGACGGATCTGCGCGATGCGGTCGTCGGCAATGCGTGTTTGCGCAAACAGGGGCTTAGTTAGCACACCCACCCGAAGGTGCTGCGGCAAGATGGGGCTGATGTCGTGTAAGAAGGCCTGGTCAGCCACATCGTTGGTCATATACCCGTGTGCTGAAAACCCAGGGGCTTGGGGTTTGAATCCCACAACCTCGCACGCAGCGGCTGGAACGCGCAGCGAGCCACCCGCATCGGAACCGTGCGCAGCACGTGCCAACCCCGCGGCCACCGCAACTGCCGCCCCCGAGGACGAACCTCCTGGTGTACACCCCGGGTAGGCCGGCGATTCCAAAGCAGGCACGTCAGGGTGCTCGGTGTAAATCGTGGCACCGAGCTCTGAAGTGACGGTCTTGGCGTTGACCACCGCTCCTTGGTCGATATAGCCCTGCACAAACTCGTGTGTTTCTTCGGCTAGATAGGCGCGATCAGGGGAGCCCAGCGTCGTCGGTAAGCCGGCAACGTCGTGGAGATCCTTCGCAGGAATCACCCAACCGGCAAGGCGACCAGTGGTTCCGGGCTGCACGGCAGGATCGAGGTAGCTGAATGCGGGATGAACCATACGGGAAGACTACTACGGCGTAGGTCACACACGATGCAGGACCGCCCCTGCGTTGAAGGCGGAGTTCCTGATCGGAACAGGTAGGCTAGTGCAGTAGCTTCCGCTGCTAAATTAAGAACAGAGTTTTCTTTCTCACTACCACTTTTCATCGAACGAAGGGCCAATCATGATTGATGAAGTACTGCTCGACGCAGAAGAACGTATGACCAACTCGGTGGAGCACACCCGTGAGGATCTGGTGACGATCCGTACCGGTCGCGCTAACCCAGCGATGTTCAACGGCGTGGTCGCAGACTTTTACGGCCAGCCAACTCCTGTGAACCAGATGGCTACCGTCACCGTTCCAGAGCCACGCATGCTTTTGATTAAGCCGTTCGATATGTCGACCATCGGTGAAATCGAGAACGCGATCCGCAACTCCGATCTCGGCGTGAACCCAACCAACGATGGCCAGGTATTGCGCGTTACCATCCCACAACTTACCGAGGATCGTCGTCGCGACATGGTCAAGCTGGCGAAGGCGAAGGGCGAAGACGGCAAGATTGCGATCCGCAACATTCGTCGTCACGGCATGGAAGCGCTGAAGAAGATTCAGAAGGACGGCGACGCTGGCGAGGACGAAGTTCAGGCAGCGGAGAAGGAACTGGACAAGGTGACCCAGAAGTACGTCAACGCGATCGACGAAGTCGTAGCCATTAAGGAAGCAGAGCTGATGGAGGTCTAAAGACCTTCCGTGTTCCCCAAGGAGAAACTCCCACCACGGTGAATAAAGAACAAGAACGGTCGCACAAGCGTCTGGAATCGTCGCTGCACCTAGAGATGCCGAAGCCAAAGAACTCGGCGGGGCGCAACCTGCCGCAGGCCATTGGTGTCGGCGTTTTCTTGGCACTGTTGGTGATCGGCGCGCTGATCACTGGTCCGCGCGGCTGGTACCCACTCGTGGCTGCCGCGATCGGCGTGGCGATGTGGGAAGTGCTCACGCGTTTGCGGGAGAAAGGCTACGTTGTTCCCCGTACCGTGTTGCTTCTGATCGGTCAGGCGATGGTGTGGGTGTCGTGGCCATATGGCACCGAGGGGCTCTTGTTTGTTTTCACCATCGGCGTGCTGCTGCTGATGTTCGGCAGGTTGTTCCACTTGGGCGCCGCGACTGCTCCGAAGAATTACCTCCGCGACACAGCGGTGGGCGTTTTCGTTCTCGCCTGGATTCCATTGTTCGGTGCTTTCGCCGCGATGATTTCGCTGTTGTCCACGTGGGACGTTTCGGGGTCGCTGTTCATCCTGACATTCATGTTGTGTGTGGTGGCCTCGGATACCGGAGGCTATTTTGCAGGCGTGATGTTTGGGTCGCATCCGATGGCGCCAGCTGTAAGTCCGAAGAAATCCTGGGAAGGTTTCGGCGGCTCTGCGCTCTTCGGCATCATCACCGGTGCGCTGTGCCTGCAGTTCCTGTTGCAACATGAGTGGTGGCTGGGCGTCATCCTTGGACTCACCCTGGTCGTTTGCGCAACCCTCGGTGATCTGGTTGAGAGCCAGTTCAAACGCGAGCTCGGCATCAAAGACATGTCGCACTTGCTGCCGGGCCACGGCGGAATCATGGATCGACTCGACGGCATGCTCCCCGCAGCCGCCGTCACCTGGTTGCTCTTGAGCCTGGTCGGGGCATAAAAATACGCGGACGCTTAGCGACGATTCCCTTCGTGCGTCCGCGCATCTATGTGTTGCTCGGGGTTAGTGCGAAGCGAACTTTGCTGCCTTTTTCACCTGGCGACGCAGTTCAAACATGCGCCAGCCACCCACTAGCGCCATGATGAGCGCACCGATGATCGCGGAGAGCAGGTACGCGATGCCTGCGGGGAATTCCCATGTCCACGCGAAGAGGTTGACCTCTACGTTGTCTGGATTCTGCAGGATGAATACGATCAGCACGATCAACAGGATTGCACCGATGATCAGCGCGGCCCAGGTACCGCCAGCGAAGGAGCTCTTCACCTTTGCTGCTTCCTTGGCAGCCTTCTTCTGCTCGCGCTTTGAAGGTTCGTCATGTTCAACCGGGGCCTCTTGTACTGCCGGCACGGATGCTGGAGCCGGGTAGTCAGCATCGAACTCGCTGGTAGGCTGGGCTGGCGCAGTGGTATCCAATGACTCAGTGTTATCTGGGTAATCAGGCGTGTCTGCCGAAGGGTATTCGCGTGTCATAAAGCTAATCATAAACTGAGTTTCCAATTGTGTGTCATTTTGGATACTCGTTCGCTGTACATTTCCGACAACGATTCGATTACGACCACGACGACGTGCAAAGATGGAGCTTGTCATGAGTGAATTTCCAAAAATCCAATTGCTCGCGCCCAAGCGCGGTATGCCCCCGAAGCACTTCGCCGACCTGAACAAAGAGGAGCGAATCGAGGCGCTGAAGGAGCTCGGCCTGCCGAAGTTCCGCGCGGACCAGATCGCACGCCACTACTACGGTCGTTTCGAAGCCGACCCGTCAACGATGACGGACCTTCCGGCTGCTCAGCGCGAATTAGTCAAGGATGCTCTCTTCCCTCAACTGCTCACCCCTGTGCGCACTGTCGAGACCGACGAAGGTGATACCACCAAAACCCTGTGGCGGCTGCACGATGGCATCCTGCTCGAATCGGTTTTGATGCGCTACACCGATCGCGCCACTTTGTGCATTTCGTCCCAGGCTGGTTGCGGCATGGCGTGTCCGTTCTGCGCTACCGGCCAAGGCGGGCTGGATCGCAACCTGTCCACCGCGGAAATCGTTGATCAAGTTCGAGCCGCTGCCGCGATGATGGAGGCCGAAGGGTCGCGCTTATCCAATATTGTGTTCATGGGCATGGGTGAACCGCTGGCCAACTACAACCGCGTGGTTTCCGCGGTGCGCCAGATCACGCAGCCCTCACCGGACGGCTTTGGCATTTCCCAGCGCAACATTACCGTGTCCACCGTGGGCTTGGCTCCCGCGATCCGCAAGCTTGCCGACGAAGGCCTGTCCTGCACCCTTGCTGTTTCCCTGCACACACCGGACGACGAGTTGCGCGATACCTTGGTGCCGATCAACAACAGGTTTTCCGTGGCCGATGTTCTAGACGCTGCGCGCTATTACGCCGACCAGACCTCTCGTCGCGTATCGATCGAATACGCCTTGATCCGAGACATCAACGATCAAGACTTCCGCGCCGACATGCTGGGTCAAAAGCTCCACGACGCCTTGGGGCCGAAGGTGCACGTGAACTTGATTCCACTGAACCCAACCCCGGGCTCGAAGTGGGACGCTTCGCCGCGTGCGCGTCAAGACGAATTTGTGCGGCGCGTGATCGCCCAGGGCGTGACATGTACCGTGCGCGACACTAAGGGCCAAGAGATCGCAGCAGCGTGCGGGCAGCTCGCCGCTGATGAAAAGGCGGATCACTAAACCACTGCGCAGGGCAGAATTAGCGTGTAATTTCTTTGGTATGACGCAACTTGTGCCAGTGCAACCCCCGCTCGATCCGGACCCCACCACCCAAGCTTTGGCGGTGCGCGGGCTAACAAAGGTGTTCGGTAGCCACGTTGCTGTTAACCGCATGTCACTTGATGTGCCGCGCGGTTCGATCTACGGCATCGTTGGCCCCAACGGCGCGGGTAAGACCACGATGATCACCATGGCGTGTGGCCTTGCGCGTCCAACCGAGGGCAAAGCCTGGATCGCAGGCCATGACATGTGGGCCGAGCCAGTCGAGGCGAAGCGATCACTCGGACTACTGGCCGACGGCGCCACCGTTTTTGACAGGCTCTCCGGCGCGGAATACCTCGCATACTTGGGCGGCCTGCGCCGCATGGATCCCGATGTGGTCCAAAGCCGCAGCACTGAGTTGCTTCACGCGCTCGGGCTGTCGGACGCGGGGGACAAGTACATCGTCGATTACTCCGCGGGCATGACCAAGAAGATCCTGCTGGCCGGCGCACTGCTGCACAACCCTGAGCTGCTCGTGCTTGACGAACCCCTCGAAGCCGTCGATCCTGTGTCCGGGCGTTTGATCCAATCGATTCTGCGCGCGTACGCGACCGCGGGGGGCACCGTCGTGCTGTCCTCCCACGTGATGAATTTGGTGGAGGGACTGTGCGATCACGTGGCCATCATCAAGGAAGGCGTCGTTCTCACCGCGGGGCACGTCGATGAGGTTGCTCAAGGGCGTACTCTCGACGACGCGTTTGTCGAATTCGTCGGCGGCGCGGCACTTGCCGAAGGCTCGCTGGATTGGCTGCGAGGCGAGCAACGTTGACACGCCTTCTACTCAAACTTCACCGCACCCTATGGTGGCGCAACGTCAAGACCAACCCGTCGATCATGATGATTGCAGTAGTGATCATCTTGTACACCCTAGCTGGACTCCTGGCGATCATTGGGACCTTTTCTTACGCAACAATTGATCACCAAGACTGGTACGCCCTTGCTGGCGCGTGCGCGCTCGGTACCGGTGCTTTTGCCATCGCAGCCATCGTGTTTCCCAACGGGGAAAACCAGATCAGTCCCGCCCAGCTTGCCTCGCAGCCTGTGACAACCAAAGACGTCTTGCCTGCTATGGGATGGGCTTCTGTTTTCACTAGCCGAGGCATCGCCGCGATCCTGTCGACTACAGTGACGATGATCGCTACGGTGTGGCTCTTTACTGCTCAGGGAAAAACGGCAGCCGCCATCGTGTCGATCCCCATGTTGCTACTCGCCTTCGTCACGACTTTGCTGCTCGGTGAACTTGTCACGTCGGCGAATCGGGGCACCACCCGGAAAAGTCAAGAGCTGTCCAATGTGCTGTCGATGGTCGTGGGGATCGCCGCCATCTTCGGCTACACACAGATCACTAGCTCTTTTGGCACCCTGCCGCTAGAAAGCATCGGCAAGTACGCGGCCTGGACTCCGCTTGCCGCGGCACCTGGCGCGCTGGGCAGCGCCATGTACGGGCACTGGCTTGCTGCAATCCTCCAGTTGCTTATCGCAGTAGTTACCGTCGTTGCCGGTGCGTGGTTGTGGCATCGACTCACAGTCCGCGAACTGGTGGCACCCTTGGACCGCCGCGGCGCCGAGGATCCCAAGAAAAAGAAGAAACAACACACCGGAGAGTTTCCGCTGCTCATGCCTGGTCTAAAGTACGGCCAGGGCACGATGATTTACTCACGGGCGTTGCGCTACTTGCGACGAGACTCGCGCCTCCTGGGCAACCTTATTATCCTGCCGCTTTTCGCCATCGGCCTTATCGCACAGAGTTTTTTCTTCGAGCCATCCGTGACGCTGCCAGGCGCGTTATTCCTTGCCGTCTTCGTCGCCATGATCAGTTCCAATGATTTGGGCTTCGACGGTCCGGGCAACGCAGCCCAAATTCTTGCAGGTGTGTCGGGGCGGACATGGATCGTGGCCCGTCATCTTGCTTCGATCACGGTTTCGTGGGTCGTATTGATTCTCTACTGCGTTGCGATGATTAGTCTTTACGACGATAAGCTCGTCGCCACGCTTTTTGCGCTGGGCAGCTTCGGTATGGCATTGGGCTCCGGTGCAATCGCTGTGTTGTTCTCGGCCTTTAACCCGTTTCCAACGTCGCCGCCTGGCACGAACCCGTGGGCAGATAAGTCAGGCAATTCCGCTGGAGCCTATCTCTCTGCTTTTGGCGCCTTGCTCACCTGCTGGATCCCAGCTGCGCCCGGCGCAGGTTTGATGGCCAACGGTTATTTCAGCGGGCAAACGTGGGTGATGTGGCTGGGTGCCGTCGTGGTGATCGTCATTCCTCTCGCGGTATACGTTGGCGTCTTTGCGCTTGCTTCACGACGAATCTCCAACAACATGCCCGAGATCTACGCCAAAGTAGGGCACTGGGTCACATAGTTTTGCAGCTCTGCGAATCACGCTGACAGTATTGGCAACGACGATTGAAACTCGCCTGAATGGTCGTCTGTGAAGCGTGAGCCCCGCAATCGGCAACGAAAAACCCGCCACGCGGAGCATTCCGTGTGGCGGGTGAGTGTGAACTCGAGAAGAGGCTTAGTTCTCTTCGATCTCGCGCAGGTGCGCGACGCGGGATGGCTCGATGTTCAGTGCGCGAAGCTGGGAGTCGGTGAGGTTGGTGTATGCACCGGACATGGTCTTCTGGTCGTAAGCCCAGTCTGGCTCCTGGTGGCCTTCCGCTTGGTTGTGCGCGGTAATGGTGCGAACCTGTGGTAGCTCTGGGCGCAGTGCGAAAAAGATCAGGCCGATTGCGATGAATGCTGCAAATGCGACGAGCCAGATTGTTTCAACGTGGCCTTGGTGGTTACCGAAGTGGTAAGCAACCAGGAATGCAACGGAAATCCAGCCGGCGATCTGGATGGTCTTTGGGCTGAACTCGGACCAGCCCCACTTAGCGGAAGGAACATCCTCCTCAGACACACCGTTGTAAACCTCGTATGTCTTCTCATGGGAAGTAGCCATGCCTTTATCTCCTTAGTCTTCGCAGCGTCTTCGCAGTCTTGTGAAACAAGCATACGACATGCGTTAATACCTGAACGCTATCTTCGCACAACTTGTAGCTCGGCCGTGAGTTGTCACCCCCTAAATGTTTCATACTTTCGCTGGATGCGGGCAAAGTGCCACAATGGGTCGGGTGAGCACGCGCAAAACGATTGTGATTCTAGGTTCAACAGGCTCGATCGGTACACAGGCCATCGAGGTGATCCAGGCTAATCCGACCCAGTTTGAAGTCGTGGGTATCGCCGCGGCAGGGTCCAACCCCGACTTGGTCGTCGAACAAGCGAATGCTTTGGCCTTGCGCCCTGATCAGGTGGCGATCTCAAACGAGGATGCCGCCACCCAGATCGGAACGCGACTGGGCGGGAACGTCATCGCGGGTGAGGATGCGGCGCAGCGACTCGTCGAAAAGCAACCTGCAGACACCGTGCTTAACGCGCTGGTCGGATCATTGGGCCTCGCAGCGACACTGGCTACCCTTGAAACCGGCGCGACCCTGGCCTTAGCCAACAAGGAGTCGTTGGTGGCGGGCGGGACCCTGGTTACCGGAAAGGCGAAGCCCGGGCAGATCGTCCCCGTGGACTCGGAACACTCGGCAATGGCTCAGTGTTTGCGCTCTGGCACTTCCAACGAGGTGGCGCGATTTGTGCTGACCGCTTCGGGCGGGCCGTTTCGTGGATGGACTCGCGAAGAAATGTGGGACGTTACCCCCGAGCAAGCAGCGGCGCACCCAACGTGGTCGATGGGCCAAATGAACACCCTGAACTCTGCGACAATGGTGAACAAAGGTCTGGAGCTCATCGAAGCGACCTTGCTATTTAATATCGCACCGGACCTTATCGACGTCACCGTGCACCCGCAGTCCATCATCCACTCGGCGGTCACCTTCGTCGACGGCTGCACGATTGCGCAGGCCTCTCCGCCCAGCATGAAGCTGCCGATCAGCCACGCACTGGCCTGGCCAAACCGCGTAGCCGACGCGCAGCCCGCCCTCGATTTCGCGCAGGCGCATGACTGGCGTTTCGAGCCGCTTGACGACGAAGCCTTCCCGGCAGTTCAGCTCGCCCGCGACGTCGCAGCCAAGGGCGGAACTTTCCCCGCTGTGTACAACGCCGCAAACGAAGAAGCGGCAGCGGCGTTCCTTGCTGGTCGAATCCGGTTTCCGCAGATCGTGGATGTGGTGGGGGAGGTCGTCGATAATGCCCGAGATTTTGCGCTACCGGCGACAACGCTCAATGATGTTGTGAGCGTTGAGGCCACCGCACGTGCGCGGGCCAATGCGTTGATCGACGAGTTGGCAGCCAAGCGTTAGGGAGGAGCCCCACTGTTGGGTTCATATTTTATCGGTGTCTTTCTTTTTGCCTTAGGCATCGCGGCCACCATTGCGCTGCATGAGTTGGGGCACTTGCTCGCGGCTAGAAGTTTCGGGATGCGCGTGCGCCGATATTTCATCGGCTTCGGTCCGACGCTGTGGTCGACGAAGAAAGGCCATACCGAATACGGTGTCGCGGCGCTGCCGCTGGGTGGGTTCTGTGACATCGCGGGAATGACGGCGCAGGAACCGCTGACTCCTGAGGAAGCGCCACATGCGATGGTGAACAAGCCGTGGTGGCAGCGCATCATCGTACTCTCGGGTGGAGTGCTGATGAACATGCTGCTTGGGTTCGTCATCCTGTACTTCATTGCCGTGTCATCTGGCATCCCGAATCCCTACGCTGATCGCACCCCGACGGTAGGCGAGGTCGCCTGTACATCTGACCAGATCGATGCTGAAACGATCGACGACTGTACCGGTATCGGCCCTGCAGGCAAGGCCGGAATCAAGGTGGGAGACCGGTTGCTCGCAATCGACGGCCATGAAATGGAAACGTTCATGGACCTGCGCGACTATGTTTTCACCCGGCCAGGCGAAGATGTCGAGATTCTGGTCGAACGTGGTGGACAGCAGCACACTTTCACCGTCACCGTCGATCCCGTCAAGCGCATGAACCCGCGAGGGGAGATGGTGGATGCGGGAGCAGTCGGACTGGCGAACGCGCCGGTTGTCGATGCAGTGAAAACTTTTGGGCCGCTTGAGGCGGTGCCAGCCACTGCGAAATTCACCGGTATGACGTTGGAAGCGACCGTAGAGGGATTGATCAAGTTCCCGTCGAAGATCCCAGGTGTGGTCGCGTCTATTTTTGGTGCTGAGCGCGACATGGAGGGCCCGATGAGCGTCGTCGGTGCCTCGCGCACCGGCGGAGAATTGGTGGAACGGTCCCTCTGGCCAGTGTTCTGGATGCTTCTTGCGCAGCTGAATTTCTTCTTGGCCCTGTTCAACATCATTCCGCTTCCTCCGCTAGATGGCGGGCATATCGCGGTGGTGTTGTACGAGAAGATGCGCGACTTCTTCCGTCGCCTGCGCGGCAAACCAGCAGGTGCGCCGGTGAACTATGACAAGCTCATGCCACTGACAATGACGATGGCGACGATCTTGCTCACCATTGGTGTGATTGTCATTGTCGCCGATGTGGTGAACCCGATCCGGCTTTTTGGTTAGTGCTAGGATTGTGTGACCATCCGCAAGTCGCGTTTTGTCACGTTGAGGAGAAAAATGACGTCACCAATCGGTCTCGGACTGCCAGAAGGCCCGGCCCCAACCCTTGCTCCACGGCGGAAGACCCGCCAACTTTTTGTTGGTGATGTAGGCGTTGGCTCCGACCACCCGGTGTCCGTGCAGTCGATGACAACCACGAAGACTCACGACATTAACTCCACCTTGCAGCAGATTGCGCAGCTGGCTACCGCCGGTTGCGACATCGTGCGCGTGGCGTGCCCGAAAACCGTCGACGCGGAAGCGCTGCCAGCGATTGCGAAGAAGTCTCCGATCCCAGTGATCGCCGACATTCACTTTCAGCCGAAGTACATTTTCTCTGCGATCGAAGCTGGCTGCGCGGCAGTTCGCGTGAACCCAGGCAATATCAAGGAGTTCGACGGGCGCGTCAAGGAAGTAGCCAAGGCTGCCGGCGATGCAGGCATTCCGATCCGTATTGGTGTCAACGGTGGCTCCTTGGATAAGCGTTTGCTAGAAAAGTACGGCAAAGCGACCCCTGAAGCTCTCGTCGAATCCGCAATCTGGGAGGCCGGATTGTTCGAAGAGCACGGCTTCGGCGACATTGCGATCTCGGTAAAGCACTCCGATCCGGTTTTGATGGTTGAGGCGTACCGCCAATTAGCGGCGAAGACCGACTACCCACTCCACTTGGGCGTGACCGAGGCGGGCCCGAAATTCATGGGCACCATCAAGTCCTCCGTGGCGTTTGGCGCGTTGTTGTCCGAGGGCATCGGAGACACTATTCGCGTCTCCCTCTCCGCCGACCCAGTCGAGGAAATCAAGGTGGGCGATCAGATCCTTCAGTCGCTGAACCTTCGCGAACGCAAACTGGAAATCGTCTCCTGCCCATCGTGTGGCCGCGCGCAGGTCGATGTGTTCACGTTGGCAGAGGAAGTCACCGCTGGTCTCGACGGTCTGGAATTTCCACTGCGCGTTGCCGTCATGGGCTGCGTAGTCAATGGCCCAGGCGAGGCCCGCGACGCTGACCTCGGCGTGGCATCCGGCAACGGCAAAGGCCAGATCTTCGTCAAGGGTGAGGTCGTAGAGACCGTGCCGGAATCCAAGATCGTCGAAACGCTCATCGAGTACGCCAACCGCATCGCGGAGGAACAGGGCTTGGAGGCTCAGGAAGGCGCTAAGGCAGAAGTCAAGGTCACTCGCTAGACTTTTTGCGCTTTCGACGTGGCAGCATCATCCAATCGGATGGTGCTGCTACTTTGTTTTCCATGAAACGAGTTTTGGCCGCCGTCACAACCGCTGTGCTCGTGGCCACCAGCTTGGTCGCGTGCACACCCAAACCCAACTCGGCAGAGCCCATTGCTGAAGAATTTCTTGCGGCCTTCGCCGAGCACAACAACGAGGCGCTGAGTACGCTTGTCGACGACCCGCAGACCGCATCGGGAGCAATCGACAAAACTTTTGCCGGTCTGCAGGCTGAGGCGCTCAACACCACGCTGAACAATGTGGAGCAGGAAGACAACGTCGCGCGCGCCACGTACACCATGACGTGGGATTTGCCGAGAGACCGCGAGCTTAGCTACGACACCTCCATGACACTGACCCAAACCGGCGACGAGTGGACCGTGCGCTGGCAGCCCTCGCTTGTCCATCCGCGCTTGGGCGCTCATCAGCACCTCGAGCTGCGTCCCGTTCCCGCAGAAAAGGCGAGCGTGATTTCCTCCGACGGCGCCGAGTTACTCAAACCCGGCGTAGCCTACCGATTGCTAGTAGATACCGAAGCGATGAAATCGGCACCCGACACAGCCCAGGCGATCTCGTCGGCACTCGCGGTGGCAAACGAACGTGACGGGGGAGTTCCCACCAGGGACGCCGGCGAATTAACCAGCGCCCTGGAAAACGCCTCGGGCACCTATTCGGTGGCGATGCTTCCTCAGGCTGCAGGCAAGTCGCTTGTCGACGAGCTCGCCGCGCTCAATGAGATTCGCCTGAACGAAGAAGCAGCGATGGTCAACGCTGACCCGAAGTTCGCTCCAGACATCATGGCACGCGTTGGCAACATCGTGCGTGATGAACTCGAAGGATCCAACGGCTGGAAGATCTCGATGGTAAATACCGAGGGCGCAGCGCTGGAGGATCTCGAAGTCTCAGATCCAGTGCCGGCCCCCGCCATCAAGGTCAGTCTGGATCAAAAGCTGCAGCGTGCTGCGGAGGAGGCGTTGGCACCAATAGCAGGGCAACAGGCCGTGATCGTTGCGATCCGTCCGTCAACGGGGCAGATCTTGGCCATCGCCCAGACCCCCGCTGCAGATAAGGAAGGCAACCTCGGCCTGACCGGACAGTATCCGCCAGGTTCGGTGTTTAAGATCGTGACTGCCGCTGCAGGAATCGAACACCAGGGCATTACTCCGGGGACGATCGTCCCGTGTCCAGGCACGATGGACATTTATGGTCGCGTGGTGACCAACTACGAAGGCTTTGCATTAGGTAATGTGCCTCTGGACAAGGCGTTCGCTTCATCGTGTAACACCACCTTTGCTGATATCTCGACGCAATTGGAGCCAGGGCAGCTGCAGCAGGTGGGCAAGCAATTCGGTTTGGGGATTGACTACAACATTTCCGGGCTTGAAACCATCACTGGTTCGATCCCGGAAGGCGAGACTCCTTTGGAGCGCACCGAAGCCGGCTACGGCCAGGGTTATGACTTGGCCAGCCCGTTCGGCCTAGCGATGGTTGCTGCGAGCGCCGCGCATGGAAGTGCGCCCGTACCGTATCTCATCGAAGGGCAGGAAACGAAGGTAAGCGAGGAAGTTCCAGCGCTGCCGTCGGAAACGCTGGATCAGGTGCGTGGCATGATGCGTTCGGTAGTTACCACGGGTACCGCCCGGGGGATGACTGCCGAAGGAGAAATCTACGGCAAGACCGGCGAGGCTGAGATTTTCCAAGGATCGCATTCGTGGTTTGCGGGCTACCGAGATGACATCGCCTTTGCCAGCTTGGTTGTTCTTGGCGGAGGCTCGTCGGCAGCTGTAGGCGCGGCAGACCGCATGCTGCTCAACTACGACGCTGCAGACCAGCCAGCTGAAGCCCCTGCCGAAGAGGAAATCCTGCAGTAGCGTGTCTGAGAAGCAGGTGAAATTAGACTAGCGGCGCACGGGGACTACCATTGCTTCCATGACCACTCGTGCAATGTTGACCCCTGGAAAACCTACCCCGATCCGCACCGTTCCGAAGCATATCGAACGGCCAGAATATGCGTGGAAGGATGAAGTTCAAGAGAACATCGGGGAGTCATTCGTACAGTCGCCGGAGGTTATCGAAGCAATGCGCGAGGCATCCAAGATTGCCGCCAACGCGCTCGCCCTCGCCGGAGCAGCCGTAGAGCCTGGCAAGACTACCGACGAGATCGACCTGATCGCGCACGAGTACATGTGCGACCACGGCGCTTACCCCTCAACTTTGGGCTACCGCGGATACACTAAATCTTCTTGTATCTCCCTAAACGAGATCGTCTGCCACGGTATCCCGGATACCACCGTGATCCAAGATGGAGACATCGTCAACATCGACGTTACTGCTTACAAGAATGGTGTCCACGGCGATACCAACGCTACTTTCCTCGCGGGCAATGTTTCGGAGGAGCACCGCCTGTTGGTCGAGCGCACCAAGGAAGCCACCATGCGCGGGATCAAGGCTGCGAAGGCCGGTCGCCAGGTCAACGTCATCGGTCGTGTCATTGAGGCGTATGCCAAGCGGTTCGGCTACAAGGTGGTCACCGACTTCACCGGTCACGGTGTCGGCCCAACGTTTCACAATGGTCTCGTCGTCCTGCACTACGATTCCGATGCCTACACCGACGTCTTGGAACCAGGCATGACGTTGACCATTGAGCCCATGATCAATCTGGGTGAGCTGCCGTACACCATTTGGGACGATGGCTGGACCGTGCAGAACAACGACGGCAAATTCACCGCGCAGTTCGAGCACACCATCGTCATCACCCAGGATGGCAACGAGATTCTGACGATTCCAGATGAGGATATCGTCTAGGAATTTCCACGTGCAGAGGCCTTAGACCTCGGGGAATTCAAAATCGAGGCCCAGTAGCGCATTCTCAGTGACTTCTGGCAGCGCTGGGTGAATCCAATACTGCTGGGTAGCTACCTCGCGTACGTCGAGGTCAAACGCCATAACTGTGATCATCTGCTGGATCAGAGTTGATGCCTGTGGGCCCATATAGTGTGCACCAAGCATCTTGCCGGTAACGCGATCGGCTACCAGCTTCACGATTCCCGTCGTGTCTTCCAACGCCCAACCGTATGCCACATCGCGGTAGCTCTGAATCTTGACGGTGACATCGTGACCTTCGTCGCGTGCCTGCTGCTCTGTCAGCCCGACGGTCGCGATCTGCGGGTGGGTAAAGATCGCCGAAGGTACGTGATCGTGTGGCATCGGGACCATGTTGTCTGGGTGCAAGATGTTGTGTCGCACAGCGCGAGTCTCCGCGTTGGCTACGTGTTTGAGTTGGTACGGGGAGGACACATCGCCCAGCGCCCACACACCCTCGGCTGTGGTGCGCCCGAAATCGTCCACCTTGATGCGTCCGTCTTCGCGCATCTCAATTCCTGCGGAGGCCAAGTTCATCTGGTCGCCATTGGGGGTGCGTCCGGTGGCGACGAGGACAGCTTCGGAGGTGACGGAGGTGTCGTCGTCAAGCACGAGCGTGACGCCAGCGTCGTCGGAGGTTGCGCTCTTGACGGTGCGGCCGATGCGGGTGTCGAAGCGCTGTGCAGCGAGTTCATTGAAACGGGTAGTGATTTCTGGCTCGAGGGTGCGCAGAAGCGGGGAGCGGTTAACCACAGTGACCTTGGTGCCCAGTGCTGCAAATACGTGGGCGAACTCCATGGCGATGAATCCGCCACCGACGATGGTGAGGCTTTTCGGCTGCTCGTCGAGGCGCATGATCGTCTCGTTGGTGTGCAGCGGGACGCCCGATGCGGCAAGAACCTCAGGGATGCTCGGGCGTGAGCCAGTGGCGATGATGATGGTGTCGCCGGAGATTGTCTTTTGCTCGTTGCCTTGACCGGTGGTGATGGTCTTCGGGGCGACAAACGAAGCGTGCTGGTCGTAGACAGTAATGTTGGGGGTCTCGGGGCCGCGCCGGTATTCTTCGCCACCCTTGGCGATTAGATCAATGCGATTGTGGAAAACTCGCTGGACGATTGACTTCCAATCGGCGCCGTTGAACTGGGTGTCAAGGCCAAGTTTGGTGGAATCTGCCGCTGAGAGTGCAGTGTCCGCCGCGACGACGTACATTTTCGTCGGAATGCAGCCGACATTCATGCAGGTGCCGCCGAAGAGGCCCTTTTCAACGATCGCGATCGATTTATCGTCTAGTTCAGGTGTGGGAATCGAATTGCCGGAACCTGCGCCGATGATGATGTAGTCATAATGCGCATCGACGTTGTGATCGTGTGGCACGCGAAATCTCCTTATAAACAGACACAGTTAAATAGCTTGTGGCTTACCACTGTAGCTGGAAAAACTTGTGTGCCGGTGCGCGCCTATTAATAGGGCACTGCTTAGGCGGCAGGGGTTGGGAAGTGTGCCTCAAGCCAGTCCGTCGTCGCATCGAAAGCAGCTTTGCGGGCCGTGGTGAGAGAGAGGAATACGTCGTGGCGTGCGCCGTCGATGACGGAGATTTGGACTTCGTCGGAAAGCTGCGGAGCCCAACGCTTGATTTGCTCAACGTCAAGCACCGTATCCGCCGTATTCGACGCTGCCGAGTACGGCTGGTTCAGGTAGGAGTGCGAAGAGCACAGGGTGAGTACGGGGCAGCCGACCGGGGCATGGCCTTCTTGGATCTGCTTCTGCCCGAGAATCACAGTGCGCAGCCACCCTAGGTACTTTGTGTGTCCTCCGATCGGCTTTTTCACCAGGTCGAAATCCCACTCGCCATGCTTGCTGGTGTGCAGACTTTCACCATAAGCACCCAGGTTCCCACCGGGCACGGCAACGTTTGGCCAGTGCTTGCCGACGACGTTGATCAGCGGAGTTCCGATCCGCACTTGCCAGGTCGGGTACATCATGTCGAGCCACGGACTGTTGAGGATAATCCCGCCGAGCCGCTTGTGTAGTTCCGGCGAAGTGGAGCGCAGATAGCTAGCCCACAGGGGAACGATCAGGCCACCGGTGGAGTGAGCAATGGGCACTACACTGTCGTGCGTCTGCGTGATTGCACGGAGCGCGGCGGTGAGGTCGGGGAAGTAGTGCGCCAGATCGTTAGAGAAGTGCCAGCGCTGGCCCTCTTGGCGGGCGCGACCGCACTTGCGCAGATCCAGCGCATAGAACGGGTAGCCGGCCTGGGTAAAATGCTCTGCAACGTGCGTTTGGAAGAAGTAGTCCGTCATGCCGTGAACCCACAGGAGTGCAGGCTTTCCGGTCTTCGCGGCGGGGAGTGTGCGCACCAGCGTTGCTACGGCAACTCCTTCGCCCTCTGGGTCCTGGCCCAAGTGGATGTCCGCGCGTTCGAATCCTGGGCCAAGTTCGTCGGGGTGCCAATCGAGTGAAGATAGATCAGGGATAAGGTTGTGCCCAGAGTGGTGGTTCCCAGAGTTCGCCATGGGTCAAAGTCTAGGCGATCGATCCGCCCCCCTCCACCCGAAATGGTCGGATCAAACACGAGTTTTTCAGGATATGTAGAATTGGTGTGACCGCCACTTATGTTGTTTTGTAAATATGTTTCACCCCCAAATGGGCGGAGCACCTACACAAACACACATGGTCCTAGGGCTTTTTATCACCCCCGGGTCCGGACGGCGTAACATGCTAGGGTAGTCCATCTAATTTGGCCTCACACCACCTCGTATGTGGTGTTGAGCTAGGCAGCAGTAGAAAACGACGAAGAGGTTTATGAAGGTGTCCAACGAAAATACAACCGGTAGGGCAGCAGACGAAGTCGACGTTCTGCTTGTCGGCGCAGGTGTCATGAGCGCAACTTTGGGTGCAATGCTTCGTGAGCTGGAACCAAGCTGGTCCCAGATTGTGTACGAGCGTCTTGACGGCCCAGCAGAGGAATCCTCCAGCCCATGGAACAACGCTGGTACAGGTCACTCTGCGCTGTGTGAGCTCAACTACACGCCAGAAAAGAACGGCCGTATTGACATCACTAAGGCCGTCGATATCAACGAGAAGTTCCAGGTGGCGCGTCAGTTCTGGGCTCACCAGCTGGGTAACGGGATCTTGACGAACCCGAAGGATTTCGTCAACCCGGTTCCTCACGTGTCGTTCGCACAGGGTGAGGAGCAGATCGATTACCTGCGTCGCCGTTACGAGATTCTGCGTGAGAACCACCTCTTCCCAGAGATGGAGTTCTCCGACGACAAGTCTGTCTTCGCAGAGAAGCTTCCAGTCATGGCGAAGGGTCGCGACTTCGACGCAGAGCCAGTGGCAATCTCTTGGACCAAGAAGGGCACCGACATCAACTTCGGTGCTTTGACCAAGCAGTTCATCACGGCAGCTGAGGCAGCTGGCACCGAGGTACGCTACGGCCACGAGGTCGTGGGCCTGAAGAAGGAAGGAAACTTCTGGCGCGTCACCGTGAAAAACGTTCACACCGGTGACAAGAAGGTCACCCGTGCGCGCTTCGTGTTCGTCGGCGCTGGCGGCTACGCTCTTGACCTGCTGCGCAAGGCGGGCGTGCCTGAGGTTCACGGCTACGCAGGCTTCCCAATTTCCGGTATGTGGCTGCGTTCCACTAACCCTGAGCTGGTTGAGCAGCACCAGGCGAAGGTATACGGCAAGGCCAAGGTCGGTGCCCCTCCAATGTCCGTTCCACACCTTGACACCCGTGTGATCGACGGCAAGAAGGGCCTCCTCTTCGGCCCATACGGTGGCTGGACTCCGAAGTTTATGAAGGAAGGTTCCTACGCCGACCTGTTCAAGTCCATTCGCTTGGACAACATTCCTTCCTACCTTGGTGTTGCTGCCACTAACTTTGGCTTGGTCAAGTACCTGGTGGAGGAAGTGACCAAGAGCTTCGACGGCAAGATCGAAACCCTGAAGGAATATGTTCCGTCTGCTGACGGCGCTGATTGGGAGACCATCGTCGCAGGCCAGCGCGTTCAGGTGATCAAGCCTGTCGCTGCACCTCGCTTTGGTTCCCTTGAGTTTGGTACTGCGCTGGTGAACAACCAGGACGCCTCCATCGCAGGTATCCTCGGCGCATCCCCAGGCGCATCCATCGCACCTGCTGCCATGCTGGAACTCATCGAGCGCTGCTTCGGCGAGCGCATGATCGAGTGGGCACCTAAGCTTTACGAAATGATTCCTACCTACGGCAAGCCACTGTCGCGCGAGCCACAGGAATACCAGGAGCAGTGGGACTACACCCAGAAGATGCTCAAGCTGGACTAGAGCATGTTCGCTTAGCGACGAACACCTCCGCCCGCACACGACGTGCCGGCGGAGGTGTATTTTTGTGGGCATGCAAAAGATCATCCCGAATATCTGGTGCGCTGGCACCGCAGACGAGGCAGCTGAACTGTATGTTGATGCCTTCCCGCGGACATCTGTGGTCGACACAGTCACCTATCCCACCGAGGGCTTGCTGGAATTTCAGCAAGCCTTGGCAGGGCAAACTTTGACCAACGAACTGCAACTGGACGGTTTTCACCTGATTTTGGTCAATGCTGGCAACGAGTTTCGACCTACACCGGCGCTGAACTTTCTGCTGAACTTCGAGCAAGATGGCGATGCTCTGCGCCATGCCTGGGAAGTTTTGAGCGCCGAGGGCTTGGTCATGATGGATCTTGGCACCTATGCGCATTCCGAGCTATATGGCTGGGTTGAGGATAAGTTCGGCGTGAGTTGGCAGCTGATGGTCACTAACCCAGAAGGCGATGACCGCCCGTTTGTAAACCCACAGCTCATGTTCTGCGGAGCTGTGCAGAACAAGTGCGAGGAAGCTACAGACTTCTATCTGGATGTCTTTTCCGACGCGCAACCAGGCAACCGCGTTCGCTACTCCGACATGGGACACATCCCTGACAACAACGCGGAGATTGTTTACTCCGACTTCCAACTCGAAGGTCAGTGGTTTACCGCGATGGACTCGGCCGTCGACCAGGCATTCACATTCAACGAAGGTGTCTCGTTAATGGTCCACGTCGCGGACCAAGCTGAGCTGGATAGGCTTTGGGATGCGCTTTCCGCCGACCCGAACGCCGAACAGTGCGGGTGGCTCAAAGACATATTTGGCGTGAGTTGGCAGATCGTGCCAGCGAATCTGGCTGAGCTGATGGCCAAGCCCGGGGCCTACGAGAAACTCATGGGCATGAAGAAGATCCACATCGACCAGTTCTAGGTGCCACAGAAGGTGACAAACGGTTGCTCGCCCTCCGGTTCCGCCATCCAGGCTGGCCCGGCCTCTGGGTTGTACGGGTCGGTTACCGCTTTGAGTAGAGCGAAGTAGTCGTCAGGGTGACCGGCTTCGGCGGACTGCAGCGCGCGCTGCAGCATCATGTTGCGTGGGATAAACACCGGCCCGCCGAAGTCGCGGTTGTAGGTGGTGATGTCGGCCGCAGTGGCTAGACCTGCCAGGTAGTCGTCGCCAAGCTTGTCGACGAGCACCTGTAAGCGGCCCGGGAGCTCGTCGAGCAGCGAGCGCAATTGGGCCTCGTCTGCGATGGGGAGCAGTGCTTCGGCAAGCCGTGTGAGGTTCCAGCCAAGGATGTTGAGCTGCTGGCCAAAAGCATAACGCCCGGAGGTGTCGATGGAGGAGAAGCACGCGTCGTTGTCCCAAGCTTCAGTAAACGCGCAGGGGCCGTAGTCGATGGTTTCGCCGGATAGGGTGGTGTTGTCGGTATTCATCACGCCGTGAATAAATCCCAGGCGCATCCAGTGCAACACCAAGGGCAGCTGCCGATCGATGACCGTGTCCAGCAGCTCGCTTGGCGACGAGAACCCCGCGTATTCCACCACTTTCTGCGTGAGCTCCAAGGACTGCGTCGCCGCGTACTGGACAGTGCCCACCCGCAGGTGGCTACGCGCTGCGCGGACCAGGAGGGCTCCGATCGCGGGGCGACCATTGCGCACGATGCGCTCACCTGTGGTAACTACCGCCAGCGCCCGAGTCGTGGGGACACCGACCGCGTGCATGAACTCGCTAACCAGGTATTCGCGCAGCATGGGACCGAGCGCGCCGCGACCGTCCGAGCCTGGGCGAGAAAAACGAGTACGGCCTGATCCTTTGAGTTGGATCTCGTATCCCCCGAGCTCGCCGAGGAGCATCGCGCGCCCATCGCCAAGCAGGGGAGAAAAGCCGCCGAACTGGTGGCCCGCGTAGGCCGTGGCAACTCCTCCCGCGCTACCAGCGAGCCAAGCGATGCCTTCCTCGGAACGCAGCCAGTTCGGGTCGAGGCCGAGCTCGCGCGCGAACCCCTCATTTAAGACGACCAAATCGGGTGAGGGGAACTGGGCTGCCTGCGTAGGAACGCACAATTCAGGCAATGCGGCGGCGAAATTGTGGGTAAGCCTTGGAGCGTTCATGGCACAAGCCTAGACTGATTCTCTATGAGTATTGGACACGTCACCCTCGTCGGCGGGGGACCAGGGGCCTGGGATCTTCTCACC
The DNA here is from genome assembly GCF_030252165.1 of Corynebacterium breve. NCBI lineage: Bacteria > Bacillati > Actinomycetota > Actinomycetes > Mycobacteriales > Corynebacteriaceae > Corynebacterium > Corynebacterium breve. The sequence goes on along the minus strand of NZ_CP126969.1, from coordinate 1,398,672 downwards.
ATTCGCGGGCTGCGCGCGCTGGAAAACGCCGATGTCATCTTGACCGACCACCTGGGCCCTGCTGGCCAGCTGGAGCAGTTTCTGGATCTTGCGGGCAAGGAAGTCATCGACGTATCCAAGATGCCCTATGGGCGTCAAGTTGCCCAGGAGAAAACAAACGAGCTCATCATCGAGCACGCCCGCGCGGGAAAGAACGTCGTGCGCCTCAAGGGTGGTGATCCCTATGTCTTCGGGCGCGGCTTCGAGGAATACCTTGAGTGCCTCGAAGCCGGTATTTCCTGCGAGGTTGTCCCAGGGGTGACCAGCGCGATCTCAGTCCCAGCGGCTGCGGAGGTGCCAGTGACTCACCGGGGCATTACCCACGCCTTTACCATCGTCTCGGGTCACCTCGCGCCATCGAATCCCAAGAGCTTGATCGACTGGGGTGCGCTGGCTCGCCTTGGCGGGAGTATTGTCGTGGTCATGGGTGTGCGGCAGGTGCGCGCTATTACCCAGACGCTGATCGACGAAGGGCTTGCCCCCGACACCCCCGCGGTGGCGATTCAGGAAGGCGAGACCCAGCAGCAGCGTGTGGTCCGGGCAACGGCAGCTACGCTGGCAGATGTGATGGAACACGAAGCGATTGCCAACCCAGCCGTCTACGTGATCGGGGAGGTCGCGGGCCTTGCGCACGCTTGATCAGCTGATCTTGGAGACCGCGCCACAGGCCGACACCGTGGTGATCGCCGATGACCCGAGTGGCGACTTGCTGGCGCACACCAAAGCCATACGAGTCGTCTGCATATCCTCGGACTTCACACAATGCGAGAGGGCACTGCAGGCTGGCGTGGAAGTGGCGGGGGACAGACGATTAGACCAGTGGCTTACCGGCGACGGCTCCTGTGTAGTGATCGGGCAGATGCCTAAATCGTTAGCGCGGCTCGATTATGTGGCGCGTGCTGTCGCCGGTGCTGGATTCGATGAGGCCACACTGGTATTCGGCGGGAACAACAAGCACCTAGCGCGTTCGATGAATGATGTGTTGGAGCAGTCATTTGAGCAGGTGAGCGCATCGCGAGGTAAGGGGAAGTTCCGTTGTCTCGTCGCCGCCAGGGCCAAGGAGGTTGCCTATACTCCGGTGGAGTCACACGGGATCACAGCGATCGGAGGGGTGTTCTCGGGAGCCAAGGAAGACCTGGGCGGAAGGTTCCTGGGCGAGGTGGTCGTCGATAAGCAAGAAGCGCTTGGGCGGGTGTTGGACTTAGGGTGTGGAAACGGTTCGGTGTCCAAGCGAATCCTTCAGGCGTACCCGGCGACTGAGGTTGTTGCGACCGATGCGGATGCTGACGCGGTGTTGTCTGCGCGTGGAACGCTGAGCCCTTGGGGTGTCGCCGTGACGTGGGATGATGCAGGTGCGCAGCTTGCAGGTGATTTCGATACGGTGCTGCTCAATCCGCCTTTTCATGATGGTACGACCGTGGACGCGACGTTGGTGGAGCATCTGTTGGATGCTTCGCATCGGTTGCTAAAGCCGGGTGGGCAGGTTTTCCTCGTGCATAATTCCCATCTGCGTTACCGCGAAAGTGTGGAAAAACGGTTTTCTCAGGTAAGGCAGGCGGCGCGGAACAATAAATTCACCGTCCTTTATGCGGTGAAGTAGCGCGACGAAAATGTCCGGTTTGGTGGCAACTTTTGGCAACCTACACTCTTTTGGGGGTAGCTGAAAGGTTGAAAAACTTGGGCGTGAACAGGAGTTTTCGCCGTAAGGTGGCGTGCGTTACAACGATTGGTGTTTGTGATCTGTAGGGCGGTCGGCCACGATAGCTTTAAGTAATACCTCTCAGAATCGTGCTATTTTCTCACTAACCCGGAGCGAACCTTGATTAGACGCATTTTCGCAGCAGCCGGCGTGACCGTCGCCCTAGGTCTCACGATGTCCTCGTGTGCCAACTTGGGTGGACTTAACTTGGAGACGGTCGGAAACGAAGACCAAGTTACCTACGTCAAGCTTGCGCTTAACCAAACAGAAACCCACCCCAGCTACATTGCATTGGACAATTTTTCTCAACGATTTGAGGAACGCACCGACGGCCGCTGGGTTATCGACATTTTCCCCAACGAACAGCTCGGCTCGCAGCAGGAAGTGGTCCAGTTCATTTCCTCTGGCGCTATCGAGATGGCGATCGTATCAGGCACGCAGTTGGAGAACCTGAACAAGGATTTCCAGGTGCTCAATATGCCCACCACGTTCTCATCGATCGATCATCAAATGTCCGTGATCAGGGATCAAGACTTGATGGAGCCGATCTTCACATCCCTCGAGGAACGCGACAACATCACCGTCATCGGTGGATTTACCCAGGGAACGCGCAACATTTATACCAAGGGTGGGGCGATTACCAAGCCGGAGGATCTGGCAGGACTCAAAATCCGCGTGCAGGAATCAGACATGCACATCCGCATGATCGAGCTGATGGGGGCATCGGCTACGCCACTGTCCTACGGCGAGGTATACACCGCGATCCAGTCCGGGGTTCTCGACGGTGCGGAAAACAACGAGGTCTCCTACACCACCCAACAACACAACGAAGTCGCTCCCTTTTTCAACCGCACCGAACACCTTGTGGGTTTGGACTACATGATCATGCGCGCGGACCTTCGCGAGGCCATGAGCGATGAGGACCGTGCCATTTTCGACGAAGAATGGGACAACGCGATGACCGACCACACGGAGCTGTGGGCGGTTGAAACGGATCGGGCGATTGCCGAAGCAGAGGCAGACGGCGCCACTTTTAGCGATGTTGATCGAGAAGCATTCGAAGAGGCTCTTGCACCGATTCGTGAAGAGTTCTTGACCACTGACTTGCAAAACAAACTTTACGACGACATCCAGGAGGCGCAAGAGTAATGGCTGTACTCAAGAAAGCGTTGTTATCAACCCTCGGCGTGATCTCTGTAGTGCTTTTCGCAATTCTGGTCGCGACGACATCATGGCAGGTCATTACGCGCCAGATTCTCCACACGCCGTCGACATGGTCTGAGGAGTTTGCCAAGATCTGCTTCGTGTGGCTTACATTTCTTGGCTCGGCATTCCTCTTCGGGGAGCGAGGGCACATCGCCGTCGACTTCCTCGCTCGCAAACTTTCTGAAGGCGGACAGCGCGCAATGCAACTGTTTGTCCAATTGATGATTCTGGTTTTCGCCGGTGTCGGCATGACTTGGGGCGGAATCCTCGCCGCGAAAGTCGCGTGGCACCAAAACCTCACCGCATTGCCCTTTGCCATTGGCTGGGTCTACATCGTGATTCCGATCGCTGGAGTCTGCATCGCAATCTTCGCATTGATTGACATCGTGCAGGTTGCTACGGGTGCGCAGCCGGCATACCTCGAAATTGAAGACCCAGATGCACCACGCAATCACCAAGAACTGGAAGAAGCCGCCCAAGGTGAGATCGGCACACCGGACAAAGTCGCGACCGCGACAGACTCAAAGGAGGTCAAGTAATGTCCCCCGGTGCAATCGCAGCACTCATTCTTCTGGTTGGCGTTGTTGTTCTGATTGCTGCATCGGTGCCGATCGCCGTAGCGATTGGTTTGCCTTCGATGCTCGCAGCGATGGCGGTACTCGGTGTGGAAAACGGCGCGGCGGCAGTGACGCAGCGCATGTTTACCGGTGCTAATTCATTCTCACTCCTTGCGATTCCATTCTTTGTTTTGGCCGGTGTACTAATGAATTCCGGCGGAATCGCGTCTCGGCTCATCGATGCCGCGCGCGTGATTGTCGGCCGGCTCCCAGCCTCAATGGTGCAGACAAACGTGTTGGCCAACGGCCTTTTCGGCTCCGTGTCCGGCGCAGCTGTGGCGGCGGCCTCTGCAGTGGGTACCGTGATGACCCCACAAATGCGCAAAGACGGGTACTCACGACCATTCGCTGCAGCCGTGAACGTGGCATCGGCTCCTTCGGGCATGCTGCTGCCACCATCGAATACGTTTATTGTGTACTCGCTGGTTTCGTCGACCTCGATCGCGGCTCTATTTATGGCCGGTGTTGGCCCAGGCATCCTGTGGCTGATCGCAGTGCTTGCAGTCGGAGTTGTGTTGGCCCGAAAGGAAAATTACAAGCGTCCGACCGAGCATCCGCCGTTGCCGCTTGCAATGTTGGTGCTTTGGCGAGCACTGCCTTCACTACTTATGATCGTGATCGTCGTCGGCGGTATCTTGGCAGGTTGGTTCACCCCAACCGAGTCAGCGGCGATTGCAGTTTTGTACTGCCTGGCGCTTGGATTTGCCTACCGCGAGCTGAAAATCTCTGACCTACCGAAGGTCCTACTCGATGCTACTCGCACTACCTGCATCGTCATGATGCTGGTCGCTGCGTCATCCGCATTGAGTTGGGTGATGGCATTCGCTGGTATTCCGACGCTGATCGCAAATGGTCTGCTAGCTGTATCGTCGAGCAAGGTCGTCATCCTGTTTATCATCATGATCATCCTGCTGGTTATCGGTACCTTCATGGACCCCACCCCAGCAATTCTGATCTTCGTGCCGATCTTCTTGCCAATCGTGACCGAGCTCGGTGTGGATCCTGTGCACTTCGGAGCCATGGTCGTCATGAACCTCTCGCTCGGCGTGATCACGCCACCAGTTGGCAACGTATTGTTCGTTGGTGCCCAAGTTGCTGGGCTACGTATCGAGCCAGTCATCGCTAAGTTGTGGCCATTCCTCGGAGCGATCCTTCTCGCGCTCTTTATCGTTGTGTTTGTTCCACAGTTCTCTACGTGGCTGCCAACTGTGCTGGGGCTTATGTGACCGCTGAACTAAGTCAGCCCAATCAACCCTAGGGCTGACGCAACAACAAGCGCATCAAGATACGCTGACTTCATGGAGAAACACTGGCCACAGAACTATATCGGCGCGCCAACGCGGGTGGTCATCCTGCTGGCTGTTCTGGCCGGTTTTTCCAGCTTGAGCGGATACACCGAAACCCAATATAATTTCGCGTTTGCGTATGCGATCTTTGCGACTCTGTTTGTCGGCTTCCTTTTCCACCCGCGGTGGCCGAACACGATGATCATTGTGGTCGCCGTCGCCCTTACCTGCGCATTGTTTGATCCGTTGCTTGCCGAATCCTTTGTTAATGCGATCGCGGTGCTATACGCTTGCTACCTCGCTGCAGCGTATTCCAAACGCAATTTGATGCCGTGGCTCCTCGCCTGGTTGCTGATTGGAGTGGGCATCGGAGTGTCTCTGATGCTGTGGAAGGCACAAAAGGAATTCGGCGAAGAGGACCTGCTGGCCCGCGTAGGGCCTGCGGCATTGATATTCGTGCCCATCGCGTGGATTGTTGTCGGGTTCTTCTGGCGCCTTGGGTTGGATACGCGCAACCGCAAGCACGCGTGGGCAGCGCTGAAGGAACGCGCCGAGCTTGCCGGGGTGGTCGAACGCAATCGGATCGCACGCGAAATGCACGACATCGTGTCGCACTCGCTGTCTGGCATAACGGCGTTGGCCGACGGCGCGCGCTTTGCCGCCAAGGACAACCCTGGTGTCGCTGTGGATACTCTGGAGACCATCAGTAATGAATCGCGCCGAGCACTCGGTCAGATGCGAGGACTCTTGTCCGTATTGCGCGACGATTCGGGCCGCGAAGCTCTCGCTGCTCCCGGGACCGCTGAAATCGCAATGCTTATCGACGAAGCCCGCGCCAAAGGCACAGACATCACGGTGACAGGTCTCGATGAACTCCCTACCGACTTGCCGGAACTAACCCAGTTCACCTTGTATCGCATCTGCCAAGAGATGGTGACCAATATGTTGCGCCACGCGTCGTCGCCAAGCGGAACGCTCGAATTTGAGATGGGAAATCGCATCATAATTACCGCTGCAAACCCTGCTGACCGCGAACCAGTACAAGGCGGATATGGTCTGACCGGGATGCGCGAACGCGTCGCAGCCCACGATGGCACCATGCGCACTGAGTTTGATGGCAAAGAGTTCCTTGTTCAGGTGGTGATTCCCCGATGATCACAGTTGGGCTTGTTGACGACCAACCGCTCGTGCGCGCCGGGTTTGCGATGTTAATCAACTCGCAAGATGACATGACAGTGGCGTGGCAGGCCAGCGACGGCGATGAAGTTCCAGGTCAGGTTCACGTTGATCTTGTTCTCATGGACATTCAAATGCAACGTGTCGATGGAATTTCGGCGTGCGAGAGGCTTCTCGCTGCGGATCCGGGAGTCAAAGTTATCATGCTCACCACCTTTGACGATCAGGGTTTCGTGCGCGGTGCCATCGAAGCCGGAGCAAGTGGGTTCCTGCTCAAAGATGCTCAGCCCGAGGAGCTCCTCGCAGCGGTTCGCACGGTCTATGAGGGCAACGCGGTCCTAGCGCCCAAGGTAACCAAACACGTGCTGCAGGCCGCCCGCACACCACAGGCGCGCGCCACGGCCAGGGATGACCAGGCGCTGTCTGCGCTCACTCCGCGCGAGGTAGAGATCCTGCGTCTTATCGCACTGGGTCTGTCCAACGACGAGATCGCCAACCGGGAGTTCGTCTCGATAGCAACGGTAAAGACTCACATTCGCCACATCTTGATGAAGACCCAGTCGCGCGATCGCGTACACGCAGTGCTGTTTGCCCTGCGGGCGGGCCTCGTCGATGTAGCGGAGCTTCTCAGCCTAGGGGTTGACGAGTAGGTTTCACACTTGGGGCCGATGATCCAGGCTGCCCGGCTGGGCGACTATTAAGCCATGATCACAGTTGAAAACCTCACCAAGCGCTACGGGAAAACGTGCGCTGTAGACAACCTCTCGTTTACCATCCCCACAGGCGAAGTCACTGGCTTTCTTGGCGCCAACGGCTCCGGCAAGTCGACCACCATGCGCATGATCACCGGCCTGGAAAACCCCACCTCAGGAAGCGCGCTGATCAACGGTCTGCCGTTTCGCAAGCTCGCCCAGCCAGCCCGCGACATCGGCGCCATGCTCAACCCCACCTGGATCCCTGGGCACCTGACCGGACGCGGACACCTCCGCATGGTCGCGAACTACGCCGGTGTGCCGCTCGCGCTTGCCGACGACGCCCTCGAAGCTGCAGGCATCGCCCACGCGGCACGCCGCCGGGTGAAGGGATATTCCCTGGGCATGCGCCAGCGACTAGGCCTGGCCAGTGCGATGATCGGCAACCCCACGTACGTGCTTCTCGACGAGCCCGTGAACGGACTAGACCCCGAAGGCGTGACCTGGATGCGCAACCGGATTCGCGACATGGCCGCCGAAGGCCGCGCCGTGTTCGTCTCATCACACCTGATGGCGGAAATGCAGATCACAGCAGATCGATTGGTCGTGATCCGTCAAGGCAAACTCGTCGGCGAAGGCCCACTGAATGATTTCCTCGGTGCTGGCCACATCGAGGTGCTGTGTGATCGACCAGGGGAGTTGGCCAAGGCGTTCGTCGCTAAGCAACAGGGCGACACCGTGCTCATCGAGAACTCCACACAAGAAGAAATTGGCAACAAGGCCCGCGAATTGGGCCTTGCGATCTATGGCATGGAAACCAAACGCGTCAGCCTCGAAGACGCATTCCTCAACGCAACGAAAGTGAGCTAGACATGAAACTTGCACTTGGCGCAGCGCGCGAAATGTTCACCGCCCCGGCAACCTGGGTCTATCTCCTGCTGATCTGCGGTGGAATGGCCACTGGGGCCGTCCTTGCTGGATGGGCGCAAGGCCTCGATCAGACTTTTGATGTGTCGGCCCTCTCGATCGCAGCCGACTTGGCCACCATCGTAATCATCGTCGGTGCATCGATGATGGCTGCGGCCCCGTACTCACGGGGGAGCATTGGATTTGCGTATCTGTCGGACAACAACCGGGGACTCGATCTGGTATTCCGGCTGCTCCTGATCGTTGGAGCGTTGGTACTCGCAGGAATTGTCGGCATGGTTGGTGGTTACCTCGGCCTGACGCTCTTTGGCGCCGAGGTGGACCTGAGCTCCTTCAGCGACAGGGCGAATGGCGGCGGATTTATCTGGACCGCGCTGCTGCAATGGACTGTGCTGGCTGCGCTCGCCGCTGGTACTGCTATTGCTCTGCGAAACGGGGTGTGGGCCGTAGTGATCTGGATGGCAGACTTTTTCTTCATCGAGGGCATGCTTAGCCTTGTGGGTGCAGACTGGGCACGCGCTCTGCTGGGAGTGCTTCCAGTAGGGTTGACTCGCTTAGTCGGGCTCGGCGAATACCCCGTGGTGGATCAGTCGGTGCCGCTGGCGGTAGGAATCCTGGTGGCGTGGGTAATCGCGGTAAGCGTTGTCGCCTCTGTGATCGTGCGTCGCAGGCCGGTGGAGTAGCTAACCAAAAAGAGCAGCAGCAAGGCCCGCGACTACAAGAAGCACCACGGTTGCGATCACGATGCCGTAGACCCACCAGCGCGCCGGCTGGTGGGCCCAGTTGGTGCCGATATTGGTCTCATTCATTGGAGAAATAAACAACACCATGGGGTCGTTCGGTTCGTTGTAAAAGCCGAACGCACCACGATCGCCCAAGAGTTCTTTGCGCCGCACTTCATCGGCATCTGGGGAAACCGCTTCTTGTTCTTTGAGTATGCGCTCACCATCGCAACGATCAGCGCCAGAGAAAAGCCCACTGTACCCAACGCGCCAACCGCAAAACTCACCGGTGAATATTTCTGCCAGCCAGGAAGCGCATCGGTCAGAGCAGAGAAGGCAATAGCGCAGGCCAAGAAGCAGCCCAACTTAGCGATCCACAACTGGGTGTTGTCTAGGTTCGCCGCGATGCGCTGGGCCAAAGACTCCGAAAAAGGGATCGGTGAATCGGCTGGTACTTCGCCGCGGACATAAGCCAACCCACTCGGCGGCAGCAGCACCGCGATATACACCATGATCATTGCGCCGAACGCAAGGGGGAATGGGGCCGTGCCAAGATCGTCGAGACGCATCGACAAATACCCGAAAGTAGCAAGCAGGACGACAGTTCCTGCAATATAAAAGTGCTTCGGTTTCACTAATTCACCCTAGTCGGTCGTTGCTCGCGGCGGAGGTAATCACCCAAGTAGGGCTGCGCAAACTCCACTTCGCCCCAGCCAGCCGGCACGATGAGATCCCTGTCGATGAGTTTACCGCGCGTGTCCGACAACGCCGTCGTGGGACGATCCAGTGCTGTGGTCAGATCGGCCGTGGACACCTGTGCCCTGCCCGTTTGCGACTGGATGTGTGCCATCGCATCCAAATATTCACGCTGGCGAGGCGGCACGGCGCGCAGTGATGGCTGGTGCACCTGCTTGCCCAGGATCTCGATTGCTTCCTCGCTTATCGACGACACGTCGCGCCCCGTAATGGCATCACCCACAGCGTGATTCCACGCGAGGTACCCGATCAGCTGCACCAAGTATGGGTAGCCCTGGGTGAGCTCGCCAGCGCGCCGGGCAGCGTCGTTGAGAAAGGGCTTGCCGGCCTCTTGGGCTGTATCGCGCAGGGTGGCGGTGGCATCGTCAATTGTCAGGGGGCCGAGCTCGTAGTGGCGAGCGCGGCGCAAGAATGTCGCACCCGGCAGGTTGAGCAAGTTGTTCACTCCCTGGGTAAGGCCTGCCATCGCGAGGGCCACTTCGGCATCGTCGCGGACCAAATCTTGGTAGGCCACGGCGATCTCGGTGAGGTCTGCGGGGTTGGAGTCTTGAATCTCGTCGATGGTGAACAAGACGCCAGTGCCCTTGAGCAAGGTAAGCAGTTGGTGCAACCGGGTGACAAGGCGGGGAGCGACGGGTTGCTCGTCGACAAGCTCGCTGCGGACACCCCCAAGCCCTGCGACGTTGAACCCGGTGAACTTGCGTTTTGGTGCGGGTTCGAGCGACTCGATGAGTTCGGGGATGGTGGAGTTGGTGAGGGTCTCGGCCATGCCTTCGCGGCCCGAGGCGCGGATGACTACCCAGCCGGTAGCGCGGGCTTTATCTTCGAGCTCGGTGAGTAAGACTGTTTTTCCGATGCCTCGTGAACCGGAGATGATCAGCGAACGGTTGGGGTGGCCGGGGCCGGATTCGAGCGCGGTGGTGAACTCGTCAAGAACGGTCGTGCGTCCTGCCCAGACTTTCGGGCTGGCGCCGAACGTGGGGCGGAAGGGGTTGTTCCGTGGCATGCCACACATTCTACGCGTTTGATAAATTGATAAACAGTATCGAGCGTAAAATGGGGGCATGGATACCGGCACTTTCCCAGCTAGGAGGTCGGTCGACAAACGCCCGATCGATTCAGTCGACAGGTCGCCCATGGCCGTGCAGCAAATGCCCGCTTGGCGACGATCAATCACCCATCCCGCGATTTTGTGGCTTGTAGCCAACATCGTATTCACCTGGGGCCAGCTCGTATTGTTGCTGGCCCTTATTATTTTGCGCCAGGACCCCAGCGACGAAGCCAAACACGGTTGGACGATGTTCATTGCCAGCACGATCGGCTACGCGCTGATCTTGTGGCTGCTGGAGCGCCGCCGTCCAGTGGAACTGACCCGCAGCCCGCTGAAATTCCTGGCGGCGGGAATGCTCATTGGTGCTGGAACGATCGCCGCCACGGTCGGAGGGATCCACCTTCTCGGCGGTGTGGAATGGGGAACACCCAACGACAGTGTCGACTGGTTGTGGATCCTCATTTGGCTTGGCATTGGGCCCGCGATTGGCGAGGAGCTCATGTTTCGCGGAGTGTTCTTCCGCTATGCCGAACAAGCGCTGGGCACCTGGTTTGCGCTTGTACTTTCCGCAGCGCTTTTCGGGGCGGTGCACATGGGTAACGACAACGCCACGTGGTGGGGAGCTGTGGCCATCGCGATCGAGGCGGGCGTGATGTTCGGTGTCTTGTACGCACTAACCAGATCGCTCTGGTTGGTCATTGGCATCCACTTCGCATGGAACGTGGTGCAGGGGATGGTGTTTGGTTACAACGTCTCCGGTCTAAGCGGCTACGATGGCTGGCTCACGCCTACGCCGGTGGGAAATCCATTGATCAGTGGCGGGGCCTTCGGTGCAGAGGGTAGCGTCGTAACGATCGTAGTTTCCAGCCTGATCTCGATCTGCGGCATCGTGCTGCTCGTTCGAAGCGGCGGGGTCATTGCGCCAGCGTGGGCGCGAAAAGCAGCTGTTGGGCAATAGAGTCACCGAGATTAAACGTCCACCCCATCAAAGATGGCGTGGACGTTTGTGGTTATGCAAGGGTATCCGATTAGTCCTCCAACGATGCCTCGAGTCGGGCCACGTCGGAGTCATAGGCCTCTTGCATGCTCTTTGGGACTAGCCAACCGGCGAGGGTAATGCCGACGAGAATTCCAACGACCATACTGATAACCACGGATACGTCGCGCTCGCCACCGAAATACGTGTTGTACACGATTCCGAGGAACATGAGGACGATGAAGACCATTCCAATGGCCAAGTACCACCGTGGAGAAACGGCCTTCGGGCGTGGGGCATAGTTCTTCATCCAGACATTGCCGGCCATTTGGCCAGACAACGCGGGGACGATTGCGAGCGCTGCCCACATCGATTCGGGACCACGAAGAACCCATGCTAAGACGGCGCCCACAACCATCGAGGCTATGGGGACCATCCACATGCCTACAGTGTTGGCTTGGTGAGTCATAGTCGCGTGATACTCGTCATCGGATGTGCGTTGGGTGAAGGCGATTGCTGCGTCGCCAAATTTCTTGATCATTGCTGCTCCTGTTCGTCGCCGAAGAGTTCTTCGACTGTTTTTCCTAGTGCTCGTGCGATGTCAAGTGCGAGGTGTACCGAAGGGGAGTAGTTGCCCTTTTCGATATTGGCAATAGTCTGGCGGGAGACGCCTGCTTTCTCGGCGAGTTCACTTTGGGAAAATTCATGCCAGCGTCGCCATTTTCGCACCATATTGGGGTGTGTTGCTTCGTCCATGTGATCTCCTCTCTATAACATATTGTAAACTGTAAAATGCTCAATGTAAAGGAAACTGGTCAGACTGCGCAGTTGTATGCCCGCAGTTTCGCAATATACCCAGCGGGGTATTACTGTTGAAAACTATTATGGATAAAGAATCAAATTCCACGATCGCGCCTGTGCTGCTTGTGGTGCTCGCCGCAGTATCCACCATCGCGCCGCTGACGATCAACATGTATCTCTCGGGGCTGCCGCAGCTCAGCCGGGAACTCGGCGTTGGGCAGACGGCAGGCCAACTTACCCTGACCGCGTTCCTCGTTGGCATGGCCGTCGGGCAGATTGTGATCGGACCGATCTCGGACTCCGTAGGCCGGCGGAAGCTATTCGTGGGCGGGGCGTTCGTCTTGATCTTCGCCACCGTTCTGGCAGCCGTTGCGCCAAGCATCGCCGTGATGTACACCGCGCGCGTGCTTCAAGGCCTCGCGGGTGGCACGGCCATGGTGCTCGCGCGTGCCGTCGCCGGAGACCTAGTGCAAGGCAAGGAACTCGCCCGAATCTTCTCGCTGTTGATGGTGCTTGGCGGTGTAGCACCAGTGATTGGCCCAGTGATCGGCGGGATCGTCGTTGACCAAGTCGGTTGGCGAGGCGTTTTCTGGGTCCTTGCGATCTTCAATGTCTTGGTGTGGATCGGAGTCGTCCGCGTTGTCCCCGAATCCCACCCCGAAGAAAACCGCCAACCGCTAAGCTTCGCGACCCTCGGCCGTGCCTTCACGGTGCTATTCCGCGACCGAGTTTTCCTCGGGCACTCGCTAGGCTTCATCTTCTCGTTTGTCACGATGTTCGCCTACGTCTCAGCATCCCCGTACGTCCTCCAAGAACACTACGGGTTCACGCCGTTGCAATACTCAATGATCTTCGCCACCAACACAACCGGCCTTTTCATCGTCGCACTACTTAACGCGCGACTCCTGAAAAAACACACCCCGCTGTTTCTCGCACGCATCTACAACGTCGTGCAGTTCACCGCCACGATTTATCTCGTGATTGTTGCCCTGCTCGGTCTCAACAAGTGGTTCATCCTGGTCGGCCTGTTTTTCGTCGTCGCCACCAATGGCGGCAATATGGCCAACAATTCCGCCATCGCCATTTCGCGCGCGGGATCGCTCACCGGTACCGCGTCGGCGATTATGGGATCGGGCCAGTTCCTCTTCGGCGGCATCGTCAGCCCGATCGTCGGAGTAGTGGCCGCCTGGGGAATTTCCCAACCAGTCGCGATGACCGTGGTGATGCTCATCGCCTGCACCATCGCCACCTTCGGCATCCAGGTGATCGGCGCTAAACAACGAGCGTAAGAACCGTCCCCTCCACCTCGGTTGAGAAGCCGGCCGCCGAAGCGATTTCAGCCACGCCAGCTATGTCGGCAGCATCGCTTATCGACGACGCCAGCGCCCGCGCCAACTGACCTTTGTAGTGCTTATTAAAGTGGCTGACGACCTTGCGCGTTCCGTCTTCTTGCACCGACTCAACACGCACCGTCATGGCGCCCGGGGCCTTGCCTAACTGCTGGTACGTGCCGCTTCGCATATCGACGACGAACTCGCCCGAGTCCTCCAAAACCTGAGTGACCAGCGAGCCCCAGCGTGCCTTCATAGTCGGTATTGTCCCGTCGCGGCGGGGGAGTTTCGTGCCCCCGCTGAGTCGATACTTCGGGATCATGTCGCCCGCCCGGACGATACCAAATAGCGCGGAGCCGATGGCCAGACGACTCAGGGCGTCGTCGTTAAGCGAATCAGCATCAAGAGCGTCGTAGAGGACACCCGTGTAGCGGAAGATCGCAGGCATCACAGGGGCGGTCCGTAGAGTGAGGTTGGCCTCGGCCTCGGGAAGCATCTTTTCCGAGATCTTCAGGATCGGCAATTGTGCCGTAGCGGAGAGTGCAGCCAGGTCATCCATCAGCTCCGCACGTACGGGGTTGAGCGCGGGAAACGATACGTCCATCGGGTCTCGTTCTCCGCCGGCAGCTTTGGTTTCTGAAGGTGGCAGCACAATCAACATGGTCTCGAGGCTACCGGGTACGATAATCGACATGATCACACGCCTGTCAGAGCTATTCCTACGTACCCTGCGCGAAGACCCCGCCGACGCAGAAGTACCAAGCCACAAACTCCTCGTCCGCGCTGGCTACATCCGTCGTGCCGCACCAGGCATCTATTCGTGGCTCCCACTGGGCCTACGGACTCTGCGCAAGATCGAGGGCGTCGTGCGCCAGGAAATGGATTCGATCGGCGCGCAGGAAATGTTGTTCCCGGCACTTCTGCCACGTGAGCCATACGAGGCCACCAACCGCTGGAATGAATACGGCGACGAACTGTTTCGTCTGAAAGACCGCAAGGGAGCCGACATGCTTCTTGGCCCAACGCATGAAGAAATGTTCGCGCAGACCGTGAAGGATCTGTACACGTCGTACAAGGATTTCCCGGTCACCCTGTACCAGATTCAGACCAAGTACCGTGATGAAGCGCGTCCGCGCGCGGGCATCTTGCGTGGCCGCGAGTTTGTGATGAAGGACTCGTACTCCTTCGACATGGCTGATGCGGGACTCGACGATTCGTATGCCAAGCACCGCGAGGCCTACCAGAGGATTTTCGACTCCCTCGGAGTATCCTACGAGATTTGCCAGGCGACCTCGGGCGCAATGGGAGGCTCGGCATCGGAGGAATTCCTCGCATACTCCGCCAACGGTGAGGACACTTTCGTTGTATCTACTGCCGGAGACTATGCCGCCAACGTCGAGGCTGTGGTCACCGTCGCGCCGGAGGCTAAGCCGATCGAGGGCCAGCCCGAGCCTGTTGATCACGAGACCCCGGACTCCGAGACCATCGACACACTCGTGCAGTGGGCCAACAGTGTGGGCGTGAAAATCGACGGTCGCGCAGTCGAAGCATCGGACACATTGAAGTGTATGGTCATCAAGATCAACGACGGCGACGAGACAAACTTTGCCGGTGTGCTCATCCCCGGCGACCGCGAACTTGACGAGAAGCGCCTCGAAGCAGCATTGGAGCCAGCGACGTTCGAATTCGCCTCCGACGAGGACTTTGCAAAGAGCGAATTCCTAGTCAAGGGCTACGTAGGTCCGCGTGGTCTCCAAACCAATGGCGTCAAACTCTACGCCGACCCTCGCGTTGTCGAAGGCTCCAGCTGGATCACCGGTGCCGACCAGAAGAACCGTCACGTCGTGGGCTTGGTTGCCGGCCGTGACTTCACCATCGACGAACATATCGAAGCCGCAGAAATCCATGAGGGCGACAAAGCCCCCGTTGGCAACGGCACTCTCAAGCTCGCCCGTGGCATCGAACTCGGGCACATCTTCCAGCTCGGTCGCAAATACACCGAGGCAATGGATGTGCAGATTCTCGATGAGAACGGCAAGCGCGCGATCCCAACCATGGGCTCTTATGGCATTGGCGTTTCCCGCCTGATGGCAGTTCTTGCCGAGCAGGGCCACGACGACAAGGGCCTCGTGTGGCCAGCAGCAGTTGCTCCGTATCAGGTGCACGTAGCGGTCGCGAATAAGGACAAGGACGCCATCGAAGCAGGCGACAAACTTGTCGAAGAGCTGTCGGCTGCCGGTATCGAAGTGCTTTTCGACGACCGCCCCAAGGTTTCTCCTGGCGTTAAATTCAAAGACGCGGAACTGCTTGGCATGCCATACCTGGTCATTCTCGGTCGCGCATTTAAAGACGGCATCGTTGAACTGCGGATCCGCGGCGGCGAAACGCTCGAGGTTCCGGCAGATGAAATCGTCGACAAAGTCCTAGGGCTCGCGCGCTAGATAATGCGCATCGCTCCGCCCCGAGCGGTGGGGTGATCGTTGAGTTCGGGCGGGCCGGCGCGTGGAATGCGCCGGATCTGCCCGTTTCTTCTGTCGAGGTGGGGGCCGGCGCGGTTGTCGTCGTTAATGCCGTTGTGGAAACTACAGGCCGTGGATAAGTTGTCGATGTTTGTCTGCCCGCCATGCTTCCAGGCCATGTTGTGGTTGATTTGGCAGGAATCGGCACCTTTGCCACATCCCGGCCATGCACACACCGGGTTCTCTAGGCTAGCCATGGTGCGTTGCTTCGCGCTGGCGAACCGCGAGGTGCGGTAGAGATTCACGGGCCCGCGTACGGGGTCCACGAGCATCGCCAAACCATGGGCTGTAAGGGCTGCCTGCACGAAGTCCTTGCCCGACATACGCGACCCGTTGGTCAGCGAGAGAACTACGTCGTCGCCATCGGCTACCGCCTGTGCGTCGCCGAGCGAAATGATCAGAGCTGGCGTAACGCGAGTGCCGCCACCGGTACCGAAGAGCGCCAAAAGTGCTTCGGCACGCGTGATACTGTGCTCCTTGGCGTACTCGTCGGCTCGGTCGACAATCGCTGCGATCTTGTGCTCGGGGCCAGTGAGGTGGATTGTGCGGTCAAGCCGGGAGGACGGATTGGAAACGTGCGCCTCCGTGCGCGCTTCGGCTGGCTTTTCGGGGCCGTTCAGTCGCTCGACCTCCTGCTTAGCGTGCTGCCTAAGCGCATAAATATCGGGATCGCGCTGGCATAACGATAGCCGGAGCCGCCATGCGTCGGATTTCTTCCGCAGACGCTTCACATGCCGTTCAATCAACTCGAGGGTGTTCAGCGTGTGCCCGTTCCTCCGCGCGGATTCTTGGGCCTGCGCTTGTTTCCGAGTGGATTTCGTCGGGGCGAAATATACCTCCGCCAACCGTGCAAGCTGTTTGGCCGCAACTACGTCGAAGCCCATGCGACACAGTTCAGACACGCTCATGCCGGACGCGGCCGTGAGCAGTTCCATGGCCCGCGCCCCCAGCGATGCGTGTGTCTGAAGAATGTTCATGCCCCTCAGAATATGGAGGAAATCCGAAGGGGCAAGTGGTCGTCGTCAAGCCTGTGGATAACTACCAAATTTGTCGACGAGTCACTGAAGTTCTACACATTGTAGTAGAGCTCAAACTCCTTCGGAGTTGGGCCCTGGCGCATCGGCATGATCTCCAGATCGTTCTTGAGCTGGATGTATGTCTCGATGAGATCGTCGGTGAACACATCGCCGGCAGTAAGGAACTCGTGGTCGTTTTCGAGCGCCAACAGGGAATCCTCGAGTGAATGTGGAACCTTAGGAACGTTGAACTCCTTTTGAACCTCGAGCTCGTAGAGATCCTTGTCCACGGCATCGCCGGGATCGATGCGGTTTTTGATGCCGTCGAGACCTGCCATCATCTGGGCGGTGAATCCCAAGTATGGATTGCCGGAAGGGTCCGGCGCGCGGAACTCGAGGCGCTTAGCGCTTGGCGAATCACCCGTGACCGGAATACGGATCGCCGCTGAACGGTTGCGCTGGGAATAAGCCAGGTTGACCGGCGCCTCAAATCCGGAGTACAGGCGTCGGTAAGAGTTGGTGGTCGGGTTCGTCAGCGCCATCACAGCCGGAGCGTGCTTGAGCAGGCCGCCGATATACCAGCGTGCGAGATCCGACAGACCGGCGTAGCCTTGCTCGTCGTAGAACAGTGGCTTGCCGTCTTTCCACAGCGACTGGTGAGCGTGCATTCCACAACCGCCGTCGCCGTCGAGAGGTTTCGGCATGAATGTCGCCGTTTGCCCCATGCGCTCCGCCGTGCCCTTAACGATGTACTTGAACGTCTGCAGATCGTCGCCCGCGCGCAGGAGGGTGTTGTACCGGTAGTTGACTTCCTGGATACCGCCGGTTGCGACCTCGTGGTGGAAACGCTCGATATGGAAGCCGACCTCGGTCAGGGTGTGGGCGATCTCGTCGCGTACCGGGATCGTCTTGTCGTAAGGCGCGGTGGGGAAGTAGCCGTCGTTGACCCGGATTTGGTTGCCGCGGTTGGGGGAGCCGTCCATCATCGTTTCGGCGCCCGAATTCCACCAGCCTTCGTCGGAGTCGACCTTGTAAAACGCGGTGTTGATATCGGTGGAGTATTGCACGGAGTCGAACACATAAAACTCTGCCTCGGCGCCGATCGAGCAGGAGTCGGCGATGCCGGTTTCCTGCAGGTACTCTTCGGCCTTGCGAGCCACGTTGCGAGGGTCGCGGGAGAATGGCTCGCCGGTAAATGGGTCGTGCACAAAGAACTTCATGTTGACGGTCTTGCGCGCGCGGAACGGGTCGACGTGAGCGGTAGGAACATCGGCCTTAAGCATCATGTCAGAGGCTTCGACGGTGGTAAATCCGGCCACGGAGGAGCCGTCGAATGCGAAGCCTTTTTCTACCGCGTCGTCGTCGTATTCGCTGATCGGAACGGTAAGGGCGTGCTCCATTCCGGTGAGGTTAGTAAATCTGATGTCGAGGAATTCAACCTCTTCATCGTGCATAAACTTGCGAAGTTCGTCGGCTGTCTGAAAAGCCACGGTGTCTCAGTCCTTGAGTGAGTTGTTGTTTGATACAGGAATGGCCCCGCACCGGGGGCCATTGTTTGTTATGAAAGCTGTGGGGTTTCCCACAGGTTGAGTTTCGTGCCGATTCCCTTGGTCACGGCGTTTTCGTACAGGTCGGTTGCCCATGCCACGTCCTCGACCGGCATTCCGCCGATGGAGTACAGGAAGATCTGCTCGTCGTTTTCGCGCTTGGGCGCGTTACCGTCGGCAATGTCTCCGATGTTGTGCAGCTTGGACTCCGGCAGCGTGCCGTCTTGGATCATGTCCCACCAGCGATTGCCTGGGATGCCAAGCAGCTTCTCGTAGGTGATATTCGGGCCGTTCTCGTTGAACCACTCGGAATACAGACCCTTGTAATCAACCACAAGGTTTGCTGCGTCCGAGGTGACAAAGTCGTCGTCAAAGCGCGCCGCGGCAGGGCACAGGACCAACGCGCCTGGCTTGAGCCACTCGGTCTTGAAATACGGGAATCCGGATGGGCCGTCCGGGGAGGTGGAGGTGCCGCCGATCAGGATGTCGGAGCCTTCAATCGCCGCCTGTTCACTGTCGACGACCTCTACGGTGATCGTCGGGAATTGCTCGCGGAACCAGTTGGCCGCGCGCTCTGTCGACTTTGCAGAGCGTCCTTTGATTTTGAGGTGCTTGATCGACGGCCGTTGTGACATGGCCGAGGTAAAGATGGTGCGGCTCATTACGCCTGGGCCAATGATTCCGACGGTCTCGGCGTTGTCCACCGCTAGGTGCTTCACGCCCACGCCAGGGACAGCACCGGTGCGGTACGCGGACAGCGTGTTCGCCGACATGACGGCCAGTGGCGCACCGGTGTCGGTGTCGTTCAGGATGAACAGGTGAATGGAGCGGGGCAGGTCCTTGTTGCGGTTTTCCACGTTGGAGCCGTACCACTTCACGCCAGTGGTGCGGAAGCGGCCACCGATGTATGCAGGCATGGCCATGAAGCGTCGGTCGGGGCCGTCGGCCGGCATGCCTTCGTGCTGCGGATTCTTCGGGAAATTGATTTGTGCTCCGTGGGAGTTCGCGGACGCTCCGGCCATGCGGTAGTCGCCCCGGGCGAGGAGGACGAGGACTTCCTCCATCGTGTCAACACACTTTGCGGCATCCCCAACACCTGCCTCGATCATTTCCGGCTCTGAGAGGTACAAGAAATCTATACGGGTGTTTGGCTGGGTGTGTTCCACAGCTTTTCCTTCCTTTGGCGGGCCAAAGGGGTGCGTGCCGGTTATCCGGATTCGCTGACACTTACCCCGTGACCGAGCTAAAACTCGTTTCGGTTGTCGTACTCACCCAACGTTAGCGATCTCCGTCACAGATCGAAACGAAAAGATGCAGCACAAGCCTTCAAATGCTTGAAACCAGGCGGGTGTATTGGCAGGTTAGAAGGGGTAAATCGCGGGGGTGAAAAAGCGTCGAAATTGGGGAACGGTAACTACCCACTTGCGGGGGTACTCGTTGCCAGGTTTCGCTCAGGATGGGCGGGCCACCAGAATTTTTCGCCGAGCAATTGGACGATCGCCGGTACGACCAATGTGCGCACGACCAAGGTGTCTAACAACACGCCGAGGCAGATCACGATACCCACTTGAGCCAGCACCACCAGCGGAAGCACGCCCAGCGCCGCGAATACTGCTGCCAGCAGAATGCCTGCTGAAGTAATCACGCCGCCTGTCGCCGACAAAGCTGTCAGAATGCCCTGCTTAGTGCCTTCCACGGCCGATTGCTCTCGCGCACGTGTGACCAGGAAGATGGTGTAATCAATGCCCAGCGCCACAAGGAATACAAAGGCATACAGCGGGGTCGTGGAATCGAATCTTTCGAAACCTAGCAGGGCTGACGACACCCACCAGCCCAAGCCAAGTGCCGCGATGTTTGTCAGCAGCACCGAGGCAACCATGATCGCAGGCGCAACCAAAGACCGCAGCAGAAACACCAGCGCCACGAACACCAAGAGAAGCACCAGCGGGAAGATCACCGTCCGGTCGTTCGCCGCGTAGTCCTCGGTGTCGACAAGTTCGGCATCCGCACCGCCTACCTGAGCATCAAGCCCGCTTAACGACGACCTGATCTCCTCGGTCGACCCACCTGACACTTGGAGCAACCCGTTTTGGTCGACCACTGAATAGCCATCGCCCTCCAAGGCGGCAGTGGCTTCGGCCGGCTCGCTCGTCGCTACAAGCGCGGGGGTAGCGGATGCGTCCGGGAATTCGTCGGCAAGCGATTTGGCCGCGGCGATGGATTCGGGTTTGTCGATGAACTGGTCTGCCTGGGTGAGTCCTGTGACGATCTGGAAATAGCCGATGCACATCACGCCGAGCACGGCCAGGGAGGTAACCAGGATCTTGCGTGGGTGGGCTCCGACGGCGCGTCCGACGGCATCAAAAACGCGGTGGTTCGTTTCGCCATCGACTAGGGGACGGCGAGGCCAGAAGACCCAGCGGCCGAAGGCGACCAAAGCGCCGGGGAGTACGAACATCGCGAAGAGGAAGGCGACGGCCACGCCAAACGCCGCCGCCACACCAAGGGCGCGGTTGGTGGGGGTTGCGGAGAGCAGGAGGCACAACACTCCAATCGCTACGGTGGATGCAGAGGCGAGTACCGTCACAGCGGTCGGTTTCCACGCCTTGGCCATCGCCTCGAAGCGATCTTCGGTTTTGTGCAGCTCGTCGCGGTAGCGCGAAATAAGTAGCAGCGCGTAGTTGGTGCCTGCGCCGAAGACGAGGACGGAAAGGATGCCGCCGGTGGATTCGTTCCATTGCATCCCGAGGGTGTCGAGGAGCCACGTATAGGTGGTGGCTACAACGCGGTCGGCAAGACCGATGATCAGCAGCGGGATGATCCACAAAATCGGGGACCGATAGGTCAAGATTAAAAGAATCGCGACGATAATGGCGGTGACTGCCAGCAGGGTGAAGTTCGCGCCTTCAAAGACCCCGGATAGGTCCGCGTCGATTGCTGCCGGCCCGGTAACGTGCGCGGAAACACCGTCTGGAAGGTCGGCAGCAGCCGTCGCGCGTAGATCCTTCACGGCATCGACGTTGTCTAGCAGCGACTCTGCAGCGATCTCCACGGGGACGATTGCCGCGTCCATGTCCTCGTTCGGTATCAGTGGCCCGCCGAGGTCGTTTGCCTTAGTCTGCAGCTCGCCAAACGACTGTGGACTCACTCCTGTGAACAAAACGATCGCTGAGCCGGAGTTTTCGTCGGAAAGCTTGGCTCGTTCCTCGGCGACGAAAGTTGATTCGGCGTCGTCGGGAAGCATCGCGGTCGGGGAAGAGGGGGCGGATGCGGGGCCCAGCGTCAAAAGGAAAACGGCGAGCGCAATCAGCACCAACGAGAGCCAGCGCATCGATCGGACAGTGGACGGGCTCACGTGGGCCTCCCAATCGTATTATCAGCGAGTTGTGTTCTGAGAATACTGGGCGTGCGCAGCAAGCGCAAAAGAAATATCCAGCCATTCGGCAGACTTCGCGTCTGCAGGCATTGTGCGCCACGAGATGACAAGTTCGCCCTCAAGCTTCTCGACGAACTCCGCCGCCGCCTCAGTCGTGGTGGGAGGTTCCATTCCGGCGAATTCATAGCCAGTGGCTGCAGGCGGTGCCTCATCGAGTGAATCGACAAGCACATCAATGCGCTGTTGATGCGCGTCTTCTAAGACATCGAGCCTCTCTTGCAGCGCGTCGTCGGCATAAGCACTGGCTAGACCCAACCCATACTGTGCTGCGTACTCCTGGGAGAGCATCTCGCGCGCCGCGGTGGCATCGGTCTCATCGGCAATCGTCGTGCCGTCGGGCAGCGCTACCTCGGCTAGAGCGGCGAAGTCGATGGCCTGGGCGGTGACCAAGTCGACGGAATCGTCGGGAAGCACGTGGAGTTTCTCTACGACCATGTCCATCACGTGCGCCGAGGCACGCGGGGTGTCTGTGCCGCCGTCGAGTTCGTTAGGAGTGTCAACCTCACAGGAGGAAGGGGCCTGGCCGGATTCGTCAACGCCACACAGGCGCGTGATGTCGCGATACAACTCCTTGGCCTGGGTGGCGCGGAGTTCCCGGGCGGCGGGGTCGTCGACAAGCGACTCTGCATCCGCATCGGCCTGCTGGGCGAAGACTACAAGCTCGGGGTTCGGCTCGGGACCGAACATGTCGAGGACCGTGCCGCAGCCTGCGAGTGGGAAGGTGACCACAGTAAGTGCGGCGAGCTTGCGAAGTTTCAACATAGGCCATCACTGTACAACAAGCACTCGCTATGATGGCGCCATGGCATTTCCTTCAAGTGAAGAACTTCAAACGCTGATTACTCCCGTCGCGAGTCAGTACAACATGGACGTCGAACGGATCAAGATCACCAAGGCCGGAAAGAAGTCCGTCGTGGCGATTGCTCTAGATTCCGATTCGCGGCCAACGCTCGACGAACTTGAAGAGGTATCCAACGAAATTTCTGCGCTTTTCGACGAACACGAGGAGCGCGGTGAGCTCAACTTCGGTGCAGGCTACAGCTTGGAAGTGACCACCCCGGGCATCGATCACCCGCTGACGTTACCGAGGCATTGGCGACGAAACCGTGGACGCCTAGTCACTTTGACGGACGACAACGGCAACAAGACACAGTGGCGCATCGGTGCACTGTCCGACGATGAACAAGAGGTGGCCCTCATCTCTCACGAGCCGAAGGGAGGGAAGAACCTCCGTGTCGATAGCGTGAGGGTTTCCGATTCTGTGCGTGCGGTGGTAGAAATTGAATTTAGCAATCCGCCAGCCACCGAGGCTGAGATCGCGGAGGAACCATTCGAAGAAGCCATGAAAAGGCGAGAGGACAACAAGTGAATATTGATATCTCGGCGCTGTCTGCGATTGAAAAGCAGGAAGGAATTAGCGTCGATGAGCTGCTGCAAACCATTGCTCAAGCGCTCTTGTTTGCGTACCGCGATTATCGCGAAACCCCAGCAGAAGAGTCCTCGAAAGCCCGCGTAGACATCGATACTGCCACCGGTGACGTGGCCGTCATCGTGAGCGAGCTTGACGACGAAGGCAACGTGGTTTCCGAGTATGACGACACCCCAGTCAACTTCTCCCGCGTGGGCGCAAAAGCTGTCCGTGATGCAATTGTGAAGCGCTTGCGTATGGAAGAGGCGGGCCGAGCGTTTGAAGAATACTCCGAGTTTGAGGGCAGCATCGTCTCTGGCGTTGTGCAACGCGACGCCACTGCAAACGCCCGTGGCATGGCGATTGTGCAAATCGGTACCGAGGCCAACCCGCAGGATGGCATTCTGATTCCAGCAGAGCAGATTCCAGGCGAGAAATTAGATCACGGCGACCGCGTGAAGGCCTACGTGGTGGGTGTGAACCGTGGCGACCGTTCCGCGCAGGTTAACCTGTCGCGCACCCACCCTGAACTAGTTCGCGGATTGTTTGCACTAGAGGTGCCAGAAGTTGCCGACGGCTCCGTTGAGATCATCGGCATCGCCCGCGAGGCAGGCCACCGCTCAAAGGTTGCAGTCAAGGGAATCGCCAAAGGCATCAATGCGAAGGGCGCGTGCATCGGTCCTCGCGGCACCCGCGTCACCAACATCATGGAAGAACTGGGTGGCGAGAAGATCGACATCATCGACTTTGACGAGAACCCCGCAGTGTTCGTCGGCAATGCTCTGGCTCCGTCGAAGGTCGTGCGCGTGGACATTATTGATGCCGAATCGCAGACTGCGCGGGTTGTGGTTCCTGACTACCAACTCTCCTTGGCAATCGGCAAAGAAGGCCAGAACGCTCGCTTGGCAGCGCGCCTCACGGGATGGAAGATCGATATCCATTCTGACGCCGACGCGTAGGGCGAGTTCAATTTCGGGCTACTTTGACGTAAACTGGGGAACGGCCCATTTTTGAGCACCCTGTACTTCCTCCGAAGCGAGGGGCGCAAACACAATGTCGGACCATCACGGATGCAAAGGACTTGAATGAACGAAGCTGCGCAGCACACCACGTGCACACGCACTCGTCCCATGCGGATGCGCACCTGTATCGCAACACGGAAAGTAGCTTCTGATGAACTGCTGCTCCGCTGTGTGATCAGCCCTGATGATCCAGAGACGGTGCTTGCGGATCCGGACAGGAAACTTCCTGGCCGAGGTGCATGGATTAGCCCAACTATGGAGGCTTTTGAACTTGCGGAGAAAAGGCGCGCTTTTGGGCGTGCACTCCGCGTGTCCACACCCGTGGACTTAGGTCATGTACGCACGTATCTTGCAGAACTTGCAGATGGACCCGAGACAGTAAGGACGACCGAACACTGATGAGTACACAACCATGAAGCATCAGCGATGAAAGTCACAGTAAACGTCTAGAGGTCGGCCGCCTTTCCGTGGCCGCTCCCTCTAGCTCAAACCAAGAGGAGACAAGTGCCCGGAAAGCTACGCGTTCACGAGCTGGCAAAGAAGCTCGGCGTAACAAGTAAGGAACTGCTCGCTACCTTGAAAGAGGAAGGCGAGTTTGTAAAGACCGCATCAAGCACCATCGAACCACCGGTGGTCAAAAAGATGACGGCTATCTACGAAAACAAGAGTGGCAAGCAAGACGGCGCTGATTCCAAGCCCGCCGCAAAGCCCGCAGCGAAGCCTGGCGCCAAGCCAGGCGCCAAGCCAGGCGCTGCGGCTAAAAAGCCTGCCGCACCCACCCCAGGTGGTGCTGCTCCAAAGAAGCCTGCCGCTCCAAGGCCAGCGACCGCGCCAACCCCTGGCGCAGCAGCTGCGAAGAAGCCAGCCGCTCCAAAGCCAGCAGCGGCACCGAAGCCGGCTGCTGCACAGCCTGCGGCATCCAAGCCGGCGGCACCGAAGCCAGCGGCCGCGCCTACCCCAGGCGCAGCAGCACCAAAGCCTGCTCCTGCAGCGAAGCCCGGAGCCGGTGTGCCAAAGCCTGGCGAAACCGCAAAGAAGCTCGCGGACTCCCGCGATTCTGCTGCAGGTACAGGGGCGATGCCACGACCACGCCCGAAGCCGGGTGGGGCTCCACGCGTAGCCAACAACCCATTTTCTACCGGCGGTGGCTCGTCGCCACGTCCCGCACCACGACCAGGTGGCGGGCGTGGAGGACAGCAGCAGCAAAACCGCCGCGGTGGCGCAGCACAAGGTGGCCCGAAGCCAGGCGGCAACCGCGGTGGAGGACAGCAGCGTTCCGGTGATCGTCCGGCACCACGTCCAGGCGGAAACGCCGGCGCAGGTGGTGGCGGTGGACGCGGACGCACCCCGTCGCCAGCGGAGATGCCATCACACCCAAGCCCAGGTCAGATGCCGTCTAAGGCACCTGGTCGTCGCTCCGGCGGCGGAGGACGTGGCGCTGGTCGCGGTGGCCAGGGCAACGGTCCAAGCCAGGGAGGCGCACCGGGTGCAGGTGGCGGTTTCCGCGGCCGCGGCGGTCGTCGTGGCGGTACCGCTGGTGCATTCGGACGCCCAGGTGGCGCACCGGGTCGTGGACGCAAGTCAAAGCGACAGAAGCGCAGCGAGTACGAAGAGCAGCAGGCACCAAACGTAGTCGGTGGCGTACGCCTTCCAGATGGGCGTGGCGAAACGGTACGTTTGCGTCAGGGTGCCTCCTTGTCTGACTTCGCTGAGAAGATCGGCACCGATGCTTCGAACCTGGTTCAGGCTCTGTTCAACTTGGGCGAGATGGTCACCGCGACACAGTCTGTGTCCGAGGAGACCTTGCAGCTGCTGGGCGCTGAGATCAACTACGAGGTCCAGCTCGTTTCCCCTGAGGACGAGGATCGTGAACTACTCGAGTCCTTCGACCTACAGTACGGCGAGGACGCGGGAGAATCCGAGGATCTTGAGCGTCGCCCGCCGGTAGTGTCCGTCATGGGTCACGTTGACCACGGTAAGACTCGACTGCTTGACAGTATCCGCAAGGCTAATGTTGGTTCCGGCGAGGCCGGTGGCATTACCCAGGGCATTGGTGCATACCAGGTAACGGTCGACGTTGACGATCAAGAACGCACCATTACCTTCCTGGATACCCCAGGTCACGAGGCATTTACCGCCATGCGTGCCCGTGGTGCTCGCTCGACCGACTTAGCTATCCTTGTGGTCGCAGCGGACGACGGCGTCATGCCGCAGACCGTGGAGGCGATCAACCACGCGAAGGCAGCCGACCTGCCAATCGTCGTGGCTGTGAACAAGGTGGATAAGCCAGAGGCGCAGCCGGAGAAAATCCGTGGTCAGCTGACTGAGTACGGATTGGTTCCGGAAGAATACGGTGGCGACACCATGTTCATCGACATCTCTGCAAAGCAGGGCACCGGTATCGATGACCTCCTAGAGGCCGTTACCTTGACCGCTGATGCGGCGCTGGAGCTCACTGCGAACCCAGACATGGATGCGCAGGGTATCTCCATCGAAGCTCACCTCGACCGTGGTCGCGGTCCTGTCGCTACCATTTTGGTTCAGCGCGGTACCTTGAACGTCGGTGACTCCATTGTCGTTGGTTCCAACTTCGGTCGCGTTCGCCGCATGGTCGATGAGTGGGGCCACGACGTGGAGGAGGCAGGTCCATCCCGCCCAGTCCAGGTCCAAGGCCTCAACGGTGTTCCTGGGCCAGGCGACAACTTGTTGGTCGTTGAAGATGACCGTGTTGCACGTCAGATTGCTGCGCAGCGTGACGCTCGCCAGCGTTCCGCACTGCAGGCGCGTCGGAAGAAGCGCGTTTCCCTGGAGAACCTGGATCAGGCGCTCAAGGAAACCAGCATGCTCAACCTCATCCTCAAGGGCGACAATGCAGGTTCTGTCGAAGCGCTCGAGGACGCGTTGCTCAACATCGAGGTCGACGACGAGGTACAGGTCAACATCATCGACCGTGGTGTCGGCGCTGTTACTCAGACCAACGTCACCCTCGCTGCGGCATCCGATGCAGTCATCATTGCGTTCAACGTTCGCTCCGAGGGCAAGGCCACTGAGGAAGCCAACGAAGAGGGCGTGGATATTCGTTACTACACGGTTATCTACGAAGTCATCGAACAGGTTGAGGCTGCTCTGAAGGGCATGCTCAAGCCGATCTACGAGGAGAAGGAAGTTGGTGCTGCGGAGATCCGTCAGATCTTCAAGGCATCCGCTGTCGGCCTCATCGCAGGTTGCATGGTTACCGAAGGCAAGCTCAAGCGCAACGCGAAGGCACGTTTGGTCCGCGACGGCAACGTCATTGTTTCCGACGCGACGATCAACTCGCTGCGTCGCGAGAAGGACGACGTTACCGAGGTAGACAAGGGCTACGAGTGTGGTGTGGTTCTGTCCTACCCAGAGATCCAGGTTGATGACATCATCCAGGTCTACGAAATGGTCGAGGTCCCACGCACCTAGCACCAGCACGCTTGACGACGACACCCCCGCTCGCGGTTTTGAACCCGTGGACGGGGGTGTCGTCGTTAAGCAGGTTGAGACTTAACAGACTGTGTGCGACTGGGTACACTGGTTAGGCTAGACATACCCGACCGACTCGCAAGGAGATGACATGGCTGATAGTCCACGCGCGGCCCGCCTGGCCAAGAGGATCCAGACGATTGTTGCCAGCGCTATCGAGCGTTCCGTTAAAGACCGACGCCTTGAACTAGTCACCATCACCGATACCCGAGTAACTGGCGATTTGCACGATGCAACTGTGTATTACACGGTTCGCGGTCGCACGATCGACGAAGAGCCCGACGTAGCCCAGGCAGCAGAGGCGCTGCATAAGGCGCGTGGTCAGCTGCGCAAGATCGTCGGCGATGAACTCAACGTGCGCTTTACCCCAACGCTGTCGTTCGAGCTTGACACCGTCCCGGAGGCATCTGCCCGAATGGAAGAGCTTTTGGCTAAGGCACGCGCACGCGACGAAGAGCTGGCTAAGCTGAAAGCGAACGCAAAACCAGCTGGCGATGCGAACCCATACAAGACCGAAAGTGACGGTCAGTAGATGACTCACGCCAAGGCGATTGATGTAGCTGGAGCTGCGCGTGCCATTGCTCAAGCAGCAACGGTAACGATTGTTACCCACATCCGCCCCGACGCCGATGCCATTGGATCCGCGTGTGCGCTCGCCGCTGCGCTGGAGAAGAATGGCCAGCGCGTCCACGTCGTCATTGGCGAAAACGGCTCGATCCCGGAAAACCTTCGGTGCATACCTGGATCCTCGTCGATTGTGTTCACCGGCGAACTTCCCGACGCAGATCTCATCGTGACCGTGGACTGTGCGTCGCTCGATCGCACCGGTGCACTGGCGCCAGCGATCGATACCGTGAAGGACCACGTTCTGGTCATCGACCACCACGTAACCAACCCAGGTTTTGGCGGTATGAACCTGATCGCCAATGCGGAATCCACCACGACGATTCTCTATGACATTATCGGTGAGCTCGGGATCGAGCTGGATAACACCATTGCGTACTGCCTATACGCGGGATTGCTCACCGACACAGGTAGTTTCCGCTGGGGCACGCCACATATGCATACCTTGGCCGCGAAGCTGATGGAATATGGGCTGGATACACGCCAGATCTCGACTGATTTGATGGATGCGGTGACCGCCGAGGATCTCCAACATCTGGGAACAGTATTGTCTCAGATCCAGGTCAAGGAAGCACACGGTCTCAAACTCGCGGTGCTCGTAGCGCGTGACGAACACTTGTCGCACATGACTCAGCAAGCCATCGAGGTGCTGATCGACTACGTGCGGGTTCTGATCGGCACCGACGTCGGCGTAGTGTTCAAGGAAATCGCGCCTGAGCACTGGTCAGTCTCGCTGCGCTCCATCGCCATCGATGTTTCCCAGGTAGCTGGCCGACTTGGCGGTGGCGGGCACAAGCCGGCTGCAGGGTACTCGACGTCCGGGGCGCCTGAGGCAGTTGTCGACGAGCTGATCGGCGTGCTTGCATAACAGTGACCCCAGAGATACGAGAGATTTCTGCCCGCACCATCTTTTCACTCGCTTTTCCCGCACTAGGGGTGCTGGCGGCGATGCCGTTGTACCTGCTGCTGGACACTGCAGTGATTGGCCGGCTCGGCTCCGCTGAACTCGCCGCCCTAGCAGCCGGCACTACAGTGCAATCGACTGTAACCACGCAGCTGACCTTTTTGTCCTACGGCACTACTGCGCGCTCGTCGCGTTTGTACGGCCAGGGGCAAAGGGACAAGGCCATCGCAGAAGGCGTGCAGGCCACGTGGGTCGGACTTTCCGTGGGTCTGATTCTTGCCACCATCGTGTGGGTCTTCGCGTACCCCATCGCATTGGGGTTGACAGGAGAGCCTGACACCGCGGAGCGATCTGCGGCTTGGCTCCATGTTTCCGCCTTCGCAATCCCACTGACGCTGATCGTCATGGCTGGCAACGGTTGGCTCCGTGGCATACAAAACACCAAGTGGCCGTTGTATTTCACGCTGGCAGGTGTGGTTCCAGGTGCGGTCGCGATACCGATCTTCGTGGACATGTGGGGCTTGGTCGGATCTGCTGCAGCGAATGTCCTGGGAGTAACGATCACAGCAAGCTGCTTCCTGGTTGCTTTGCGACGACAACACCGAGGTAGTTGGCGCCCAAAGTGGGCCGTGATGAAGCGCCAGCTTGTGCTTGGTCGCGACCTCATTTTGCGGTCGCTGTCCTTCCAAGTGGCATTCATTTCGGCGGCTGCGGTTGCCGCCCGTGTGTCTGTTGTAGCACTGGCCGCGCATCAGATCATGTTGCAACTGTGGAACTTTATTACCTTGGTGCTGGACTCGCTTGCCATTGCAGCCCAGACTCTGACGGGTTCGGCCTTGGGCAGCGGAAACACTGACAATGCTCGCAAAGTGGGGCAGAAGGTCACCTTGTATTCAATGATCTTCTCTCTGGGTCTTGCAGCGGTCTTTGGCATTGGTGCTGGTGCAATCCAGGGAATCTTCACTTCGGAGCAGGCCGTGCTGGAGCAGATGCAAACCCCTTGGTGGCTGCTATTGATCATGATCGTGCTCGGTGGTGTTGTGTTCGCGCTCGACGGTGTGTTGCTCGGCGCAAGCGACGCTGTATTCCTGCGCAATCTCACGATTTTGTCGGTGTTGTTGGGATTCCTGCCGGGTGTGTGGATTAGCCATTTGGTTGGCGGTGGGCTCACGGGAATCTGGATTGGGCTGCTTTCGTTTATCCTCATTCGCTTCGTCGGTGTGATCTTGCGGTTCAAATCCATGGCGTGGGCAACCACCGAGCTGGTAGAAAGTTAAGTTATGACGACAACACTGTGGGCCGTCTCCGATTTGCACGCGGCGGTGAAAGCCAATCATGCGCACATCGCTACGTTGACGCCGCCCAACCCCAACGACTGGCTAATTGTTGCCGGTGATGTCGCCGAACGAACCGACGTGGTCGTCCGCGTGCTGGGCGAATTCACGCAGCGCTACGCCAAGGTGATCTGGGTCCCCGGCAACCACGAGTTGTTTTGTCGTGCCACCGACAGGGCACGAGGCCGCCACAAGTACGACGAGCTGGTCCTCGCTTTACGACGAATCGGCGTAGTCACACCAGAAGACGAATACCCAGTCTTCGACGGGGTCACAATCGTGCCACTGTTCACGCTGTACGACTATTCCTTCCGCGGGCCGGGAATGACAGTGGAGGAAGCCGTAAAGGCAGCCGAAGAGAAGCACATCATGATGACGGACGAGCTGGCTATCGCGCCGTTTGTCGATGTACGTGCTTGGTGCTGGGACCGCCTGACGTATTCGACCAAGCGCCTGTCACGTATTGAAGGCGAGACAATCCTGATTAACCACTGGCCGTTGGTGCAAGAACCAACGATGCGGATGCGGTGGAGCGAAATCGCGCTGTGGTGTGGCACCAGGCATACCCGCGGGTGGGCGCAGCGCTACAACGCCAAAGCAGTGGTCTACGGTCACCTACATATCCCAGATGTCACCACCTACGACGGCATCGAGCACATCGAGGTGTCCTTGGGCTACCCCAAGGAGTGGTCGAAATACGAACGTGAAGAACCGTGGCCGTATCCGGTGCTGGAGGTGGAGGACTAATGCAAGACGAAGAGCTTTTCCCGTCGGCAGCACGGTACGTCTATATCCTCTCCGAGCCCAAAGGAGTGGACCTGACTAATTACCACGAGCTGGATCCGTTGGAGCAGCTGTTGGTATCGCAGTCGGTTGATCGTCGTAAAGCAGAATTTGGCGATGCCCGCTGGTGCGCCCACCGAGCCCTGCATGAGCTTGGTGCGGACAATCGCGGCCCGATCTTGCGCGGAGAACGCGGTATGCCACTGTGGCCTGAGGGTTTTACGGGTTCTCTAACACACACGAAGGGTTTTCGCGCGGCGGTGGCGGCACCGAAATCGAAGGTGCTGGCGCTTGGTGTCGATGCCGAACCAGCGGAACCGCTTCCGGAGGGTGTGCTCGAGCAGATCGCGCGCCGTGGAGAGCTGAGCCAACTGCATAAGCTGCGCGCCGCGGGAATCAAGGGTGCCGACAGGCTTCTATTCTGCGCGAAGGAAGCCGTGTACAAGGCATGGTTCCCGATGACGCATCGCTGGCTCGGCTTCGAGGACGCCGAGATCGATCTGCGCCTCGACGGGACACTGGTTGCGTACCTGCTGGTGCGACCAACCCCATTACCGTTCATCGAGGGTCGTTGGCGAGTCCGCGGAAACTACGTCATCGTGAGCACCGCGATCAAGGCCTAAAGCGTAGATGGCCGCGCCACGAACACTGTCGAAAGACGCTTGCCCTGCTCTTTGATAAGCGCTACGACGCGACCGTCGGCGCCCACCGCCGCGTGCACGCCCTTGAGCCCGCGCGGTTCAAGCCACTTGCCCATGGACAGCGCGGCGTACTCATCGACGTTCACTTCGACGACGGGCCAGGCACGCTTCATGGCTTCGTCGATCGTGAGCGAGAATTTCGGTGCCGCTTCCAAGTCAGCCAGGGGCGTGGCGTCGTCGAGGGTGAAGGAACCCACTGCTTCTCGTCGCAAAGCAGTTAGGTGCCCGCCGACTCCCAAGGCTACACCGAGGTCGCGCGCGAGTGCGCGGATGTACGTGCCCGAGGAGCAGTGCACCCACACGTCGACGTCGATGAGCTGGTCGTGGCGACGGATTGCGCGAACATCGAACGTGAAAATCGTGACCGGGCGGGCCGGGATATCAACCTGCTTGCCTTCGCGCACCAACTCGTGCGCTCGTTTGCCGTCGATCTTGATCGCGGACACGCTCGACGGTTTCTGCTCGATCTCGCCGGTCAGTGCGGCTACCCCGGTCATGATCTGCTCGTCGCTGATCGACGAAGCATCCACCGTACTCGTGATCTCACCCTCAGCGTCATCCGTGGTTGTCGCTTGCCCCAGACGGATCGTCGCAGCGTAGACCTTGTCATGGGCAACAAAGTGAGCGAGAAGCTTAGTGCCACGACCGATACCTGCGACGAGCACGCCAGTGGCCATTGGGTCCAAAGTTCCAGCGTGGCCCACTTTGCGGGTAGAGAAGAAGCGGCGCAGACGGGCGACGACGTCGTGGCTTGTCATACCTTGTGGCTTGTCCACGACGACGATTCCGGATTGATGAAGGGGATCGGTCATAAATATCAAGTATGCCGTACTCTTTACGGTGTGGATATTTGGTATGGACTAGATTCAGTTCCCGCTTTAGAAAAGGGAACTGTGGTCACCATCGGTGTTTTCGACGGTGTTCACCGCGGTCATCAGCGGCTGATCACCAACGCGGTAGAAAAAGCACGCGACCTTGACGTGCCGTGTGTGCTGATGACATTCGATCCGCACCCAGTTGCCGTTTTCGCCCCGGAGCGCACCCCGACGATGCTGGCAACTCCAGCAGAGCGTGCGGATCTCGTTGCCGAGTTGGGCGTCGATCACCTGCTGATCATCGATTTCACTGAGGAGCTCGCAGGGGAGAGTCCGCAGGATTACTTCCGCAACGTGATCGTCGACAAGCTTAATGCGAAACACGTGTTGGTCGGGCAGAACTTCACTTTTGGCGCCGGTGGGTTGGGTACGTCCCAGACCATGGAGTCGTTGGGGGAGCAGTACGGTGTGGGCGTGACCATCGTCGAGTTGCTTGTCGACGATGGCGTGCGCGTGTGTTCCACGAATATTCGAAACGACCTCACCGCGGGCGACGTGCGCGGTGCAGCGGAAGCCCTCGGGCGTCGTTTCAGCGTGACTTCTGAGATCGAGCGAGGGGCTGGCCGTGGTGGCAAAGAGCTGGGCTACCCGACAGCTAACCAATACTTTGACGAAGCGGAAGCACTTCCAGGCGATGGCGTCTACGCAGGCTGGTTTACCGTAGTGGATGAAGGCGAGCTGGATGGCGATATGGAACCAGGCGTGCGCTATCCCGCGGCGATTTCGATCGGCACCAACCCGACTTTCGGGGACAATCAGCGGTCCGTGGAATCGTTTATCTTGGACCAAGATGCCGACCTGTACGGCCGTATCGCAACCGTTGAATTTGTGGAAAAGGTTCGTGACATGGTGAAGTTCAACTCCGTCGACGATCTTTTGGTCAACATGGCTAACGATGTGGCAACGACTCGCAAGATCCTTCAGCTGAATTCCTGAACCGGGTCTACAGTGTAAGGCGCATTTCTACTTTTCATTTCAAGGAGATTCTTTTATGGCCCGCAAGATCATTTTGGATCTGGATACTGGTATCGACGATGCTCTGGCGCTTGCATACGCGTTGGGCTCCGACGAACTAGAGGTGATCGGAGTTACCGGCACGTACGGCAATGTCTTGGTGGAGACGGGAGTGCGTAACTCACTAGCCATCTTGGAGCTCTTTGGCCGCGATGATGTTCCCGTGTTTGCAGGCCCAGATCACGCGCGCAAGCGTGATTCGTTCGAAGTATTAGAGATCTCCGAGTTCATCCACGGCACCAACGGGATCGGCGAGGCAGTACTTCCTGAGCCGAAGCGCCATGCAGAAAAGAAGTCCGCGGTGGATTTCCTAGTCGAATCAGTGCGTAAGTACGGCGACGACCTCGTGATCGTACCAACTGGCCCGTCGACCACCATCGCGGCAGCCATCGAAGCGGACGAAGACTTTGCCAAAAACGCCCACATCGTGATGATGGGCGGAGCCCTGACCGCACCGGGCAACGTTTCCGCGTGGGCCGAAGCAAACGTGAACCAAGACCCTGAAGCGACCAACCTACTCTTCCGTCGGGCCCAGGACGTGACCATGATCGGTCTTGATGTCACCCTGCAGACTCTGCTTACCACCAAGGAGACCACCCAGTGGCGCGAGCTCGGCACCCCTGGTGGCACCTTCCTCGCGGACGCTACCGACTACTACATCAAGGCATATGAGACCACTGCGCCTCACCTGGGTGGTTGCGGCTTGCACGACCCGTTAGCCGTGGCGGTTGCGGTGGATCCCTCGTTGGTTACCACCATCGACATCAACATGAAGACAGAGGTCGACGGCTGCACCCGAGGTCGCACCATCGCTGACGAAGAGCGCTTGAACGATCCGGTGAAGACCGCCAAGGTTGCAGTCGGTGTTGATGTCCAGCGTTTCCTGGGCGAGTTCATGCAGCGCCTGACCGCGCTGGCTTCCGCGAAGGCTTAGTGGAGGCCAAGGTCAGCGATTTGGAGTTCTCAGTCCGCGTCGCGTAAAGTCTCGTGAGGCTTTTAACACCGATGACTGTGGTTCGCAGCAGTCAGTCTAAAGCCATTCCGAAGAATGCGGACTGAAACAAACAAGGAGACTCCGATGGCACTGACCACCGAGAAGAAATCTGAAATCTTGAAGGAGTTCGGTCTTCACGAGACCGACACCGGTTCCCCAGAAGCACAGGTCGCACTGCTGACCTACCGCATCAACAACCTCACCGAGCACCTGAAGTTCCACAAGCACGACCACCACTCCCGTCGTGGCCTGCTGCTGCTCGTCGGTCGTCGTCGTGGCCTGCTGAAGTACCTGGCAGACAACAACGTCGAGCGTTACCGTGATCTGATCGCGCGCCTGGGTCTTCGTCGATAAGCTCAGCGCAGCTTTTCGATCCCAATCCCGTCCTGGCAACAGGGCGGGATTTTTGCGTCCTCACAACGGACCTCGTGCTTTTCGGGAGTGCTCGGCGCAAATACCGCGAGCCGACGCTAGTTTCACTCCGACTATTCGATCCGCTGAACGAGAATGTCCGTGAGTGACGTTGAAACCCATGGGGTCATATTGTTTGAACTGTGCAAACGCCGTGCGGACTGATAAAATGGCTCGCGTTACGAAAGTTCATCACGTCGGCGGCACCGAAGATCGCCGGGATTGACCCAACGAAAGGGCACACTTGAGTAAGCACACCCCCCAAAACTCCGTTGAATTCGCAGAATACGACGACTTTGGAATCACCGAAGCAATTGCAACGATCGACAATGGCGACTTCGGTACCCGTACCATCCGCTTTGAAACCGGACAGCTAGCACGCCAGGCTGACGGCTCCGTCACCACCTACCTTGACGACGACACCATGCTGCTGGCTACCACCACAGCATCGAACAATCCTCGGGAAGGTTTCGATTTCTTCCCGCTGACCGTTGATGTTGAAGAGCGCATGTATGCAGCCGGAAGCATCCCGGGTGGTTTCTTCCGCCGCGAAGGTCGCCCGTCTACCGAGGCAATCCTTGCTTGTCGCTTGATTGACCGCCCGTTGCGCCCGACCTTTGTCAAGGGCCTGCGCAACGAAGTCCAGGTTGTCATCACGGTTATGTCGATGAACCCAGAGGACTACTACGACGTTGTCGCTATCAATGGTGCATCGGCCGCGACCCAGCTGTCGGGTCTGCCTGTTTCTGGCGCCGTTGGCGGTGTACGCATCGCGTTGATCGCTGACGACAAGCACCCAGAAGGCCAGTGGGTTGCATTCCCTAACCACGAGCAGCACGAGCGTGCGCTGTTCGAGATGGTTGTCGCCGGTCGTATGGTTACTCGTAAGCGTGGTGGAAAGACCGTTGACGATGTAGCGATCATGATGGTCGAGGCTGGCGCAGGCAACAATGTTGTCGAGCAAATCAAGAACGGTGCACCCGCGCCGACGGAGTCCACCGTCTCCGAGGGCTTGGAAGCTGCGAAGCCATTCATCAAGACTTTGTGCGAGGCCCAGGCTGGTCTGGCAGAGCGCACCGCGAAGGAAACGCAAGAGTTCCCACTGTTCCCTCCGTACATCGACGAGGTGTACAAGAAGGTTGACAAGAAGGCGCGCAAGAAGCTCTCCGAGATCATGACCATCGCGGGCAAGCAGGAACGCGAAGACGCTTCCAACGCCTACATGGAAAAGATCGTTGACGATCTTGTCGACGACTTTGAAGACGAGCTTGACGACGACGCCGCCGAGAAGCAGATTCGCGCTGCTTTCAACGCTGTGATGAAGGACGTTGTTCGTGGCAAGATCCTTGCAGAGGGCTACCGCATCGACGGCCGTGGTACCACCGACATCCGCGATCTCGGCGTCGAGGTTGAACTCATCCCACGCGCCCACGGTTCCGCACTGTTTGAGCGTGGCGAGACCCAGATCCTCGGCGTGACCACCCTGGACATGCTGAAGATGGAGCAGCAGCTCGACTCCCTGCACCCAGATAAGTCGAAGCGCTACATCCACCACTACAACTTCCCGCCATACTCCACCGGCGAGACCGGACGTGTTGGCTCCCCGAAGCGCCGCGAGATCGGCCACGGTGCGCTGGCGGAGCGTGCGTTGCTTCCTGTGATCCCATCCCGCGAGGTGTTCCCGTACACCATTCGTCAGGTGTCGGAGGCCTTGGGCTCCAACGGCTCAACCTCCATGGGTTCCGTTTGTGCGTCAACTCTGTCGCTGTACAACGCAGGCGTACCCCTTGAAGCGCCTGTCGCTGGCATTGCGATGGGGCTTGTGTCCGGCGATGTCGATGGACAGGAAAAGTTCGTCGCTCTGACCGACATCCTTGGCGCGGAAGACGCATTCGGTGACATGGACTTCAAGGTCGCAGGTACTTCTGAGTTCATCACCGCATTGCAGTTGGACACCAAGCTCGACGGCATCCCATCCCAGGTCCTTGCAGACGCTTTGGATCAGGCGAAGGAGGCGCGCGATGCAATCCTGGAGACCATGGCTGTGGTCATTGACACTCCGGACGAGATGAGCGCACTGGCTCCGAAGATCACGACCGTGAAGGTCCCAGTGTCCAAGATCGGTGAGCTCATTGGCCCGAAGGGCAAGACCATCAACCAGATCACTGAGGACACCGGCGCAGACGTTTCCATTGAGGACGACGGCACCGTGTTCGTGTCGGCAGCTTCCGGCGAGGCCGCTGACCAGGCGCTGGAGAAGATCAACGCGATCGCTAATCCGCAGCTTCCTAAGGTCGGAGAGCGCTTCTTAGGTACCGTTGTGAAGACCGTGGCGTTCGGCGCATTCGTGTCGCTGACCCCGGGCCGCGACGGCTTGGTCCACATCTCCAAGCTCGGTGA
The DNA here is from genome assembly GCF_030252165.1 of Corynebacterium breve. Taxonomy (NCBI): domain Bacteria; kingdom Bacillati; phylum Actinomycetota; class Actinomycetes; order Mycobacteriales; family Corynebacteriaceae; genus Corynebacterium; species Corynebacterium breve. The sequence goes on along the minus strand of NZ_CP126969.1, from coordinate 1,360,895 downwards.
CGGCAAGCGCATCGAGAAGGTCGAAGATGTAGTCAACGTCGGCGACAAGATCCAGGTCGAGATCGCGGACGTGGACAACCGCGGCAAGATTTCCCTGGTTCCAGTCTCGGACGACGAGTAAGTACTGTTCGCTTAACGACGAACGCACCGCCACTGTCAACTTCAGCGGCGGTGCGTTTTCGCGTGTGCTACTTTTCTACGTCAACCACGACCCGCGTCGGGTTCTCTAGAACCGTGACAGAGTAGGGGCGCTGCTTGTCCACGCCGATGACATACTGCGTGTCTGCTTCGAATACCCCACCGTGAGTGACGCCTTGTACGTTTCCGGCTTGCAGGTCCATCGGACCCATTTGGATGAGCGGCGATTCGAGATCTCCCATGCCCATCGGCGTGCCGTGGATCATCAACTCGAGGTAGGCATCGCCCGTGACTTCGAGGGGCATTCCGGAAGCCTGCTGGCGAGGCTCGTCGGTGTAGCCCGCGTGATAGCCGGGGGTGCCGGTGCCGTCGAACTCGAAGACCACGCGGTCGAAGCCTTCGTGGGAGCCAACGCGGACATCCTTAATTACCAACTCTGCTAGTTCTGGAGTCGTGTCAGAAGTAGGGGCGACGTTAGCGGTACCAAGCATGACCTCTGGTTCGTCTGAAGCGATGGTCGATGTCGACTGATCGGAGGCTCCGTCTACTGAGTCTACTGAGTCTACTGAGGAAGCAGCCTCCGAGCTCGTCGACTGGGGCGCCGTGCTGGGCTGCTCGTTAGCTGGCGAGCACCCGGTCAGCACCAATGCCGCAACTAATGGGGCGGAAATAAACGCGAGTGTCTTCTGTTTCATAGTTTCACCATATCGTGCCACGAGACCGGTGCGAACACGCCAAGTGGAATCGTGAGCGAATCGTTGTACGTCGATCTCGTAGAGTAGAAACATGTCACCGCTACTCGACGACCTCCGCCGCGCCACCCCGACCGTGTGGCTAAACCCGAATCTCACCTCGTGGCGCAGTGCCCAAGCCGACTTAGAGTACGGGCGGATCGATATCGACGATGCCGAAGCGCTCCTACTCCGCCATGCGCCGTGGATCGCCGAGCACTTCGAAGGCACAGACCACGGGATTATCGAATCCCCTTTCATCCAGCGAGGCTCCATGTGGGTCAAACTTGACTCCCATCTGCCGATCTCAGGTTCGATCAAGGCCCGAGGTGGCATCTATACGGTGCTAAAGCTTGCCGACGACCTAGGTGGCCCACTTGGTGACCAAGCCTTCTATTCTCGGTACCGCATTACCGTGGCATCCACGGGCAACCTTGGGCTATCCATCGGAATTATGTCGGCCGCAATCGGTTTTCGCGTTGAAGTCCACATGTCGCGTGAAGCAAAGCAGTGGAAGAAAGACATGCTGCGCGAGAAAGGTTGCGTTGTCGTCGAACATGAGGGTGACTTCAACGACGCGGTCGCGATCGCACGGCAAACTGGGAAGGAGCCTGACACGTTTTTCGTCGACGACGAAAACTCGGCCGACCTGTTCATGGGATATGCCGTCGCGGGACGTCGCCTGAAAGCGCAGCTGGAACGGAGCGGGGTAGAGGTCACCCCCGAAAGCCCGCTCCACGTGTACCTTCCTTGCGGTGTCGGAGGAGGGCCAGGTGGTGTGCTCTTCGGCCTCAAAACCGAATTTGAAGACAACGTCCACGGCTATTTCGTCGAACCGACTCATGCGCCTTCGATGGTGCTGGGCCTCGCCACAGGGCGCTACGACGATATTGCAGTCGCAGACATTGGTCTCGATGGCATCACCGTGGCTGATGGGCTGGCTGTGGGAAGGACGAGCGGGTTCGTCGGCAAGCGAATGGGCAGGTCGGTAACCGCATGCGTTACCACCGACGACGCGACGATGCTGCGCGATGCAGAGCGCTTCTTTCATTCCTCCGGGTACTACCTTGAGCCGTCTGCGGCTGCGGGGTTCACGGCGTATGAACAATTCGCGCACTTGCCAGGCACGCACGTGGTCTGGGCGACCGGAGGATCAATGGTGCCAGAGCAGGAACGACTTAGTTCTGCTGAATAAGTTGGATGTAGTGGCCACAGGTGTCGTCGAAAACTGCAAAGGTCACATTCTCCATGGAGGTAGGCTCCATGGAAAACTGCACGCCGAGGGATTGAAGGCGGTGAAATTCACTTTGGATGTCGTCAACTGCGAATTGTGTGAAGGGGATTCCATCGGCATAAAGGGCCTCATTAAAGGTCTTTGAGGCGGGATGGCCGGTAGGCTCGAGAAGGAGTTCGGTTCCTTCTGGGTCTTCGGGCGACACGAGGGTGATCCAGTGTGCGTCGCCTACCGGCACATTATGCTTGACCTGAAAGCCAAGGGTATCGGTGTAAAAGTCGAGAGCCTTCAACTGATCGTCAAAGTAAATAGAAGTAATATTAATGCGCATATATCCCATTCTGCCTGATGCTCGTATCCAGCGACAACGGCAGAACGACGGAAGTGAACCGCGCACGCGTTAGCGAAACGTGATAAGACATTAGGTACAAAATTTAAGGAGCTTTTAATGACAATCAAAGTTGGAGTACTAGGCGCCAAGGGTCGCGTCGGTTCTGCTGTTGTCGCAGGTGTACAAGCTGCGGATGATTTGGAGCTCGTCGCAGAGGTCGATCAGAACGACTCTCTCGACGTGCTTGTTGAAAACGGTGCACAGGTCATCGTTGACTTCACCACCCCGAACGTTGTGATGGACAACCTCGAGTTTTGCATCAAGAACGGTATCCACGCAGTCGTCGGAACTACCGGTTTTGATGACGAGCGCTACGACCAGGTCCGCGCATGGATCAACGACAATCCACAGACCGGCGTACTCATTGCGCCGAACTTTGCCATCTCTGCTGTTCTCGCGATGGCTTTTGCAAAGCAGGCGGCACCGTTCTTCGAGTCTGCCGAGGTAGTTGAGTACCACCACCCGAACAAGCTTGATGCACCGTCGGGTACCGCGGTCAAGACCGCACAGGGGATCGCAGAGGCTCGTCGTCAAGCGAACCTTCCTGCGATGCCAGACGCAACCGAGACCTCTCTGGACGGCTCCCGTGGCGCCGACGTTGATGGTGTCAAGGTACACGCGGTTCGCATGACCGGCATGGTCGCGCACGAAGACATCATTTTCGGTACACGCGATCAGTCGCTGACGATCCGTCAGGATTCCTACGGCCGCGAGTCCTTCGTGCCGGGCGTACTGACTGGTGTGCGCCAGGTTGCGGACCACCCTGGTTTGACCATCGGCCTGGATAACTACCTAGGGCTCTAAGCGCAGATCAGGGCCTGTAAGCTGTAGTACCTAATACTGTTTGCAGGCTCTACAGGCAAGGATGGGTAGGAATGGCCGAGGTTAAAGAACTCGATGTGCAGCTCATTGCGGCGACGGAGTTTACTCCGCCAGCCGACGTGGACTGGAAGGCTGACGAGTCGGCAACCGACGCGGAGGCGCTAGTCGAATTCGCGGGTAGAGCGTGTTACGAAACCTTTGACAAGCCGAACCCGCACACCGAGGCCAACGAGTCCTACCTGCGCCACATCATGGAAGTTGGGCACACCGCCCTTCTTGAGCATGCCAGCGCCACCATGTACGTCCGTGGCCTGTCACGCGCAGCTTCCCATGAGCTGGTCCGGCACCGGCACTTTTCCTTCTCGCAGCTCTCGCAGCGCTTCGTCCATACCGATACCAACGAAGTCATCGTCCCGCCGCTCATTGCAGAAGATGAGGATCTCAAGCGCATCTTCCTCCGGGCGGTGGACGAGTCTCGATTCATCTACGACGAAATGCTTGCAGGGCTCGAAGAAAAGCTTGCCGACGAACCAAACGCCCTGCTGCGCAAAAAGCAGGCCCGCCAAGCGGCGCGCGCGATCTTGCCGAACGCCACAGAGTCCCGCATCGTCGTCACTGGCAACTACCGCACGTGGCGACACTTCATCGCAGCACGCGCAACCGAACACGCAGACGTGGAGATCCGCGGACTAGCAGTTGCATGTCTCAAGATCCTCCAAGACAAAGCCCCAACGCTTTTCGACGATTTTCTCATCACCACCCTGGCCGACGGATCAGAAATGGCGGCCAGTCCCTACGTCACTGAGTTCTAGTAGGTTCTAGTAGTTCTAGTGCGTGGGTCACACGACAACTCTACGAAGAAGGTAACCTTGAGCCCCATGAGCACTCCAATGACAGCACACAACGGAGCGGAATACTTCGGACGTGTCAGCGTCGCAATGGTCACCCCGTTTGACCCAAGTGGCGCACTTGATCTCAACGCTGGACGAAAGCTCGCAGCCCACCTGGTAGACAACGGAATCGATTCCCTTGTCCTAGCAGGCACCACGGGTGAATCTCCCACCACTACCGTGGAAGAAAAGATCGCGCTGCTCAAAGCAGTGAAGGAAGAAGTGGGTGACCGTGCCAAGCTGATCGCTGGCGCAGGCACCAACGATACTGCGACCTCAGTGGCGCTTGCACAGGCATCGGCTGAAGCGGGTGCTGACTCGCTGTTGGTTGTCACGCCTTACTACTCCAAGCCATCTCAAGAGGGGCTGGTACAGCACTACCGGAAGGTTGCGGAGGCAACCGATCTGCCGATTCTGTTGTACGATATTCCTGGTCGCTCTGGCATCCCAGTTGAAGCAGACACAATTCGCGCCCTGGCCGAGATTCCAACCGTCAAGGGAATGAAGGATGCGAAGGGTAATTTCAATGAAGCAGCCCCGCTAATTCAAGAAACGGGACTAGCCTGGTACTCTGGCGATGATCCGCTAAACGTGCCCTGGCTATCACTGGGCGCCACCGGTTTTGTTTCGGTGGTGGGACACGCAGCTCCTGCACTATTGCGCGAACTATTAACAAGCTTCGAGGAAGGCGACCTCGCCCGGACACGGGAAATCAACGCCAGCACCATGCACGTGCTTGCAAAGCAGCAGGCAATTTTGGGTGGTGCGACATTTGCTAAGGCAGCTCTGCGTCTGCAGGGCATTGAAGTAGGAGAGCCACGTCTGCCTGTCGTCGGTGTTGACGAAGCACAGATGGAAACTCTCCGCCAAGAATTACAAAAGGCTGGAGTCCTCTAAATATGAATGAACCCCGTAACCGTTCCCGAAAGGTCACTCGCAAGGCGGGTCCACCGGAAGCAGGCGACCAAGCGCCCGTATTCCAGGCAGCAGAGAACACTACTGCTCCGCAGGGCGATGACACCGGAAACAATGGCTCCAACGCCAATGCCAACGGAAACAATGGCAACAACGGAAACGGGGGCAACCGCGGTGGTGGCAACCGCCGTCGTGGAGGACGTGGACGCGGCGGGCAGCAGAACCGTCGCAACCCAATGAAATCCATGCAGGGCGCGGATATGACTAAGCGCCTTCCAGCTCCGCCGAAGGCTCCAAACAACGGGCTCCGTATCTACGCTCTCGGCGGTATTTCTGAGATCGGTCGAAACATGACCGTTTTCGAGTACAACGGACGTCTGCTCATCGTTGACTGTGGCGTATTGTTCCCTTCCTCCGGTGAGCCGGGCGTTGACTTGATCCTTCCTGACTTTGGCCCGATCGAGAAGAAGTTGGACAAGGTTGAGGCGCTCGTCGTCACGCACGGGCATGAGGACCACATCGGTGCGATCCCATGGCTGCTGAAGATGCGCCCAGACCTTCCGATCTACTCGGCTAAGTTCACCAACGCGCTCATCGCTGCGAAGACGAAGGAACACCGTCTTCGCCCGAAGTTGCACGAAGTCAACGAAAAATCCGAGATCACCGTCGGGCCATTCAATGTTCGCTTCTGGACTGTCGGACACTCCATCCCAGACGCTCTAGGTCTGTCGATCCGCACCGGCGCTGGACAGGTCATCATGACAGGCGACATCAAGCTGGACCAGACCCCATACGACGGCAAGCCAACCGACCTCCCTGCATTGTCACGCTTTGGCGACGAGGGTGTCGATCTGATGCTTTGCGACTCCACCAACGCGACCACGCCTGGTTTCTCCGAATCCGAAAAGGGTATCGAGGAGAACTTCATTCGCCTGATCGCGGGTGCGAAGCAGCGCGTGATCTTGGCTTCTTTCGCCTCCAACGTGTCTCGAGTACAAATGGCGGTAAACGCTGCTGTAGCGAATGGTCGCAAGGTGGCGTTTAACGGCCGATCGATGATCCGCAACATGGAGATCGCTGAGAAGATGGGGCTGCTGAAGGCTCCACGCGGAACCATCATCAGCATCGATGAAGCATCCAAGATGGCTCCGCACAAGGTCCTCCTGATCACCACAGGAACCCAGGGCGAGCCGATGGCAGCGCTGTCGCGCATGTCGCGTCGTGAGCACCGCCAAATCACGGTCCGCGACGGTGACCTGATCATCTTGTCCTCCTCAATGATTCCTGGCAATGAAGAGGCCGTTTACGCTGTGATCAACAACCTCGCCCAGATTGGCGCAACCGTTGTGACCAACAAGGATGCCCACATTCACGCGACCGGCCACGGCTACTCCGGCGAGCTGCTGTTCCTGTACAACGCGGCCCGTCCGAAGAACACCATGCCTGTACACGGCGAATGGCGTCACATGCGAGCTAACAACGAGCTGGCAATCTCCACCGGCGTCAAGCGCGAGAACACAGTCCTGGCTCAGAACGGTGTTGTTGTCGACCTAGTCAACGGCCGCGCACAGGTGGTTGGCCAGTACCAAGTTGGTCACCTGTACGTTGACGGCGAAACCATGGGTGAAGTCGAAGCAGACGTATTGGCGGACCGCACGAACCTGGCTGCAGGCGGCGTTGTGTCCATCACCTGCGTGATCGACTCCCGAACCGGCCGCTTGCTGGAGAGTCCACAGGTATCCACCACAGGCTTTTCCGAAGACGATCGTGGTGTGACCCCAGAGGTTGCCGAGATCGTGGAGAACACGATGAACGATCTTGCGGCCGAAGGCGAGAACGATCCATACCGTATGGTTCAGCAGGTACGCCGCAAGGTGTCCCGCACCATTGAGCAGAAGTACAAGCGCGAGCCTGTGATCTTGCCTACGGTTGTTCCGATGACCTCCGACAACCACTTGCCGGTGGACGACGACACCGTCGAGGCGGCACGCGAGTCCCTCTAAAAACGAGCCGGTTCTCACTCATGCACCTCAGCTATGCTGGGGTGCATGTCTTTTGCTCAGACGGAGAGAAACCGCTTAGCCCAGCTGCTTATCGACGAAGGCCCCGACGCACCGACCCTGTGCGAAGGATGGACAACCCGTGATCTGGCAGAACACCTCTACATGCGAGAAAACCGACCAGTCGCTTTCTTACCGGGTATTGGCAACCGCGCGCGCAAGTTTGTCACTGAGCGCGATTATGAAGCGCTAGTCAAGGCTTGGGCAGCGGGACCACCTGCCCCAATCAAGCCGGTGGATTCGCTTCTTAACACTGCCGAGAACTTTGTCCACCATGAGGACGTTCGTCGAGGCGACGGCGAGGCGCGGGTGCGAGATTTTAGCAAGCAGATCGACAAGGAACTGATGAGGTGTGTGGCTCGCTTTGGGCGCGTGCTCTTGTCTAAGTCTGCGGTGCCGGTGATTTTGTCTCCAACGAGCCTGCCGCCTGTGACAGTGGGTGACAAGCGAGGTGTCACGGAGCGCGGTGACAACGTCGTGCGCGTTGTGGGTGAGCCGGGCGAGCTGCTCCTATGGGTCTTTGGTCGAGACGCTGTAGACGTCACCGTGTCCGGCGATCCGGAGTGCATCGCAGTGTCAAGGCTAAACGCTTGACGCTTGCGAGGCTGGCGGGCTAAAAATATTGCACCGTGCCCGGTGTGGCAGATGTGAAAAATGTGACAACTGGTACTAGTCTTAGTGGCATGTCTGTCAAGAGTTCCGCGCCACGCAAGTCAGCGCGTTCGACCACCGGCCCGAAGGGGCGAAATGGTCGGACGCGTTCTACTCGTTCAACGACACGAAGCACTGCCTCTGGATCATCGCATGCAACAACGACGCAGCTGGCAGCCGTTACCGCCGACGAGCGCGTCGGCTCTGCCTACAAAGCTGTAGGCTCAGCCTTTGGTGCGGTGGCGCGTGGAACCGCGCACGGGATTGGATCCTTGACCCGCGGAGTCGCCTCGATCGGTGGTTCTATGGGCGAGCATAGAAATGACATCGAAAATTCCGAGGAGGAACAGATCGCACAGCGCGACGAACGCACATCTCGATCTTCGAAGAAGAGCAACGAGAAACGCGATGAAACTGAAGAGCAGGAATTTGCAAGGGGAGAAGGTTCCCAAAGAGCCGATGCGACCGGTCTAGCGCTTCTTGGTTTGGCGGCGATCATCGGTGCGTCGGTATGGCTCGATATCGCAGGCCCAGTGGGCGCAGCGATCTCTTCCGCAGTGCATTTGGCGATTGGTGCGGGTGCGCTCATCCTGCCAGTTGTCCTCGTTGCCATCGCACTTGCCTTGATGCTGGATTGGCATGCGGAGCGAAAGACTCAGACCAATGTGGTCATCGGCGTAACTCTCATCGCTGTGTCCATGCTTAGCCTGATGCACATTATTGTGGGTAACCCAGCCGAGTGGGAAGCGCGCAAAGTGGCCGGCGGTGCGATCGGTGCCTGGATCGGCGGCAGCATAGCGGCCGGCTTTTCCAGCTACGTCGCAGTTCCACTGCTGATTCTGCTCATCATCTACGGCGCACTGAAAATCACAGGTGTCACGGTGCGTCAACTCTTCGACCAAATCGTTGAGGCAATGTCCGCGCTCGGCTCAAAGAACTTCACCGACGACCCAGCCGCGGACGAGACCGACGACTATGACCTCTACTCCTATGTTGACAACGAGGTCGAAGACATCGTAGAGGGCCGTTCCCGCCGGGCACGGCCACGCCCAGCCCCGCGTGTGAAGCCAGTCACTCCAATGGACAACTACCCGGCGGACGAACAACAGACGCTTTTCGAGGCACCAAGCGACGAATTCAATCCTGATGCTGAGCCGGAAATCGATGTTGACGAACCTGCGCCCCCTGCTTCGCAGCAACCGAAGAAGCGTGCGTCAACTCGTCGTCGCCAAGCGCAATCCGCCCCTGCGACAGCTGTGGCGAGCGACGACACCGACGAGCTTCCGGCGGTAAGTGACGATGCAGTTGCCAGCTCGCGGGAAACAATGCGGCAGGCGATCATCGCACGATCGGGTATCGATGCCACCGCAATTCCGGCTTCGACTCCAAAGTCAGAGCTGAACAAGGAGGCTCCCGCACCCGCGCCACGCAAGCCGGAAGAGCACACCGACTACAAGTTGCCGTCCGCTGACTTGCTCACCCCCGGCAAGGCTCCGAAGACACGCACTGAAACCAACGACCGCATGATCGAGGCGATCACTGAGGTTTTTGATGAGTTTAAGGTCGATGCGCAAGTGACCGGTTTCTCCCGTGGCCCAACAGTGACCCGGTATGAGGTTGAGCTCGGCCCTGGTGTCAAGGTTTCCAAAATCACTAACCTGCAGTCAAACCTTGCCTATGCCGTTGCCACCGACAACGTTCGCCTACTTGCGCCGATCCCAGGCAAGTCCGCCGTGGGAATTGAGGTGCCTAACGCCGACCGCGAGATGGTGCGACTTCATGATGTACTGCAGGCTCCTGAGATCGTAGCGAACGAAGACCCGATGCTCATTGGTCTGGGCAAGGATATCGAGGGCGAGTTTGTCGCGCACTCGATCCAAAAGATGCCCCACCTGCTCGTTGCCGGTTCGACCGGTTCCGGTAAGTCTGCGTTTGTCAACTCGATGCTTGTTTCGCTGCTTACTCGCGCGACACCAGACGAGGTCCGTTTGATCCTCGTCGATCCGAAGATGGTTGAGCTGACACCATATGAAGGCATCCCGCACCTGATCACCCCAATCATCACGCAGCCGAAGAAAGCATCCGCGGCGCTGCAGTGGCTGGTCGAGGAGATGGAGCAACGCTACATGGACATGAAGTCTGCCCGCGTGCGCCACATCAAGGACTACAACGCCAAGGTTCGCTCCGGCGAGTTGCAGGCACCGCTGGGGTCCGAACGTGAAATGAAGCCTTATCCATTCATCGTGTGTGTTGTTGACGAGCTAGCCGACCTCATGATGACTGCGCCGAAGGAGATCGAGGATTCGATCGTCCGCATTACCCAAAAGGCTCGTGCTGCCGGAATCCACTTGGTGCTGGCAACCCAGCGTCCTTCCGTCGACGTTGTCACCGGTCTGATCAAGACCAACGTGCCGTCCCGACTCGCGTTTGCTACGTCCTCGCTTACCGACTCCCGCGTGATCTTGGACCAAGCCGGTGCCGAGAAGCTCATCGGTATGGGTGACGCACTGTTTATCCCACAGGGCGCTGGAAAACCGCAGCGTATGCAGGGCGCGTTTGTTACCGACGAGGAGATCCAAGCGGTTGTCGATGCAGCCAAGGATCAAGCCGAGCCGGACTACACCGATGGTGTCACCGAAGACAAGCAGGCCGAGAAGAAGGTCATCGATGATGACATCGGCAAGGACATGGACGATCTACTCGAGGCGGTTGAGCTCGTAGTAACTGCCCAGCTCGGTTCCACATCCATGCTGCAACGTAAACTGCGTATCGGTTTTGCCAAGGCAGGGCGCCTGATGGATCTCATGGAATCCCGTGGAGTCGTCGGACCATCCGAGGGCTCCAAGGCCCGCGAAGTATTGGTCAAGCCCGAGGAGTTAGACACAATAATCTGGATGATTAAGGGCGCTGACCCGGCCGAGGCTCCCAAGGAAGTTCTCGAAGAAGAGGCGATGCTTGACGACGACCCCGCCGCCCCGGAAGAGTCATCCAGTGATGATGACACCCGCGTGGTTCAAGCCACTTACAACCCATCGGCGGGTGCCTTCTAGTGTTCGACACCCCGGGGTGAGGAGAAACCGTAGGTCAGAGGCCTACGGATTCTTTTCGTATATGGGTGTGAGATCTGCACGCGTCGAGCACTCTCGGTCCTGCTGAGCATTCTGACTATCCTGGGACACATGGATACTAAGAACACATATCTCAATCTGATCGACCGCGTCGAAGCACAGGTGGACAAGCTGCCACGCCTGTCAGAGAAGCAGTTGAACTTCAAAGCAGCGGGCCATCCAAACACCATCGCATGGAATCTCTGGCACGCAGGTCGCGTCCTCGATGCGATGATCGCACCGGTCGCCGGCACCGAACAGGCGTGGGACACCCAAGGCTACCGCGAGAAGTTCGGGCTCGGGGACGCCGCCGAAGGAACGGGCTTTGGACACACGAGTGCAGACGCTGCCCAGATCGTGGTGAACAACAAAGAGGTCCTAGTCGATTACATCAAGGTTGGGTTAGAAAATCTGCGCGCCTTTGTCAATACCATCGGTGAGCAACAGTGGGACGAGATTATCGGCGAATTCCACGGAAAGCCGGAACGCCGTCAGGATCGCATCAGCCTTGTCATTGTTGATTCTCTGCAACACATCGGCCAAGCAGCTTTCCTAGCTGGCGCTCCCCACAATAAGTAATCTTTGTGTATAGTTTGCGGGGTATCTTGGAGGGGAGTACCCCGCAATCGGCTCCGATCGTCAACACGGTTCTTTAATGAACCCGGTCGAGTCGGCCTAGCCCGCTAGCTGGGCGGGGGAGACCTCCGGTCAACACACAGTTACTCAACGCTTATTAGACCGGAGGAAAAGTACGCATGTCCGTACCTTTGTGGATCTGGGCAGTCACGCTCATTGTGATTGCTGGGTTCTTCATCTTTGACTTCTACTCTCACGTCCGAACGCCACACGAGCCTACGCTCAAGGAATCGGGATTCTGGACACTCTTCTACGTCACAGTCGCGCTGCTTTTCGGCGTCTTCGTCTGGTTTGTTTGGGACCATGAACATGGTTTGCAGTACTTCACCGGCTATGTGACGGAAAAGGCTCTCTCGGTAGACAACCTCTTCGTGTTCGCGCTGATCATGGGAGCATTTAAGATCCCGCGTAAGTACCAACAGAAGGTATTGCTGCTAGGCATCGTGATCGCTTTGATCGCCCGCCTGATTTTCATTCTGCTCGGAGCGGCAATGATTGCGGCATGGTCGGACGTGTTCTACCTGTTTGCTATCTTCCTGCTCTACACCGCGATCAAGCTCTTCGTCGATGAGATCCGTGACGCTCCAGAAACAGACCCCAACGACATGCTGGTTGTCCGTTGGCTGCGCAAGGTCGTCCCAGTGACCAAGTCCTACCACGGTGATCGCCTTTCTTCGAAGGAAGAAAACGGCAAGTTCGCGCTGACCCCTTTGTTTGTGGCCCTCGTGGCGATCGGTCTGATCGACGTCATGTTCGCATTCGATTCCATCCCTGCGATCTACGGCATCACCTCTGAGGCATACCTAGTGTTCACCACCAACGCATTCTCCTTGATGGGTCTGCGCCAGATGTACTTCTTGCTGGATGGACTCTTGGATCGTCTCGTGTTCCTGCCATACGGTTTGGCGATTATCCTGGGCTTCATCGGCGTGAAGCTGATGTTCCACGCGCTACATGAAAATAACCTTCCATTTATCAATGGTGGCGAGAACGTGCCTGGAGTCCCAGAGATCTCTACGGTGGGATCACTGGTGACAATCATCGGTGTCTTGGTAATCACGGTCCTTGCCTCGCTGCTGAAAGATAAACGTGATGAGCTCCAAGGTGGCCACCGTGGGCCAGCCACCCGAATCGACTACGATGACCACGGCAACCGTCGGCGTGTAGACACCCGAGGTCGCCACATCGAGTGGATTGACGATCCAGCTACCTCGGGCCGCGGAGACCACACCGCATCTGGCTCCCGCGATGTCGATCACCTCGAACCCGAACCACACCCAGACGATCTGTAAACGATCAAGAGAATGCCCTCCCTGGCGCTAGCTAGGGAGGGCATTTGTCGTCGACAAGTTTTTTAGTCTTGGAAGACGTTCATCACGGGGTTCCATTCGCGGATGCTACGTCCCGCGAGCGCGTTTTCAGTATGGAATGGATCGCTGTCCATAAGCTCGGCAGCATCGTCGACGGTGGCTGGCTCATCTAGGCGGATGATGATTAAAGCGGATCCCAAGCCGTCGGTGTAAGGACCAGACCCGACGAGTTTTCCTTCGTCGAGAAGCTTGCCCAAAAATTCGCGGTGGGTCGGGCGGAGAGCGACGATGTTCTCGTCCTCGTTGGCGTAGGTGTAGTGCACTGCAAAGTATTTCATGGTTTGAGTCTAGCTATGGTGGGGTAGCAGTGAGGGGAAAATCCGCAGACGAGTAAGGTGAAAGCCGTGGAAGACGCAACGAAGAACACCGAGGCAGGCGAGAAGCCTTCAAATTTTAATCTGCCCAATGTGCTGACATCGATGCGCATTCTCTTCATCCCAGTTTTTGCGTGGCTTGCGTTGACGCAGCAGTGGTGGTGGGCGTTCGGCGTGTTTGTCGCCTTGATGATCACCGACAAACTCGACGGTGACATCGCTCGCGCTCGAGGGCTGGTGACTGATTTCGGAAAGATCGCCGATCCGATCGCGGATAAAGCGCTTATGATTACCGCGCTGATTTCGTTGAACATTGCGTCGACACTGCCGTGGTGGATGACAATAGTCATTGTCATTCGCGAACTCGGAATTACCTTTTGGCGCATGGCCTTGCTGCGCCAAGGAAAGGTCGTTCCTGCTTCCAAGGGCGGTAAGATTAAAACAACGTTGCAAGCCGTTGGCGTGGGCATGTACTTGTGTCCGTTGCCGGACTGGATGGACATTCCGACCTATCTCGTCATGCTGCTTGCAGTAGTGGTCACTGTAGTGACTGGTGTTCAGTACCTCATCGATGGTCAACGCGCGAATAGGAAATAGTATGTCTCAGGCACAATTGCTTATCGACGAGCTCGTAGCCCACAACCAAACGATCAGTTTTTGCGAGTCGCTCACCGCAGGTCTGGCGTGCGCAACTGTGGCCGATGTCCCTGGGGCCTCACAGGCGCTACGCGGTGGCTTGGTCACATACGCAACAGATCTGAAGGCATCCGTGGCTGGAGTTTCCCAGTCGGTATTAGACGACCATGGTGTGATCTCTCCCGAGACCGCGCGTGAGATGGCGCGCGGCGTGCGCCGGGTGTGCGGCTCCACCTGGGGCGTATCCCTGACCGGGGTGGCCGGACCAGATGAACAAGACGGGCACCCAGTTGGCGAGGTCTATATCGGAATCTCCGGCCCAGCCTGGACAGCTGCTTGGCCTGCCGGTGAGGTGGTTGATCCGGCTTTGGCGCAGTTCCGATTGTCGTCGGCGAACGCAACCCCGATTCATGTGCTCACTGGATCGCGCGATGATATCCGCAAGAATGCAGTTGCAGCTGCGATCAATGGAATCCTCCGCGTCGTGCGGGAACAAAAGTAGGGCATTGTCCGTTGAACATCATGATGGCAACTACAACAGCACTTTTAGAAAAACCGACTCTGGGAACCGAGCTCATTGATTCTCCAGTGCCTTCAGTGCAACAACCTGAGCCACTGTTGAGAGAAGCTCTTGGTTTGTCCCTCCGTGCCTTCCGTGCGGACAAAGGGGTTACCCTTCGTGAACTGGCGCAGCGCGCACGTGTGTCGCCGGGCTACCTGTCTGAACTGGAACGTGGCAGGAAAGAAGTCTCGTCTGAACTGCTCGCTGCGGTGTGTAATGCACTTGGCACTACGGTGGCCGAAGTCCTTGTCGAGGCGGCACAAAACATGACTCTGCAATCCATGGCAGAGGAGCTCGCACAAACTTCTCCTGCTGCAGCGGAAGCGTAGCTAGGCTCGCTCCGCTACTATGGAACCGCAACAAGAGTTGAAACGAAACTTTTTCCTTCACGAAAGGTCGGATTAACCGAGATGGCTAACCCATTCAGCAAACTGTGGAACTACCTCATGGCCCTCTTCGATTCTAAGATCGAAGAAAACGCCGACCCGAAGGTACAGATTGAGCAGGCCATCGGTGAAGCTCAGCGTCAGCATCAGGAGCTGTCCCAGCAGGCAGCTGCCGTCATTGGCAACCAGCGCCAGCTGGAAATGCAGCTGAACCGTCGACTTGGCGATATCGAAAAGCTGCAGGCAAACACCCGTCAGGCGCTCGAGCTTTCCGACAAAGCACGTATGGAAGGCGACGAGAAGAAGGCAACCGAGTACGAGAACGCTGCGGAAGCTTTCGCTGCGCAGCTGGTGACCGCTGAGCAGAGTGTCGAGGACACGAAGCAGCTCCACGACCAGGCACTGCAGCAGGCACAGCAGGCAAAGAACGCTGTTGAGCGCAACTCCATGGCATTGCAGCAGAAGGTCGCTGAGCGCTCCAAGCTGCTGAGCCAGTTGGAGCAGGCAAAGATGCAGGAGAAGGTGTCCGAGTCTTTGAAGTCGATGAACTCGATCACCTCCGGCTCCACTCCTAACCTGGATCAGGTTCGCGACAAGATTGAGCGTCGTTACGCAGATGCGCTTGGACAGGCTGAACTCGCTCAGAACTCTGTCGAAGGACGTATGGCAGAGGTTGAGCAGGCAGGCATCCAGATGGCCGGTCATTCTCGCCTCGAGCAGATCCGCGCGGAAATGAAGGGTGGCGCTCTTGGCTCCGGCGAGAAGCCAGCAATCGAGGGCGGCAACGCGAATAACTCCCCGGTTTCTGATTCTGCAGTTGAGCAGCGTATGCGCGAGCTTCGTGGCGAGTAGTTTTTAGCGTCAAATTCTTTCGGCCCGCTTTCTCTTGGTGAGGAAGCGGGCCGAAAGTCTTTGGGAGTATTGGCAATGAGGCTAGTCTGTGACTTTGTCCGCTAAATGGCGTGACATTTTGATCGCTGTGTGGCGCCCTCAGAGTGTCCACTCGTGAGACGCGTCGCCGGTAGGGTGAACAGGTATGAAACCCACCTGTCTCACAAACGCATCAACGACAGACGGTGACACCGCTCTGGCAGGCCTTCTACTCAACTCCTTGCCGCTCAACCGCCCCGTCTATGCCGCCTGTCTCGCCACAGTCGGCCCGGCAGGCGCTCGCATCGCCACGATCGGGTGCGACCTGCAGAAAACGTTCCACATCGGTTCAATCAGCAAAGCCCTCAACGGCTTGATCTACACCGACATGGTGCAGACCAGGCTGATCTCACCGCACGACCGGCTCGAAGACTACCTCCCCCTGGCCGGAACAGCTGCCGGTGAAGCGACTTTGGAGTCCTGTCTGACCCACACCTCAGGACTGCCTGCCACCGGCGGGGAATCCGCTCAGCAGCCCGAGCGCTCAGTGCTGTACTGACAGGTGGTGATCCACAACCCGAGAACCTCGCCGATCTGATGAACCAACTTCGCCGATCGCGTGTCCGTCATGCCGGGCGCTTCAGCTACTCCAACCTCGCTGCCTCAGCATTGGGCCACGCGTTAGCGGCCGCCGACGGGGCGGACTACCCGACGCTGGTGCGAAACAGGCTGACGATACCGCTGGGGTGTTCACGCCTGCGCGCTCAGCAACCTGCACAGCGAAACCTCCCGCATGACCTCAACGCTGTCACCGTGTGGGGCACTGACCAACTGCCCTGGACCGGGCAAGGCTATGGACCGGCCGGAGTGATCAGGGGAAGCGCCCATGATTTCGCCACGGTCATGTCAACCCTTCTCGCCGATGACTGTGTCTACGAGGATGCTTTCCGAGTGCGCTTCACTGATGACACTGAATCTGTCGCGGCGGGGTGGTTTGTTGAAGACAAATCCGATCGACCCCTGGTGTGGCACAACGGTTACGCCTCCGGATTCGGCGCTCACATGGTGCTGGATCGCCAGCGCCGACGAGGGGCGTTCATCTCGGTGGTCAGCCCGTATCCCGACGCGGACATCGAGCCCGTCGCGATGACAATGCTGGATGCGGCGGTGTAAGCGACATCCTCTGTACGAGGCCACGACGACAGCAGGACGTTCTCGTCAGTGCCCGAGGACCAGGGTGCTGGCAGCAGCCTCAATGACATCGTCGGTGATGGTCTCCAACTCGTTGATCTTCAACACCCGCTTGATCTGGGGGAACAATCGCTCCACTACGCGGAAGTTGCCGCGGGTCAGTCGCTCGATCGCGGCGATGGCTTGCGCATCTGTGAAGTCCTCCGGGTCCAGTTCTCTACCTAGGCGCTTGTAGTGCCGGTTCAGCACGAACAGCAGCTCGTCTTTGCCCAGGGCACGGTAGCGATGAGAGAAGCCCAACCGGCTGAACAACTGGGGGTAGTGCCGGAAGCGCTGGTCAATGCCGGGCATGCCGATGAACATGATCGCCACACCGTCACGATCATGGATGTCGCGCAGCATCTCCAGGGCGGTGGGAGGCAATCGTTCTGCCTCATCAATGATAATCAGTTGGGTGAGCTTCTCACCACTGGATCTGCGCATGTGGAGCCTGTCTCGCTGCCCGGTGGCCATCAGATGCTCCATGATGCAGACATCGAGTTTGCCCTGGTAAAACTCGATATCCTTGATCAACGTCCGGTACTTCGGTTGGACCTCAGGGGTGCAGAACACCGTGCGGGCCCGGTGGGCTGCCGCGTAGATGGCCAGGTCTGATTCACTGCGCGGTCCCCATTCATCGATGAACGTGCCCAGGGTGTCCCAGTGGGCGTACCGTCTGGCGGACTGTGTTTTGCCGACTCCTGCCTCGCCGTGGCAGATGCCGATGGTGGTGTCTTTTCGGATGGCGTTGGCGAACTCGACGAAGCGACGGTGCTCTTTGGTGACAATGAAATCGCGGCTCATGGTGACAGGTCCTCTTCATAGGTCCGCAGGCGAGATGCACGGTCACGCGGAACTGGCGTTTCGGCGTTCACAGGCCCAAGGGCTGGTGGTCGTGGTTCGTGGGTAGGGATGCGATCGTTGATTTCGGCACGTAGTTGACGTCGTCGGCGTCGACGAGCGGCCTGGATATCTGCCAGGCTGTAGCGCTGGTTGGGGTGGTCTTCATCCACGGCGACGCACAGCAACGTGTCGTGGTCGTAGACCCGGATCTCGGAGAGATCCCTCGGGTCGTAGCGGATGGTGACGTCATGGCCGACAAAAGGTGCCAGGGTCGGACTGAGGTAGCGCTGTCCTTGGAAGTGGATGCCGTCTCGCTGCACCCGGCGGTGGGTGGAGACCCGCAGCAGGAGCCCGTCGAGTTCTTCCAGGTTCTCTGGCATCCTGGGAATCCATCCCCGTCCGATCCACGCGGCCTTCGGGCTGGTGTTGATTGAAGAATGCGTGCGTTGGTTATAGCTGCTGATGAACTCGCCGACAGCGGTATCCAGGCTTGTCAGGTCCAGTACGGGGTGTGGGTTTCGGACGCCAGGGGCGAGGTGGCCGGGCAGGGTGGTGAGCAGTTCGGTGTTGACGGTGCTGAAGAACCGCTCGATCTTGCCGCGCCCCTGCGGACGGGCAATAGTTGAATGGATGATCCGGATCTTCAGCGCTGTCGTGGTGTATGTGATGTGGCCACTGGTGAAGTCGGAGCCGTGATCGACATAGAGGACGTCGGGAATACCGCACATCGCCCAAGTGGGGTCTGTTTTCCGCCAGATAGCTTGGCGTAGTGCCAGGGCGGTGTTCATCGCTGAGGGCGCGGTGGTGGTGACCATGTAGCCGCACACTGCCCGGGAGTAGTCGTCGATGATGATGGTGAGCCAGGGGCGAGTCGGCGTGCCGTCCGGGTTCTGGATGAGAATGTCGAGTTGGGTGTGATCGGCCTGCCAGATGGAGTTGGGGCGTTCAGCCCGGTGCCGGTAGACGAGTTCGTGTCGATCCCGGTAGGACGCCGGGCCCTCCAAGGCGAGGGTGACCATCGCCGGGTCAAGCGCTTGGATGATGCCACGCACCGTGGCGTAGCTGGGTGGTTTCACCGATAGTTGCTGTGCTCGGGAGTTCACCAGGCGGTGCAGGGCGGCCATCGATGGCCGTGGCCTGGTGAGCCCGAGGTGTTCTATGTAGGCGACCAGTTCCGCGGATATGCGATGTGCCCCGGCATCGGATCGTGTGGTGGTGCGCAGACCGTGGATTCCGTCGGCCCGGTAGCGGGCAGCCCACCGGGATAGAGTGCGGGTGCTGATGCCGGTGGACCGTGCCAGGTCGGTCAGGGTGATGCCGTCTTCGATGTGCAGGCGAAGGATCTCCCAGCGCTGCATCTCGTCCATCACCATCACCTCACGACCTGGTCATTGTGCCCGCATCAGGCGGGCAGTGCTGACTGTCGTCGTTTAGCACCCTGCAGATGCCGGTACAGTGTTGCCCTCGACCAGCCGACCATGCTCGCGGCGTCTCCGGCACTACGGCCTTTGGCTCTCTCCTCGGCGACGATAGCGAGCTTGCGGTCGACCACCTCTGGATCCACAGGTGGTCGGCCGAAGCGGGTGCCCTGGGCTTTCGCTGCGGCGATGCCGGCGTTGACGCGTTCGGTGATCAGTTCTCGTTCGTACTCAGCCAGAGTCCCCAGCATCCCGAGCATCAGCCGACCCGAGGACGTCTCCGGGTCGATGCCGTCAGAGACCGACTTAATCTTCACCTCTCGTTCGCGCAGCAGGTTCACCGTGTTGAGTACGTCGAGCAGGGATCGGCCCAGCCGGTCGATGCGCCACACCACCACCGTGTCACCGGGTTGGGCATAGGCGAGAAGTTTCTTCATTCCGGGACGCTCGATCGCATTCTTCGCCCCGGAGGTGACATCGCTGAAGACATCACGGTTCTGGACCCCGGCGGTGACCAAGGCGTCGTGTTGAAGTGTCGGATCCTGACCGACGGTGGATACCCGGGTGTAGCCCAACAGTCTCATACCCACCATCATGCCTCACTAAATCCCAGCATGGAAGAAGGCGGGACACTTTTCGGTGAGACAGGTCGGTAAGACATTTTTCGTGTTGGTTTCCGCAGGAGCCGCGGATTTTGAGATGCTCGTTGTGCGTGTCTTGTAAACCTTTTGGTTTAAGAGGCGCCCACACTTGGAGCTAGGAACATACACCGTTTATATGTTTTTTGCGGACGGAGATGTATGCGGTCACCACCCAAGGATCTGAATGATCTTTTCGGCGATGTCGTCGGGCTCTAGGGTGTCGGTGGCGATTCGGTGAGCGGCGCTTGGAGATCGAGCGTCGAGGAACCGGGCCGCCCGTGCGCTCCTGCTGACATGTTCACTCAGGCTGTCGCCTTGTTCGCGGCGCCCCAGTCTCTCTTCCGTTGTCTTATCAGATGCTTGCAGCAACACGGAGGTTACTTTTGTCTCTTCCCCCAGTGCCCAGGCAAGCTTGTCTGCTTCCAGAACACTGACGGTGTTGGTGTAGATCAGCCGGCGATACCCGTCGGCGGCGTAGTTGTTCCACATGGCCCTGAGGTTTCGCTCTGCCATCTGCTGTTCCCACGGTGCCGGATATGCGAGATCGAGCGCATCGCCCTCGATGACGGCGTGCTGGACACCACGTGCTGACAGTAGGTCATGGAGGGCGAAGGCCACGGTGGATTTTCCTACACCGGATCGCCCTCCGATCAGAAGCATATGCGCGCTGTTCATGAGCTCATGATGCCATGTCCGGAGGTCGGAAAACGGTCAATGGTTTCTCTACCTAGTGATGTCATGATCTTCTCGCGTATGTGGCAGCAGGCCACTTCGAGTGAGCCAGGGGTATTGAAAGGTAAACTGGCCGCATGCAGCAGACTCAGCCACACGTCATATGGATCAACGGTGCGTTCGGCTCAGGCAAGACGACGGCAGCGAAGTTGTTGGCCCAGAAAGTTCCCGGTGCGGTGATCGTGGATCCTGAAGAGATCGGGGCTCTTCTAAGACCTGTTCTTCAGCCGGTGGTGCCAGTCCACGACTTCCAGGAGTGGCCTGCGTGGAGGAAACTTGTGGCTTCTACGCTTAACGCTGTCCTCCGGGAGTTGCCGGAAGACAGCCCTATGATCATCGTTGTCCCTCAGACTGTGACGGTGGAGGACTACTGGTCGGAGATTACTTCAGACCTTGATCCATCAGTCCGACTCACGCCTGTGGTACTGAACATCGACCTGGTAGAACACCGACGCCGCGCAGAAGAGGACACCGAAGAGCCTGATGCTCTGCGATGGCGGCTGAACAACTTCCCAGTCTCTCAACAGTCGGCATGGCTCCGACGCGCGTTTACCGACATCGACGTTTCCTCGTTGACCCAAGAACAGACGGTCGCAGCTATCAGGGCGGTGGCGTTCCCTCCCGACCCTGAAGCCGTGTGAGGGGCAGGGCACGATCGGATACAAAACCTCATGCCCCTCTATATATCGCGACCCCGTTTAAGATGACAGCTTTCGGTGACGTGTCGGGCCTGCACGCCACAGAGCGATCACAGAACCACGCCATATAACGATCACATTCACAGGCTAGTCGCCGACGCCTCGGGCCATAAGTGCCTCGCCAAGCTGTCGAGCACGACGAATGCTGCGAATGACCACGGGAGTGCCAAAAGCCGCAACGCTGAATCCGGCGCCGCGAGCTTTGCGGGCCTCGAGAACCTCGTTCACCGTGGACAGCATTAACGGGATCAGCCGAATTGTGAGAGACAGAGCCAGGCTAATAGTCTCCACGGGAAGCCCGAAACGCTCGAAGGGGCGAAGCGCACTCTCTAGAGATTCCATAAGCTCTGCAATGGTCGTGGTTAGCGTGAGCAAAGTCGCGGCAGCCACAGAGGCAAAAAGACCTACAACCAGAGCCACTGCTTCGAACCATGATGCCTGCCAGACCTGGAACGCTCCGATGATCAGCAAGAACGGTAGAACAGGAAGTGTCTGCTCTGCGGCGGTTCGAAGGGGAATACGCGCAATAAGATACCCAATGACGACGATCGCGAGCGCGATGCCAGCTTGCGTGGGTGTTTTGGCCCAAATGGCCACGACGATGATGAAAGCAATCAGACCAACGAGCTTGGCTGATGCGGGCAAACGGTGGATGGCCGAGTTGCCCGGCACGTACGCGCCTAGTGGGATGGATTGGATCATGATCGTTGTTCCATGCGATCAACGTAAAACTCGATTGCGTCTGCTGCGGGGCCATCAAAGACAAGCGACCCGTCGTCGAGACAGATCACGCGCTCGTAATCCGCGACCAGTTCTAGATCGTGTGTGACTACAACCAACTGCTGGTCAAGCGCGGCAAATTCACGTGCGATTCTGCGCCGATTTCTCAGATCAAGCAGCGTTGTGGGTTCGTCGGCGATGATCGTGGCAGGGTTGAGCACCAAGACCGAAGCTAGTGCGAGAAGTTGTTTCTCTCCGCCGGACAGAGTGTGCGGGGAGTGGTCGGCGAGTTCTTTGAGATCGAAACGCTGCATGACGGCTTCCACTTTGGCATCTCTTTCCTCTTTGGGAAGCTTCATGCGGCGCAGAGAAAAAGCGATATCATCGGCTACTCGTGGCATCACGATTTGGGATTCTGCATCGGAAAATACGAACCCGACGTTCTTGCGAATCTCTTTGCCGTGGGTGGCAGTGGAAAGGTCGTCGTAAAGCACTGTGCCGGAGGTAGGATCGACAAGGCCGTTAATCATGCGCGCAAGGGTGGACTTGCCGGATCCGTTTGCACCGATGATGCCGATCCGATGTTCGCTGAGCGTAAGCGATATGGGGGCGAGCACGACGCGATCGTCATACTCAACGCTTACCTGATCAAAAGTGATGGTGGGCACAGCGAGAGGGCCTACTTACGACGAGCGAGATCAGGGAACGCTTGGTGCACGGCAAGAGCGATGATCACCATGACTGCAACCTTCGCGGAATCCGGAAGAAGGAACGGCACCTGCGCTACCGCAGCCGCAGCAAGGTCCATGTCAGCGCGGAACATCAGGCCGAGCGTGCCACAACCGTATTGGCAAGCGAGTCCCGCGATTCCTGCCAGGATGAACCAGACAACGCGAGTAGCGGGCTTGGATTTCACGCCGGCGTAGGCAATCGCGCCAGCTACGAAAGCCGAGACGAGGTAGCCCACCAAGTAGCCGACAGTCGGGCCCGCGAGCGCGGCGAGCGTTGTGCGGCCACCAGCGAGGACGGGGATGCCGATGAGGCCGAGTGCGAGGAAGAGTAAAGCCGAGAGGAAGCCTCGGCGTGCACCTAGCACCAAGCCCGCCAGAATTACGGCGGCATTTTGCAACACGATGGGCACGCCTGCGGTGCCAACGGGGATGGAGACGAAAGCGAGGACAATAATCAGGGTCGCGAAGACTGCAATATATGCTAAGTCGATAGCAGTAGAGTTCTTTGTGTTTGTCATGAAACATTACTCTACTTGAACACTGTTCAAGAGGAGTAATTGACGTGGCAGAGCGCGGGTAGAGGGTGTACCTCGCGTATATTTGGGGCCATGCGTTTGACTGAATTTCGCCAGCTGATTGAGGATGAATTTGGCAGCCAAAAGGGGGAATGGATTGTGCACTCCCATGTCGTTTCCGGGCTGGGTGCAACCTCGGAACAGTTGATCGAAAGAGGAGTCGACCCCCGGCAAGTCTGGGAGGGGCTGTGTGAAGATTTTGATGTTCCCGAAGAGCGCAGGCTAGGTGTCGATCGGCCGGGGGAGTAGGCAAAATATAGACACGCCCCGACAACGCTCGCTTTCGAACATGCGTGCGTGTACATTCGAACTTGTGTCGGGCGAAATCCCTACGATGTGATTTGTCGCTATGGGAACCGCAGCCCGTGTTCCGCAGTCTAATAGGGTGAAAGCCCGCAGTTAAACACCAATAAATCTGAACTAGTAAAGGAACTCTTAGCATGGCAGTAAAAAAGAAGGCCGCCGCTTCCGCAACCGGAGATCGCCAGAAGGCGCTCGATGCTGCAATGGCGATGATCGAAAAGGATTATGGCAAAGGCGCCATCATGAGGCTTGGCGACGACCAGCGCCCTCCGATCCAAGTTATTTCCTCTGGTAACACTGCAATCGACGTTGCGCTGGGACTGGGTGGATGGCCACGTGGACGAATCGTCGAGATCTACGGCCCAGAATCTTCCGGTAAGACAACTGTTGCGCTGCACGCGATCGCTCAGGCGCAGCGTGCCGGCGGCATCGCTGCCTTCATCGATGCCGAGCACGCGCTGGACCCTGATTACGCAAAGAAGCTTGGAGTGGATACCGACAACCTGCTCGTGTCCCAGCCGGACACAGGCGAGCAGGCGTTGGAGATCGCAGACATGCTTGTCCGCTCTGGAGCAATCGACATGCTGGTGATTGACTCGGTGGCGGCACTGACTCCAAAGGCGGAAATCGAAGGCGAAATGGGTGATTCTCACGTTGGTCTTCAAGCTCGTCTCATGTCCCAAGCGCTGCGCAAGATGACAGGTGCTCTGTACAACACCGGCACTACCGCGATCTTCATTAACCAGCTGCGTGAGAAGATCGGCGTCATGTTCGGCTCCCCAGAAACCACTACCGGTGGTAAAGCACTGAAATTCTATTCTTCGGTTCGCTGCGACGTCCGACGCATTCAGACCTTGAAGGAAGGTCAGGATGCGATCGGTAACCGTACCCGTTTGAAGGTTGTAAAGAACAAGGTTTCCCCTCCTTTTAAGATTGCGGAGTTCGACATCATGTACGGCGAGGGTATTTCCCGCGAATCGTCGATTATCGACATGGGTGTAGATAACGGAATCGTGAAAAAGTCGGGTTCGTGGTATACCTATGAAGGCGATCAGCTTGGCCAGGGTAAGGAAAAGTCACGCAACTTCCTTAAAGAGAATCCCGAGATTGCCGACGAAATCGAGACCAAGATCTTCCAAAAGCTAAAGATCGGCGAATTTGCCGAAGTAGATGATGCTCTTACCGACGATCCCGTCGACATGGTTCCAAACATCGACTTTGATGATGATGAAGCCGATGACATGAATCTGGAGCAGCCTGCGAAGTAGTGAACACGCCCGATCCAGACAAGCTTGCCAAGCTTCAGGCAGCGCTTGAAGCCTACGAAGCAGGTGAGACTTCCGACCTATTCGACCACGCTGGTGAGGAAGCTCGAGCGCCGATCAGGAAACGCGCCCTTGGTCTACTTGATCAACGAGCGCGTTCACGCGCCGAGCTTCGCGAACGCCTAGTGAACGCTGAGTTCGACCCCGAGCTTGTCGACGATGTCTTGGAAAGCTTTGAACGCAATGGGCTTATCGACGACAGCGCATTCGCACACGAGTGGGTGCGGCAACGAGCTGCCCGCCGAGGTAAATCGTCGCGTGCACTCGATTTGGAGTTACGAGACAAAGGCGTCGCCCCACATGTACGAGCTGAGGCCTTGAGTCAATTAAGCCAGTCCGACGAAGAATCGATCGCACTTGCCGTGGCAGAAAAGAAGGCGCGGGGTGTGCGGGAAGCGCCACAGGATAGGGCTGAATACGACAAGGTTTTGCGCAGGATTGTCGGCGCGCTTGCCCGACGGGGATTCGGAGCCTCTATGAGCTTAACGATCGGACGACGGGCGCTGGACGCGCGGATCGCTGAGTTGGAATAGGTGTAGTTAGGACTCACCCGTGATGGCAGTTAGAATTCCTCACCGTGGCGCAACAACTAGATTCTCAGTCCCCCAATATTTCTCGCACGTATGAGGTTCGCACATTCGGATGTCAGATGAACGTGCACGACTCTGAGCGGCTTTCCGGCATGCTCGAAGAGGCGGGATACACCGCGGCAGGCGAAACTGCAGAGCCAGATTTGGTCGTATTCAACACCTGCGCCGTGCGAGAAAATGCAGATAAGCGTCTGTACGGCACACTGGGATCTCTTAAGGATGTCAAGGAAAACCATCCTGGGATGCAGATCGCCGTGGGCGGCTGCCTTGCCCAGAAAGACCGTGACGCCGTGGTGCAGAAAGCCCCATGGGTTGATGCTGTCTTTGGTACGCACAATATGGCAGCTCTCCCGACACTTCTGGAGCGCGCACGTCACAACAAAGCAGCCCAAGTAGAAATCGTTGATGCACTGGAGGCCTTCCCGTCGGTCTTGCCTGCTAAGCGAGAGTCGGCTTATGCCGGCTGGGTCTCAATTTCAGTGGGCTGCAACAACACCTGCACGTTCTGCATCGTTCCTTCGCTGCGTGGCAAGGAGGTGGACCGCAGGCCGGGCGATATTTTGGCTGAAGTCCAGGCTCTAGTCGATCAAGGTGTGTCCGAGGTGACTTTGCTTGGTCAAAACGTCAACGCTTATGGGGTTCACTTTGCGGATCCGGAGATGGAACGGGACCGCAGCGCATTCTCCAAGCTGCTGCGTGCATGCGGGGAGATTGAAGGGCTGGAGCGTCTGCGCTTTACGTCTCCTCATCCCGCAGAGTTCACCTCAGATGTCATCGATGCGATGGCTGAAACCCCGAATATTTGCCCGCAGTTGCACATGCCTCTGCAATCGGGATCGGACAAGGTGCTCAAAGACATGCGCCGTTCGTACCGTTCAAAGAAATTCCTGGGCATTCTCGACGAGGTGCGTGAAAAGATTCCGCACGCATCGATCACCACCGACATCATCGTCGGCTTCCCCGGGGAGACAGAGGAAGATTTCCAAGCGACCATGGATGTCGTCGAAAAGGCACGATTTACTAGTGCCTTTACGTTCCAGTACTCGGCGCGTCCCGGCACGCCGGCAGCAGAGATGGAGAACCAGGTCCCCCGTGAGGTCGTGCAAGAGCGATTTGAGCGTCTGGTCGCCCTGCAAGACAGTATTGCGTGGGATGAGAACAAGAAACTCATCGGCGCCGACGTGGAACTACTAGTCCAAGAGGACGGCCGCAAGAACGACAAGACACACCGCATGTCTGGTCGTGCCCGCGATGGACGTTTAGTTCACTTCGGGGTAGAAGGCAACGTTAATGGAGAAATCCGCCCAGGCGACATTGTCCACGTTACGATCACGGAGGCGAAGCCGTTTTTCCTCATTGCTGATTCTGGGATCGCGGAGCACCGTCGTACCAAGGCCGGTGACATGGCAGAGGCCGGCAAAGTTCCGACGACTGCCCCTGTCGGCGTTGGCCTGGGTCTACCAAGTCTTGGTCGTCCCGCGCCGCTTCCAGATGCACCGAGCTGCGGTTAGGTAGATCCAGTGGGGTAGACTCGTGCGCTATATCGAACTTTTGATTCACACGCGAGCGAGGTCGTAATACCGTGAGCACCACTCCACACTCCACTAGCGCAGACGAGGCAGCGAAACTCGCCGACAAAGAGCGCGAAATCGCTGGAAAAATTGACTTCGGCGGTTATCGCTGGGCGATTCTTGCAGCCATAGTGCTTTTCGTATTCTCGCTGATTATTCCATTCGCTGGTGGCGTCAATGGTTTCGAGGTCTTGCTGAACACTCAGTCAGCGAAAGACGCCGGAGTTAAACTTCCCGAGATGCTCTTCGCTTGGATTGGCCTTATCGGCTTGGTGATTGTCGGCAGTATCGGAATCGGGCTTCGAAACTCCACCGCATTCATCATCTCGTGGAGCCTCACCACAATCGCGCTAATCGAGTCTTTGCTCGCACTGTGGCTGCGTCAGACAGATCAGGGCTACGGTACGGCCTTTGGCATCTACCTTGCCATCCTGGCTGTAATAGTCGCGGAAATTTGCTACATCATCGTCGGCACAAGCCGAAATCCCGAACAAGAAGCCATCGCGCGCGAGCGCCAAAAGGTAGACAATATCGACGAAATCGGCGAGGTTCAGCTGTCAGCCACAGAGAACGCTGCAGACAAATTCAGTGGGCCAAATCCGCTGCTTATCGACGACCGCCGCGCCCGCGCTGCCGAACGCCACCGGAGGCCGGACAACAGCTAGAGTTTCTGCCACGCTGTCGTCGCTGAGATCACTTCCTCGCCAAGCTCCTTGTTCAGATGGGAGATTTCTTTGGAAGCGGCGGGGTAGGAGGTATACCCAACGCTTACCTCTGGCCATCGCTTCCGAGCTTCTTGGATGGCGGCCATCATAACCTTGCGCCCGAATCCTCGGCCACGGAAGCCGTCCAAAACATAGGTAGCTCCCAGTTCGATTACCGACTCTTCCGCACCCGCAAACCGCATCACCTCGCTGAACGCAACTACATGGCCACCGACCACGTCGTATGCGGTGATTTGCTCGCCACCTTTGTCACGCAGACGCTTCGAAGCATCGATAATGCGCTGGGGCGACCACGCGATCGTGTCCAGTATGAGCTCCCCACGGGGAAGCCCAGCCGATGCGGCGGTATACAGAGTGGCCATCTCGTGCGCTACTGAGTCGGGAAACTTTAGGTCATAAGCGAGATGAGCCTGCGCAACGGCATCGGCAAGCCGCACTTTGGCCTGTAGCTCAGTAAAAGCTCGACGGTAACCTGCAGACTCTATCTCGCGAGGACAAGCCACACCCGGGGAATGGGTTACCCACACCTGGCGGATGTGGCGTTGAAGTTTGGCCGATAGGTCGTCGACAAGCGATAGCGACGCCTCCCATGCATCAGATGCCTCCTCGGACCACTCGCCGGGCAAAGGAGCGATAGAAGCATCGAGGGTGATATTTGCTTCGAGGACTCGCAAGTCTTCTAACAAGGGCAGCGAAATGAACACCCACGCGCTGGCATCGACATCAGGACCGCCGCCGGTAGAAGGGATCTCGGGAAAGCCGAAAGCCCCGGTTTGTCGGGGTCCCACGGGCGTGGTGCACAACGCGAAGAGGAAGGCGTCGGACTCCGCGGAACCGGATAGGCGTGTGGCCACGCGCGAGGCAGAAGTTCCTGAGGTGAAATCACATGTGATGTCTTGGACAGCTAGCGTCCCCGAAAACGCGTACTGATTCAGAGCAGAAGAAGCGCCCGCCCCACGGGTAGGGCGGGCGAGGACTACAGGGTGCAGCATCTACTGTTCGTTGACAGCCTTGGCGGCGACGTCTGCGAACTCTTGCCATTGCTTTGCCTGCTCGCGAAGTTCCGCAGCCTTCTTCTCCTTGCCGGCTGCAGCTGCCTTTTCAGCTTGGGCTGTCAAGTCGTCGGCTTTGTTCTGGAACTGGTCCACGCGAGCCTGAGCCTCAGGATCGGTACGGCGCCAGCGCGATTCTTCTTCGTCGGCAATGCGCTTTTCTACAGCAGCGATCTTGTCCTCGTACTCGCGTACCTTTCCGCGAGGGACAAAACCGATCTCCTCCCATTTCTCCTGCAGCTCGCGAAGCTTGTTCTTTGCCTGCTGGAGGCCCTTGGACGGATCGATCTGCTCGTCATACTCGGCAAGGAGTGCGTCTTTCGCCTTGGCGTTGTCTTCAAACTCACGGTCGCGCTCGTCGTTGACAGCGTTGCGTGCGTTGAAGAAGTGATCCTGAGCCGCACGGAACTGAGTCCATAGTTTGTCGTCGTCGCCACGAGGCGCCCGACCGGCCGCCTTCCACTCGGTCATGAGGTCACGGTAGGCTCGCGCGGTCTCGTTCCAATCGGTGGAATCTTGCAGGGCTACTGCGCGCTCGACAAGCTCTTCCTTCTTCTTCTTCGCCGATGCCCGGGTTCGATCGAGTTCAGCAAAGTGAGAGCCACGGCGACGATTGAATGCGTCTCGCGCGCGGGAATAGCGCTTCCACAACTGGTCGTCGGTCTTGCGATCGATGCCGCGGATTGTCTTCCACTCGTCCAGGATCGCGCGGATTCGGTCGCCAGCGGTCTTCCATTCGGTGGAGTTTTCGGCGATGTCCTCTGCCTCGGTTGCGAGTTCTTCCTTGCGGGCAATCGCAGCTGCACGTCGTTCGGCCTTGGCTTCCTTCGCCTTCTCGCCGGCCTCGTCGGACTCGTCGATAATTGTTGCAAGGCGCTTATCCAAGCCGTCGAGGTCTCCGATGACGGTGGCTTCTGGCAAAGTTTCCCGGATTTGCTGCGCAGAATCGCGGATCGAGGCTGCATCGTCAGGGTGTGCGGTGAGACGAGCTTCGAGCAGCTCGACTTCGGTGGCAAGATCGTCAAAACGTTGCCCGTAGTGAGCTAAGCCTTCCTCGGGAGTGCCAGCCTGCCATGAGCCGATGGTGCGCTCGGTGCCGTTTTGGGTGACGTAGACAGTACCGTCGTCGTCAATGCGTCCAAACTTGGATGGGTCGGTCTTGGGTGGTGCTTGAACTGGCACCGGCGATGGAGTCGGACGTTGTGATTCCTGACCTGGACGCGGCCCAGGCTTTGGTGTTTTGCCCGGCATTGCGGCGGGGCTCGGGCGACCTGGGGTAGGCGAAGGAGTAGTCATCGGGGTCCGTCCTTAATTTCTCGTATTGCCGCGCGACACGGCTGCCATATTGTTTTACAAACATACCGCTAATCTTCGTGCCGTGTCTTGTAAAGCCTGGGAAAAGGTTGTTCCATCCCCCCATTTCGCTAGGGTTGGATAGGTGATCGATTCTTTCAGTCCTAACCTGCTGGTTATCCCGGGGAGTCCCGCTTTGGTGCGAGAGCTTTCGCCCGGCGATGTCGCAGGTGCGCGACTGCTGAGCTCGGCGCGTGCCATTGCCAACGCATGGGATCCGACGCGCGCCGTTGAAGCAGTCGGAAGCTCTGATATTCGGTGGCGAACGGCACTGACGGGATCCTTTCACGCATGGGGCGCCGACGTCCGCGTAGGCCACGGCCACGACCTCGCCGAGTTGCTGGCCCGTTATGTCGTCGGAAATGTCACATCGTTTCGCTCGACGCTGCTTCCGTTGAACCCGGCCGCGTTGACAGTGGTGGTGTTGGATGGGCCTGCAGGTCTGACGGACCGGGCGCCACTTGCGTTACTCGATGACGCCCCTAGCTGTCACGAAGAGCTGAAAGCCGTGTTATCGGGTGGGGCAGTGGAGCTTGACGAGGAAGAGCTTCGCCACGCCGGGGTTATCGAGCCAACTCTGTGGCTGCAGTTGGCCAGTCTTAGCCCAAGGCAGGCAAAACTTGTTGCTAGTGATGAAAGTTTAGGAGTCGGTCGCTATGTGGCGGCTTGGGAGGTCTGAGGTGAATACACCGATAGCAGTTGTTGGTCCAACTGCTTCAGGAAAATCGGCGCTAGGAATCGCGTTAGCGCATGAGCTTGATGGCGAAATCGTCAACGTCGATTCCATGCAGCTGTATAAGGGCATGGATATCGGCACGGCTAAGCTGCCGGTGGAAGAGCGCGAAGGTATCCCGCACCACTTGCTCGATATTTGGGATGTCACCAAAACGGCTAGCGTGGCCGAGTACCAATCTCTCGCAGTGCGCACCGTTGAACAGATCCAGTCACGTGGAAAGACCCCCATTATGGTGGGCGGATCCATGTTGTATGTGCAGTCGCTGATCGACGCATGGGAGTTCCCGCCCACCAATCCACGAGTCCGGGCTACCTACGAAGCCCGCCTTGAAGAAATCGGCATCGACCTTCTTCACGACGAACTCGCAGCAATCGATCCCGAAGCCGCCGCGATCATCGAGGACAAAGATCCGCGCCGCACAGTTCGCGCACTGGAAGTCATCCAACTTACCGGGAAACCGTTCCAGGCTTCACAACCGCCTAAGGACGCCCCGCCCCGCTGGAACACCACTCTTGTCGGTCTACGTACGCACACTGATTGGCTAAACCCACGCATCGAGTTGCGCACCCAACAAATGTTCTCAAATGGACTTGTTGGTGAAGTGCGCTCGCTTGTCGACGATTGCGGGCTCGTCGCCGATTCGACTGCGGGCCGGGCGATTGGATACGCCCAGGTCCTCGATGTGTTTGCAGGAAAGCTCACCGAGGAGGAAGCCGTAGAAAAGACGGTTATCGGGACTCGGCGTTATGTTCGTCGTCAACGCTCTTGGTTCAACCGAGATAAGCGCATTGAGTGGTTGGATGCCACAGATGGCAACCTGGTGAGCGAGGCGCTCGATTTGGTCCAGAGCTAGGTGCCTGGGCCCAGCCGTTTGGCAGCGCGACGTGCGTCGGCCCACGCGAGTGAAAGCTCCGCTGCGCGCTCGTCGGTGACCGCAATCAGCTTTTCCAGAGAAGCTCTATCAAGCGATGGATCTTCAATGTGGTAATCCAATCGAGAGACAAAACGGCGCGCAGCGGCGACGCGTAATTGAAACTCCTCGATTGCCGGCACTGTTGATGATTGTTCCGCCAGGGCCGGGAAATGCAATGTACGATCCGCGATGGCTTCAGTTGTTGTCCCGAGCAGCAATGTGTCGTAGGCCTGAATGATATCGGCAACGTCATCGCGCGCGATGGTCAGCGAGGCGCGCAGGCTGGCGATTTCGGGATCGTTACCTTGGGGCAGGGTGAGAAAAAAGGTAATCGTGGCGATGAGCAAGGACGCGATGAGGCCGAGGAGCCCAAAGCGCGAGGTAAGCAGAATACCCACGACGATAACGAGGGTAACCACCATGACCTTTGTCAAATCCTTACGCGGCGCCATGACAACTTAACTACCTAGCTTCCGCAGCCGCACGAACCGCCACAGCCACCGCCACCGCAACCTGCAGGAGCGATGAGCGCGCCGGTAAGTAGTGCGGTTCCAGCCACGACTGAGTCGCGCTCAGGCAAATCGCCGTCTGGCAGGCACACGTCGAATGGGAAAGCGCCATCCACACTCACGTGGATGAAGCGCTGGCCGGTGAGCTGGTTGTTTCGGTATTCCGCCTCCAAGACTCGAGCGGAGAAGGAAGCGGAGGCATCAGGAACAATGGAACCGCTGCCTGCAGAAACCGCCTGAGCGCCTTCGGACAAGATCATGCCCAAGACACCGCCGGTGGCTTGGAGATATGCATCAACCGATTCGTAGCGCTGAACATCGATTGCTAGGGCAGTAACTCCCATTTCTTGCCACTGCTGAGTTGGCTCGTCGGCGATGAGCGGACCCTGGGCGAGGTTGACCGTAACGCTGGTGATGACGTTTCCATGCGGATCAATGATGTCGCAGTAGGCAACGACATCATTGAGCATGGTGACGTGGGCGTAGGTGCGGGTGGTCGAGTCGAATCCAGCGTAGGTCGCAAACGGTTCAACGGCCAAGATGTTGATTTGGGCACCCGAGCCGTCGTTGAACTGAATCAACTGACCGCCGCGGACCTCTCCGACAACTGCGAGGTGGTTGGTAGCAATTGCAGCTTCAACTGCGTCCTGCCATTTGTCGTACATCAGACCGATGCTCTTTAGATCACTACTCATGGGTTGATACTCTACCGCTTGGAGGGGGAGAAGAGAACCACTGGCCTGTGAGAATGCTCTTGTTGCAGACCAATTTGAAAAGGATCTTGTGCCCGCACATTTGCGAGGAGTAAGGTTAGCCTAACCAAGATAGGAATTTTACCTATCGCAGAGATATGGAAAGGCTACTCCCATGGCGAAAGCATCGGTGAGCAATGAACAGCCTGACCAAGCCATGGGTTTGGTACGACTGGCCCAACTGAAAGCGGGCGAGACTGCGATTCTGCGCGTCGTCGATAAGCAGGTGGCCCCGAAGTACGCACGTAGACTGGCTCATTTGGGGCTTCGCGAGGGCTCTACAATCACCGTCGATCAGCTTTCAAGCGGAAGTAGCGTTGTGATTACTAGTGGACGCTCCCGGTATTGTCTGGATCGCGCGACCTCCCAGGCATTGCTGGTGGCGGTGCAGTGAAAGATGCCTCTTGTCACTCCAACGCGCTGCGTGGCGCGAAGGAGGGGAGCCCAACCATCGCCTTAATTGGAGCGCCCAACTCGGGAAAATCCACTTTATTTAACGCCCTCACCGGCGCGAAAGTACAAATGGGCAACTGGCCGGGCACATCCGTGGAGATTTCGCGTGGTGCCTGGCGCACAGGGCGAGAAGAGTACGATGTGATCGACTTTCCCGGCGCGTACTCGCTAGATCCCGT
Organism: Corynebacterium breve; assembly: GCF_030252165.1. Taxonomy (NCBI): domain Bacteria; kingdom Bacillati; phylum Actinomycetota; class Actinomycetes; order Mycobacteriales; family Corynebacteriaceae; genus Corynebacterium; species Corynebacterium breve. Next base: position 1,327,133 of record NZ_CP126969.1, on the reverse strand, counting down.
CAGCCCCGACGAGGCGTTCACCCGTCGCATGGTGGTGGAGTGTAATCCGCAGGAAGCGCCTGACCTCATCGTTGTCGTCTTGGACGCTGCAAATATCGCACGTGGGTTGTTCATGGTGGCACAGTTGCAAGAGCAATCTGCGCCAGTGGTAATCGCATTGACTAAACAAGACGTGGCTGCCAAGCACGGTGTCAGCGTTGATCCAGAAGCACTGTCACGGGCAACCGGTTGCGCCGTAATCCCCGTCAATCCTCGTCGCCCCAGCGAAGACATCGCCGAGCTAGGCAAGGTCTTAGAAAACCCGCCCGCGTGGCAGCCACAAGCGCTTGCCGATGACGGCGAACGATTCACCTGGGTTGCCCATGTGCTAGAAAGCGCAACCACCGAGGTCGAGGTGCCCCTGTCGGCGTCAGAGCGGATCGACAAGATTATTCTGCAGCCGGTCCTTGGTCCACTGATCTTCCTGGGCGTGATGTGGGTCGTATTCCAGATCACGACAACAGTGGCGGCACCGTTTCAAGACTGGATGGACAGGCTCTTTGCAGGTCCCGTGAGTAACGTGGCATTGGCACTGCTGAGCTGGGCTCCGCGATGGCTCCAAGCGTTTGTTACCGACGGTCTCATCGCCGGCGTGGGCACCGTTCTCACCTTCGCACCGCTGATGGCCTTGATGTTTATTTGCCTCGCCGTGCTGGAAGACTCTGGCTACATGGCCCGCGCCGCCGTCATCACCGATCGGACGATGAAGCTCATGGGGTTGCCGGGCAAAGCATTCATCCCACTCGTCGTTGGCTTCGGGTGCAATGTCCCCGCCATCTCTGCGACGCGTGTGTTGGGGCATCCTCACCAGCGGATCCTGACCGCACTATTGATTCCCTTTTACCTCCTGCACTGCACGATTAGCGGTGTACGTGATGCTTGCATCGACGTTCTTCCCAGCGCATGCCGGCAGTGTCGTGTTCTTGATGTATGTAATCTCCATCGCATTTGTCATCGCAGTCGGTATGGCGTTGCGGACAACAATATGGCGTGCGATGGGCAGCGAACCCCTCATCATCGATTTGCCTGACTACCAGATCCCAACCGTGGGACTCGTTGCCAAGTCGATGTGGCTGCGCCTGCGAGGTTTCCTCCAGACGGCAGGAGGCATCATCGTGGCCTGCGTAGTTGCGGTGTTCATTTTGCAATCCACACCGGTAGTTGCAGGAATGAGTTTTGCTGATGAGGAATTAGCCGTGGAAGATTCCGCCTATGCTCAAGTCGCCGACACGGTGGCGCCTGTGTTCACTCCGGCCGGTTTTGGGTCATGGTCGCTCACAGGTCCTTTGATCACAGGCTTTCTTGCCAAAGAGGCAGTAATCTCGACGTGGGCGCAGACCTACGCGCTGGACGATCCATCGGACGCTGCGCCTCGCGAGCAAGGAACATCGCCATTGGCCGACGCTGTGCGTGAAGACTTCGCAGCGACATCGGGCGGGCATACCATCGCTGCGGTGTGGGCATTCATGATCTTCCTGTTGGCATACACGCCTTGCGTCGCAACAATCGCTGCTCAACGACGCGAAATTGGCTGGCGTTGGACGCTCACCGGTCTAGTCATGCAGCTTGTGCTTTCCTGGTGCGTGGCTGTAGCAGTATTCCAAGTACTCAAGATGGTGCTGCCATGACTTCGCCGATCGACCAGGTGCGCCAAGCACTGAATGATGGGGCATCAACGCGCAGTTCTATTGCTAGAACCACGGGTCTTTCCCGTCTCCTCGTCGACGCGGTTTTGGATCACATGCTCGCAACCGGCTCCCTCGAGCGCGAGGTGCAGCCCACCGCATGCTCGGGGCGTTGTACGGGATGCGAGCTTATCGACGAGCACACTGGCTCTTGTCACACTGCGAAAGCTGATCGCAATGGCCTTGTCGTTTTGCGCCTGGCAACCCCTCATTTCCCTGCATAACGGGCACATGGAACAATAGAGGGCAATGACAAAATCTTCTGATGAACAACAACCGCTGACTCACGACGAGCTATTGGAGCAAGCCTTTCGCTTCAACGCCCCTCAGCCGGATCCCGCCGATGAGCCCGGGATTGATCTAAGCGATCTCATCTCATCGACACCTACGGTAGGCGATCTCGATCTTGCTGAGCGCAACGCTTTTCGACGAGTCGAGCGCGGCGAGAACGTCGGTGCCCAAGATGCGGAAGACATCTACGAGGTCGAGTACCGCAAGCTGCGTCTGGAGCAAGTCATCCTGGTCGGCGTGTGGACCGAGGGCACGACCGCCGAAGTCGAAGCCAACATGAACGAGCTGGCCGCGCTGGCAGAAACGGCCGGAGCCCATGTTGTCGAGCTGCTCTATCAAAAGCGCGACAAGCCTGATCCCGGAACCTATATTGGCTCGGGCAAGGTGCGCGATCTGCGCGACATCGTGGAATCAACCGGCGCGGATACCGTTATTTTCGACGGTGAGCTATCTCCTGGCCAGCTTGTCACGCTGGAAGAAGAGCTCAAGACCAAGGTGATTGACCGCACCATGCTGATCTTGGATATCTTTGCCCAGCACGCGAAATCCAAAGAGGGTAAAGCCCAGGTATCGCTGGCGCAGATGCAGTACCTCTACACACGTACCCGCGGTTGGGGTACAAGTCTGTCGCGTCAGGCGGGCGGCCGAGCGGGTTCGAACGGCGGCGTGGGTCTGCGTGGTCCGGGTGAAACGCGGATCGAGGCGGATCGTCGTCGCCTGCGCACAGACATGGCGAAGATCCGCAAGGAACTCGCGGCAATGAAGACTGCGCGTGAGATTAAGCGTGCACGACGCAGCAGGTCAACCCTGCCAAAGATCGCAATCGCTGGTTACACCAACGCGGGTAAGTCGTCGCTGATTAATGCGATGACAGACGCAGGCGTTCTCGTCGAAGACGCGCTGTTCGCCACGCTGGATCCGACTACGCGCAAGGCCCAACTGGCCGATGGTCGCTCGGTCGTGATGACCGACACGGTCGGGTTTGTCCGTCACCTGCCGACCCAGCTCATCGAGGCATTCAAGTCGACCCTGGAAGAAGTTCTCGGAGCAGACTTGATGCTCCATGTGGTGGACGGCTCAGATCCATTCCCGTTGAAGCAAATCGACGCGGTGAACACGGTGATTTCGGAGATCGTTCGGGAGACAGGTGAGGAAGCTCCGCCGGAGATCATCGTGGTGAACAAGATTGACAAGGCTGACCCATTGACCTTGGCGGAAGTTCGCCACGCCTTGGCAGAGAGCCACAATGTGGTCTTTGTCTCTGCAGTCACGCACGAAGGCATCGATGAACTTGAAGCGCGCATCGAGCAGTTTATCAACACCCTCGATGCTCACGTCGAGATGCTTGTTCCATATACCAGGGGAGATGTCGTTTCCCGGATTCATGAAGAAGGAACAGTAAGACGCGAAGCCTACGAGGCCGAAGGCACGCTTCTCGACGTTCGGCTGCCGCGCGTCCTGGCAGAACAATACGAAGAATTTGTTGTCGATGCAGTGGACGCGGATAATGAAGCTCTGTGAGCAAACTTCTCGGCTGGACAATCCACGGCGACGGTAAACGAATTCAACCTGGGGCAGTGGTGGCCCCCGAAGAGCGGCTGAGCTGGCCGCGCACCATCGGTATTGGCATGCAACACGTTGTCGCCATGTTCGGCGCGACCTTGCTAGTGCCTACGCTTACCGGATTCCCGGTGAACACAACATTGTTGTTTTCCGGGCTGGGCACGATCATCTTCTTACTTATCACTCGTAATCGGCTGCCTTCCTATTTGGGCTCGTCGTTTGCGTTCATCGCTCCTCTGACCGCTTCGGCGCAATATGGAATGCCGGCGCAGATCGGTGGTGTCTTTGTCACCGGTCTAGCACTGATTGCGGTGGGCTTTTTGGTGAAATGGGCAGGAAAACGCGTCATCGATGCAGTAATGCCACCAGCTGTAACTGGTGCCATTGTCGCCCTGATCGGCTTCAACCTAGCCCCCACAGCGGTGGCCAACGTGGAGGCTCAGCCACTGGTAGCCGCGATTACATTGATCACAATCCTGGTATTCACCGTTGCCACCCGAGGCATGGCAACCCGCTTGTCCATTCTGATCGGCGTGGTCGTCGGATGGGTTTTTGCAGCGGTCTCCGGCAACTTGGCCGACGGTGCCGCCGAGACGATTCGGCAGGCACAGTGGATCGGCTTGCCAGAATTCCATACTCCTGAGTTCAACCTGTCGGCAATCCTGGTGACCTTGCCTGTCATCGTTGTGCTGATTGCTGAAAATGTCGGCCACGTCAAAGCCGTCTCCGAGATGACTGGTCGAGACTTGGACGATCTCGCCGGCGACGCGCTGATTGGAGACGGTATCGCGACCACGTTGGCAGGCGGCTTCGGCGGTTCAGGAACGACCACCTATGCGGAGAACATCGGAGTCATGGCAGCGACGCGAGTGTATTCAACGGCTGCTTATTGGGTCGCAGCGATCTTCGCTATTGCGCTGGCTTTCATTCCGAAGTTTGGAGCTTTGATTTTTACAATCCCTACCGGAGTGTTGGGTGGGGCCTGCTTGGTTTTGTACGGGCTGATCGGCATGCTGGGTGTGCGAATCTGGCAGGACAATAATGTGAATTTCAACAACCCGGTCAACCTAACTGCCGCTGCCGTCGCGATGGTTGTAGGCATCGGCAACCTTTCCCTGACCGTCGGAAATGTCCCGCTGGAGGGCATCGCACTTGGCTCTGTCGGTATCATCATTTTGTACCCGATCATGAAGTGGGCCTACACCACCGTCGGTGAAGGACAACGCAACGCAAAGTTTTATAACTGACACGAGTAATTGACCTCCTGATACGAAAAACCCCGATACCACCTGTGCAAGGCGGTACCGGGGTTCGTCGTTAAGCGAGGTGATTACTCAGCGTCGAGGTCTTTCTCGATCAAAGCAGCGATTGCCTCGACAGCTTCTGCATTATCGGAGGTGACGACGACCTCGTCGCCTTGCTCTGCACCCATCGACATAATCATCAGGGAGGAAGCCGCGTCGGTTTCGTCCTCGTCCTCGTCGCCAACCAGGGTCAGGATGATTTCGTCGTCGTATTCTGCTGCCGCATCAGCGATAATCGTTGCTGGGCGAGCGTGTAGGCCGACAGAGGAGCCGACTTTTACTGTTTTGGAAGCCATGTTAAGAGTCCTTTCAATCGAAATGAAGTGAAATCCAGTGTAGTGATTTTTACGCTGCGACCGCTGCTGCTTGTTCGACAGCCTTGTTAGGCCACAACTGTTTTGCCGCGATGACCGCAACCGCCGAGACGATTACGCCGACAACCAAAGCGATGAGCATTCCCCACCAAGGTTCGATAGCGAAGATCACGAAGATACCGCCGTGAGGGGCGCGAGAGCCGACACCGAGGGCCATGGAGACTGCACCAGCGGCAGCACCGCCCAGCATCATTGAAGGAATCACGCGGAATGGATCAGCCGCGGCGAACGGAATCGCACCCTCTGACACAAACGAGAGGCCTAGCAGCCATGCCGACTTGCCGTTTTCTTGCTCCGCAGGGGTGAATAGGTTCTTGCGAAGGAATGTTGCGATGGAGAGGGCGATTGGTGGAACCATGCCGGTGATCATGACCGCAGCCATGATTTCAAAGCTGGCTTGAGTACCGGCGGACAGACCGGCGGTGCCGAACAGGTACGCTGCCTTGTTCACTGGGCCACCGAGATCGAAGCACATCATCAGGCCAATGATGATGCCCAGAAGGATTGCGGAAGAGCCACTCATCGAGGATAGCCAATTAGTCAGCCCGGTCATGATTCCCTCGAGCGGACGGCCGAGCAAGAAAAACATGATCAGGCCGACGATCAGGGAAGTGAGCAACGGAATGATCACGACAGGCATCAGCGAGCGTAGCCAGCTTGGGACCTTCCAGTTACCAATCCAGTATGCGATCAGGCCTGCGAGAATACCGGTGATCAGACCACCGATGAAGCCCGCGCCAAGCAAGACGGAGATTGCGCCACCCACAAAGCCCGGTGCGATACCCGGACGACCCGCAAGCGAATATGCGGTGTAGCCGGACAAAGCGGCCACAACGAAGCCCATAGCCTGTTGTCCGATCGCAAAGAGAACTGCGCCGACATACAGTGCAATGCCAGAGCGGTCGAACGTCATCGCCTCGCCATCGACCATGACTTCGTTCCCAGGCAAGTTGGTAAATGAGTGCCCGGTAGCGATTGCTTGCCAACCGTTAGCCATATCGTATCCACCGACCAGGAAACCAAGGGCGAGCAGCAGACCACCGGCCGCGACGAATGGCACCATGTAAGAGACACCAGTCATTACTGCCTGTTGGATGCGCTTTGGCCAACTTTCGTTGGCGGCGGTAGAAGATTGGGTGGATTCTGTGCCCGCTGCTTGAACTCGACGAGCTTGTGGATCTTTCGCTGCGGCAACCGCCTCATCGAGCATCGCGTCCGGTTCATTGATTCCGCGCTTCACCGGCGTCTGGATCACGGGCTTGCCCGCGAAACGAGCCTTGTCCCGCACGGCAACATCGGTTGCAAAGATAACGGCATCTGCATCCTTGATGACCTGAGGGTCCAAAGGCTCAACACCCGATGAACCCTGTGTCTCAACGTGGAATTCGATGTCGTCACGTTTTGCAGCTGCTTGAGCAAGTGAATCGGCTGCCATATAGGTGTGAGCGATTCCGGTCGGGCACGATGTCACAGCGACAATTCGTGTCACATCGGCTTTGGTCACTGGTGCTGCATCCTTGGGCTTCTTTTCGGCGTTCACCACGGCGAGGACTTCGTCGACAAGCTCTTGCTCGGATGATGCGTTTCGCAGCTTGTCGACGAAGTCACCGCGGACCAAAGCTCGTGCGAGTTTGGACAGAATCTTCATATGCTCTTTGCCGCCGCCAGCCGGTGCAGCGATGAGGAATACTAGGTCAGCATCCCCGTCGGGGCCTGCGAAATCGACTGGCTGCGCAAGCCGAGCGAAAGCGAGAGTGGGTTCCTGGACGGATTCGGAACGGCAATGGGGGATTGCGACACGACCGTTAACACCGGTGCCTGCCTTGGCTTCGCGCTCTTGGGCATCAGCTGCGAGCGAGGAAGCTTCGGTGGCACGGCCGCTGTCAGCGACGAGTTGGGCCAGTTGGGCGATGACTTCGTTGGGTGTTGATCCCATCTTGGCATCGAGCCTGACCAGCTCTGGGGTGATGAGGTTTGAATTCATGGCGAGAGTCCTTATTGAATTAGAGTTGAGAAACGATTGTTTGGGAGATATTGGCTTGTTCCCGGGTAGGAATTTCAGTGCCGGGCAGCCCAGCTGCTGCGGAACCATAGGCCACGGCGAGTCGAAGACATTCCGGAAATTCCAGGCCTGACACACGGCCAATGAGGTAGCCAGCTAGGGAGCTATCGCCTGCGCCGACTGTGGAATGAACTTCTGTTGGAGGTGGGGTTGCAGACCATGCACCTTCGCGGGTGACTAAGCATGCTCCTGCGCCGCCGAGGGTGATCAGTAACTCGTCGATGCCAGCGGCGAGGAGTTGTTTTCCGGCTTCAAAAACGGGAATGAAGTCGCCTGCCTCAGCCGAGGCTTCTAACGCATAACCGTCGTCACCGGTAAGTTGAGCTACCTCAAACGCATTCGGTTTGAGCACGTTTGGGGCACTGGTTCGGAGTTGCTGGCCTAGTTGAACTAGAGGGTCATCGGATGTGTCTACGGCGATGAGCAGAGCCGGGTTTTGGCTGCGTAGCATCTTGACAAGTTGTGGGTACCAGTCCACTGGAGCACCTGGTGGCAAAGAGCCAGCGAGGACTACGGCTCTAGCGTCTGCCGATGCGGTAAGAAGTTGGTCTGCGAGGCGTTGTACGTCTGCGGGGATGAGGGGCGCACCGAGTTCGTTTACCTTTGTTGTTGTGCCGTCGGGCTCGGTGATTGCAGTGTTTGTGCGCACATTTCCCTGGACCGCTACGGGCATGAGCGGAATATTGCTCGCGTTGGCCAAATTGACAAAAGTGTCTGTGGGTGCGGCAGGGACTAAGGCCGTGGTTTCTACTCCGGCTTTAACCAGAGCGTGCGAAACGTTGACGCCTTTGCCACCTGGATTTCGGAGTGCTTGAGACGGTCGATGTACTTCACCACGGCTGAGTGGTTCATCGATGACAAGCGTGGCGTCTATTGCCGGGTTTGGTGTGAAAGTCAGGATCATTGAAGATACTCCCAACGTAAATTGTGGTCAAATGCGGACTTGGCGATATGAGTGACTGATGCCACTTTGCGTTACCTACTAGTATGTCCGTTTGTTTTTGATCGGTCAACCCAATGTGGGAAATGTCTCCGGTTGTGCGTGTTTTTAGGAGGCGAGAACTACTTCAATCCCACGTTCACGTAGTTCCGATACGAAACTCTCCGGGGCTTCGTCGTCGGTAACTATGACATCGATGGAATCTAGAGAGGCGAAGCTGACTAGGTAATCGTTGCCCAACTTGGTGGAGTCGGTGAGGACGATAACTTTACGAGCATTGGTAACCATTGATGATTTAACAGCGGCCTCTTGGGCATCTGCGGTAGATAATCCATGATCAATTGTGAGGGCGTTTGTGCCGATGAAGGCAACGTCTGCACGCATGAGAGCGAGGGTTCGCAGAGCCGTGTCGCCGACAACCGCTTGAGTGATCGCGCGAACGCTTCCACCTAGGAGCTGAACGTTGGACAGGCCAGCACCCGATAGCTCAAGTGCGATGGGTAGGGAATTTGTGACAATCGACCAGTCCTCGGCGTTGGGGTGGTCACGCATCAGGTCTGCTAGCGCGTTGGTCGTCGTGCCTGCATCAAGAAATACACTTCCGTCTTTGCCTGGTAGAAAGTGCAGCGCCTCACGTGCAATAGCGGATTTCGCAGAAGGGGAGGAACGGAAACGAGAGTCTAGGGTGAACTCAGCGGTGAGGAACGACTGGCTAGCTACGGCGCCACCATGAACGCGATGAACGACACCCTCACGATCTAGAACGGCGAGGTCACGTCGGATGGTCTCCGCGGTGACGTCGAACTTTTCGGAAAGTTCAGTAACGTTTACGCGCCCTTCAACTGCGGTGAGGGATGCAATCTGGCGGCGTCGTTCTTCGGCGTACATAGAAAATGCTCCCTAGTAGTGAATTGGGAAAGTCAACTGTCTTCGATATCGCCATTCTTTCAAACAAAGCATGTCCGAGTATGTGAGTTGATGCCCGATTCCCCCGTCAGGGTGTAGCTAAAGTGCGACTGAGGTACAGAAAAGGCTTCACCGAGAGCTAAAGCTTGCGCATCACCGACACAACCTTGCCCATGATCTCTGCGTCCTCTGCTGGGATCGGAGCAAAAGCTTCGTTGTGTGGAAGAAGCCAGACACCGGTGGAGTCTCGGTGAAACTCCTTTACGGTTGCTTCGCCATCGAGCAGCGCGGCAACGAATTCACCTTCCTCGGCGATCGGTTGTGCCCGAACAATTACCCAGTCGCCGTCGAGGATCCCTGCGTCTCGCATCGACTCGCCAACTACCTGGAGCATGTAAATCTCGCCCTCGCCAACAATGTCTGCGGGCATTGGGTAGTACTCGTCGATGTGCTGCTCCGCGAGGATGGGATTTCCTGCGGCAATCTGTCCGACCACTGGAACGAAACTTGTTTGAACCGTGTCTTCTGGCGCTGGCTGTGGGGTGTCGGACTTCTTCTTTTTCAGAGTCGAGTTTGGCAAATGACGCAGGTCGACAGCGCGGGGCTTGTTTGGATCTCGTCGCAGAAATCCCTTCTTCTCAAGCTCTTTGAGTTGGTACGCCACAGAGGACGTGGACTGAAGTCCTGCTGCGTCACCAATCTCCCTGATGCTCGGCGGATAACCGCGCAGGACGACGGCATCCTGAATGACTTCGAGGATCCGCTTCTGACGGGCGGACAGTTTTGACGGGTCTGGTTTTGATGTCGAGTTTTTGGGGCGCGCCATGATTGCTCCTGATCTTGATGCGAATCGTTACCTCTATGTGTAGCACGAAACTGCAAGTTTGTTCGACTTCGGTGCCCAGCGCTAGACAAAAATATTCAGTGCTGGTATAAATCGAACATAGAAGCTAATTCGAACACGTGAACGGATTGATTGTTCGAAACTGTCGGGGTCCAGTCCTATGATTGGATCACAGTGAAAGGGAAACGAAAATGACACTCCAGATGGATAGCAACACTACAGGTACAACTTATAACTCATCCCGTTCTTCAGTCGTCCCTCCTGCTGCCATGTGGGATTTGGGCCGACCTCCGCTAGGTCGTCAGAGTGCTGCGAGTGTTCGAACAATTCGAAGCACTGATCGAACAGAATCATTAGGTCGCCAACAGGCCAAAGCCACTACGCGAGAAAATTGCAAAGCGTTCGAAACTCGTCGCGAGATGGGGCGCAATTTGGTGCTCGGTAGTGTGCTCGGATTGAGCTTGATTATCGGGTCGGCATTCGGTGGAGCGTTTGGCGAGGATACGACTGGGTCTGCTGGGGCTGACCAAGTGACATATGCCGGAGTGCGGTAATTGATCGATATCGTCGGACTGGGTTGGCATACGAAGGCTAAACTCTATGGTTGGTGGCTCGCTGAATCCTTACGCGCGCCCTAGAATCAAGGCCAACCAAGAGGACGGAAAATACCTGTGCATTGCCCTTTTTGCCACAATGACTCGTCACGTGTCATAGATTCTCGAATCATTGATTCAGGGTCCTCAATTAGACGGCGTCGGGAGTGCGTGGAATGCAATGGCCGCTTTACAACGATTGAGAAGGCCGTACTTACTGTAGTCAAGAGGAATGGCCTGTCAGAGCCTTTCGATCGTGACAAAGTCATTACCGGCGTGCGACGTGCATGCCAGGGGAGAGATGTTACTGACGATGCACTGAAACGACTTGCCCAAGAAGTCGAGGAAACTGTTCGTAGCCAGGGTAGTTCGCAGATCAATGCCAATGAGATTGGACTTGCGATTCTGGAACCCTTACGTGCACTAGACGAAGTCGCATACCTGCGTTTCGCATCGGTGTACAAATCATTCGAAAGCGCCGATGATTTCGAGTCTGAAATACGATTGATGAGACGTCGCGACCGCGAGTACTAGACGACGAGGGGCGCCGGAGTTTATCGAAGCTTATCGACCATTTTCTGAATGCGGCGCTCAGAAACTGGTTTGGGAGTTCCTAGTCGTTGTGCAAACAGGCTCACGCGAAGCTCTTGAATACGCCAGAGGATGTCTTTGACCTCTTTTGTCTTCTCACGCCCAGCCGGCAGGTGATTCAGCTTATTATGCAAGTAAGCTTCGACATTATTTACCACAGACTGTCGATCGGCGTCCCGTTCGGGATCGAAAGACATTTCCTCTAAGCGGGTGCCCATCGCGTCCATGTAGCGGGGAATATGTTGGAGGTTCTCAATCCCGTGAATAGTGATTGCATGCTTCGGCAGGATGAAATCCAGCTGCTTGCGCATGTCATCGATTGCTGGACCTTCCCACTTTTGCAGTTCTGTGGCGATGTTGGCATACTCGACCAGCCCAGGAGCAATCATGACGACAGAACGACGTACTTTGCCCGCTACATCTGGCTTTACCTTGGCAACCAAGGCGTCAAACTCTTCCGGAGAACGTACTGGTCCACCGTGCTCAAACATCAAGTCACGGATCGCCGCCACACGTGCATCTTCAACAAGCCCTTCGGCGCCTCCATGCGGATAGTGATCTACCGCCACCCTTTGCCGTAGCGGCAACCCTTTGATCATCTGCGACGTTGAAACAGTGATCTGCCGCAGCAAAATGGTAAGTGTCGCCGTTACCATGGATGCCTCGGCGGCAGCTCTCGTAGGATGCACAGTGACTTTGACACCGTCCGATGTAGCTTGCAAAGCGGGATATGCCTCTACTTGATTTCCATCGACAGTAGTAGAGACAGTCTCAGGGATAGATCCCAAGGAATCCTTAGTCCACTCTTTGACTGTCTTGGTTTCAGCTTTCCGGCCAGCCTTAGATACCGAGGAGCGAATCTGTCCCGCGCGCCGATCCTGCAAAGCCGCAAGATCCTTATCGTGGTCAATGACCATGCCACGTTTATCTATGGCTGCATATGTAATGGACAGATGCGCGGGAAGAAGCTCAGGACGAAAATCCGAACCATTAATGCCTCTGGCTCCCATCTCCTGGAGCACTTGAGCTAATTGATCAGTCAAAGGCGACTCAAACGGAATCAGTTTTGGTGTCGCACGCTCTGCAAAGTTAGGAGCTGGAACCACTGTCTTGCGCAGCGTTTTCGGAAGCGAACGAATGAGTTCTGTGACTAGTTCAGTACGGAGTCCAGGTACTAACCAGCGGAAATCTTCGCCCTCGACGTTTGCCAACAGGGGTACAGGAATGAGGACGGTGACACCATCGAACGGGTCTCCTGGCTCAAATTTGTACTGCAGCTCGTAGGTGACGCTGCCTTGCTTCCAAGTATCCGGGAAAGAGTTATCGGTATGCCCTTCAACGTCGTCGACAAGAGCTTCTGGGTCGAAGTTGAGAAACGCGGGGTTCTCTTCGCGCTTCCTTTTCCACCAGGAGTCAAAATGGCGTCCGGTTGTCGCATTATCAGGTAGACGGGAGTCATAGAAGTCGAAAAGACTGTCTTCATCCACGACTAAGCCTCGGCGACGAACCTTGTCTTCGACAACTGAGGCTTCGTCGAGAAGCTGCTGGTTGTGCTTCAAGAATTTGTGGTGAGTGTTCCACTCTCCCGCAATAAGCCCGTTGCGGATGAACATATTTCGGGCGGCTGCCTGGTCGATGCGGTGATAGGGCACCATACGGTCCGCTACGACGGTGACCCCGTACAACATCGATTTTTGGTGCACCATCGCGGCTGCCCGTTTGGTCGACCACACCGGCTCGGAATAGGAGTGTTTGAGCAAATTGCCAGCGAGCTTCTCTACCCATGCGGGTTGAATCTTTGCGACACTACGCGCCCACAGGCGGGAAGTCTCTACGAGTTCTCCCGCCATGATGAACTCCGGTGGCTTCTTCGCTAAGGAAGATCCGGGAAAGATCAAAAACCGCGTCCCGCGAGCACCGAGGAATTCTTTGGAATTGCCGTCGCGAGCGCCGATATTCGACAAAAGCCCCGACAGCAATGATTGGTGGATCGCATCTTCGTTACGCGTGCCGACGACGCGGTCGGCGCTGGACCATCCGAGCTGTTTTTCAACGTCGCGAAGCTGCCGCACCAAGTCGTACCACTCACGGATGCGCATGTAGTGGAGAAATTCCTTCTTCATGCGCTTGCGGAAAGCATTACCGGAAAGTTCGTCCCGGGATTCATTGATGTAGTCCCACAACTTTAGGCTAGAAAGAAAATCTGAGGTCGAGTCTTTGAACCGAGCGTGCGCCTGATCAGCCTGAGCTTGGAGCTCAAGTGGGCGCTCGCGGACGTCCTGGATTGTCAATGCGGAGACGATCACGGTCACATCGTCCAGCACACCAAGGGTGTTCGCCTCAACCAGCATGCGCGCCATGCGCGGATCTACGGGGATCTTGGCTAGATCCCGGCCGATCGCCGTCAAGCGGGGTTCTTGGCTTGCTTCTAGCGCACCGAGTTCGTTTAGGAGGACTAGACCGTCACGGATCGCTTTGTGATCCGGCGGCTGGATAAATGGGAAATCGGTGATCTCGCCAAGGCGTAGGGAAATCATCTGCAAGATGACGCTGGCGAGGTTTGTCCGCAGGATCTCTGGGTCGGTGAACTCCGGGCGAGAGTTGAAGTCGTCTTCTGAATACAGCCTGATGGCGATGCCGTCCGCTACTCGGCCACAGCGCCCGGAGCGCTGATTCGCCGAGGCCTGAGAAATCTCCTCGATAGGGAGTCGCTGCACTTTTGTCCTCGTGGAGTAACGAGAGATGCGTGCGGTGCCAGTGTCGATGACATAGTGGATGCCCGGCACTGTCAGCGAGGTTTCCGCGATGTTGGTCGATAGCACTATGCGGCGACCAGAATGTGGGGAGAACACGCGATGCTGTTCCTGGTTGGAAAGCCGTCCGAATAGGGGAGTGACTTCGACCCCGCGCCAGTTCTGGCCCTCGATGACCTCCATAGCATCACGGATGTCGCGTTCGCCGGCGAAGAAGCAGAGGATGTCTCCGTCGCCTTCCGCCATGAGTTCTTGGAGGGCGTGGATCAAACCGTCGAACATGTCGATATCAACGGTGCGATCGCCAACTTGCTGTTCTAACGGGCGATAGCGGATTTCTACGGGATAAGTGCGTCCTGAAACCTCGATGATAGGGGCAGGCGTGCCATCAGCGGCAGCGAAGTGGCGCGCGAATCGCTCAGGGTCGATCGTTGCGGACGTAATGATGACCTTCAGATCCTTGCGACGTGGGAGTAGCTGCTTGAGATAGCCCAGCAGGAAGTCGATATTAAGAGAACGTTCGTGTGCCTCGTCGATGATGATGGTGTCGTAGGCATTGAGAAAGCGGTCGCGCTGCATCTCAGCGAGCAGAATACCGTCGGTCATGAGCTTGACTGCCGACGACTGCGACACGCGGTCATCAAAGCGAATAGCGTAGCCAACCGACTGACCGATTTCTTGACCGAGTTCGTCCGCAATACGTTCTGCCACCGTGCGTGCAGCAAGGCGTCGCGGCTGGGTGTGGCCGATAAGGCCACGTCTGCCACGGCCTAGTTCCAAAAGCATCTTCGGTATCTGGGTGGTCTTGCCCGAGCCGGTCTCACCAGCGATGATGACTACCTGATTGTCACGGATGAGCTCCATGATGTCTTCCCGACGTTCCGATACGGGCAGTTCCTCTGGGTAGGTGATGACGGGAACGGTGTCGTCGATAAGCGAAACTCGAGCCGCGGCCTCGTCGATGTCCCGGGCAATGGCGGACAACGCCTGCGGAGCGCGAGCCTTACGAAGCCGCCGAGAGAACCGGCGAGCATCAGCTAGCGACACGTGGTCTAGGCGGGCGAGCAAATCATCGCGTGAAGGAGGAGAAGTAGTCATGGCTGTTTATGAAGTCTAGCGGGATCGCATAGCGGTGTTGATTGAGGCACGATAATCTGAGCCGGATCGGGTTAGTGTTTAAGTGAACAAACAAGCTCTAGGAAAGGATCGGTCAGATGACCACGCCACCGAACGACAACAACAATTCGGGATATCCGAATTTCCCGGGTGAGGGATCAAATCCTTTTGACGGGTCCCAAAGCCCGCAGCAGCCACACCAGCCGGCTGGTGGATTCCCAGAGTACCCAGCGACACCCCATCCTGAAGATACTCAGGGATTCGGTCAGCAGAATCAACAGAATCAGCAATACCAGCAATACCAGCAGCCAACGTCAGGCTACGGAGCCTACCCAGATTCGCCATCTGGGTACGCCGTGCAAGCGGAGAGCCAACCTCCGATGGTGAACACTGATGGTCGGATTCACGTTATGCGTGCGCTTAAGTGGGGCTTCTCCGTAACCTTCAGCAACGCCTTTGTTTGGATTCTCGGTGCGATCGCGTCGGGTATCGTCATTATGGTTGTCGCTGGCGGCGGTGGCATGTTGTTCGGTGCCACCGGTTCGATGTTTGCGACGGCAGTGTGGGATATCATCGTCAGCCTTGCAACTTCCGCTCTGATGGTCTTTGTGTTGCGCGGCATGATTTGGCAGGTAGATAAGCACAAAGCGTCCTACTCGGATCTGACTAAGGACGTCCACTTCGTTCCCGCGTTCATCGTCTCGATCATCATTACGGCGATTTCCTCCGGGGTCGGTTATGCCTTTGGGTGGGGCATGGGTGGAAGCCTGATGAACGACTTGGGTACCGAGCCGACCCCAGAGCAACTCACCAGTGCAATGGGGCCGATGATTGGAGTAGTGGCGCTTGCCGGAATCGTCAGTTTGCTGATCGGCCCATTCATCATGTTCCCGATCCACTTCGCGGTCGAGGGGCGCGCCAAGGGTATCGGCCAGGCCTTCGCAATGGCATTTGATGCTGGTAAGCGCAATTACGGCAAGCTTATTCTGTACTCCGTGGTTGTAGCACTTGCGGCGACACTCGTAATCGTCTTGACCCTTGGCCTTGCAACAGTGATCATTGCTCCTGCGATGATGCTCACCACAGTTCACATGTATCGCCAGGCGGCAGGTGGGCCAATCCCGCAGAATCCTCAATACGACGCGCCAGCGAATCCGGGCTACCAGGGCTTCGCATAGGGCTTCGCTTGACGACGACTCCCACGCCGTCCACGGATAGTTTCCGTGGACGGCGATTGTTTTTCATAGGACAATGAGCGGGAACATTCTTGTCTCCAGCGCACCTTCACGGTTACACACTGAATCCGAGTCGATCCGAAAGAGCCGATCCCAATGACGATGCCACCGTACGGCGAGTTTCCCCAGTACCAGAACAATCAGCAACCGCAGCCGAACCATTATCCACACCAGGGCGCGCCTCAGGCACCTTACAGCCAGTACAGCTCTGGACCCGGCGCGGGATTCTACGACTATGCGGACAGCAACCACGACCAACTGGTTAACACTAACGGTCAAGTTCACGTGCTCAATGCCGTGAAGTGGTCGTTCCAGCGATGGAGCGAAAACATGAACTGGCTTACTTGGATCTGGGTCCCTTTGGTATTCGTGCTGATTATTTCGATCGTGTTCGCAGCCGGGGCAGGTGTGTTTGTGCTCGTAGCCGAATCCGACGTGCAATGGCTGGCCTTCATTGGCTTCGCCGTCCTGTTGATCGGATTCATCTGGTGCTCTTTCGCGTATAACGCCTTCATGCTGAAAGGATCTATCAGGCAGCTTGAGACTCGCCAGATACAGTTTGGCGATTTCACCAAAAACGCACACATCGGCGGTCTCTTTGGTCTGGGCGTTTTGCTTTTACTCATCCTCGGACTGTTCGCCGGCTTAATCGGCGGACTTGCCTATGCGATCGCCCCAAAGCACATGACTGATGACGAAATTGGCCTGTATATCATGTGCTGGTCGCTCGTATTCATTCTTCTGGCGGTTCTGGTGTCGCCGTTCTTTTTCACGATGCCGTACTACGTTGTCGACGGACGTCTAGGCTCTTCCGGGGCCATCGGCAAAGGCTTTGCAGATGGAAAGCGGCACTGGGGCAAGATCTTCCTCTACTTACTGCTTGAGGGGGTGCTGTCGCAGTTCTTCGTAATGGCCACGCTCGGCTTGGGTGCATTTGCAATCGGGCCCATCGTGCAGATTGTCAGGGCGAATATTTACCGGCAAGCAGCTGGCGGACCGATTCCGGCGGGAAGCGCGATGATGCCGCCAGCCCCTGCTCCGGCTCCGACGGGGTGGCCTCAGCAGTACTAGCTAAGCGCCGGCCAACGCCTTGTTGCCTTCCAAGGTGCGCTCGAAAGCTCGTTTTACCATCTCACCAAGCTTTTCGTACTCGGCGATGCGTGACGACGAAGAGCGGTATACAAGACCGATCGTACGTTGTGCCACAACTGACTCATCGAAGGTTGCCAAAGCGAGGCCAGGACGGGTGCATTCAGTTTGAAGTGCCGATTCTGGGACCAGAGTGGTACCCAGCCCAGCTACGACGAGCTGGAGAATCGTGGTCAACGATGAGGCGCGAGTAACGGAGTCGGCGGCCTCAGCAGGGTTGATGCTGGCGGCACGGCATAAATCCACTACTTGATCTCGAAGACAGTGACCGTCGTCGAGAAGCAAAAGGTCGAGTTGGTCCATGGCCTGCAGTCCGAGGTTGGATTCACCAGCCAAGGAGTGATTCTCTGGAACCACGATGGTGAAACGCTCGTCGTAAAGCGGTAGATCGATAAGTCCGGAACCATCGGACGGAAGCGCCATCAGAGCGACATCGAGCTGGCCTTCGCGCAGCTGGGTGACCAGGTGTTTGGTTTGTTCCTCGACAATTCGCGGTTCCAGCTCCGGGAACTCGTCCTTCAAACCGCGGAGCAGCTCGGGAAGGACATAAGGAGCAACTGTCGGGATCACCCCGATTGTTAGAGGCCCGGTGAGATCGCCATGTGCGCCACGGGACTGGTGGATAAACGCATCGGCTGCCTCGAGAGTCGCTTTGGCATAGGGGAGGAGTTTCTCCCCGATGGGGGTAACGATGACTTTGCGAGTCGATCGTTCAATAAGCTGCACGTCCAACCCGGTTTCCAGAGCAACGAGTGCCTGGGAAAGGGAGGGCTGTGAAATAGACAGCTTGTTGGCTGCGGTGCCAAAGTGCTTATTCTCTGCGATCGTGACAAATGTCCGGAGCTGTGCAAGGGTCGGCCGATACTCTTTATTGCTCATGCTTATTACTGTAACCGATTAAGATAGGTTTTGCTATTGACAGGCCGGGGATTCTTTGGCATAATGGATAACGAACGCGTGACGGAGCGTGGCAACATGTATCCACAAATGTTCCACCACGCGCGAAGTGGCATCACCCGCAAGTTTTTCTTTAAGGAGAATCGTAGAGCTATGGCAATCATGACTGTTGGGGAGCGTTTCCCAGAATTCGAGCTGACCGCACTTAAGGGCGGTGACCTGCACGAGGTCAACGCTGCACAGCCAGAGGATTACTTCGAGACTGTGTCTCTGGACAAGTACCCAGGCAAGTGGAAGGTTGTTTTCTTCTACCCAAAGGACTTCACCTTCGTCTGCCCAACTGAGATTGCTGCATTTGGCAAGCTCGATGAGGACTTCCAGGACCGCGACACCCAGATCTTGGGTGGCTCCACTGACAACGAGTTCGCACACTTCAACTGGCGCGCAACCCACCCAGAGCTGAAAGAAGTTCCTTTCCCAATGTTCGCGGACGTCAAGCACGAGCTCATCCGCACCCTTGGTGTCGAGAACGAAGCTGGCGTTGCAGACCGCGCGACCTTCATCATTGACCCAGACGGCATCATCCAGTTCGTCTCCGTCACCCCAGACGCAGTTGGCCGTAACGTGGACGAGGTCCTGCGTGTGCTGGACGCTCTGCAATCCGAGGAAGTTTGCGCTTGCAACTGGGAAGCAAACGACCCAACCAAGAACATCAACAAGCTGGACGTTGTTCAGGAATCCCTGAAGTAATCCAGTCTTACGTGCCCCGCTATTCCGCCTTCATCGGTGGCGGGGCACACCCATATCTACACGCTTAAACGAAAGGAACTCGTATGTCTATCGATAACCTGAAGAACGCAATGCCAGAGTACGCAAAGGACCAGAAGCTCAACATTGGTACCCTTGCACGTTCCACTGAGCTCAACGAAGAGCAGCTCTGGGGCGCTCTGGTTGCAGCTGCTGCAGCGACCAAGAACTCCACTGTCATCTCCGAGATCGTCGATGAGGCTAAGGATCACCTCTCCGCAGAGGCTCTCGAAGCAGCATTCGGCGCAGCTACCGTCATGGCAATGAACAACGTTGCATACCGCTCCCGTCACATGCTTGGCGACGACTACTCCAACGTCAAGATGGGCCTGCGCATGAACATCATCTCTAAGCCAGGCGTTGAGAAGGCTAACTTCGAGCTGTGGTCCATCACCGTTTCCGCAATGAACGGCTGCGAGGCTTGCCTGGCTTCCCACGCTCAGGTTGTCCTGGAGGAGGGCCTGACCAAGGAGCAGGTCTGGGAGGCAGTCAAGATCGGTGCAGTGATCAACGCTGTAGCGACTGTCGTCGACATCGAGGACGCTCGCTAAGCTTTTCGCTTAACGACGATCACCCGCGCGCTCAAAGAGTGTGCGGGTTTTCTCTTGTGTGGGCATCATCTCCTATGATTGACGCGTAATTAGTCTCTACATGATTGGATTGTCCTACATGAGTTCTGTTTCCGTCGCTGCGATCACCGCATGGACCCTGCATCGTCAAATTGATATCCCGCAGGATATTTTCCCCATGCTCACGCCGGGAGAACAGCCAGTTGCTGCATTTGCGACGTTTCGTGACTCCGCAGTGTTCACGACGAAGCGCATGATAGTCCGTGACGCCCAGGGGCTGCGCGGCAAGAAAGTTGAAATGTACTCATTGCCTTACAAGTCGATCGATATGTGGTCGAGCGAGAACTCGGGCACCCTAGATTTCAACGCTGAACTTGAGCTATGGACTCGAGCCGGAAAGTTCAAGATCAATGTCGGTCGCGATGTCGACGTGCGTGCACTAGACAATCTGATCGCACAGTGCGTTCTCGGCGAACAGTAAACCCGAAACCAAGGAACAATAAGGGGCATGAGCGCTTTGTTTGATGCCCCGACCCCCATCAGCCAACTTTCGCCCGATTCGGCGTACGCCTTTGATCCAACCGGTCTTGCACTCGCCGGGCGTGAAGTCGGTTCGCAATACCATTTTCCAGCCGTCCTCGGTGACACCCCAAGCACCGTCTTAGCAGAATTGGCCGTGATACAGGCCACGCAAGATCTTGTCACCGTCACCATCGATACCGGGCTCTTAGCGTGGCCGGCGGAACTTCGGCCACAACGGTCAGAATTCACCGGCTACAGCGAAGACGACTATTACGGCATATCGTTCCCGCAGCGCGTGGTGGGAGACATCAACGGGCATCCAATTACTCGTATGCCGATGCGTACCGATAACGGTGGAAGAGTGACGTTTTGGTGCACGGAGCTGGATCAACTCGGAGACTACGTCAGCGCCTTTGATCTTCTTCAGTACGCTCAGCACGCAATGGGCCAGTGGCGTCACATTGCAAAGATCCCTCGGTGTGTGCAGATTCCGGCGCTTGAACTGACCTATCAATCAGAGATCTTCGGGCTCGGCCCCGTCACTTTGCAGCGCTTTGCGGTCGGGATTGACGAAACCGGAGCACGTGTCATTGCCCAGACCGGCATGGTCACAGGAGCGTTAGCGCAGACCAAGGACACTGCTGAACCCGTGGTATTTGGTGCACATGGCCCTGTGTTGATGTGGTTTTCGGCAAGCGATTCTACACTGCCCTTCTCGATCATCGGCACAACATCGGATGCATGGCTTTCACCGGAATCCTTCGTGGACCTAAGGAACCTTGAGTTTCCAGAGTGGAGCATCGTTCCACGTCAGAAAGGTCCCGTCGTGCCCGGTGGAATCGTCGATAAGCTCAGGCAAGGGATGCTCAGGGCCGAGGAGATGGAAGCTCTGATGTTTCTCTTCGGACCTGATTTTACGCAGTCTCGGCGAAAGGAAGGGACGACGATCGAGTATCTGTCCAGTGTTGCCACCAGCCATGTTCGTGCAGGGACGTGCCTAGCGCCCGAGGAGCAGCGCGCACTCTACGCTATGTATCAAGAGTTGTTTAGCGCAGGGGATCAAAAGGCGCGATGATCGGGTCTACCTCGCCGGTAGCAATCTGCTTGGCTAGGAGCTTGCCAGAGACTGGGCCCAAGATGATGCCCCACATGCCGTGCCCGCCACAGGTGTACACGTTAGGGACCTTGGTGCGTCCGACTAGGGGTAAACCGTCAGGGGTGACCGGGCGCGAACCGACCCACTCGTCTTGAATGTCATCCCAATCGATGCCCTGGAACATTGGCTTGGTCACGTTGATGATGGAATCTATCCGCGCAGGTTGGAACGCCTCGTCCGGTTCGCGGAATTCCATTGTCCCCGCGATCTGGAAGCGGCCCTTCGAAGGAACGGGCGTACAAGCCACGCGAGTATGTGGAAGGTAAACCGAGTACTTTGCTTCCTTCTCGGTAGGAACATTGAAGGAGTAGCCACGGCCAGCTTGAACCAGTGTGCGCACACCCAAATCCCGCGCCAGCGAAGGTAACCAGGCGCCTGTAGCTAGGACGACGACATCGGCGGTAGCCCACTCACCAGTAGCAAAATTCAAAGCTGGAATACGGGTCGAGCGCACCTCGGTGACTTCAATGCCACCACGGATGGTGCCACCGCGCTGGCGAATAGCATCGGCAAGCGCATCACAGAACACGGAAGGTTCAATGTAGCGCTGGCCACCCATCGTGTAGATGGCCTGAACACGCTCGGAAAGCATTGGAGCGTATTCAAGGGCTTCGTCGTAAGTGATCTGCTGGAAGGGGATGTCTTGGCCGTGACGGATAGCGCCCTCGACCTCGCCGAGGAAACCGGTGGCTTCGGATTCCTTCTCAAAGCCGACGATGAACGGACCATCATGAGTGACGGCATCGACGCCGCCATCGATGAGCTCGTCGAACGCAGCCAGCGAAGCTTGATCCGCCGGGGTGAGCGCGGCCATAGTCTTATCCCAAGACTTCTGATTTGCGCGTGCCATAAATTGACCGACGAAAGCCCATAGCTTCGGATCGATCCGTGGAGGAACACTCATTGCGGCGTTCTTGTCTAGTAACGCAGTAGGGCCGTAGCGCCATAAGCTCGCGTTTGAAAGCGGGATAGTTTTCCCCGGTGCGAGCCAACCCGCGTTTCCCCACGAGGATCCTGCAGCGACGCCCACGCGGTCGACGACTTCGACCTCATAGCCATATTCCTGCAGGTGCCAAGCGGTAGCAAGGCCGGTCATTCCGGCTCCAACGATGATTGCCTTGGTCATGTGCTCCTCCTCACAAATGAAATCGAATAGGATCACTATGCGTGAGCTCAAAGTACTTGACTATCGGCTTGGTGGAATCCGCCGCGAAAGCACCACAGTTGCAGGAATCTGCCATCGTCCATGAGGGATGTGCATGAATCGGCCACTAGATTCCATCGATCGCGCCATCATCGCGACCCTTCAGGGTAATGCGCGCATCCCCATTGCCGAGCTTGCAGCCCGTGTCAACGTCAGCGAGTCCACGGCGCATCGCAGGCTACGGTCGCTTGTCGACGACCATGTGATCACCAAATTCACCGCCGAGGTCGATATCGCAGCCTTGGGGCTACAGACAGAAGCCCTGATTCATATTCGCCTCCATGCGAGTGCCCGCAATGCTCTGCGGAGTTTTCAAACTTTTCTCCAGGAGCTTCCTGAATCCCGTCATGTGTACTTTGTCTCCGGCGGAAGCGATTTCGTAGTTCATGTTGCGGTCGCGGACTCCGCGACATTACGAGACTTCGTGTCAGATTCGATCAGTGCGCGCCCTGAGGTAGCGTCGACCAACACGTCCTTAGTTTTTGAGCATCGTCCGGGCTCGGGTATTGAATGGAAAGCTGGAGAATCCTAGACCTGAAATGTGATGTGGGTTACACTTTGTTAAATGATTTATCAATGGAGGTGACCCACATGTTCCACGACGTTTTAGATAAGTCAGCAACCGATGCTCTTGTCCAGGAAGCGAAGTCTGTGACGATGCGTCTCGTCGAAAAGCAAGATTTGCGCAAGGCAACCGACGCTGCCCGCTTCTACCTACAGATGTTGGAAGGCGGCGAACCGCATCATAAACACGCACGCATCAAGCTCAACGCAATGTTGGTTCAGGTGCTTCGCCGACAGCGCCGGTTCGCTGAGACTAAGGAACCGCTGGAGTTTTTGGTCTCCACCGGCTTTTTTGAATACGCGCGGGTCAACGGTGTTAATGTCGCTGACCATTACCTTGCGGATATGTGCCAAGCACACGGCGACTACGAGCGCGCCGCGCACTTGCGCGACACATTCCTGGAGGAATCCAAGAGAGTGTACGGAAGTGACTCCGAGCACACGCTCGCAATGGAACTACTGGCCGAGTCAACTTGGGCACTGGTGAAGAAGGAATTTCCTTCCTAAACTTGTTTCATCTCAAGGGAGCTCAAGCGCACTTCACCCGCGGCGTCAGAAGCATCCAAATCGACTACGCCGTGCAGCTGAAATGCGTTGTCACCCTCTGGATCTTTGATGATCTGTCGAACAGGCCAGCTGCGAGTAGCGTCGTCGGCGATAGAGAAGAACTCTGGTCCTCGGGCATCGGGGCCGGTGTCTAGATCGTCGTATTCATCAAAGTAGTCGTCCAAAGCCGAACCCCAGTCGGGCGTATCTTCGGGGTCGAGGTACTCCAGCATATCGGCGAGACGATCTTCCTTTTCAAAGGCGAAAAGCTCCACCAGTCGGAAGAAGTAGTTGCGCACCATGATCTTGAACGCGCGTCGGTTGGAGGTGAGCGCAGAAGGGTCTTCCACGCCGAACGCAAGCTCGCGTTCCAGGTCGTGCTTTGAAATTGGTGTGTCTTCGTCGGCCATATGCGCCCACTCGTCGATCAGCGAGGAATCGACTTGGCGGATGAGCTCACCAAGCCATTCGATGATGTCTTCTAGCTCCTCGGTGAGGTACTGCGCTGGGATCGACTTTGCTAGGGTGCGCCACGCGTCGGTGAGGTAGCGCAGCACCACGCCCTCGGAGCGTGCCAGACCGTAGGTTGCGATGAGATCAGAAAAGGTCATCGCGTGCTCGATCATGTCACGCACGACCGACTTCGGCGAGAGTTCGAATTCCTTGGCCCACGGGTTTCCCTCGCGGAAAGTTTCAAATGCTTCGTCGAGCTCGTCTTTTAGCGGCATCGGATAGGTGACGTCTTCGATGAGGGCCATGCGTTCGGTGTAGTCAACCCCGTCAGCCTTTAACGCCGCGATCTCCTCACCGCGCTCTGCTGATTGTTGAGCCTGAAGCAGCTGGCGTGGATCGTCCAAGATCGCCTCGAACGTGGAGATGACATCCAACGTGTACGTGTCGGACTCAGGATCCAGCAGCGTGAGGTACGCGAGGGCAAACGGGGAAAGTGGCTGGTTGAGCGCGAAATCGCGGTCCAGCTCTTCCGTCAAGGTGTAGGGCCTCGATGCAGGCGAGTCTGGGGTACGCTCGACGATTCCCGCGTTTATCAGACCCCGGAACAGTTCCACGGCAGTTAGAATGTCACGGTTCTGCTTTGCACGAGAGTCGTGATTGGTGCGTAGGAGATTCCTCATGTGCTCGTAGCCATCGCCCGGTCTCGCTACAACATTGAGCAGCATTGAGTTCGATACTCTGAACTGGCTGGTCAGCTCCTCAGGTTCGGCGGTGGTCAAGCGTTCGAAAGTATTCTCTGACCATGACACCTGGCCGTCGCGCGGAGCCTTCTTCCGGATCTTGCGTAGCTTGGCAGGATCGTCGCCCGCTTTTCTACGCAGCTTGACGTTTTCAATCTCGTGCTCCGGAGCCTCAACGACTACGGTGCCTTCGGTGTCGTATCCTGCACGACCCGCACGCCCCGCGATCTGGTGAAACTCACGAGACTTCACGATGCGCTGGCGCTGCCCGTCGTACTTCGCCAGCCCCGTCATCAACACAGTTCGAATCGGGACGTTGATGCCGACCCCCAGCGTGTCCGTGCCACAAATAACTTTCAGCAGGCCGGTTTGAGAAAGCTTTTCGACGAGGCGCCTGTACTTTGGCAGCATGCCTGCGTGGTGAATGCCGATGCCGCGGCGCAGCAGCTTAGACAGAGTCTTGCCAAACGTCGTGGTAAAGCGGAAATCCCCGATCTCCTCGGCAATCCGCGCTTTCTCCTCGTCGTTGATGATCTTCATGCTCGTCAGCGCCTGTGCCCGTTCGGTCGCCTCACGCTGGGAGAAGTGCACCACATAAATCGGGGCCTTCCCGTTAGACAACAGCTCCTCGATCGTTTCGTGGACTGGTGTAAATACGTAGTGAAAATCCAACGGCACGGGGCGTTCGGTACCAGAAACCAATGTGGTCGTACGTCCGGTGCGATCTGTCAGATCATCCTGCAGCCACTGTGTGTCGCCCAAGGTGGCAGACATCAACAAGAACTGTGCGTTGGGCAGTTCCAGCAGCGGCACCTGCCACGCCCAGCCACGATCGGGTTCCGAGTAGTAGTGGAACTCATCCATCACAACCTGGTCGATGGCGGCATTCTTGCCATCACGCAATGCAATATTGGCCACGATCTCCGCTGTTGCTGCGATGATGGGTGCGTTGCCATTGACGGTTGCATCGCCAGTCATCATCCCGACGTTTTCAGCTCCGAAGATCTCGCAGAGTGCGAAGAATTTTTCGCTTACCAACGCCTTGATCGGCGCCGTGTAGAACGTCCTCTGCCCGCGAGCCATGGCGATGAAGTGTGCGGCGTTTGCCACCATCGACTTTCCCGAGCCGGTGGGGGTCGCAAGAATAACGTTGTCACCCGCCAACACCGCTAAGGAGGCTTCTTCCTGTGCCGGGTACAGAGTGATGCCGCGACTATTGGTCCACGACATGAAAGAGTCCCAGATTGCGTCCTCGTAGAGGGAATCTGGAACTTCTGAAAGATCAGGCAGGAGCTGGGCTAGATTCACGGTTTCCACCGTAGCCCAGATCAGCTTTCGTCCGTGGTACCTTGGCCGTCCGCCTCGGACTCAGAGTCGGCATCGGGGGCAGGGGAGTCGTCGCCAAGCGATGGGTCGTCTGCTGCCTGTTCGTTGCTATCGAAGTTAAACAACTGCTTTGCGTGCGGCAGCTCAGGCCGGGTTCGCTCGCGGTCATCTACCGCGGCCAGGTAGTTCTCAAAAGCCGCGCCGATTTCCTCGCCAGACGGTACCTGGGATTCCCCGGGCATCATCGCGTTCGGGTGAGTCTTGCGGTACTCGGCAAGTTCTTGGTCATAATGCTTTTCCAACTGAGTGACCACATGCATGATCTCCTCAGAGCCTGCGGTCTGTTCTGTGAGCTGCTTGGCAACCACATTCATGTCATGTTCAAGTGCCTTCAGAGGGAACTTTAACTTGGAAGTATCAGACACCGACTGCAGCAACTGGAACGTGGCATGCGGGTATGGCGATTGTGCCAAATAATGGGGGACGTGCGCCGTATATCCGGCAACGGCATGACCGCGG
Source organism: Corynebacterium breve (assembly GCF_030252165.1). Lineage (NCBI taxonomy): Bacteria > Bacillati > Actinomycetota > Actinomycetes > Mycobacteriales > Corynebacteriaceae > Corynebacterium > Corynebacterium breve. Next base: position 1,300,385 of record NZ_CP126969.1, on the reverse strand, counting down.
GCGTGCAGTTCGCGCTCGATCATCAAGGAAGCCGAACCTGGCATGGTTACCTTGCCATCGAATGAGAACATCGTGCCTACTAAGTCGCGGTCATTTCCATGCGCGGACACCATCAGGGGACGAGTATGAGGAACGGCCATGGGTGCTCCGTACAGGCAGATGGTCTTGCTGACGTTGTACTTATCTGCCAGATCGGCCACTGCCTGGCTAAAGCCTTCCCAGCGCAAGTCAGGCTCAGGACCCGAGAGCAAGAGGAAGTTCTCACCCTCTGAGTCTCGCACTACGCGCATGTCGAGCTCGATCTTCTCCATGTTGGTGATTTCATGCTTTTCCATCATCACCGCAGGCCTGCGTGAGCGGTAATCGATCAGCTCGTCGGCGTTAAAAGTAGCGACTTGGCTGTTGTCTAAAGCTGCCTTCAAATGCTCGGCAGCACTTTCTACAGCGTGACCAGCATCGGCGTAGCCCTGCATCGCGATAATAAGGGTCGGTCCATGCTGGCTGGTATCTCCCACGGGCGGTGCGGGGTACTCCATCTCATACATGCGGCGAGTATCGTCTGCCATGATCAACCTCTCTTACTAATAAAGTTCATTTCCTAAGGACGGATGTATTAGTTACAACATTGTCAGTTAGCAAATGATTCCCTCGAATACTTCATTGTTCTTTAAAACTGGAGCTTTTGCCAACGATCCAGTGATTTCACCGCAAACCTGTGGATGAAAATGTTGTTTTCCACAGATTTCGGGCATTGTGAGCACGAAGCCAGACGTGACAGCTGTGCACCACAACGATGGAAAGCATGACCAACATAGACAACCATTCCATCCCACCACTTACTCAACCCGGCGAACTTATCGCGGCCATCCCAGGCGTGCTCGGCTTCTACCCTCAAGATTCTGTCGTGCTCATCGGCTTTATGCTTGACGACGATCACCCGCACTCCCTGCTCCTCGGCCCCGTAATGCGGGCCGATCTTGACAACACCGACACTGTCTCCGACGCACTCCACTTTCCACCAGCAACCGCCTGCGACGTCTTCTTGGCGGTTCTTGTTTCTGACGACACAACATCCCGACAATACAAGCGAGCCGTCTCAACATTGAAGAATATGGTTGATGCTTTCGGCCACCCTTTCATAGACGCGTGTTGGAGCGTGCCCGAGATCGCCACGGGCGCAGCCTTCTACGTAGAATTCGGCCCTGATGACGATGATCTGATCGGAGGGATTGTAGATAACGTGGCCATGTCCCCGGCAATGAAACCACTGTTGGATCATGGTGCGCTTCCGGCATTGAGTAGGGCAGAGGCCTTTGCTTACTTCCAAGCCGAGTGTGTTTATGACCCAGACACCCAAGCTCTGGCACGCTTGGCGTACAGCAGGGCCGACGAACTGATTGCACGAGACGATGCCGGGGCACCAGGGGCAGACCGTGCCGTTGATCAATCCGCGCGGATCATAGTGAATGCACCGCAATACTCACTAGTCACGGTAGATAACGCCCCAAAAGTCAATGACGTGCTCCCTGAAGAGGATGACCTGCTCACGGTACTCACGTGCCTAGCACGATCCAGACTCCGGGATTGCTTGGTTCCTACTGCGGTTGCGCATCCCCGTCGATCCGCCCCGGTCTTCCTCGCGATCGCGCGAGAATTCGACGGTGTGATTCGCAGCAACGCACTGTGCCTGTGGGCGATTGTTGCTACAGCACACTCTCTCAGCTCGTGGGCTACAGCTGCACTAATCATTGTGCAGGAGGAACTGCCCGGACACGCATTAGCCGATGCGCTTTTCAAAGCGCTGATGTTGGGGGATTTCGACGGGATGCTCAAGGTAGTGCAAAAAGGGGCACACGAACAGCGTCGTCGTCTGGTTCCAAGCGACGGGAAAGCCGCCTAACTAATTTTTCTGACGAGTTGCCGAGTGCGCTTTGTCGCCCAGCTGGGCGGTGTACGCCCACGCATCCTCCACGATGGTGCGAAGATCGGTGCGGGTCGGGTTCCACCCTAGTTCAGCCTTGATCTTATCGCTGGAGGCGATCAGGGTAGCTGGGTCACCCGCGCGTCGCGGGGCAATCTCGGAAGGGATGGGGTGACCAATGACTTCTCGGCACATCTCGATGACCTCGCGAACCGAATAACCATCGCCTGAGCCGAGATTAAAAATACGGTGTTCGCCGGCGCGGTTGGTCTCAAGGGCGCGCAGGTGGGCGTCGGCAAGATCGCGAATGTGGATGTAATCACGTACCGCGGTGCCGTCCTTGGTTGGCCAGTCATCACCGAACATGTAGATCTTTTCACGGTGTCCCAGGGCTACCTGGAGGACCAGTGGGATGAGGTGGGTTTCAATAGCGCGGTTCTCGCCGATCGACCCGTAGGCGCCGGCCACGTTGAAGTAGCGCAGACTCGTGGCCGCCAGACCGTGGGCCGTACAGAAAGAGGTGATTGCGTAATCGATCGCAAGCTTGGTAGCACCGTATGGGTTTGTCGGCTGCGTGGGCATGTCCTCGGTGATTGGAACTATCTCCGGCTCGCCGTAAGTGGCTGCAGTGGACGAGAACACTAGGGAAGGCACATTATGCTCACGCATGGCATTGAGCAGGGTCAAGCTGGTGACAAGGTTGTCTTGCCAGTATTCCTCGGGCACCTCCATAGATTCACCGACCAACGACCGTGCAGCGAAATGCAATACGCCGTCGAAGCCTCCTTCGGTCAGCACATCGTTTACGGTGTCTTGGACATCGCCTTCTACAAGGCGCACCCCGTCGACCAGGGCATCGCGGTTACCGGTCGAAAGATTATCAATGACGGTGACGTCGTGGCCGGATTCAACTAAGACCGCAGTGCAGACACTTCCGACGTATCCTGCGCCGCCTGTGACAAGAAGCTTCATAAAGATCTACCTTTCTGTGGGCGAGCCTGTGGGCAAAATTCTACTGTGCCAGGGTGATGCGGAAGGCGTGCGCGAGGTCGTCGTAAAGCTCAACTTCATCCCCTGTAGAGCTTGCAACGACGATGGTGCCGTTGTCGTCGAACAGGGTGACTTCGTCACCAACGGTGATTCCTGCCTCGGTCAGCGCGGAGAATTGCACGGGGTCGAGCTGGAGGATCTCATGGATCTGCTCTACCGTGCCCGACACTGGGTTGGAAAGGTCGAGGTCGGTTGCGCGCGTGCCAATTTCCACGGAGTCGGGTGAGGCGATGCCAAGACCGGTGAGGTTAGGAATGGGGTTGCCAAAAGGGGAGCGGGTCGGGTCGTCGAGGACGGCAATGACACGCTTTTCCACAGCCTCGCTCATCACATGTTCCCAGCGGCAGGCTTCTTCGTGCACGAGTGAAAGATCCAATCCGAGGATGTCGACCAAAAGCCGCTCTGCCAACCGGTGTTTGCGCATAACGGAGGTTGCGCGGGAACGGCCTTCGTCGGTAAGCGAGAGGCTGCGGTCGTCTTCGACGACGACCAACTTGTCCCGTTCCATGCGCGCGACGGTTTGTGAGACGGTTGGGCCGGATTGGTCGAGGCGTTCAGCAATACGGGCGCGGAGGGGAACGATTCCTTCTTCCTCAAGCTCGTAGATGGTGCGCAAGTACATCTCCGTTGTATCGACCAAATCACGCATTACTTGTTTACCTCAGGCATTCACAAAAAAATTACTCCGCCACTCCCATGGCGGAAACGAATGACCACATGGTACCGCAGAATTGGCACCATGTGGTCAGAGCAACGATTTTCGATTAGGCGTAATCGCGCAGCTTTTCCGCACGTTCGCCCACGCGCAACTTAGCCATTACTTCCCGCTCAATCTGGCGTACTCGCTCACGAGATAGTCCGAACTTTCGTCCGATCTGATCTAATGTACGTGGCACACCGTCGTCGAGGCCGTAGCGCAGGCGGATGACGTCTTGCTCACGCTGCTCTAGGGAGCCGATTACCTTCTGAATATCGTCGTGGCGCAGCGTTGCAACGACAGAGCTTTCCGCATCTGTTGCTTCCGCGTCTTCAATGAAGTCACCCAGAGGTGCCTCTTCATCAGCGCCCACCGGCATATCGAGGCTGACTGGATCACGAGATTGACGGAGCAGCATTTCGATCTTGTGCTCCTCGATGCCGGATTCCTCTGCCAACTCTTCGTTGGTCGGTTCACGACCCAAGGATTGGTACATTTCGCGCTTAATGCGAGAGAGCTTGTTGACTTGCTCGACTAGATGTACTGGGAGGCGAATCGTGCGTGACTGATCTGCCATTCCGCGGGTGATTGCCTGTCGAATCCACCAAGTGGCGTAGGTGGAGAACTTGAATCCCTTGGAGTAATCAAACTTCTCCATCGCGCGAATCAGGCCCAAGTTGCCTTCCTGGATCAAATCCAGCAGTGGCATTCCGCGTCCGGTGTAGCGCTTTGCAAGCGAAACGACAAGGCGGAGGTTTGCTTCTAGAAGGTGGGCACGAGCCTTACGGCCCTGCTTTGCCAAGATTTTCAAGTCGCGCTTCTTCGCGCGGGTGAGCTTGGCGTCTGGATCATCGAGCAACTTCTGGGCGTACAGGCCGACTTCAATCTGCTGTGCGAGCTCTACTTCCTCTTCAGCGTCAAGTAGTGCGGTCTTGCCGATGCCGTTGAGGTAAACGCGGACAAGATCTGCAGCGGGATTGTCGTTTGTTTGATTGCGGCGGCTTCCACGGTCAACTTTCTCGTCCATCTCCTGTGCGGGTGACGGTTGAGTCATAAATCTGCCTCCTTGAAGGTTTGCCAGTCTATAGTCACAACGGTTGATGCGCGCAGATTGTTCCCAATACAGGAAGTTGACATAAAAGCAGGTCAACCGGGGGTAGATTAGGCTTCGACGAGAACCGTAAAAGGACCGTCGTTCACGCTTGAAACCTTCATCATGGCGCCAAACCGGCCTTCCTCCACACGAATTCCACGTTCCCGCAACGCCTGCGCGATCTTCGCGATGGTTGGTTCCGCTACCTCACCCGGAGCCGCATCAGACCATGATGGGCGCCTGCCCTTTGCGGTTTTACCCATCAAAGTGAATTGGCTCACCAGAAGCACGGGGGCTTGGACATCGGTGACCGATTTCTCGCCGTCTAAGATGCGCAGTTCTGCAATCTTACGCGCCATTGTCTCCCATGCGCTCGCGTCGTCATCACGACCGACTCCGACTAGGGCCAAAATGCCACCGGTGTCGGGACACGAAATGCTGCCCACAACTTCATCATCGACGGTGACGGCAGCTTCGGTCACACGGGTCAGTACTGCTTTCAACGGATTGTCCTCTCTCGGTTCCTCTCTCGGCGGTCTCTATGCGATTATCTAGGCCTGCGTCGTTGCAATGTCTGATGGCAGGATCAGCCCGTGGCGAATGAGATCAACTACGGCGGAAACGGCGGACGACGCGAGCTCTTCTTCGTCGTCAATGCCCTGTGCAGCAGCCCACAGCCCGACAGTTTCTTCGAGGTTCAATCCCTGCGGGTGAAGTCCTGCGACGATCGATGCTAAAGCTCGGTCAACCTCGTGGCTAAAACGCGGACCGTCCGTGCGCGTTAAGCGAATGACCTGTGGGGTAAAACCCATGCCGGTCTCGCTATCTGCAAGGCTGACCTCTTCGCGCGCGACTCCCGGTCGCACAAGATACGTGCTCTGGAGGATTTCGGCGGCTGTTTTGTCCCGGAGCCAGCCAATGCGTTCAAAGTACTCATCAACTTCAGGACCTAAAGGATCAGTAAACGGCTGTAGGACTTCCTCACAGGTAACCTCCGTTGGACGATCACCGATATCACGCAAGAAGATCCAGCCGAACCCAACACCGATCACACCTTCTTCGCGGAAGTACTCAAGCCACTCCTGAGTGCGCTCAATACCCGCGCGCGAGCGTGGATCGATGGATTCATCCTTCAGCCAAGTGCTGACGTATTGCCCCGGATCGGCAACATCACGCTGAATTACCCAAGCGGATACACCACGCTTAGGCAGCCACGACGCGATGCGGGTTGCCCACGATTCCTCGCGCGTGTGCACCCAGGCACCGAGGGTGTAGGCCGTACCGTTGGGGTTCAGATGCGCAGGGGCATGCTTAACGACGAGCTGCGTCGCCCCATCCAAACTCAACCCAGAGTCGCGATAGACGTGTCCCACCTCGGGCAGCCCCACTACAAAAGGAGGGTTAGCCACGATCCGGTCGAAAGACTCTCCTTCCACCGGCTCGAACCAAGACCCCGTTCTAATCTCAACATTTCTCACATGGGCACCCGCCATTGTGCACCGAGCCATTTGCAGCGCGCGTTCGTGGACATCCGTTGCGACAATGCGCATCGCAGAATCTGCCTGTGCCAAAGCTTGCACTCCAGAACCGGTGCCCAAGTCCAATACGGAATCGACAGGGGAGAGCGGGGTTGCCGATAACAGAGACAAACTCGCCGCACCGACGCCGAGAACGTGGTCGGGACCTGGGACATGATCAGTCACTGAGGCATCCAAGTCAGAAAACACCACCCGGTTCTTTCCGGCGATGATGTGAGGGCGAATATCCACGGCAACCTGTACTTCACCCGCGGGCGTGACGTGGACAAACGCTTCGTCGATAAGCGAGGCAGCAAGGCGATGCCCAATTAGCTCGCCCAAGATCTCGCCGCTTGTCGGCAGACGCAGTAGGAAAAAGCGGATCAGGCCAGCGAGCGCGTCGTTGCCATTCGTGGCGGACATGACTACGCCAGGCTCTCCGCGATAAAGGGCCTCTGTTACCTCCGGACCCAAGTAGCCCGCAATGCCATCAGCGGTGAAGCTCAGCTCGGCAAGCTTATCGACGAGCGCGCGGGCCGTTTCAGGACGCGAAGATGCAGAATCCACTCAAAAACTCCTCAAGTAGTTAGTGTCCGGCTGGGGGATCATCGTGATCGATCACCCCGTTGATGATGTCATCATGATCGATGGTAGCGGGAAGGTTGTGCTCCACACCTGTCCCATGACGCGCTTCAAGAGCAATCTGTTTCTCCGACTCAATGGCGTGGTGACGAGCGACGGCCGGCTTGTACACGTTTCGCGCACGCGAATCGCGTGGCTCGCCGCGACCGTTAGCGATCACGACCGCAATCCACGGCATGGGGACAGACACTGTAAAGAAGAACGCCGCGGGCCACCACATCTGCTCGAAACCGAGCCAGATGCTGGCGAAGATGAACGGCACACGCAGCAACTGCAAGACCAGATACTTAACCTCGCGAGTGTGCCGGTTTTGTTCCGGCGACGTTGTCGCATCGGTGATGAGTTCTGGTTTGCGGGGGCGCAGCGAGAACCGACGACGGGGATGCTCCTCCGGAGGAGCATCCGCGTCAACCCAATCTTTGCCTTCTACGCCGTCCATGTATTCCAAGGGTAGCCCGAACAGCTTAAGAAATTGAAGAAAGTGAGGCATGATGGAGAATGTGAGAACGACGACGAAAACCATTGAGCGCCCAGATATTCGTGAAGACACCACCACGGGGACCGATGATGGCACCCCGAAGTTCTTCCACTACGTGAAGAAGGACCAAATCGTGACATCTGCCGTTAGCGGAAAGATGGTCGTTGCACTGTGCGGAGAGACTTTCCCCGTAACCAAGCAAGCAAAACCCGGCTCTCCCGTGTGTCCTGACTGCGAGCGCATTTTTAAGGGGTTGCGTCGCAAGTGACCCAACCTGCGCCAGGGCCTCAGCTGCGTATATGGCAGCAAGAGGCCCTTGATCAGTTTCTCCACAAGAAGCCAAGAGACTTCCTCGCAGTGGCTACGCCAGGCGCGGGTAAGACTACTTTTGCTTTGACGTTGGCTGCCACGCTGCTGGCGGATCGCTCGGTGGAGCGCCTTATCGTCGTGGTGCCTACTGAACACTTGAAGCATCAGTGGAGCGAGGCAGCGAAGCGTTTTCGAATTTCGCTTGATCCCAATTTCACCAATTCATCTGCGTTTAACCCAGCCTTTGACGGCATCGTTGTAACCTATGCGCAAGTTGGCATGCACCCGTTTAAGCACCACGCGGTGTCGTCGTCACGCAAGACGCTGGTGATTATGGATGAGATTCACCATGCCGGTGACTCCAAAAGCTGGGGCGATGGCGTTTACGAGGCCTACAACGATGTCGAGCACCGACTCGCTTTGACCGGTACGCCTTTCCGCTCAGACGATTCGGCGATTCCGTTTGTGCGCTACGAAGAAGACGGCGACGGCCATCAAGTTTCGCGAGCAGATTACACATACGGCTACGCCGAAGCGCTTAAAGACGGTGTTGTTCGTCCAGTGGTGTTCCTTGCCTACTCTGGCGAGGCACAATGGCGTGACTCGGCCGGGGAAGAGTATTCGGCCCGCCTCGGTGAGCCCCTCAACCCCGAGCAAACTGCCCGCGCGTGGAAAACCGCGTTGGACCCAAAGGGGGATTGGATCGCGGCTGTCTTGACGGCTGCGCACACGCGCCTTCAAAAGGTACGCACCAACATGCCAGATGCAGGTGGTTTGGTCATAGCAACGGACACGACAACAGCACGTGCCTATGCGAAAATCCTCGAAAGCTTAAGTTCCACCCCGGTTTCAGTCATCTTGTCTGATGAACCCGGTTCCTCCGAGCGTATTGATGAATTCTCCGCGTCACGCGACGAGTGGATGGTGGCAGTCCGCATGGTGTCTGAAGGCGTCGACGTTCCTCGACTCGCCGTAGGTGTGTATGCGACATCGGCGTCGACGCCACTGTTCTTCGCTCAAGCAATCGGTCGCTTCGTGCGTTCCCGAATGCCGGGCGAGTCCGCATCGGTGTTTTTGCCCTCTGTGCCGGTACTGCTTCGCCTAGCTGAAGAGATGGAGGTCTCTCGCGATCACGTATTGGGCAAGCCCCACCGAGAAAAGGACGGCTGGGACGACGACTTGGTGGCGGAGGCTAACCGAGAGCAGAACGAACCTGACGAGCCCGGAACCTACGAGGCGTTGGGGGCGTCGGCGGAGTTGGACTCGCTCATTTTCGATGGATCTACTTATGGAACCCCAACCCTCGCAGGTTCCGCAGAAGAACGCGAATATCTCGGCCTTCCAGGTCTACTCGATGCAGAGCAAGTAAAGACTCTGCTGCGCAAGCGGCAAAGCGATCAACTCGACGCGCAAGAAGCTGAAGAAAAGGCGCGCCGGGCAGCAGAAAGAGAGCAGCGAGAACGCGAGGAGATGCTCGGGACTTCGACTAAGAAGAAGCCAGACGATTCAGACCCTGGATCATCGGGGGTCGCCTCCGATGAGATCCCAGCACTGCGCAAACAGTTAAATACATTGGTATCGATTACTGCGGGTCGAACAGGACGTCCGCACGGTTCGATTCACACCGAGGTGAGAAAAGCGTGTGGCGGGCCTCCCACGGCTCTATGCTCTGCCGAGCAGTTGCGCGAGAGAATCGCCTACCTTAGCGATTGGTGATTTCCGTTTTCATAAGCGGGGACCGTCCGGGAACTGTACTGTAGAAGGGAACATATTTGCCCGATGCGATACCGATGGAAGGATACCCTCCCTCATGACGGACAATTCGAACCAAAACAACCCTTTTGGCAACAATCAGCCGGACAACGGCCCATACAACAACCCCGGCGGAGACTCCGCACAGGGTGGAACGGACTACACCTCGTCCTATCCACAGAGTGGCCCCACCGATGGAGCTGGTAGCTCCTCCAGCTACTCCGATCAGACCGGCTACTCGGCACAGGAAAGCTACCCGAACCAGGGTGGCTACCAGGCTGGGCAGCCAGTGGAAAAGAACAACCTTGCACTGTGGTCTTTGATCCTGGGCATCGTCGGCATCGTTCTTGTCATCACCATTTTCCTGTTCCCAGTAGGCACGCTCGCCGCGATCATCGGCCTGATTCTCGGCATCATGGGTATCCGTCGTGCAAACAAGATCACCGGCCCTGTGACTCGTAAGGGCATGGCGATTGGTGGTGTGGTCACTTCCATCATCGCTTTGGTTATGACTGTTGGCCTCCTGTTCCTCGGCGTTGGCATGATGTCCTTCTACCAGGAATCTGGCATGAAAGATTGTGAGCACCTCCTGGACTCGCCAGACGAGTATGAGCAGTGCGTCCAAGACGTCATCGAAAACGCGAACCAGTAAATCGTGGATACCGCTCAAAAAATTCAACGCCGCGGAACCACCTCGAAGCGCATTCTTGCGCCCGATGTGGCCCGCGGCTTGGCTTTGCTAGGCATCGCAGTAGCCAACCTCCCCACGGCGTGGGCGATCCCCATCGACGCGGAGGGCGACTCGATGCTGGGAGGCTTCTACCCAGGAGCCTCGGAAACTCATCATCTTCTGGATCAACTAGCGATGGTCTTTTCCGCAATGTTTGCGCATGTGCGCGGACTCCCGATGTTTGCGACTCTGCTCGGCTTCGGCATCGGATTGATTTCGCTCAGCTTGCAGCGTCGTCAGTTCCCTCGCAACAAGGCAATGCTGGTCCTCGTTCGCCGCTATGGTTTCTTGGCTCTGTTCGGTGTCATCCACTGCATTTTCCTCTTCTTCGGCGACATCATGATTTTGTATGGCCTACTGGCGATGATCGTCGCGTTGATGATCGGTCTATCGAACAAGGCCATTAAGTGGATTGCAGGAGTGCTGCTCGGTCTTGGAGTGACGGTGGGAACTGCATTCACCTTTTTCATGATGAACTCATTCGGCGACAAGATGATCAACTACAGCTTTACGCTGCCGGAAAACTATCTGGGATACATGCTGCTTGGTCTTGGATCGATCGCCGGATACGTCTTTGGCGTTGTAGCCTCAGCGGGAACTATTTTCCCTGTGATTTTGATCGGGTTCCTTTTTGCCCGCACTGGCGTACTCCATGAGCCGGAAAAGCACTTGCGCACGCTTTGGGCATGGATCATCGCTGGTGCAGCAGTAGTGCTCTTTATCGGTCTGCCTTGGGGACTATCCGCCGCCGGATTTATCAATCCTGAGTGGGCAGAGACATTCAGCACGCTGAACCTGAACTTCGGCTACATTACTGGACCTGCGATTGTGGCGTTGGTGACGGTCGTCTTGATGCCAGTGCAAAGACGCTACGCAGAGACTGATGTCGTGCCGCTGTGGCTCCGGGCACCTGTAGCGCTGGGCAAGCGCTCGATGTCCGGTTACCTGATGCAGTCTGTATTGTTCTTCATCTTGGCGCTACCTTTCACATTGAACCTGCTTACAGATATTGGTGCTGCGCTAGTACTTGTTGTCGCGACAGGAGTATGGCTAGTCACGCTAATTCTTGCCGTAATCCTGGAAATGACCGGTACTCCGGGGCCGTTTGAATGGCTTCACCGCAGAATTTCGTATGGAAAAAATGGCCTACCTACGCAGTGGAAACCGCCACAGGCCGAGCTTCCAGCTCATCCAATTCCTGCTCAGCAGCCTCCACACAACCCCGCGCACAACCCCGCAAATAGACAAGCACCACCGCAGTTGGACTAATAAACGAAACGACGAAGCTCCCGCGACCGAAATGATTCCGGTCGCGGGGGCTTCGTCGTAAAGCAGGGGCGTAATACTAATCCAGGTAGTCGCGTAGCACCTGGGAGCGCGACGGATGACGCAGCTTGGACATCGTCTTTGACTCGATCTGACGAATGCGTTCGCGCGTCACGCCGTAAACTTGGCCGATCTCGTCGAGGGTACGAGGCATGCCGTCGGTGAGACCGAAGCGGAGGCGCACAACCCCAGCTTCGCGCTCGGACAGGGTGTGAAGCACGTCTTGGAGCTGGTCCTGGAGCAGGGTAAAGGAGACGGCATCGACTGCGACAACAGCCTCGGAGTCTTCGATGAAATCTCCAAGCTGGGAGTCGCCTTCGTCGCCAATGGTCTGGTCGAGAGAGATTGGCTCGCGGGCGTACTGCTGGATTTCGAGGACCTTTTCCTCGGTGATATCCATTTCCTTGGCCAGCTCTTGCGGGGTAGGTTCACGGCCCAGATCCTGCAGTAGCTCGCGCTGGATACGGCCGAGCTTGTTGATGACCTCGACCATGTGCACAGGGATACGGATCGTACGAGCCTGATCAGCCATAGCGCGGGTAATCGCCTGGCGAATCCACCAAGTTGCGTAAGTAGAGAACTTATACCCCTTGGAGTAGTCGAACTTCTCCACAGCGCGGATGAGGCCGAGGTTGCCCTCCTGAATCAAGTCAAGGAATGCCATGCCACGGCCGGTGTAACGCTTTGCCAGCGAAACGACCAGGCGTAAGTTTGCTTCGAGCAGGTGGTTCTTGGCCTTGCGGCCGTCACGAGCCACCGCACGAAGGTCACGCTTCACAGCAGGGGTGAGCTTGGCATCCTTGTCGCCCTCTTCTGCAGCGCGTGCCATCTCGTCCAAGCGGTGTTGAGCATAAAGACCAGCCTCGATGCGCTTTGCAAGTGAAACCTCTTGCTCAGCATCGAGAAGGGCAACCTTACCGATTTGCTTGAGGTATGCACGGACAGAGTCGGCGGAAGCAGTGAGCTGTGCGTCCTTGCGGGCCTGGCGAAGTGCCGCGGACTCTTCGATGTCCCAGACTGAGGAACCTTCGTCTTCCTCTTCGTCTTCCTCGTCTTCATCCGCGAACTCTTCATCGTCGGCGAGGGTAGGGTCAAAGTCGCCCTCGTCCTCGTCGGTTTCCGCACCATCGACCTCATCAACAAGGTCGTCTTCTAGAAGCTCATCCTCGGAATCGGTGACTGCGTCGTCGGCTTTGGCGGTAGCCTTTTTAGCCGTCGTTTTCTTGGTCGTCTTCTTCGTAGTCTTACGAGCGGTCTTTTTCGCAGTCTTCTTGACTGTCTTTTTGGCCGTCTTTCTCGCAGTTTTTTTGGCGGTCTTCTTAGCGGTCTTCTTGGTCGCCTTCTTGGGCTCCGCCTGCTTGTTTTCGCCGTCGCTGGCGACGCCGCTGGTCGTGTTTACATCCACGTCCGCTGCGTTTGCCTTGCTGGAAGATGTGCTGGCTGCCACGTACGCCCTTTCGCCTTGATCGTCGTGCTTTCTCGTTGCTGGTCAGGAACCATAAAATACTGGTAGCTGAGAAGCGTCTTGAGTCGTATTGCCCAAGGATACGCAAAACCCTAACTCAACGTAGAAACGCGGTGGGAAACAAAATATTCCCTGCTCTTGCGTGAGCAACTCGGTTAACAGTACAGTATACCGTCTTGATTTTGAGCATTGGTCCCAGTACTGGGTTTCGCCTGAAGTTTTATGGAGTTACATCACCGTCGACAGCCATCGCTGCTCCGACGATCCCAGCGCGGTTGCGCAGTTCAGCTGGATATACGGGAGTCTCCACAGTTAACCGCGGTACCCACTTCTCGTGTTCGCGCGAAATGCCACCGCCAACAATGAAGCAAGAAGGGGAGAAGAGCTTTTCGTATTCCGCAAGGACGGTGTCAACGCGTTTTGCCCACTTCTTAAAGCCGAGCTCTTCGTTCTCTTTGACCGCGGAGGAAGCTTGGTGTTCTGCCTCCTGCTTGCCGACGAGCATGTGACCCAACTCGGTGTTGGGGAACAGGGTTCCGTTCATGAAGAAGGCGGATCCGATTCCGGTGCCAAACGTTAAGAAGATGACGGAACCCTGGCGTGCGTTCTCGTGACCGTAGGCTACTTCGGCTAGGCCTGCTGAGTCGGCGTCGTTAAGCACCGCAACTTTGCGGCCCTCGAGCCGCTTGGTGAAAAGGTCGTGGACGTTGACACCGATCCACGACTTGTCGATATTCGCTGCAGACAACGCAGTCTGGTTCTTGATCACTGAAGGCATGCAGATGCCAACGGGGCCGTTCCATTCTTTCTGATGGACAATGTCAGCGACCACGTCAGCCACAGCCTCTGGGGTAGAGGGCTTCGGAGTGGCGATCTTGATGCGATCACCGACAAATTCGCCTGTGTCTAAGTTGACTAGGGCGCCCTTGACGCCGGATCCACCGATATCGATTCCCAAACCGATTGACTCGTTGCTCATAACCACAACCATACAAAAACAAGGCCGTCTATGTTACGACGATGTTGCAGCCAAGAATCCACTGCCGATTGGAAACTCTGGGTGCACAATGGTGGCTATGAGCGAAACTGTTTCCCAAGTCTTCACCCCAGCAGAATTCCGAGACCTTGCCTGCGATATCGCCCTTGGGGCAGGCGAGCTGGTCCGCACCCAACGAGCGGAGCTTGCAGGAGAGGACCGACTTGATGCGGATACGAAGTCTTCCATTGTGGATCCGGTGACAGTTGTGGACAAGGCTTCAGAAAAGTACATCGTGGGGCGGATATCGGCGGAGAGGCCGTTGGACGGAATCGTTGGTGAAGAAGGCGCGGATAAGTCATCGACAAGCGGCGTGCAGTGGATCGTTGACCCCATCGATGGAACGGTGAATTTTCTGTACGGCCTTCCTGTCTATGCGGTGTCGATTGGTGTCGCCATCCATGGTGAGTTGGTCGCGGGCGCTGTGCTCAACGTTGCTACAGGGGAGTTGTACCTTGGCGCTCGCGGCGAAGGGGCGAGCGTGAGGCGCAACGGCAAGACTGCACCACTGCAGGCTTCCCATGTCACTGACACTGAGCAAGCCCTTGTAGCCACGGGGTTCGGCTACACGGCACGTCGGCGTGAAGCTCAGGCACAGATATTGACAACGTTGCTGCCAAAGGTGCGCGATATTCGTCGGATGGGTGCGGCGGCGCTGGATTTGTGTCGCGTTGCGGAGGGGCATGTGGATGCTTATTACGAGCATGGTTTGCACCCGTGGGATTACGCAGCGGGGGCTGTGATCGCAAGGGAAGCTGGTTGTGGGGTTGTAGTCCCTGAACTGGACGTATCGGGCGTCGAAGGGCGACTTGTTGTCGTCACCGCTCCGGGAATTACCAACAATTTTCGAGCGTTAGTTGAGGAGAGCGGGGCTAGCCAAAATCTGCCCCACTGAGCTGGTGATATGACAGATTGAATTTGGTGCTCTAGTATCGCGTCGAAAGTTACCTGTATGGGATGCTCAATGAGCGAAGGACCACTTCGGGTCAACTTGAATGACTGACAACACCATTTTTTATCAAGATTTGACCAAGGAAGGGCACCTGAATGGCTACCGACTACGATGCTCCGCGGCGCCGCATGGACGACGAGCTTGAAACAGATTCGCTCGAAGGACTGAAGGCTGCTGAGGTTGCGGGAAGCAGCATGGACGACGAAGGCGAGATCGTAGACTCCTTCGAGATTCCACAAGCTGATCTTTCCGGTGAGGAGCTCAACGTCACTGTGGTTCCACGTCGTGAGAACGAGTTCACCTGTTCTTCGTGCTTCTTGGTGCAGAAAAATGTTCGCCTGGCTTACACTGAGCCAGACGGTTCGAAGATCTGCTTGGACTGCGAATAACGACTTACCCCGGCTGGAAACCAGCCGGGTTACTTATTTGGAGTCATGGTTTGCTCAGGCACAAATGCCTGGAGAAGCTGCCCGGGATTCTTGCTGGAGAGCAACCAATATGGAGTCGGATCTTCAGGGTCATTGAGCACAATCAACGCTAATTCCTTGACCCACCCCCGAGAAACGACAAACGCTGCTGGGTCGAGCTGTCGGCCAAGGGCGTTTTGTTTTGCACTTTCCGGGACCACCATCGCTCGGTCAACGACTGAGGCAGGCAAATTTGCATCGCCAGCCAACAGCCAGCGCGATCCGTCGGGGTCTTGCACAACTTCTAACACGTTCTTAGACATCCAAAACATAACCCATACCATCAGCAGGAGCCCGACGAGAAGTGGGATGAGAAACCACCAGAAGTTGCGGTTCAAGCTGAACTGGAAAGCTATCAAAAGGGCAAGGCCCGCCGCCATTGCCCACCAGTACCAAGGAACCCATTGGCGTTCGCGGTACAGAGTGGTTGATGAAGAATTTTGCACACCAGTCGAATCAGTCACGTATCCAACTTTAGGTGAGGTCGACACGAAAACTCTATTCCCCGTCGCGCTTAACGCTCCCGTAGTCTGGAACCGTGACTATTAACGAAGAAAGCCTTGGCCCGATTCCGCTGCGTCGTTTGGATCCTGAACTACCGCTCCCGCAACGCGCACATCGCGGTGACGCAGGCGTGGATCTGTACTCTGCCGTAGACGTCGTTCTTGCTCCGGGCGAGCGTCAGTTAGTGCCCACTGGAATCGCACTGGCGTTGCCTTTGGGCACCGTGGGGTTGATTCATCCTCGCTCTGGTCTGGCGGCGAAGCAGGGGCTGAGCATTGTTAATACTCCGGGCACTGTCGATGCGGACTACCGTGGCGAAATCAAGGTGTGCCTGATCAACCTCGATAGGGAAACTCCGATTGAGATCACTCGCGGGATGCGCATCGCGCAGCTTGTCGTGCAGCGCGTTGAGCTTGTCGATTTTGTCGAAGTCGAAGAACTCGATGACACCGAGCGCGGTGCTGGTGGCTACGGATCCACTGGCGTTCATTCCCTGTAAAATTATTTCGAAACGCATCAAGGAAGGTGAGCCTCATGGCCCTGTGGCCTTTTGGAAAAAAGAACAAAGATAACTCCGAAGCGACCTCTGCAGAAGAGCAGCTTAACGACGACGCGTTAGCCACAGAATCTGCAGACGACACTGATGGTGCGCAGGTTGATGATGCTCATACTGCCGAAGACATTCCGGTGGCGCGCGGGGTAGCAGAGAACTTTGAGCATGATCCTGTTGAGGGCAATACGGGCCCCT